>NZ_JADEWI010000037.1 GCF_015207705.1 Nostoc sp. LEGE 06077
TAAAAAATTACCCCTCCCCAACCCTCCCCAACCCTCCCCTTGGCAAGGGGAGGGTGCGCGACAGCGCGGGTGGGGTGTATTTCATCTGCCTAAGAATTGCTATAGTAACCATCCTACATTTATTAAGGATGTTATTCCCTTGTTTTGCCATCCATCAATCAACAACGCCTATAAAAAATAAAATTAGATATGCGCCGCATACCTAATTCTTAATTCGGAAAATATTTAATTCAGTTGTAATATTTAACCAAATCTACCGCTAACGTAATCGCGGGTATCTTCTTGCTTAGGATTATTGAAAATTACTTCTGTAGCATCATACTCAACTAAATAGCCAATCCGACCGCCTGTTTCTGTAGGACGTACATTGAAAAAGGCTGTTTTATCAGAAACCCGCGCTGCTTGCTGCATATTGTGGGTAACGATCACGATTGTGTATTGTTCTTTGAGTTCATGAATTAACTCTTCAACTCGCAACGTAGAAATAGGGTCTAAAGCTGCACAAGGTTCATCCATGAGGATAATTTCTGGTTGAACTGCGATCGCTCTTGCAATACATAATCTTTGTTGCTGTCCACCAGACAAAGATGAGCCACTTTGACGGAGTTTATCTTTGACTTCATCCCACAAAGCTGCTTGGCGCAAACTCCGTTCGACTAATTCATCTAAGTTACCTTTGTAACCATTAATTTTGGCACCAAAAGTAATATTGTCATAAATTGACTTTGGAAATGGGTTTGGTCGTTGAAACACCATCCCAATTCTGCGCCGCACCTCTACCGGGTCAATATCAGATGCGTATAAATTTTTCCCGTAATAAAAAATCTGCCCTTCGGCTCTGAATGAATCAATTAAGTCATTGAGACGGTTGTAGCATCTTAGCAATGTACTTTTACCGCAGCCAGAAGGCCCAATAAAAGCTGTCACCTTATTTTTGGGAATCTCTAGCCAAATATTCTGCAAAGCTAAAAACTTGCCGTAATAAACATTCAGATTTTCTGTGCGTAATACGGTGTCTGTACTATTCACTGTGCTAATGTTAGTAGCCATAAAAGGTCTAATGTAAGTTTTTGGGATAGTAATGCAACTTGCTGTATAGTTGAAGTATTAAGTGGCTAGGCTTTTTGGCGAGTTGCCCAACGAGCAAAAATACTCGTAATTAACACCATTAATACCAATATTAAAGATGCTGCCCAAGCTAACGACTGCCAATTTTGAAATGGAGAAATCGCAAAGTTAAAAACCAAAACAGCCAGAGAAGGTGTAGGTTTAAACAACACATCTGGACTACATGAAAATAAGCTAGGACAGAGCCAATACTGGGAGAACAAAGCAGTAAATAGTAACGGTGCAGTTTCACCAGATGCTCTGGCGATCGCTAACGTTGAACCAGTTACAATTGCTGGTAATGCCGCTGGTAATACAACTTGTGTAACAGTTTGAAAGTTAGTCGCACCTAAACCTACAGATGCTTGCCGTAAATCTTGTGATACTAGTTGTAAAGCTTCATCAGTCGTTTTCACAATGATTGGCAACATCAAAATTGCCAAAGCAAATCCTCCACCAATAGCTGAATATGATCCTAAGTTCAACTTTACTAATGTCAAAACCACAATTCCATAAGCGAATACCCCAGCAATAATGGAAGGCACTCCACTCAAGACATTAGTCGCAAAACGTACCCACCTAGCTATTTTACCACGACTAAACTCTGTTAAATAGATGGCTGCAATCACACCTAACGGAATGCTAATTAAAGCCGCAATCCCCACCATCAGCAAAGTTCCAACAATCGCATTACCAAAACCTCCTCCTTTTCTCAGAGGCGCAGGTGGCAATTGAGTGAAAATATCGAGGCTGAGACTGCTAAAGCCTTTAACTATAACATAAGATAGTACTGCCACCAAAGGTATAAGTGCTAAAACTCCACAGAGAACTGCTACCCCAGTCATCACTGTATTAAACAGTGTCCGAGGAGACATAGAGGCACTAGTTAAACTCCTTTCTGGATAATGAGAAACCATAAATTTAACCCACAACTAAGCTACACTCGCTTGACTCGGAGAACGATAAACTCCGCCAAAATATTGACTATTAATGTCAGGACAAACAACACTAAAGCCGCGTACATTAAAGCTGCAACTTGCAAACCACTAGCTTCGGCAAATTGATTCGCTAATAAAGAAGAAATTGTATTGGCTGGCGCTAATAGTGAAGCACTAATTTTGTTGGAGTTACCAATTAGCATTGTCACTGCCATTGTTTCTCCCATTGCCCGACCAAGTGCTAACATCACAGCACTAACAATCCCAGAAAAGGCAGCTGGAATCAAGACTTGAAAAATCGTTTCCCAACGTGTTGCACCCAAGCCTATAGATGCTTGACGTAAACTAGATGGAATAGAAATCAAGGCATCTCTAGAAATAGCTGTAATAATTGGCAAAGTCATAATTGCCAAGATAATCCCCGCAGGTAACATTCCTGGTCCAGTGGGAGGCGTACTAAACAGCGGAAACCAACCAAAGTATTGATTTAGCCATTTACCCAAATTGTTGACAATTGGGACTAAAACAAAAATTCCCCAGACTCCATAAACAACGCTGGGTATAGCGGCCAGAAGTTCTACTAAGAACACCAACACTAGGTTAACTTTGGCTGGAAGAAAATTCTCACTCAATAAAACAGCCGTACCAACGCCTATAGGTACAGCAATCAGTAACCCAATCAGAGAACTAATTATAGTTCCATAAACTTGAGGTAATACCCCATATTCATCCTTAACGGGGTTCCAAGTACTTTGTGCTAAAAAGCTCAGACCAAACTTTTGAATGGCAGGCCAAGCACCAATAGCAACTTGTATAGCAATCCATAATAAAGTTGCCGCAACTGCTAGAGCAAAAATCCGAGTCAGCAAAATGAAGCTCCGATCCAAAGACTGATCGAGATCGGAGCGATTCTTAATTGCTGATGGCAAATTTTGAGAGTTTGTAGCCATGAATACTGACTTTATAGATTAAATCAGAGAAAAATCTGAGAGCGAACCAACTTAGTCAACGCACAGAATATTTTGAGAATTTGAGGCATCAACAAGTCATTTTTAATAGCAATAATTTTTTCATTTACTATTAACTTAAGTAATTTTTGACTATAGATGCCTCACTCAGTTTTCGTAATTTTTAAATACTATTTGCTGGCACTAGTGTTGCTACCACTAAACGCAATTTTGTAGTCTGGGCTAATTTGGTCAGCCGCAGCTGCTACTTTCTGAATAACATTTTGAGGTAGAGGAACATAACCTAATTCTGGAGCTAATTTCTGACCTTCAGTTAAGGCATACTCAATCATAGCTTCCATTGCTTTAGCTTTGGCAGCATCAGGATATTTTTTGTAAGCCAAAATCCATGTATAGCTAACAATTGGATAAGAGTCTGCACCTTCTGGATCGGCAATAAAGGCGCGAAGATTTTCTGGTAGGGTTACTGCTTCTAATGTCTTAGATGCTGACTGTTCTGTATCTTGAATAAACTTGCCTGCTTTGTTTTCCAGCGCAGCAAATTTAAGATTATTTTGTTTAGCGTAGCCATATTCAATGTAGCCAATAGAGCCTTGAGTTTGTTGGATTTGGGCGGTTACGCCTTCATTACCTTTACCGCCAACACCTACAGGCCAGTTAACAGTTTTACCTTCACCTACTTTACTCTTCCATTCTGAACTGATAGCGCTCATGTGTTTTGTAAATACACCTGTGGTACCACTACCATCAGAACGATAGACGACTGTGATTGGTTGATTGGGAAGTTTGGCATCTGGGTTAGCCGCCTTGATTTTTGGGTCGTCCCAAGTTTTAATTTTGCCTAATAAGATATCTGTGTAAACTGCCCTTGGGAGCTTGATTTCTGGAACATCTGGCAAGTTGTAAGCCAGCACAATGCTACCAGCCGTTACTGGCAACAAAATTACGCCTTTATCTTGGGGAACTTTCTGAATTTCTTCATCCTTCATAGCAACGTCGCTGGCACCAAAATCTACAGTACCTTTGACAAATTGCTCAACTCCAGCACCGCTACCTACAGACTGATAGTTTACTTGTAAGTTGGGGTATTTTTTGTTTAAGTCAGTAAACCAACTTGCATATAGTGGAGCAGGGAAAGAAGCTCCTGCACCTGTTAAGGCAACGTTGCCGCCAAGATCTAATTTAGCAGGACTGGACGCTGTAGCATCTTGCGCTGTACCTGTAGGCGTTTCCTTGGTAGCAGAACTGTCAGAGCCTTGCTGTCCGCCACAAGCAGCTAAACTTAAGCTCAGTAATAACACTGCTGTTGAAGAGGCAAGACGGTTATTTTTAATTGCATGTAGACGTGAGAGCATCGGTGTTAATTTTCAGTAACTTTCCAGGTTAGCGCCTCTACGATAATCCTAAAGGAGAGATGTGTAGGTAAACGGAAGGTTAAGAGCAAGAAAAAAAGTGTATTATTTTAACTAAATTTTACAATTGTCTCACTTTGTGAAGTGATAAAATTTATACTTCAACCTGTGTCAAGTTACAGATGAGCCTTACTAGAGCTAATACACATTTATGGACAACGCTTTGACAGTAGAAAGCGTTATACCGCTTATATTGCTACTTCTTCAAATACCCGCAACGGCAATTTTGCTGTCACGTCTGCTAAAAGGGCCGGGAAGACTACCGCCAATTCAACCCCAACAGCCAACACCGGAGCTTTTTGGTAATGTTAGCGTTGTTGTTCCCACGTTAAACGAAGCTCGCCGCATCGCTCCTTTATTATCTGGCTTGAGTCAGCAAAGCTATGAAGTTCGAGAAATTATCGTTGTAGATAGTAATTCCCAAGATGGAACTCCTGACTTAGTAAAAGCTGCACAGCAAAAAGATCCCCGCTTTCGGGTAATGACAGATGATCCTTTACCGACTGATTGGGTGGGTCGTCCTTGGGCGTTACATAATGGTTTTTTATATAGTGCTGAGGAAAGCCAGTGGTTTTTGGGGATGGATGCGGACACTCAACCACATCCGGGTTTGGTGGCGGGTTTAGTCCGAACCGCAACTGCACAAGGCTATGATTTGGTGTCACTCTCACCCCAGTTCATTCTTCAATATCCCGGAGAGTGTTTGTTACAACCAGCTTTATTGATGACTCTGCTATATCGCTTTGACCCAGCAGGAATTAGAACTGAGCAAGCAGAAAGAGTGATGGCTAATGGGCAATGTTTTTTATGTCGTCGTGCTGTTTTAGCGGCTGTGGGCGGTTATACCAGCGCTAGAAGTTCTTTTTGTGATGATGTTACTTTAGCACGGTATATTGCGGCTCAAGGATATAAAGTAGGCTTTTTAGATGGGGCCAAGGTGCTAAAGGTGCGGATGTATGAGGGGGCGCTAGAAACGTGGAAAGAATGGGGGCGTAGTCTAGACTTAAAAGACGCTTCGACTTCTGGGCAAATTTGGGGAGACTTATGGCTACTTTCAGCAGTCCAAGGTCTGCCCCTAGTAATTATACTTGCTTACTTGATTTTTCTGCCCACGCCTTTCTCATTACCACTACTTTTATTGCTGGGTTTGAATGGATTTCTGTTGCTGATTCGCGTGGGAATGTTATTTGCGATCGCACCTTCTTATGATCGCAAAATCGCTCAGGGTGGCTGGTTATTCTGGCTATCCCCGCTGGCTGATCCTATCGCAGTATTACGCATTTTCTTATCTGCGTTCCACACCCCACGGGAATGGCGAGGTAGGAAGTATGATATGTGAGTGCTGAGTTGGGAGTGCTGAGTCTTTAATACACCCTTACACCCCTAAACTCATACACCCCTATTCTTCCTCACCTCCCACGCGATCGCCTCGTTCAAGTTCCCAAAGAATTTGATTACCTTCGCGGCGGACTCGTGACACAATCCAGTTCCGCCAGCGCCATTGATCCCCCCGACTAGTGACGGCGCTGGCGTGGACATCCATTAAGTCTGCTAATTCAGAACTAGTAATTAGATAGCCTTTTTCAGCAATTTCATCAGCGATACGTAGAGTTTCAACCAAGTTGCGGAGTTGATCGACCCTGATTCCAGGTGTTGTTGTGTCAATTGCGGCCGCAGTCTGTGCGGTGGATGGTTCCATAACGGTTATATCTGATGCAGATGTAATAGTTTCCGATTTTACTTTGCTAATTATTGTCGAGTGTGCCTTATCTTGAGAAACTTTCGCTACATTTAGCTCATGAGAAGTAGGTAAAGTTTTGTGAGCATTGGTAGAAGATAATTCTGTGAGTGATGGAACTTTACCCGATGCAAAACTCCGGGCGATCACATCACAGCGTTCGTTCCCGATGTTACCAGCATGACCTCGAACGTGTTCCCAACTAATCTGACGAGTATTTAGTTCATCTAAAACTTCCAAAAGGTCTTGGTTTTGTACAGGATTACCGTCAGCTTTTTTCCAGCCTTTTCTTTTCCAGTTCTTGACCCATTTGGTAACACAATTGATGAGATATTCGCTATCTGTGTAAAGAGTGATGGGTTGAGATTGCTGAGAAGCATGGAAATATTTTAAGGCAGCGATCGCCGCTTGCATCTCCATTTTATTATTAGTTGTATGGGATGCAGCATCACCCATTTCGTGAACTGAGCCATCGTGGAAATAAACTACAACACCCCAACCTCCAGGGCCAGGATTACCAGTACAAGCGCCATCAGTATATATACTTTGAATTATGCTTTGGCTAGACATGATAAAGATATCGAAACCGCATGGTTACGCAGAGAATACAAAAGTTTAGCGGCAAAAGATGGGTAGAAATATATATGTTGCTGCTGGAAAAAGCAAGTGTTTATTGAAAAGAGCTAGAGAATTAGAGGCTAGACAGGATGATTTGAGTGATTATTCAGCACTCAGCACTCCTAACTCAGCACTTAACCAAACTAGCGATCGCTTTCACTAATGCTTCGGGATCGACTGGTTTGGGTATATGCAGTTGAAATCCGGCGGTGAGTGCTTGCTTTTGGTTAATTTCCCCAGCGTAGGCTGTAAGGGCGATCGCGGGGATGTTTCCGCCTTGTTGGGGCGATCGCTGGCGTAATTGCCGAATTAGCATATAACCATCTACTTCAGGCATCCCAATATCACTAATCAAGATATCAGGTATTGAGTGAGACATTTCATCGAGGGCTGCGGTTGCGGAGATAACGGCGGTAACATTCACACCATAATCATGCAAAATAAAGGTAATTAAGTCGCGGATATCTGGTTCATCATCCACTACTAAAACTTTGACACCGGAAAGATTGGGAGACTCAGACTCAGAAGTTAAAAATTCATTTTCTGGTCGTCTGATTGGTTCGTTGATCACTAACAAAGGTATCCTGACGGTAAAGGTAGCACCTAACCCTTCACCGGGACTGTCTGCTTTGACTGTACCACCGTGCATTTCTACTACCTGACGGACTATTGCCAATCCTAAACCTAAACCGCCAAATTTGCGGGTTGTGGTACCATCTGCTTGACGAAAGTAATCAAAGACATAAGGTAAAAATTCTGGTGTAATTCCTTTCCCAGTATCGCTGACTTGAATTTGCGCTTGACCAGCAATTTCTTTAACTTGAATTTCTACCTGTCCGGCGGTTGGGGTAAACTTAACGGCATTAGAAAGTAAATTCCACACCACTTGTTGCAAGCGATTTGGATCACCCATAACTTGGCCGATATTGGGGTCAAACACGGTATGAATTTGGATAGATTTGGCTTCTGCTGCCAAGCGTACTGTTTCTAAGGCTGCTTGCACAACCATGACTAAACTGACGGGACAAACATTTAAACTTAATTTCCCTTGGAGGATGCGGGAAACATCTAATAAATCTTCAATTAATTGGGTTTGTAATTTGGCGTTGCGTTCAATAGTTTCTAAAGCTTGTTTGGTAGTTTTTGTATCAAACTGGCGATTTCGCAATAATTTCGCCCAACCTAAAATTGGGTTAAGTGGAGTCCGCAGTTCATGAGAGAGAACCGCCAGAAATTCATCTTTGATGCGGTTAGCAATTTCTGCTTCTTGACGGGCGATGCGTTCTGTTTGTAATAATCGATCGCGTTCTTGTTCGGCGCGTTGGCGATCGCTAATATCTAAAACAAAAGCTACACCTCTATCTTGATAATCATTTAATAATGCTATCCCTAAAACAACCGCTACTCGCTGACCGTTGCGGTGGACATATTCTTTCTCATAAATCTGCGAAACTCCCTTTATTTGTACTTCTAGCAGGGCGCGAGTGTCTAAATCTTGATACTCTGGTGGTGTGATTTCTCGCCAATCAATTTTCCCGAAAACAGTAAACTCATCACGGGTGTAACCAGCTAACTGTAAATAAGCATCGTTGGCATCAGTAATAAAGCCATCAATATTCCAAAACGCCACGCCTATTAAGTTAGACTCAAACAAGCGGCGGAATCTGGCTTCACTTTCTCGTAATGACTGTTCTACTTTTTTATGTGCAGTGATATCACGAGAGACGACAATTACACCTTCAATGCTTTGGGCATGATTGCGTAGAGGCGTGAGAATATATTCATAGTCACGCAATCCCTCAATTGTGAGTAATTGACATTCATCCTTAATTGATTCCCCAGATAGCATGACGGCTTGTTGCTGAGTTTCTACTTGTTCAGCAAAATCATTGGGTAAATTCAAGTCTCGCAATGTCTTACCCAAAATATCCTGCGGTTGGAAACCTAGTATAGTAGCGCCACCATGACTTACGTACTGATGGCGACCGATGCGATCAAATATATAAATATGATCTACAGAGGTAGCCAGGATAGCATTTAACAGATTTGCTTGTTCTTGAACTTGGCTAGTTAATTGACGGGTATGTTCTTCTGTATGCTTACGAGCAGTAATATCCATACATACACCGAACATCCGCATTGCCTGTCCTTGCTCGTTATAGTAAAATTTTCCCTGAGCAGAAATCCAATGTAAGCTTTGGTCAGGCCAGATAACACGAAATTCTTCGTTGTAATCAGTTTTGTTAGACAAAGCAGCAGTGATATTTGTGGTGACAGATTGTCTATCTTCAGGATGCACACAAGCTAAAAATGCTGCATAAGTATTGTCAAAGCTACCGGGAGTTAAGCCAAACAGGAGTTCATGACTTTCTGACCAAATTAATTTATCGCTAAAAATATCCCAGTCCCAAAAACCCATCCAAGCAGCATCTATTGCTAGTCTCAGAAGTTGTTCGCTGTCTTGCAAAGCGACTTCAACTTGTTGTCGTTCGGCTTTTTCCTGTTGGAGTTGTTGCAGCGTTAATGCCATATCTGCTTGACCATGAGGATTGATACCTGCTGTTTGGAGTTTTACTTGTAGTTCAATTAACTGTGTCTCAAGTGCAACTTGCTGACACTGATAGTGAATTTCTAAGTTTTCTAACTCTGCAACACGCTGCCGTAAAGCTGCTAATTCATCTCGATCATGGTCTGGCATTTTGAAAACCACTTGCAATAAACAATCTCAATTGAAACGGCAGAGACCCAATAGTGTGAACGAGTATGAATTTTTTCGGGCGAAAATACAATCTCTCGCTGGTTACATCATCGATTCAGCCGCAAGATATAGTAGGGGATAGGTTACAGGTTACAGGTTACAGGGTTGAAAAGCTTTTACTGCCTCAGTTTTATGATTTATCGTTTTAATTTGATGTAAGCCACGCCCATCAATCATCCAACAATCTGCATCCCATAAGCTAGGCTGGGTGAGTTTGCCCCGACTGGGGAAATATCTAAACTACAAATACCATAAAAAATGTGCTGCCCAAACCACCAAAAGAGATAAAAAGTTGCTGGTAGTTTTAGCGGAATATATATCAGTAATAAGGGTAATTGATTTGCTACGATGATGCAGGCGATCGCTAATAGGAATCATGAGAATTAGTCAATAATCAAAAGACAAAATTTGTCAGAATTTAGAAGTATCTATAGGATTCGCAAATTAATTCATCAAATATTTCTCCTGACTCTTTAAACCTTCTGACGGATGTATTCTGACTCCTGAATACTTACCAAAATTTCACACTGCATACTTTTCCTTGTGTCAATATTGGAATCAGACTGCGTTGCATTTAACTAGGCAAACGAAATGCTGGGAAACACACTTGTTGGAAGATACCAAATTATTAGCCACTTGGGAGGTGGGGGATTTGGTGAAACTTTTGTAGCTTGCGATACTCAGCTACCAGGTTCGCCCCAATGTGTTGTCAAAAAACTCAAGCCTCAAGCCAGCAATGCAGCAACTTTAGAGATAGCTAGGCGGTTATTTGACACAGAGGCGCAGGTTCTTTATAAATTAGGTACACACGATCGCATTCCCCAATTGTTAGCCTATTTTGAAGAGAATGCCGAATTTTATCTTGTCCAAGAATTTATCCCCGGTCATGATTTAAGTAAAGAGTTAGTTTCTGGTCAAACTTGCAGTCAAGACAAAGTTATACTAATCTTACAAGAAATATTAGAAATTTTAGAATTTGTTCATCAACAAAATGTCATTCATCGTGATGTAAATCCCCGGAATCTACTCCGACGAGATGCTGATAACAAGTTGATTTTAATAGATTTTGGCGCAGTCAAACAAATCACTACCCAAGTAATTACACCCGAAGGTTACACTAAGTCTACCGTGGCAATTGGTACTCCGGGTTATCTACCTAGCGAACAAGCACAAGGTTCACCAAAATATAGCAGTGATATCTATGCAGTGGGGATGATTGCAATTCAAGCTTTGACGGGAATCCCTGCTGAACAATTAGAAAAAGATGCCGAAACGAATGAAATCATCTGGGAAAATCAAGTACAAGTTTCGCCAGATTTCGCCAGATTTTTAAATAAAATGGTCTGTTATGATTTTCGTCAACGTTATGCTTCAGCTACAGTCGCATTAGCAGCATTGAAAAAAATTAATCAGCCTGATAATCACACCATCAATATCTCTACAGGAATTTTACCCAAAAAGCTGAAAGTAGGCAAGCATGACAAAAGTTTATTTGCCAAGTTATTGTGGGCTATTTTTTTATTAGGTATTGCTGGTATAGCCTCTTTATTTGTGCTGAATAAAATTAATGCTAATAATGCTACAGAATTATCGAAACAAGGAAATACGCTGTTTGAACTGCAACGTTATCAAGATGCTTTATCTGCTTATGAACAAGCAGTTAATATTAGACCAGATTATGCTCAAGGGTGGAATGGGCAAGGTAAAACATTATTTAAATTAAAGCAATATGATGATGCTTTAGCTGCTTATGAAAAAGCTATTCAAATTCAGCCAGATTATTTAGATGCTTGGAGTGGTAGAGGTTTTACCTTACAGAAATTGCAACGATATCCAGAAGCGATCGCCGCATTTGATAAAGCGTTACAACTCCACGATGATTACCCAGAAGTGTGGAATGCTAAGGGTGAAGTTTTCACTGAGTTAAAGCAATATGATAATGCTATTAGAGCGTATGAAAAAGCCACTGAATTAAAATCTGATTATATTGAAGCTTGGTATAGTAAAGGCTTGGCATGGCAAAATTTAAAAAATTATGATGAAGCGATCGCAGCTTATGATAAAGTCATAGAAATTAAATCTGACTACTATCAAGCTTGGTATAATCGCGGCAACTCTCTGGTAAATTTAAATCGCTACGAAGATGCGTTTACAGCTTACGATAAGGCGGTACAATATCAACCTAGTTATTACCAAGCGTGGTTATCGAGAGGAAATGTTCTCATTACTTTAAAACGATATGCTGAAGCCATTGAATCATTTAAGCAAGTAATTAAAAATGATTCTGACAACTATCAAGCATGGTATAATATTGGTTGGTCACAACACCAGTTGCAACGCTACGAAGACGCAATTACAGCTTATAATAAAGCCGCTAGTATTAAACGCAACGATTATCAACTGTGGTACAGTTTGGGAAATTCTCAATACAATTTGCAAAAATATCCAGAAGCGATCGCAGCTTACAATCGAGCATTACGCTACAATCCAAAACATTACGAAAGTTGGTATAGCCGAGGCAATGCCTTACTCAATTTAAACCGCTATCAAGAGGCGATCGCATCTTACAATCAAGCTATTAAATATAAGCCAGATTATCAAGAGGCGATAACTGCACGTAACCAAGCCGAGAATCAATTACACAAAGATAAATCAAAACCCATCATCGTTCCCACGATACCTAATGCAAATTAAAAATATAGCAGGTGACAGAATAGTAGGTTGGTTTTAGCGATAGCGTCACCCAACAAAGTTTTGATAATGTTGGTTTCCGTTCCTCCACTCAACCGACATCTCAGCACTCAGCACTTTACTGGACTAACTTCGATTATCTATTTGGGCGCGTTGTAAATTACCAGAAAAGTCAACATACACACTCTTCCATTCTGTGAACACATCTAAAGCAGTAGTTCCGGCTTCTCGGTGGCCGTTACCTGTTTGTTTAACACCACCAAAAGGTAAATGTACTTCCGCGCCAATAGTCGGGCCGTTAATATAGGTGATACCTGCTTCAATGTCGCGCATTGCGGTAAACGCGCGGTTGATATCGCGGGTATAAATAGAAGAAGACAGACCGTAATTAGTATCATTGAGAATAGCGATCGCATCTTCAAAGGAATTAACCTCAATTAATGCCACCACAGGGCCAAATATCTCTTCACGGGCAACGCGCATATCTGGCGTAACATTATCTAGAATAGTTGGCAAAAAGAAATTACCCTGTTGTAGTTGTCCCTCATTAGCAATTTCACCACCAATTAATATTTTTGCACCTTCTTCACGGGCGATGTTCATATATTCATTCACCCGTTGCAATTGCCTTTGATTGATTATTGGCCCAATTTCTGTATCTGGGTTATAACCAGCGCCCAGGCGTAACTTGCTGGTACGTTCATACAGCATTGCCGTAAACTTTTCTTTAATATCGCGGTGTAATATCAGCCGACTCGTAGCCGTACAGCGTTGCCCAGTTGTCCCAAAAGCCCCCCATACAGCACCATCTAAAGCCAGTCCTAAGTCGGCATCTTCCATCACTACTTGGGCATTCTTACCGCCCATCTCCAGACAAACACGTTTGTGAGTGCGTCCGCAAGTTGCACCTACAAAAGCACCCGTTTCCGAAGAACCAGTAAAAGAAACTAAATCAACCTGGGGATGTTCGACTAAAGCTTTACCAACTTCTTCACCAACACCATGCACCAAGTTAACTACCCCTGCGGGTAAACCGGCGGCGGCGAAAATCTCTATGAGTTTGGTTGCACAAGCTGGAGTATCTTCAGCAGGTTTGAGAATAACAGTATTACCACATACCAAAGCCGGCATAGCTTTCCAGCAAGGAATAGCCACAGGGAAGTTCCACGGGGTAATTAAAGCACACACACCAATGGGCATTCGCACCGTCATGGCAAATTTATTTGGCATTTCGGAAGGTGTGGTTAACCCAAACAACCGCCGCCCTTCGCCAGCACTATAAAAAGCACAGTCAATACCTTCTTGCACATCACCCCTAGCTTCGGTGAGGGGTTTACCCATTTCTCGACTAATTAATTGAGCGAGTTCTTCTTTATGCTGGAGTAATAATTCTCCCACACGAAAAATATATTCGGCTCTAGCTGGGGCAGGAACTTTCCGCCAACTGCTGTAAGCTTTGCGGGCGGCGGTAACAGCTTTATCAACATCCTCAGCTTGAGAACGGGGAAAGGTGGCGACAACTTCGCTTACCAAAGCAGGGTTATAACTTTCGAGAATATTTCCTGTCGTAGCATCCACCCATTGACCATCAATATAATTGCGACAAGTTAGCAAAGTCATAATTAGTATTTAAAAATTTCTTTTAGATAATTGCTATAGATTCGATTCGCTTTCTAAGTTAACGCCTAGTTTCCAGAATGGGCAGAAGACGAAAAAGTTATACACAAAAGTTAAGGCACAAAAGCCAACACACCCACAGGAGAACCAGAACCACCACGTAATCTGAGAATTGCGATCGCTAATGTACTACCTTTAGGCGGCAGTTGATCTAAGTTAGTCAAATTTTCCAAAACAATGCCTTGCTGTGCCAAAACTAAGCGGTTAGTTGTAAAACTCTGATCCTGTCCAGGGTCAACACCATGAGTATCAATTCCTACACCAGCAATGTGCCGTTCCTTGAGCAAAAACTGTGTAGCATCACGACTAAACCCTGGAAAGTGCATAATTCCTTGGGCATCTTGGTTAAAGAATGCGTTTCTATCTGTCCATTTATGCTGCCAGCCAGTATACAGTAGCACTAAACTGCCGCTGTCAATTTCACCGTATTTTTCCTCCCAAGTTAAAATATCGGCAATACTCAAAGCATAATCAGGATAATTAATTGCAACTTCGCAGATATCTATCACTACCGCCGATAAAACCAGTGATTCCGCCGGATAGTCATCAATTCCTACACCAGTAGTTACAAAACTGTTAGGGGCGTTGATATGAGTAGCACTATGTTCCCCCAGAGAAAAACTCCGTAGATAGTAGCCATCATCGGCGATATCCGCAACAGTCATAAATTCTACTGGTGGGTCGCCCGGCCATAAAGGAATATTTCTATCAATAATCTGGCTTAAGTGTATAATTCGTGAGTAAGTAATTTGCATAAATACTGTGGCGATAAGCCTAAAGGCATGGCTTCCAGGTGCTAAAGCTGATGCATAAAAATATTTAGATGCTTTTCTCATCAGAGTAACAAAAGAGCGATAAGAATCTTATCCGCCCAAAGCAATGCCATAATCTAATTTTTTCACAGCGTTACGGAATTTAGTTTCTGATTCGCCAGGAATAACTAAATGTTTTTCTCTCGCTAAAAAACATAGCTTGTTCATGGGGGAATCATTAGCGATTAATACTGCCAAAGCTACATCAGCACATTCTATCAATCGGGCTTGGCCGCGATCGCGTAAACTATTTCCTCTGGCTTCAATATCTACCAAAAATTGATTTACTGTCTCTAGTAATTCATGGCCACTCAGGGCTTAGAGAAATTTTCTTAATTGGGCTACGCTTTAGCCTTCTTCAATTGCACTCAGTAACTTAGCTATTTCCAACCGCCACAAAGCATCAGAAATTTTTTGGGCGTAAACATCCAACACCAGAGTATCCGCGGGTGTGAATGGTTCGCCAGTAGCCGCTATTTCTAAGTTTGGCAGCACTCGGAATACTGTCCTGACTTCCAACGGCGGCGGGGTATAGTCATTTTAGATACCTAAAGAATATGCACCCAAGGGTGTTAATTGCAAACACAACCGTCCGGCTGAGAAATATGTAAGTCATCTGTTCCCCATAGATCGGTGTAATCAAGGCAAATACTGCCTGGGTGAACGTAGGCAATATTTATCATCCCCAAAGTGGCAAGATATTTAAATAGCAAACATAAAGCATATCTGCTTTGCAGAATCTCCCAATCATCGCCATTATTACCTAAGCTACCGTAATGGGAATCACTAATATACAAATTCAAAGGATTGCGGGTGACTTCAAAATCGTAGCCTTTGACAAGAATACAGCAAAACAGTTTATTCACACCCAATCAACGCCTCATAGAATACTCGGCTAAAGTTTTTCAGTGCTGAGTATTTAATACTGCTTCTGCCCCCTACCTCCTGAGTGCCGCTTCCCGCCTCTGCCTTTATTTCTTTTTAGAAGAATAACCTTGAGATTGATTTTCTTGGTGTAATTGTTGTCTGCCATTGGTAATAATTCTTAACATGTCTTTGAGATCTTGCTCGATATTTTCGAGGACACTATCGGCATATTGATCAGCACCATCTTCAATTTCTTGGGCTTGAGCGATCGCAGTTTGCCGCATTTGTTCTAATTCTTCCATACAAGCTTGTCGCCTGCGGTCAATTTCGGCGATGGTTTCCTGCATCATTTCCTCGCATTCTTGCTGGGTTTTGCGCCGTAGTTGTTCTGCTTCTCGTTCCGCCTGCCGAAGAATATCACTTTCTGCCAAAATTTGCGCTCTTTTGGCTTGGGCTGCTTCGACAATCTGCTGCCCATATTCTTCCGCTTCTAACATCACTTCTTGCTTGTGTTGCAGAATCGCAGAGGCTTCCTGAAACACCGAGGGCAAGGAAACGCGAATAAAATCTAGTTGTTCAAATAATTTGTCTTCGTCTATTAATGTGCGCCCCGTCAGCGGAACTCGCCAACTAGACAAAATCAAATCTTCTAAACGGTTGAGTTCTTGCTGAATGTCTACTCCTGTTCGGGAGTTGTCCCCGTTGCCGACTCCATTGGGATACTCTGGAGGGGCGGGATAATTGCCGTTGTGGTCGGGTTCGCTATTGGATAGTTGTTGTTGTAACATTTGTGTATATCTAAAGCAATGTGCGGGGGAACAAGATGATCGACAGAACCACCAAATCTTGCGATCTCTTTTATCACACTACTACTTAAAAAACTATACTCATTTGATGTTGCGAGAAAAACTGTTTCAATTTGAGTAGAGAGAGTTTTATTCGTGTGAGCCATCTGTAATTCTACTTCAAAGTCAGAAATTGCCCGTAAACCTCGTAACAACACCTGTGCTTGGCGCTGTTGGGCATAATTCACTGTCAAGCCATCAAAACTATCCGCTTCGACATTTGGGAGATGTTGCGTAGCTATCCGAATTTGTTCTAGTCGTTCCTGCACAGTGAATAACGGCACTTTATTCGGATTCCGCAGTACAGCTACAATTACTTGGTCAAACAGCCGACTACCGCGTTGAATAATATCGAGGTGTCCTAAGGTGATGGGGTCAAAGCTGCCGGGATAGATAGCAATCACAATATTCGATGTATCAAAGTCATTGAGGTGATTATATCGGATTACTCTATGCTGAGTGCCGAGTTTTGAGTGCTGAGTAAAAAGTATTGTCCCCTGTCCCCTATAACCTAAAGTCTATACTGCTGATAAACTTCACTTGCCGCACGATGCAACAGAGAATGTCGCCATACCAAAGATTTCATATCATCAGCGTAGCCTCCACCAATGACACAGGCGACTGGATAACCTGCACTGACACAGGTAGTTAAAACTTGCATTTCGCGGCGGAAAAGACCAGTATCCGTTAAGGCTAATTTTCCCAAGCGATCGCATATATGGGGATCAACACCAGCATCGTAAAATACTAAATCTGGCTGAATACCCGATAACAAATCTGGCAAATATTTTGCCAAAGTTTGCAAATAGTCATCATCTTCCATTCCTATGGGGAGGGGAACATCTAAATCGCTGTGTTGTTTTGTACCGGGAAAATTGACTTCACAGTGCATCGAAAAAGTAAACACATTTTCATCATCAGCAAAAATAAAAGCAGTACCGTCTCCTTGATGCACATCCAAATCTATAATCAAGATTTTCTGCACCAGTCCCAGTTTTTGCAAAACACGAGATGCGATCGCTAAATCATTGAAAATACAAAAACCAGATCCATAACTGGGAAAGGCGTGATGAGTACCACCAGCCGTATTGCAAGCTAAACCCTTTGCTAAAGCCATCTGGGCTGTCAGTATCGTACCACCAACCGCTACACAGGTACGATTCACTAAGGCAGGACTCCAAGGCAAGCCAATCCGCCGTTGTGCTTTCGCATCTAAAGTTCCCTGGCAATATGCTTGAACATAGTCTGGTGTATGCACTAACTCAATTAAATCTTGCGGTGGGAGTTGTGGAATGTGAAACTGTTCTGCTTGGGCTACACCATCATTTAGTAACAATTCATACAATTTACTAAACTTAGACATCGGGAAACGATGCCCTTCCGGTAAAGGTGCAACATAGTTTGGGTGATAAATTATCGGCAAGTGCATATTATGTATTTTTCATCATATTTCTGATGTTAAATATACCTAAAGGTGAAGAAAGTACTTTATTTGCCAGATGCGTTTCACTAATAATTGTTTTATAATATTTCTTTAATTTTTGTTGTTAAACTTAAAAAATCAAATTAACTATGACGCAATGGATTTTACCAGCCGCACTTATTTTAGTTAGCTTACTGACTGGATTTGTTTGTGAAAAATTTTTATTTCACAAGTTAAAAAAAATTATTATTCAGAAGCAAATTCCGGGAAGCAGGATAATTTTCCAAGCTTTACATCGAGTAACTTTTATTTGGTTTATATTGGCTGGGGTTTCATCGGCTTTAGTTGCGGCTTCTCCTAACATAAGCACCGAATTAAAGATTGTCATCGAAAGAATTATTACAATTATTTTTCTATGTTCAGTTACTTTGGTTTTAGCAAGACTGAGTGGTGGTTTTGTCAATTTATTTATTCGCAAAACCGAAGGAGTTCCCACCTCACTAATTTCTAATCTTGTAAAGACCGCCGTTTTAGTTTTAGGTGCGCTAATTATATTACAAACAGTAGGTGTACAAGTAACACCGATAGTTACAACTTTAGGAATTGGTGGTATTGCTGTAGGTTTAGCACTGCAAGATACTCTAGCAAATTTATTTTCCGGTTTTTATCTAATTATTTCCAAACAGGTGAGAACAGGAGATTATGTCAAATTAGATGCTGGACATGAAGGTTACGTCACAGATATTACTTGGCGGAATACTACGATTAAAGAGCTTTCCAATAATGTGGTGATTGTACCTAATTCTAAATTAGCATCGGCAATTTTTACTAACTATCATTTACCTGCGAAAGAAATCACTTTAACGATAAATGTTGGGGTAAGTTACGAGAGTGATTTAGAGCAGGTGGAAAAAGTAACTGTCGAAGTTGCCAAAGAGGTAATGCAAGAAATTGCTCCAGAATTAATGCAAAATCAGCCATATATTAGATTTCATACTTTTGGAGATTTTAGTATAGATTTTACTCTTTATATGCGAGTAAGTGAATACTTTGATCAAAGAATGGGTAAACATTTATTTGTTAAAAAGCTGCACAAACGTTATCAAGAATTAGGAATTTCCATTCCCTTCCCCATTCGTGATATTTATGTTCACAATAATGTCAATTAAAGCTATAGGAATCCGACTTGATTGTTGAAATTAATTGTGTAGGTAGGGAACAGGGGGCAGAAAAAGAAGTATAGCCGTAGTCACTTAGGTTAGGACAGTTTTGATAGCTTAAAGACTTCATGATACTGGGTTTCCACTCAGCACTCAGCACTTTGCTATAACAGCGGTGTAATGAGTTTTTTTCTCCAAATCAAATATGATTCCTGTAGTAGCCAAATATCTGGGTAAAAAAAAAGTAAAAGGTAGACAATAAAAAATAATTTTTACCTTTTACTTTTGAGTTTTATCCTACTGTGCATTGGTAGAAACTATGAAGAGCGTTTCTACAAAACTTGAATCTTACCTTCTCCCAGGAGTTCTACCACCTTCGTCGTTACTACCACCATGAGGATGAGAGTTACCTGGATCACAGCCTTCAGAACCATTACCAATTCCTTGGTTACAATGACGGCGGAGTTTTCTATCTTCAGTTACACTGTTTTCTTCAACTTCGGCTTGCTGCTGTGTTTGTTCAACAGCGTACTGAGAGTTAATTTCAGCAGCTTCGCCTGTGCTAACTAACGCCTTATATATCAAAGCTACAACTTCGGCTCGCGTTGCTACCTTGTCAGCATTGAGAGTCTGAACATTAGGGTAATTAACGACAATACCTCGTTCTGTCAGTGCAGCGATCGCATTTCGTACGTCACTCCGAATAGTTGCAGCGTCAGAATAAGCTGCCAAAATTGATTCTGTGGAACCACTAAAGGTATAGTTTAGCCCGCGTGCTAACGATAGCAGTACTTCCAAACGAGATAAGGCTTGGGTGGGGTTAAATTTATTCCCAGAAATGCCTAAAAAGCCTGTAGAGTAAGCTTCACGGATGGCACTGTAAGCCCAATATTTTGTAGATACATCTCTAAAACTAACTGCTTGACGAATATTGACCTTTTCAAAGGCTTGACTGATCATCGCCGCAAATTGAGCGCGAGTCACCTGTTCGTCGGGGCGGAAAGTCCCATCGGGAAAACCCTGAATCACTTGCAAAGCTGCCAACTCTGCAATAAAATCGTTAGCCCAGTGGTTAGTTGAGACATCGTTAAACTTAACCTGAATACCTTGGGCTACGCCGATTGCACGGTAACTCATCATCATCTGACCGATTTCATAAATAGAACTATCATCATCGCTGACTTCATTGAGTTCTACTAAACGGCCTGGTTCAGCTTTTAAAGCTTCTGCCAAGTTGTAGCTAAAACTGCTAATTGTTTGACGCACTAGGGCGAATTGACCACTGCTAAAAGAAGTGGGGTAGACACTATTTGTCGCCACTGAAGAGAAACTTTCTGTTTGGAACTGGCTAACGTTAACAGTTTGCGAACTGCTAAGGAAAGTCACTCTTTGGTCGCTAACTTGGGTGAAGTAGTCGTAAGTGCTACTACCAGAGTCAATTGTGCCGTCTTCATCAGCATCAACTCCATATACAGTGCGGACAACCTGATATTCACTGGGATTAGCAGACAAAACTAAGTTTACACTGCTGAATGCTTGCAAACATTCAAATTCGCTGTAGCCAATAAAGCGGTTTTGAGTATCGTATAATCTGACGACTACGCGATCGCCTGCTTTGATACCTTTAACGAATTTCGCCTTGTGCTTAAGTTTGTATTTGTAATCACCGAGAAATCTCTCTTTTAAGTAGCCCTTGTGGCGTTTAGATTTTAAGGAAACGCGGGCAATTACTTCGGAAAAGTCACCAGATGGTTGCAAAATAGCAAGACTAAAACCTGTCTTTTTCGCCTTGACTGCGGTACTAGCAGCACTGACTTCCGTACTGCGTTGGGCTATTACCGTGCGTTTGATAGCTGTACTGCTGGTTTGACGAGTGCTAGTTTCTCGACGAGTAATCAATGCTGTCAGGCTCTGGGTAGAGTCTTCATCTAGTTTGGTGACACTTCCCGACTCATCAGTCCGGTATACCCAAACTTGCTTGACGTTGGCAACCACTACGTGCCAACCAGGTACTATTGCTTGAGAGCAGTTGTCATCCGCTTTTAAACCCAAACAGCCATCAGACCAAGTTTGCTGTTGGGCTTTAACAACACGTAAAGCGGAAGTTTTTGCACCTGTGCGCTCGGAAATATCCTGTAAAACAGCAATTTTGACCGATTCAGGTAAGTCTGAGCTATTGCTGCTTAACTCATCAGCTAACAGTTGTTGGCTTGTGGAGTTAACAGGCGTTTGTGCAATGGTGGTTGAGAACCGAGGCGCTGCGGCTGCGGAAAAGATTGGTGACAAAATTGCTACAGAAGTTGCAGCAAGAATCACTTGACTCAAATGAGCTAAAGAACGAGTTTTTATGTGTTTCATCTCACACCGTACCAATCGGCTAGTAAGTGAAGAGAATATGAATTCCCTTGACTTATTAATCCCTTTGTGAAGATGAAATGAACATTTCTCCAGCTTATTTGGATTACTTAACAATATGGCGATCGCCTGCTTGAATAGTTCCCAAAGTCACATACCCGCGATCGCATTACCCGAAATTCTTTAGACTTTACTATAGAAAGTAATAGTTTAGGAATCTTAATAATGAGCTTAACTACCCAGCAACTACCTTCAGTCAATTTAGAAAAATTTATTTGGACTTGGCAGGGGCATAAAATTCAATACACTGTCATGGGTACAGGTAAGCCTTTGGTTTTGGTGCATGGTTTTGGGGCTTCCATCGGACATTGGCGTAAGAATATTCCGGTGTTAGCTGATGCTGGTTACAAAGTTTATGCTGTGGATTTGTTGGGTTTTGGTGGTTCTGATAAACCGCCGCTGAATTACTCTGTGGAAATCTGGGTAGAACTACTGAAAGATTTTTGGACGGCGCATATTCAAGAACCTGCGGTGTTTATTGGTAACTCCATTGGCGCACTGATTAGCTTGATAGTATTGACAGAATATCCAGAAATTTGTACGGCTGGGGTTTTGATTAACTCAGCGGGTGGCTTGAGTCATCGTCCCCATGAATTAAACCCACCATTACGCATTGTGATGGCGACTTTTAATAAAGTGGTGCGATCGCCTATTACTGGTAAATTTGTCTTTAACCGCATTCGCCAAAAAGCCCAAATTCGCCGCACCTTATATCAGGTTTACCGCAACCGGGCTGCTGTTACTGATGAATTAGTTGATTTACTTTATACACCCTCTTGTGATCCAGGCGCGCAAGAAGTTTTTGCATCTATATTGACTGCACCTCCTGGCCCTAGTCCAGAGGAACTTTTACCCAAAGTTGAACGTCCCTTATTAGTGATTTGGGGTGCTGACGATCCCTGGACACCAATTACTGGGGCGAAGATTTACGAAGAGGCGCGGGCGAATGGCAAAGATATCAAAATTGTTCCCATTCCTAACGCCGGTCATTGTCCTCACGATGAAGTTCCAGATATTGTCAACACTCAAATGATTAATTGGTTAACACAAATCTGAAGTGTGAAGTATGAAGTGTGAAGTCTAAAGTGTTAATTTCTGTATTTACAGAGAGTTTCAAGTAAGTGAAGTAAACTATCTAGGTTTTCCAGTCCAACATCAAGATGATTTTACTTCTGAATTCTGCTTTCTATTTCAGACTTCATACTTCATCCTTCACACTTCATTTAACGGGTGAGTACCTTTTATTCTGATTGCACCTTGACAAAATCAAACTCAGGTGGTGTGTAATGGAGCTTGATGTGCGTAATAAAGGGACAATTCCCGTCAGTCACCATCCAGATTTTTCTTTGCAAGGCTATCAAGTGATTCGAGAACTGGGGCGTAATCACGAAGCTAGACGCATTGTTTACCTTGCCTATGACTGTAAATCTCAACAAATAGTAGTAATTAAAGAATTCATTTGTGCCAATGAAACTGCTGATTGGTCAGGTGTAAAAGCCTATGAACATGAAATTGCCATCTTGCAAAAACTTCAGCATCCGCGTATTCCCCGCTACATAGATTCTTTCGCAACCGCAGAGAATTTTTATTTAGTACAAGAGTATAAAAATGCTATTCCCTTGGGGACAAAACACAAATTTTCTCCAACTGAAGTTAAGCAAATAGCCATCTCACTTTTAGAAATCTTGGTTTATTTGCAACAGCAAGTTGACCCAATTATTCATCGGGATATTAAACCAGAAAATGTTTTAGTTGATGAGCAACTTAATGCTTATTTAGTTGATTTTGGTTTGGCTCGCCAACAAAATGCCAAAATAGCTTTGACTACATTATCTGCTGGTACTCCTGGTTTCATTCCCCCAGAAGAACAGTTGGGTCAGACTTTGACACAAGCTTCAGATTTATATAGTGTGGGGGCAACATTGATTTGCTTACTCACAAATACCCAAACAGTGAATATTGGTGATAGCGGCTTACAATTTCCCAAACTAGAAAATCATCTTCATCCCAGTTTTCGTTCATGGTTATGGACGATTGTACAACCTAACTGGAAAGACCGCTATCTCAATGCAGTGGTTGCTTTAACAGCACTCAGGTCAATTCCAGTTATAGGTAATGCGTCTGTTATCGAAGTTTTACTAGCTGCAATGAAGTTGAGAAAACGCACAGCGATGTTAGCCTTAGCCGGGCTGGGAATGTTAGCAGTAGGGTTAACAACGTTAGTTTTTTCGCAACCGGGTGGTGCAACTCAGCAGTTAAAAGAAAGCCAATCTTTAATTGATTTCCAATAAACCTGGTGGCGGTAAAATTTCCACTCTTCGAGATGCAATATCTACAACTGGTGTAATTTCTTTCACAAAGGGAATTAAAACTGTTTTGTTGGCTTTTTCATGATTGAGTAATTCCACTTCGAGTAAATCATTACCAGCGGGGATGACATCTACCACTTTTCCCAACAATTCGCCGGATGCTTGCAGATAAACTTCCAAACCAATTAAATCCACAACATGATATTCATCTTCGCCTAATTCGGGGCGATCGCTTGCCGGGACAAATAATCGACAATCACGCAATTCCTCGGCTTGGTTGCGGTTGTCTACACCAGCTATACTAATTACGTATAAATTTTTGCCATCCACATAACGACCGTCTAATAATTCTATTGGTTGGGGTTCTGTTTGCCCAGGACGCAACAGCCAACGTGTTCCCGGTACTTCAAAGCGTTCGGGAAAATCCGTTTCTGGATAAACTCGTAATTCCCCAGCCAACCCTTGAGGTGCAACAATTTTCCCAATTGCCAACCAATCATCTAAATTAGGGAGTGGGACATCGGGTGTAGAAAGTGGCGATTTTTCTTCAGCTTTTTGATTCTTTTGTTTTTTGGTCATTGGTGATTATTCTTCTCCTAGTGTCTACGGTGTACAAACAAATCTTCGTGTAGTAAGCCTGTCCCGCCTCGGAATAAATTCCGAGTCTCATAGCGCAAGTCCTCTCAAGAGGACTCAAAGAAAAACTCAGTCCACAAAGCGTGGACTTTTGCTATGAGCCTGGAACTTTAGTTCTAGGCGGGATATGGTTTCAATACACAAATTGCGCCTTGTGTATAGGGTGATTATTCTTCTCCTAGTGTCTACGTGTACAAACAAATCTTCGTGTAGTAAGCCTGTCCCGCCTCGGAATAAATTCCGAGTCTCATAGCGCAAGTCCTCTCAAGAGGACTCAAAGAAAAACTCAGTCCACGCTTTGTGGACTTTGGCTATGAGCCTGGAACTTTAGTTCTAGGCGGGATATGGTTTCAATACACAAATTGCGCCTTGTGTATACACTGTAGCCCTCTTCCCTACTTCCTACGCACTCACCGCCGCCTGCTGATAAACTTGCTCTGCGACTTTGGCAAGACGCTGCATCCCAAGTACAATCTCAGCATCACTGCCTGTTAAACTAATGCGTAAACATTGGTGTTTGTGTGACCATTCTTCTTGTAAACCAGGGAAGAAGGTACTACCAGGAACCACAATTACCCCAACTTTTTTGAGTTGTTGGTAGAATTCCCAATCAGTAATGGGTAAATCTTTCAACCACAACCATGCAAAGATTGCGCCTTCACCACGGTGGAGTAACCAAGGTAAATCTTTAGGCATAGCAGCATCTAGAGTAGTTTCTAAAACTGCAAATTTGTTTTGGTAAAAAGGCCGAATAACTGTTGCAGCAATGTCTACTAGTTTACCGGAGTTGATTGCACGAGAAGCGATCGCTTGTCCATAACGAGAAGCATGAATACACAAGTTTGTCTGGAAAGACTCCAGCACTTGAATGAACTTTTCATCCCCAATAGCTACACCAATACGTTCCCCTGGTAAACCGGCTTTGGATAAACTCATGCAGTGAATAATATTTTCCCCAAATATCGGCTCCATCTCTGTGAAGTTTAAAGCTGGGAAGGGAGGCGCGTAAGCAGAATCAATCAACACAGGTACATTGTGAGTTGCAGCGAGAGCAGTAATTTTATGCACTTCATCGGCTGTTAGTACGTTACCTGTGGGGTTGCATGGGCGAGAGAAGATAATACAACCAGTTTGTTCAGACACCGACAATTGGCTGAAATCCGGGCGGTATTTAAATTTGTGATTCGCTGCGTCTATATCTAGTGTTGGTTTGTAAGCAATTAAAGCTTCTGGATACAAACACACACCGCCATAGCCTGTATAGTCGGGACTCAGTGGTAAAACAATTTGTCGCAGTCCACCATCAATGTCATAGCCACCAAAGGCATTAGCAGCGTAGAAATAAAGACTTTGGCTACCGGGAGTAATTAAGATATTGCGAGAGGTTAAGTTTAAACCATAGCGTTTATTGAAGTCATTAGCGATCGCCTCAATTAATGGCCCATAACCTTGACTTGCGCCATATCGACAAACCACTTCTCCATATTCCGCACTCGCCAACAGTTCTGCCGTTGCATCCCGCCACAACTGTTCCACCTCTGGCAAAATTAACGGATTTCCCGCACTCAAATTAATTAACTCCTGCCCCTGACTCGCCTGCAACGTTTCTACAATGTCCTTCATAATCGCGCGTACACCAGTGAGGTTGGACATTTGAGCGCCAATTTTCGTTAGGGCAGGGTTCATAAGCTTTGTAGAATTAGAATTAACTGAGATGTTGACAAAATTATAAAATTCATGCGGCGGATAGATATCATCTTCCGAGTTTGCCGCCTGTAACTAATGTACCAATCTCACAAGAAAATGCAATTTTAGATAAAAAAGATTCTTCTCAGCATCGATCAATATAAACCCATAAGATTTTATTAATACAACTTATATTTAGGAGGGCTAACACGTGGAAGTTAAAGCCGCAGTAGCTTACGGCGCGGGTCAGCCGCTAACTATTGAAACTGTGCAATTATCAGGGCCACAAGCAGGAGAAGTTTTAGTAGAAATTAAAGCTTCGGGAGTTTGTCACACTGATGCTTATACTCTGTCTGGTGCTGATCCTGAAGGTTTATTTCCTGCAATTTTAGGTCATGAGGGCGCTGGTGTAGTCGTAGAAGTGGGGGCTGGTGTCACCAGCGTCAAACCAGGAGATCATGTCATCCCACTTTACACCCCAGAGTGTCGTCAGTGTGAATATTGTCTCAGCCTCAAAACCAATCTCTGTCAAGCAATTCGCTCTACACAAGGACGCGGTGTCATGCCCAATGGTACTAGTCGTTTTAGTATCGGTGGCGAAATGATTCACCACTACATGGGTACATCTACCTTTGCTAACTACACCGTATTACCAGAAATTGCTGTCGCCAAAATTCGAGAAGATGCACCCTTTGACAAGGTTTGTTACATAGGCTGCGGTGTCACCACAGGTATCGGTGCAGTGATTTATACCGCCAAGGTAGAACCAGGTGCAAAAGTTATTGTGTTTGGGTTGGGTGGTATTGGCTTAAACGTCATCCAAGGAGCGCGGATGGTAGGAGCCGATATGATTGTGGGAGTAGATATTAATCCCAGCAAACGCGTCTTAGCCGAAAAATTTGGGATGACGCACTTTGTCAACCCTAAAGAAGTCGAGGGTGATTTAGTTAGTTACTTGGTTGATTTAACTAAAGGCGGTGCAGACTACACATTTGAATGTATTGGCAATGTCAATATTATGCGTCAAGCATTAGAATGCTGCCATAAAGGTTGGGGTGTCAGCGTCATTATTGGGGTGGCTGGCGCAGGACAAGAAATTAGTACACGTCCGTTTCAATTAGTCACAGGTAGAGTGTGGAAAGGTTCAGCCTTTGGTGGTGCAAGAGGACGGACAGATGTGCCGAAAATTGTTGATTGGTATATGGATGGCAAGATAAATATTGATGATTTAATTACCCATGTGATGCCAATTGAGCAAATTAATGATGCTTTAGAATTGATGCACAAAGGTGCGTCTATTCGCAGTGTTATAACTTTTTAGATTCAATAATGTTTGTGAAGGGCGGGGAAACCACGCCCCATAAGTACCAACACAGAATTAATGACACACATTCTTTTTCTTTTCCCTGTTCCCCGTTCCCAATCTCCACGAATGAATTTAAGTTTGTGCAACTACTTATCTACTAATTAATTTAACTGCTATCAAACTTGGGAGATGCAAATGATTACTACCAGTGAAATGATAAGCCGTAATCCTCAAGAAACACCACTCGCAGAAAAGCGCGTGACTCTGCATAACATCAGTTGGTCTGCTTATGAGCAAATTCTTGATGCTTTGGGTGATAATCGCGCAGCCCGACTGACATATTATCAGGGAATGTTGGAGATTATGACACCTTTAGAAGAACATGAAAGTGTTAACAGTTTAGTTAGGCAATTGATTGAATTACTAGCAGAAGAACTCAATTTCAATCTCAAGAGTATGGGTTCAACTACACTCAAGATTCCAATCCTAAAATCTAGTCCAGAACCAGATAAATGTTACTACATCCAAAATGAGCCTCTTGTCAGAGGTAAAACAGTAAATTTAGCAGTAGACCCACCTCCAGATTTAATCTTAGAAGTAGATATCACCCATACAGATATCAATAAAAAACAAATGTATGAGGATATGAAAGTTCCTGAATTTTGGCGTTACAACGGAACAAAATTAACTATTTATATTTTGGAACAAGGCGAATACCAAGAATCGGAAACTAGCGCCACATTTGCGATATTAACTAAATCAATAGTTTACGATTTTCTAGCCCAATGCAAAACTCTAGGCGAAACTCAAACTAAACGCGCTTTTCGGAAAATGTTGCAAGCACAAATCCAGCAGTACTTTAGCTATTAGCAATGATTTAATGTCCTAAAAATTGAATTAAGTTTAAATATGCAAACACAACAAAGTAAACAAACAAATCTCTATAAAACTGATTTTTATGCTTGGAGTCAGCAACAAGCTAATTTACTGCGTCACCAACAATGGCATCAACTTGACTTGTCCAATTTAATCGAGGAGATTGAACCATTGGGGAGAAAGGAACGCCAAGAATTACGAAATCGCCTCAGTATATTAATTGCACATCTATTAAAATGGCAATATCAACCGACAAAACACAGTCGCAGTTGTTTAGCAACAATTCGCATCCAACGGCGGGATATTCTCAAATTACTAGAAGAAAATCCAAGTTTAAACTCTTATTTAGAAATAGCAATTCAGGAAGCTTATGAAAATGCGAGAGATTTAGCATCAGCAGAAACTAACCTTCCATTCTCAACGTTTCCTCAGCAATGTTCATATATCTTCGCTGAAGTTTTTAACGCCAGCTTTTATCCTGGTCAACCTGTAAGTGATGATTTAATGGAATAATAGCGATCGCCACAAATTCGCTATACAAATCATGACTCATCTACAAACTATCTCTGAATATCAATGCTTTGACGGAAAACTCGGCTTTTACTCTCATGCTTCCGCAACTTGTAACAGTGAAATGCGCTTTGCTGTTTATCAGCCTCCCCAAGCAGCACAAAAACCAGTACCAGTTCTCTACTTCCTCTCTGGTTTGACTTGTACAGAAGAAAATTTTATGGTCAAAGCTGGGGCGCAACGCTACGCCGCCGAGCATGGTTTAATGTTGGTAGCACCAGATACTAGCCCCCGCAATACAGGTATTCCTGGTGAAGATGATGCTTGGGATTTCGGCACAGGTGCAGGATTTTATATTGGTGCTACCGCAGAACCTTGGCGATCGCACTATCAAATGTATAGTTATATCGTCCAAGAATTACCTGCTGTCATTGCAGCGAATTTCCCAATAAAACCCGATAAACAAGGTATTTTCGGTCATTCAATGGGGGGACATGGGGCGCTAGTTTGTGCTATACGTAACCCCAAACAATATAAATCAGTGTCAGCTTTTGCACCTATCGTTGCACCGATGAATTGTCCTTGGGGACAAAAGGCTTTTAATGGTTATTTAGGTAGTAATCAAGATAGTTGGCGCGCTTATGATGCGAGTGAATTAATTAAACAATTAGGCTATCATAGTCTCATTTTAATTGACCAAGGCACGGCAGATAAATTTTTAACTGAACAATTAAAACCAGAATTATTTGAACAAGCCTGTGCATCTGTAAATCAACCCCTCAATTTACGTTACCAAGATGGTTATGACCATAGTTACTATTTTATTGCTAGTTTTATTGCTGACCACATTCGTCATCATACGATCGCGCTAACTTAAGGTAAGCTGTAAAGTACTTAAATTTCTGCTTCTCCTGCTGGTTGCAAATTCACCCCTTCATAAATATCACTCAAGGGAATTTCAAAATCTATTGTTTGGAGTGATAAAACTGCATCTAGTGATTCATATTCTGTTAATACCCATTGATTATTAGCATTTTTAGCGTAATGCTCAATTAAGTATTCATATTGGTTAACTATAATATATTCTTTGAAGGTGGGAATAGAACGGTAAAATCTAAATTTATCAATTTTGTCATGGCTCTGTGTTGATTTAGATAATACTTCTATAATTACTTCAGGATTTGTAACTGTAGTAGTGCTATTACCTTCATATATTGGTTCTCCTTCAATCACCATAGCATCGGGATAAGTATAGATACGGTAACGAGGTATCCACAATCTTACATCGCCTATGTAGATTTTGTAATTCTTACCCCGCATCTTCAGTTTAAAATTAGCGTAAAAATTACCCGCTATTTCGTTATGGTTTGTAGTTCCGCCTGCCATTGGCACAATTTCCCCATCGTAGTATTCATGTTTAAATTCAGATGTTTCTTCTAGTTGGAGATATTCTTCTGGAGTGTAGTGTTCTTTTTGTGTTTGGATTTGCATAATTTCATCTGGAAAATAGCTGTCTATTTGGGATAGTTTGTACTTAAAAATTGTTCTGCTTCTATTTTATTTGTAATTACTCTATCTAACGTAGCAGCAAGAACTTCATCAAGAATTTGCCGATATTGGGGGCCAGGCTTGTAGCCTAATTGCTTCAAGTCGTTACCATTTAAAATAGGTTGGATGTGCGCCAATACTGTTAAGTAATGCCAAATTTTTTTTCTGAGCGATCGCGGGCTTTGTAAGGCGATTAAAATCAGCATTGGTAAGTCATATTTTTTCAGTAACTGCACAATTTGACTAGGACGTTGCAACTGGGGTAATAATTCCCTAACCTCTGCTTGCGCTGGGGCTAAATTTTGCAAGCGATGAATGCTATCTTCTTGTAATTGCAGATTTTTGGTGACTTTTTCCCGATATTCTGGTTTGAGGTGGGCAATTAAAGCTTCTAGGCGCATTTGCCAGTGGATAAGGGTGAGTTGGGGGTCAAATCTGTGCAGACAGCGTTCTAATAACCGCAGTTGACGTAAAAGTTCCGCATCTAAGTTGAGGGTGGAATGGATGCACTGCAAAGCTTGTAAGTTATCGAGTAATTGCAAAGCTGATTTCCAGTACGGTGCTTCTAAGATATGTTTAAGTTCAGTTTTCAGCCGAGTTTGCAAAGCCGGAGTTTTGCGATTGTGTTGAGCAGTGCGATCGTAAACACCACTATTAATGGCATAACGAATATACTCTTCTGTTCGCGGTTCAAAATCAAAGCCAAAGCGCACAGCAAAACGCACACCGCGGTAAATGCGCGTAGGATCTTCAATAAAACTATTGGCGTGCAGAACCCGAATTTGCTTGGCTTGTAAATCTAATAAACCACCAAAAAAATCGAGTAATTCGCCAGCACGGGGAGAAGTTAGCCGCAATGCCAGTGCATTGATAGTAAAATCTCGACGGTACAAATCTTGGCGAATAGAACTCGCCTCAACTTCAGGATTCGCGGCTGGGTAAGGGTAAAATTCTGTTCTAGCGGTGGCAATATCCACCCACAATGAATCTAATTCTGCATCTTTGTGCCACAACAAAGCCGCAGTTTGAAACGCACCATGAATTTCTAACCGTGCGGCTGGGTAAAGTTCTTGCAATGCTTTTGCTAAGTCCACCCCAGCACCAACATCTGCTGATTTATGAAAGCCATCTACGACCAAATCAATATCTTTAATCATTAATTGGTCTGCGGTTTCTGCTAATACCAAGTCCCGCACAGCACCACCAACTAGGTAAAGATGCCAACCACGTTTTTCTGCTGCTTGGGAGGCTTTAGTGAGTAATTGCCATAGTTGAGGTGCAAGACGTGATTGTATGTTAAGTGCTGTGTGCTGTGTGCTATGTGCTATGTGCTGAGGACTTATATCTTGAAACTCCTCACTGTTTTGATGTAACTCTCGTAGGACATCGGTACGGGTGACAATACCAACTAATTGCCCATCTGCTAACACTGGTAAACGCCCAATATCATAAGTCACCATCAGCGACTCGATTTGTGGCAGGGTAGTATCTGGGGTGATGGTTTTGAGATTAATCGTCATGTAGCCTTTGACTGGCGCATGACTAAAGCCGTGGTGAAAGGCAATATCTAAATCTCGCCGGGAAATAACGCCGACTAACTGTCCTTGGGCATCAACTACAGATAAACCAGAATGCCCATAACGTAATAAAATTCGCTGTGCTTCTTCAATAGTAGTTTCTGGAAGAATGGTGCGGACTGGGGAAGACATCAAATCTCTGGCGGTGAGGGGATGGGGAATGGAGGCTTTTAAACCTTGTAAAAGTTGTTCTAAGGTTGCTTGTGTATCAACTCCCCGCAAGTTTAGTGATGCAGCTTGAGAATGTCCACCACCGCCGAAGGGTTGAAATAACAAGTTAAGATTTACACCAGGAATCTGCGATCGCCCAATCACAGTTAATCTTGATTCATCTTCCCCTAATGGATATTCATTGACTAACAATAAAGCATCAATTTCGCTTAATTCTACTAATTGTGATGCTAAACTTGATAACCCAGGCACAAAAGCATCTGTTTTTAAAATCACCCAAGCGATCGTATAACCCCGTAAGCAGAGATATTCTAATTCTTGCAATGCCGTTGTTAATAGCTGTTGCAACTGTGGTGATAAACCAGGATCGCGGTAAGTAGAAATAACTGATAAACTGGCTCCTTGTTGCATTAACCAAGCTAAAGCGAGAGCATCCCTAGCGGTTGATAAGTCATAAGTTAATGAACCTGTATCCACATGGATACCCAAAGCCATCACCGTTGCTTGGGACGGGGTGAGGGAAATTTCCTGCTGTTGTAATTGCTCCACCATTAAAGTTGTGCAAGCCCCCACAGGGGCAATATGCAACTGCGTCGCCGGAATATCGCCCTCTTGCCCTAAGTGATGGTCATAAACTACAATTTCTTTCACGGTGGGTAAATCTAACCATTCAGCTGCTTTACCCAGGCGATCGCGGTTTTGTGTATCCACTACAGTAATCGAACGAATTGTTTGCGGATTCACTGCCCGTCGTTCAATCAGCGGATACTCATCTCGATGTAACGCCAAAAAATCTCTCACAGGTGGATGTGCGCCGCCTGTTAGCACAATCTTACTTCCCGGTAGCAAGCAAGTCAGACCAACCGCAGCCCCTAGAGCATCAAAATCAGCCGTTGTGTGGCAAAGAATTAAGTCCATAGTCAAGAGTCAAAAGTTAAGAGTCGCAAGTCAAGAGTCAACATTTAGACTATGGACTATTGACCTTCGACTCTTGACCAAAGTGTAACAATTTCTGCTAGGTTAAAAAATAAGGAAAAACTGTCAGTGTCGCCCTTTAGGATATTCTATCTTTAGTCTTACGCTTTCTTGGGAGAAAGAAAAATGTTCATAATATTCCAGTTTGCTTTAGTCGCTCTTGTTTTGACATCTTTTGTATTGGTTGTTGGCGTTCCTGTTGCCTACGCTACCCCACAAAGTTGGGTTGAATCAAAAAGATTATTGTGGCTAGGTTCTGGAGTTTGGATTGCCCTAGTACTTTTGGTTGGTGTATTAAACTTTTTTGTAGTCTAGGTTCTTGACAAGAGTCTCAGAAAATAAGACAAAGTGAATAACAAAGGAAAAAGGTAAATGGTTTTATTTACCTTTTTTCTAATTTTTGACAGATATCGCTGAAATCAACTTGCTTCTCTCCTCAGCACTCAGCACTTTCCGATAATTGTGCGCTTCATCTCAACCATCTGCAAAGAAGAAATGTATATTGGCAAGAGTATAGTTGATTAAGAGGCAGTCATGGCAGTTTTTGAGGGAACTTTTACTCAAACTGAACCCTTGCGTTTTGCAGTGGTGATTGGTCGATTTAATGACCTAGTTACTGCAAAGCTAGTGGAAGGATGTCAAGATTGCTTAAAACGTCATGGTGTAGACCCCAACCCTCACGGTAATCAAGTAGATTATGTTTGGGTTCCGGGAAGTTTTGAAGTGCCAATTGTTGCCCGTCAACTAGCACTTTCCCAGCGTTATGATGCGATCATCTGTTTAGGTGCAGTTATTCGAGGACAAACGCCCCATTTTGATTACGTATCTTCGGAAGTAGCCAAAGGCATTGCCGCAGCCAGCTTTCAAACTGGGGTTCCGGTAATTTTTGGTATTTTGACAGTAGACACCATGCAGCAAGCCCTAGAACGGGCAGGGATTAAAGCTAATCATGGCTGGGAATATGCCATGAATGCCTTAGAAATGGCTAGTTTGATGCGGAAATTACGTTCTAACCTCACAGAGTCGTACTCTTTAAATCCCCAATCTTTGCCTGCTGCTCAAGGTCAAGAGTCAATCGTCAACAGTCAGTAGTCACTAGTCAATGGTCAAGAGTCAATCGTCAACAGACAAAGGACAAATGACTATTGACTAAAATTTAGGGCTTGACAAATCAAAATATATCTGGCAACATAATAAATGTGAAGTTTGCGGGTATAGCTCAGTGGTAGAGCGCAACCTTGCCAAGGTTGATGTCGCGCGTTCGAATCGCGTTACCCGCTTTAAAAACAAACTAAGTTTTTCATAACCAAAAAACAGGTTAACTACCATCTAAATAATTATTGGTCATTTTCAACTTATTATGTTTTTGGTAGATTACACTAGATTCAGAAGTGGCTAGTGGCATAGAAGTTTGCTCAGGTCAACAGCATCTCTTGGCAATAGAAGTTAGCCACAATTTTTTTGAGCAAAGAAAGAGCCATTCTCATCGATATGAAGCACACGACACAAGCCTCTAGTCCCTAATCCATAGCACAATACGGCGTAAATAAATTACCCATTGCAAATTGCCAAAAAGTTTGTATTATCAGCTTTTTGACAGCTTGACTTCGGCCTTGCGCTACTAGACTCTTTCCCTCAATCAAGATCTACTTTACTCAATTGAGAAATTCTGTAATTATCAAGTGCATGAAAATAAGGTGAAAAATTCTCCTGCTTTCTGTTTAATACTTGGTAGGTAGAATTTAGGAAGTGTTCTCAGAAAATTACTGGCTGATGAACACAGCCTTCTCAAATGGTTTGTGTTCAGAGTAGTTGCACGTAAGCTTAGAATTGTATTAGATATGTAAGCACAATAAATGCCCAAAAAACTGAACTACATTACCTGGAAATCCATAGATATAGAGCCGGAAATCCTTAAACAAGATTACCAGCTACAGCACAAGACAGCAGACAGATCTGCCTATTTTCAGAAAATTGGTAATTGATTGCTGTTGTTAATGATGGCAGTATTTGCCTGACTTCGCTATGTATAGAAACAGTTGATTGTGAGATTACCCAACTCCTGATGCATTTAGCAAGGAAGGGAAATCTCCAACTTATGAAAAACACGCTCAAGTTAGTAGAACGCTTGTGCATCCTCAAAAACCTGAAAAAATTGACTTTAACCAGGAATATCCTTGTCCCTGCCGCCGTAGGGGACGGTTAGTTCCGATTACCCTTACAGAAGCATTTGGCTGCGATCGCTGTCAGCAAATCTTTGTTGTCCAAGATAATGGATATGTCCTAGAACAACTTTCGACCACCTATCCCTACAAGCGGGCTTGGCGCTGGACGGGAAATAGTTGGCATATTGTCCATCCACGCATGGGAGAAAGCTATCTACCCATCGCCCTAGGGATTATTTTTGTGCTAGTGATTATTTGGCTACCATTAGCATTGAAATTAGCCAAAGGTTCCAGCATTATTGCTTGGGCAATAGTGGCAGTAGTATTAGCTATCCTGCCAGCACTTATGGTCTGGCTTACCTACCGACGTTAACTCAATGACCGTTGAAGTTATAAATGATTACCCTGAACCAATGAAAAGCGCTAAACGCGCTTATCAGGCTTCCCTGAAGTTGGGGTTGACAAAGGGAGTAGACCGCAGCCGGGCTGTGTTGGCGATGGCACAGGCTCTGGAAAGTTCTTTTGATGATATTTTAGAAGCCAACACTCTGGATTTAGAAGCCAGTAAAGAAATGGCAGTGCCAGAGTTAATCTTAGATTGGCTGAAACTCACTCCAAAACGACTAGAGATCACAGTAGAAATACTCCGACGCTTGGGTGAACTCTCAGATCCTCTGCGGCGGGTGAGGAACGCTGACTATCAACCAGAAGACTCCCAGAGTTACTCGCAATTAATGGCTTTGGGAGTAATTGGTTTTATTTATGAGGCATTTCCAGATTTAGGTGCGATCGCCGCAGGTTTGTGTATTAAAACAGGTAATAGTATCATTCTCAAAGGTAGTACAGAAGCCAGTCATTCTAACGCAGCGATCGCAGAGGTACTGCAAAATGCCATTGAAGAGGTTGGACTACCACGAGGCTGTGTTGAACTAGTCACCGCCGAACATGGTGCTTCTGTGCGAGATTTAGTTACCCAAGACCAGTACCTCAATTTAGTAATTCCCTACGGACGTTCCAGCCTGGTGCAACAAGTCATGCGACAAGCAACTTGCCCAGTATTAAAATCCGCAATGGGCAACTGTTACCTTTACTGGTCGTTAAATAGCAGTTTAGAGATGGTACGCTGGATGATTCTCGATAGCCACCAAAGTGAACCAGACCCTGTGAATGCCATCGAAAAGGTATTAATTCATCGCCAAGCTATGCCATCATCTTTATCGGTGCTGTGGAATAGCCTGAAAGAAAAAGGCTTTGAAATCAAAGGTGATGCAGAGTTAGTCGAAGCTTTTCCCCAATTGCAACTAGCCAAAGAAAACGAATGGGGCAACCCCTATTTAACTAGGACTGTAGCCTTTAAACTAGTGGATAGCTTAGAAGGTGCGATCGCTTGGATTAATCAACACAGTAGCGGTCATGCTGACTGTATCGTGACGGAATCTTATCAAGAAAGTCGGCAGTTTGCTTTAGGAGTGAACAGCGCCTCTACCTACATCAACACTTCCCCCAGGTTTTCCCGTAACCCTTCACGGGGAGATTCAGTATTCTTAGGTATGTCTAACCAAAAAGGCCACCGTCGCGGATTTATTAGCTTGGAAACCTTGACGACAGTCAAGCATATTATTCAAGGGAATGGGAGGTTTTAAAATGTCAGGCGATCGCTCTCATCTTAGAGTAACAATTGTTTTTTAAAATTACTCAAATACAGGCGGCCATAACTCATAAATTGCCACTTCCCAACCAGGAAATAACTCAACAATTGTCAATTTATCTTCACCAGATAAAACTTCTATATCACCACTGGGGCGATATACACTCACAGTTAATTCATCTGGATTAATTAATATTCCTATTCTGGCACCTAATTCTAAAAATAATTTAACTTTCTCTTCTAACTTAGAAATTCTATCTGTTTTTGATTTTATTTCTACTACTAAATCAGGTACTAACTCAGCAAAATCTCTCACAGTACGTTTTAATCTTGCTGCTGCTACAAAAGAAACATCAGGGGCACGTAAATCTGTATTGGGCATAATAAAGCCACCACTTGAATCAAATATCCGTCCAAGCTGTCGCGGTTTTATCCAATTACCTAATAGCCTAATCAACTCAGCACCAATCTCACTAGATTCAATATCTGACGGCCCCATAACCAGAATATTTCCTTCTTGCAGTTCTATTTGGTAGTCGTGCTGTTCTTCTTGTAGGTTTTGTTGTAGTCTTTCTACATCTTTAATAGTGAGAGTCATACAACTTTTTCGGTATATTTCGCTTTAATGACATATTACCCTAAATTTTTAGTGTCTATAAAAAACGAGTGCTGCTTTGCAATATACTATTAAGCTAAAAAAAAGCCCGCTTAGGCGGGCTTTTTTTGATAATTTCAAACTGGTAAATTGACGGCTAATTTATTTAGGGTTGGATGTGTAATAAACCTTACCGCCAGTATCGGGAACAAAATGACAGCTAACACAAGAACGCCATAAAGATTGCCCAATTGGTTCTTCAGACTTGCGGTAATATTTACCCATCACAGGTTTAATTGCTTCAGTTGCCTTTAACAAATTGTAGTGGGGGATATTCAGGAAGATGTGGTGGGCAACGTGAGTACCGATATCATGATGGATGTGATTAACCAAACCATAATTGCGATCAATACTAGAAATTGCACCTTTAAGAAAAGTCCAATCTTCGCCACGATACCAAGGAATATCAGACTCGGTGTGATGCAGAAAAGTCACCAAATCCAACCAAACAACAAACACAATATAGGGTGCAGCGTAGTATTTCAACAACCACATCCAACCCCATTGATAGGTGAGAAAACCTAACAAACCTACCATACTTATCCAGAGTATAGTACTAGTAATTACATCCCATTTCTCCGATGCTTTAAAGAGTGAACTATTAGGTGAAAAGTGAGAACCTTCTTTATTGGGAGAACGCTTAAACAAATACACTGGATAAGCCAATAAAAATAAATAATATCGGCCTATTTTTTGTGCCAAAGGCATTTCTTTATACTGAGATTCCGTCACAGGATACCAGCTTTCATCGTTATCGAGATGACCAGTATTTTTATGATGTGTCCTATGGCTGATGCGCCAACCGTGATAAGGCACTAATATTGGTGTGTGAGACAGATGCCCAATTAAATCATTCAGCCATTTGTGCTTAGAAAATGATTGATGTCCGCAGTCATGCCCAACGACAAATAAAGCCCAAAACATAGTTCCTTGCATTAACCAGAAAACAGGCCAAAAATACCAAGAATCAAGGTAATGAGCTACTGCATAAAGCGAACCAACAATCACAACATCACGAAAGAAATAAAACAGTGATTGGCTGACATTGGGTTGAAAACATTCCTCTGGGATAGCAGCTTTTAAATCTTGCAGACTAAAGGGCAGCTTAGTTGTATTCTCAGAACCTTCACTGGCATGAGAACTGTCAAAAGGGATGGTAGTTGATTGCACTTGATTCTTTGATGAAATATTTAAAGTCGAAATTTGTTTGAGGTGTTAATGCACCCCTGAAATACCTGCGATGCTTTTAGACAAAGCAAGGTAAAAATCTCTGGCAATTCACTGAACAATAATTAATAAAGAATTGCCAGAAGCTATTTAATTTGCAGACTAATAATCTAATTGCTCTATCTATCTGAGCTTAGATTTAATCAGAGAAATTTTAGCTGCATTTTGGCTTATTTGCCTGCGTAATATTCGTTAAAAGTTTTATAACCAACATCAGTTACATACAGTTGACATTGGTCTGTAATTTGTTTCATTAAAGGCCAAGAAAACTGCAATTCATCATGCAAAGAATCCCCCCAATTATCTTTAATGCTGCTGTAAGCTAACCGTAAATTATAAGAGGGAATAGCAGTAGAAAGGTGATGAGGTACGTGGACGTTAATATCGTGACAAAGGAACTCTACCCAACGTGGATAATCACAATGAATAGTGCCAAATAACTGTGCCATTGCTTCATTCCACTTGCTGGCTTCATCAAAAGGAACATCTGGGAACGTGTGGTGAACGATGGTGAAGGTACTCATCCAGAAATGGTAAATTAACCAAGGCAAAAGCCAAAATTTGATAAATCCCCAAATACCAGTTGTAGCGATGAGAGTAGGAAATACAACTGCTGCGAAAATTGCCACTACAGCAACCGAAAGTTTAATACTTCCTTGGTCTTTAACTTTAAAATTGCGCCAATCAAAATGCACAACCGCCCAATGTCCAACGGAACCTACCCACCAAAGACGCTTTCTCATAAATAATTGAAAAGCAGATTGACGAGTTTTATCCCAACTTGCAAAAACTTCTGGTCGGATGGGATGCCAAGCGTTATCCTCATCTAACTTGTTGGTGTGTTTATGGTGATGATTATGCTTAATTCGCCAACTATGAAAAGGGTAGATTAACGGCATCATAAATATATGCCCAACTAAATCATTAACCCACCGTCGTTTGGCAAATGAACGATGACCGCAGTCATGACCAATGACAAAAAAACCTGTTAAAGCTGTCCCTGTAAAAATCCAGGCAATAGGCAAGAGAAACCAGGGAGAAATTGCCAAACTATAGTAGCCTAAACCTACCATCAAAACATTGGTGAAAACTTGTGTCCAAGCTTTACGACGATTCTGCTGAAAACATTCTTTTGGCAAAGTTTTGATAATATCTTTTAGCCTCAGTTGGGAATTACTAAGGTCTTTGTTTATGTCTTGCGTTTTGATTATTGATGTAGTCATGAAAACCCGAAAAACGACAAACTCCTCCACCAAGTTGCCCAAAGGTAACTTGCAGCAAAATTTCTTTACATTAACGCTCTGGATTATAGCAACTTTAGCTACCGCAGCATACCTGAAAGTAGCTTTTGGAGACTATTTTTATAACTGACGAGTGGATATTTTGATTACTCAGAAATTCCTTTGTCATTAATCATTGGAAGACCAATGACTAATGACAAATGATAAACGAATTACTGTTTTTTGTCTGCAAGTTTTACATTTGTAGCCAGACCAAATAATTGTAAAAATTGGATTGTCATCCAAGTGAGGTCAATTTCCCACCATTCCAAACCGTGACGGGCGGAGTATTGAAAAGCGTGGTGGTTATTGTGCCAGCCTTCACCAAAAACTAGTACGGCTACCCACCAGCAGTTAGTTGAGTTATCGCCAGATTCATAGCTACGATAGCCAAATTTATGGGTAGCACTGTTTACCAACCAAGTGCAGTGGTAAACCCAGACAATGCGAACAAAAATACCCCAAATAACAAACGGCCAGCCACCCAAAAATAACAATAGTAAACCTAGGGCAACTTGGATGAGAATGAAATATTTTTCTAAAAACTGATAAACTGGGTCTTCGGCAATATCTTTGGTAAAGCGAGGAACGTCAGCATGAGCCGGGCATTTGTGAATTAGCCAACCCATGTGGCTCCACCAAAAGCCTTTATTAGAATCATGGGGATCTGGGTCAGTATCGGAATGCAAATGATGAATGCGGTGTGTCCCGACCCACTCGATTGGCCCTCCTTGGCAGGATAGTGTTCCGAAAAGCACTAAGAGATATTCCAACCACTTGGGAGCTTGAAAACTGCGGTGAGTAACCAGGCGGTGAAACCCTAGAGTAACGCCTAAACCACCAGTTATCCAGTAAAGTAAGAAACCCACACCAACTGCTGTCCAGCTAAAGTTGCTAGGAACAAGGGCAAATAAAGCGCCGATGTGTAGACCAACGAAAAATAGGGTATTTACCCAATTGATTTGAGGTTTAGTTGAAGTAGCAATTGTCATGCAGTAACCTGTATTGAAATTGTTTAGCCTAATCTGCGCGATCGCAAAATCCGCATATTTATAATTTTTTATTAATGAGGAAGTTAATGAACAGCTTGGAACAGCTGCGGCAAGCAGAGCAGGCACTGATAGAGATTTTTTCTGGAATTGACGCTCAGGTCAAGCATAATCTAAAAAGAGTGCTGGATGCCTTTCGTAATCAGCGCGTAGGAGCGCACCACTTCGCTGGAGTAAGTGGCTATGGTCATGACGATTTAGGACGAGAAACTTTAGATAAAGTTTTTGCGGAAGTAATGGGCGCGGAATCTGCGGCGGTGCGAGTGCAGTTTGTATCGGGAACTCACGCGATCGCTTGCGCCCTATATGGTGTACTTCGTCCTGGTGATGAAATGTTAGCAGTGGTCGGCTCTCCCTACGATACGCTCGAAGAAGTGATTGGTTTGCGGGGACAAGGACAAGGCTCCCTTATTGAGTTTGGCATAAAATACCGCCAATTGGAGTTAACTGATGAAGGATCTATTGACTGGGCAGCTTTAAGCCATGCTATAGATGACAAAACACGTTTAGTGTTAATCCAGCGTTCCTGCGGCTATTCTTGGCGGCCTAGCTTATCGATTGCGGATATCGCCAAGATTGTGCATCTAGTCAAACAGCAAAATCCTGATACTGTTTGCTTTGTTGATAACTGCTACGGCGAATTTATCGAAACTCAAGAACCCACCCATGTCGGTGCGGATTTAATGGCAGGTTCCTTAATTAAAAATCCGGGGGGTACAATCGTCACCGCTGGCGGTTATGTAGCTGGTCGGGCTGATTTGGTAGAAGCCGCCGCCTGTCGCCTCACTGCCCCTGGGATTGGCAGTTATGGTGGTGCAACCTTTGACCAAAATCGCTTGTTATTCCAAGGCTTATTTTTATCGCCGCAGATGGTAGGTGAGGCGATGAAGGGTACTTTTCTAACTGGTTATGTTTTTGACAAGCTTGGTTATCCGGTCAATCCTGCGCCCCTTGCACCGCGTGGTGATGTGATTCAGGCAATTAAGCTGGGTTCTGCCAAAAAGTTAATTGCTTTTTGTAAGGCTGTACAGCAAAATTCTCCGGTGGGTTCTTATCTCGACCCTGTACCTGATGCTATGCCGGGGTATGAGAGTCAGGTGGTAATGGCTGGGGGGACGTTTATTGAGGGGAGTACGTTGGAATTCTCGGCGGATGGGCCTTTGCGTGAGCCTTATATAGTTTATTGCCAAGGGGGGACTCATTGGACTCATGTGGCGATCGCACTAGAGGCGGCGATTGAAGCAGTTGGAAGTGCTTGAAGTTACATGAGTTAGGATTGTCTCACGCAGAGACGCGGAGGCGCGGAGAGTGAGAGGCAAAGAGTGATGATGGAGAATGAGATTACTGGTGCTGTGGTGGATGCTGCTTACAAGGTTCACACAACTTTGGGGCCTGGTTTGCTGGAATCTGTGTATGAATCGGTTATGGATTTTGAGTTACGGAGACAAAAGTTAAAGGTTAGCCGACAGGTAGCAATTCCGGTATTTTATGAAGGTGTGTGTTTGGATGAAGGCTTCCGTGCTGATTTGATAGTCGAGGATCGGGTGATTGTTGAACTCAAATCAGTAGAAGTTGTTCATCCAGTACACAAAAAGCAACTACTTACTTATCTCCGTCTTGCTGATAAACGAGTCGGATTACTCATCAACTTCAACGTCACACTCATTAAAGACGGAATCTCCCGCGTAGTAAACAACCTCTAAAAAACTCTCTGCGCCTCTGCGCCTCTGCGTGAGTCATTAATCCGGTAACTTATACTGCTCAACAATCCGTTTAGCAAACTCCGGCACATGCGCCTCTAACTTCTCAGGATGATTCCGCTTTACATACAGATAATTCCTGGTAAAGTGCGAATCAATCGAGAACCGCGCATACTCTAAACCTTTGGGGCCGATTTTATCAATGACTACGCCCATCATTTTCGCTACCCACATCGGTAAGGTTACGCCTTTGTCATAAGCTGAAATCCCTTGTTGTACTGCTTCTTGGCGGTTCCCTTGAGACATGACTGGCTGGGTGTCTATCTGATCTTGCACCAAGTCCAGCATTTCTTTGCCTGTATCATTTCTGACTAAAATCCATTGCCAGCCGAAGGGTGCGCCCATGTAGCCCACAACTAAATCGGCTAGGGAGTTGACGTAATCAAAGCAACTCATACAGGAGGGGGCGAAAACATCTTTGAGTTTGTTGGTTTTTAAGCCAAAGAAGGGGACTTTCTCGATGGAGCCGTCTGAGTGTTTGAAGTGAATGCGGAAATCTTGCATGAATTCGTAGTGTACTACTGTCTCAGGCGATCGGCTGGTGGTTTCTAAGAATTTTTGCAGTCCGGCGCGGGTAACGTTATCTACGCAAGGTGTACCTAATACGTATAACTTTTCTAGACCGAGTTGCTTTTCTACTGCCCTGAGTGCTTGAATTTGGCAACCAACACCAATTACTAATAGTCGCTTCATCCCAGATTTTTCTACTTCTTCCAAAATAGAAAGGTTGGGGGAAAGTGTTGGTTTATTTACCCGTGCTGCTAGTATTTCTTCTGGGGTACGGGCAATCACAGGCATGGGTTGGAAGCGGTCTTCTTTGGTGTTTTGGACGCAGACAACGCCTTCAACTAAGCCGCGATTCAGCATTTCTATGGCAATACTGCTGACTATGCCTGTCCATTGTGCGCCTTCGATGGGCTGCTGTTTCTTTGCTGCCATCATTTCTTGATGGACACCAAAGTAGAGTTCTTCGGGGTTGTCCAGATTGCGAGAACGGCTATGGCTTTGGGTTTCGAGGGTGTCTATCTGCTGGGTGATAAAAGCGCAGGCTTCCTTGACATAGTGAATATAGTATGTATCACACAACCCACATTCACTGCACAGTTCTTTGGCAGGGCGACGGCTACCGGGTTTTAAGGCTTTGGCTTTTGTATGCTTGTTAGAATCAACAGAGGTCATATAAAGTTTGTTTTATCAAGGAATCCTTTTACTACAATACCTTTACAGCTTATGAACTTAACCTATAGAGGTTGAAAAATCTGATGACTGCGCCTCAATCAAAAGTTTTTACCAACTCGCGTCTTTACAACCAAGATTTTTATTTGTGGATAGAGACAACTACTAAACAACTAAAAGAAGGTAGATTTTCTGATGTTGATTTAGAAAATCTTATCGAAGAAATTGAAAGCATGGGGAGAAGTGAAAAACACGCACTTGAGAGTAATTTAGTTGTTCTATTAATGCACCTATTAAAATACAAATATCAGCCAGAAAAACGCTCTAATAGTTGGAAAGGAACTATCAGGGAACATCGCCGCAGATTGACAAGGACTTTTAAGGATAGTCCTAGTTTAAAACCATATTTTCAGGAAGTTCTTACTGATTGTTATCAAGATGCTAGAAAGCAAGCCAGTGATGAAACTGGTTTATTTGTTGATACTTTTCCTATAGAATCTCCATTTACTACGGATGAATGTTTAGATGAAGATTTTTTACCAGATTAGTTGAGTATTGATATTTACCGCAGTTTAAATGGCGATGCTATGACCTGAAATCTACTTACCACTACTTGATTTTGAGCATTAATTACATCAGTAAATTCTTATAGCCTTTCCATAAATCTATACTTAACTGACTTCTTCTACTTGTCTTAAGATACAAGGTTGGGTTGAGGAACTAAATCCAAAATCAAAATATCTTGACATTGTTGGGTTTCACTTTGTTCCACCCAACCTACATTTATTTTTTTCTAATAACTTATGAGGTCAGAAAAATATTTTAAGCCTTATACCAATTCTGTATGAAGATGCACTGAATTAAAGAACGAACCGCAAAGGGCGCAAAGAACACAAAGAAAGAAGATATAAAAGATTAAATGCAGCCTCACATAGAATTGGTATTAGATTTGTAGGTGCTTGCCTGATAAGTTATAACTGGATCAAAAATTCTTGGATTAATGATACAGAGACGTTAAAGATATTTAGTAAATGAAAGATAAAAGTTTTTTACATAATGATGAATTCTATCAACTTCCTACTACGAAATTATTAGAAATACTCGAAAATGGGTTGTTGTTGGAAAGGGGACGTGCATTGTTTATTCTTGCGCGGCTTTCTGGTGAGAATAAAAAACTTATTCCCATAGTTGTAAAGCAGATATCCGATTCTAAAAACCGGACTGCTATAACAATTGGTACAGTTTCCATTTCTTGTTTAGGTATTGCTGGCTTATTAGAAGCAGATACTCACGATACAAGAGAGATTGTCAAAGTACTTCTCGAAACATGGACAGAACCAGACCGTAGCAATATTATTGATTTTTTAAAGTTACAGCATATTTTGGTTGCATAATTGCTCCAAAGTAAGTAAAAACGACGGAGAAAAATTTCTAATATCATTGATATGACTATATCAATATTGAGATGAACAGGACTTACGCACAGGCTGCGGAAGAACGAACCGCAGAGGCGCAGAGTTCACGGAGGAATGAGAGTTTGAGAGATGTTTTGCGTAAGTCCTAATTAAGTAAAATGCCCAGATGCAGGGGATCGCTAACTTGAAAGACTAGTTAGATTTGCCCACAAGTGCATAAGTATAATGAAGCTTATCAAAAGTTTCAAGCGCAACTGAAGTTTAGATAAAGTGCGATCGCCCTCCTCCTTATAAAAAATTAATTATTATTTACAATACTTAAAATTGTGCTAAAAAAGTTACTGTAATCCTTAAAAAAATTTGAGTATATATGATTAACGTTAGCGAAGCCTTAGAACCTCTTGCTGCTTGGTTTCGTTCTCTGGGAATACCTCAGCCTATTGTGGAATGGGGACATCCGGTAATGATGGGAATTGTTGTGGTTGTCATGGGTAGCTACGTCGGGTGGACTGGTTGGCGATATAGGCTGGCGAAGGATAAAGATGATTCCTTTAAAAACCGGATGAATCATCGTCTACTTGCACCGTGGATGTTTTTCTTTTTAGCGGCTGGTTATCCTGGTGGAGTTTTGTCTTTAGTGATGCAGAATCACCCAATTTTTGAGAGTCCTCATTTTTGGACTGGCTCTCTTGTACTAATATTGCTCTTGATTAATAGTGTAATTTCGTTTACTGGCTTTGCTGGTGGTAAACCTGCTTTACGCACTACTCACGCCTATTTAGGTAGCGGAATCTTAGGGCTTTTGGTTGTTCACGCTGTATTAGGGCTGATTTAACTTGAGTATATATTTGTAGTGTAGTTGTAATTTTTAACCCATCATACTTAGTAACACAAACAAAGCCTGCATTTGCGGGCTTTGTTTGTATGAATCTAATAAACTATACTTCACCAACAAGCATCAAGATTTTTCTTGAGTGCTGCCCAGTTGAGAATTTGAATTGTCTTATGATTCAGACGAGTGGTGTGATTATTTGCCTTGGTTATATTTTCGGGTTGTTGTTGACAGCAGTTCCTTGGGGTGGGGTTTGGATTTTAATTGTGGCGATACTGGGAGCAGTTTTTTTGAGAAAGCGCACCACACCACCTCAGCCACAAGAAAGCAAAAGTAAGTCTACACCCAATATTTGGCAATCATTTCCCCATCCGCGAGTCTGGCTGATTGCTGGTTTGGTAGGATTACTGGCGACTGTGTATTTGCAATGGCGATCGCCACAACCAAGTGTAAAAGATATTAGTCAATTTGTGCCAGCAGATAGCGTGGCAAATCAAGAACAATTATTTATTGTTCGAGGCCAAGTAGAAAGTAGTCCTCGCTTAACTCGCAGTCAACGCGGACAATTTTGGTTAACCGCAACTCAGTTAGATGAAGTAAAAAATGGTAATGGCCCAGCCAGTGTCACGAAAGGAGTTACGGGTAAGTTGTATGTAACTTTACCTTTACTGCAAGCGACTGGGTTACATCCTGGACAAGAAATTGCGGTTACTGGAATTTTATATAAACCAAAAGCAGCTTCTAACCCTGGCGCTTTCGATTTTCAAAAGTATCTCAAGCAGGAAGGATCATTTGCTGGTTTGATAGGAAGGCAAATAAATATTGTCAATGATGAGAATACATGGGGATGGTGGAAAATTCGGGAGCGAATTTTGAAATCGCAAGTCCAAAGTTTAGGAATTCCCGCTGGGCCACTTGTAAGTGCGATGGTTTTAGGTAGCAAAGCTGTTGATTTATCCTACGATATTCGTGATTTATTTGTCAAAGCTGGAATGGCTCATGCTTTGGCTGCATCTGGGTTTCAAACCTCGTTAATTTTGGGTGTAATATTACAGTTAACCAAACGGACAAATAAAGCCACTCAATTTATTTGCGGTTTTTTAGGTTTAATTATTTTTCTCAGCTTATCAGGATTTCAACCTGCGGTACTACGAGCCGTAATTATGGGTAGTGCAGCTTTAGTTGGTTTGTTATTAGATCGGAAAGTAAAACAATTTGGGTCGCTATTATTAGCCGCCACATTACTATTGTTATTTAACCCGTTATGGATTTGGGATTTAGGGTTTCAACTGAGTTTTTTAGCCACATTAGGATTAATTGTTACTGTACCAGCGATAACTGAAAAACTGAATTGGCTACCACCTGCGATCGCATCTTTAATTGCTGTACCTTTAGCGGCGACAATTTGGACTTTACCTATCCAACTTTCGGTGTTTGGCGTAGTCCCTGCTTACAGTTTGCTGCTGAATATGATTACTACCCCATTTATTTCCGTAATTAGTATTGGGGGAATTATTAGTGCAATCGCTGCATTAGCATCTTCTAGCGTTGGTAGTACAATAGCTGGCATACTTAACTACCCTAGTGATTGGCTAATTCAGTTAGTAGAATTTTTTAGTAACTTGCCAGGAAATTCCTTAGTTGTAGGGAGTATCTCAACTTGGCAAATGTTAGCAGTTTACGCCTTGATTCTGTTCACTTGCTTAATTAAGTGGTGGCAACAACGCTGGTGGTTTGCTGGTTTAATGATATTTGGTTTAGTACTTGTCCCAGCTTGGCATTCGGCAAATACATTATTTCGAGTAACAGTCTTAGAAGCTGGTGCAGAACCAGTTGTAGTTATTCAAGATAAAGGTAATGTCACCTTAATTAATAGTGGTGATGAGGGTACAGGACGTTACACAATTGTCCCATTTTTGCAACAGCAAGGTGTGAATAAAATTGAATGGGCGATCGCGAGTGATTTTGATAATCGAGAGAATAATGCTTGGTTGGAAGTAATGCAAAGCCTCCCCATCAAGAATTTCTATAAATACTCTCTCAAACCAGAAACTAGTCTTGCTAGTCAAGAAATTCAACAAGAAATTCAAAAGCATCAAGGTATCTATCAAACTGTTATACCAGGACAACAAGTAGTTACAGGTTTAACAGTTGCTCAATTAATTAAAGAGCAATTACCTGTTTTATATTTACAAATTCAAAATCAAACTTGGCTATTAGTAGGTGATGTTGAACCTCAAGAAATTGAAAGACTAGCTAAGGTGGGAGGTTTACCTAGTCCGCAAGTATTGTGGTGTAGTCCAGAATCTTTGAAAGATTTAATCAAGTTGTTTCAACCAAAAGTAGCGATCGCTACTTCTACAAACCTTGATCCGAAAATTATTTCAGAACTGAGTAAAAACCCCACACAAGTTTTTTTTACAGGGCGAGATGGGGCTATTCAATGGACACCTAATGGTCAGTTTGAATCATTTATTCAAGAAACAGAAAATAAATCATCTGTCTTGTAAGATTATTAAATTAAATTCAGCCGTTAGCAGCAGGAATTAACGATAAATTCTGGATAACCTGGATTTTTCCCTAATTCAGGGATCAGAATGTGGCAATTTTTACCAATTAATTAAAATGACTATCTTCAGAGCTTGATCAGTATTTATGATGAGGCTAAGACAATGCAACAAAGTTATAAGAAAATAGTGACTATGCAAAATACATCATAAAATAGTTAAAAAAAATAAATAATATGCAGAAACATCACGTAGGCAAGGTAGTAGTTTTTTTTGGCAACTTTCCCTTGACGATTCGAGTTCCCGCAGCACCACGAGATGAGCAGTTAAATTTTTTGCGCGATCGCATAATTTTTCATGCTAATAATCTTGTAGAACATGGATTATGGGAAGAACCGCTGAGTGATGGAGAACTGGAAAGAATTATGTCGGATGTGGAAATTGAGCCAGTATTTTTTCCTGGCTTTTGTCATATTTTCTCTTTATTAGGAAATCCTTTGAGAATTGTGAGAAAATTATTTAGAGATTAATACTGATTCCGCCAAAGCCACAGCGCCCCACAGTGGTGCATCATCACCCAACGCAGCAGGAACAATTTCAAAATCTATTTCTGGTAACGCTGTTTCACGAGCGGTTTTTTGTACAGTATTCCACCAAATTTCTCCGGCTTTCGTCACACTACCACCTAAAATAAATCGTTGTGGGTTAATCAAATTCGCCACATTACCAATACCCACACCTAAAGCTCTAGCACCACTTTGCAAAATATTGATTGCTAACTCATCACCTTGAGTAGCTGCTTCGCTGATGATTTGTCCAGTGATCAAATCTAAATTGTGATTGACCAAGGTGCGTAATTGTTTACCTTGTAATTGATTTGCTTCTTTTAATAAATATTCTTTAGCATCTTGAGCCATATAAGGGCCTGATGCTAACCGTTCTACACATCCTTGCTTACCACATAAACACAATGGCCCCGCAGGGTTAACAACTATGTGTCCAATTTCACCAGCCATACCTGCGTTCCCACGCCAAGGTTTACTATTGAGTATCCAACCACCGCCTACACCAGTGCTGATGGTGATGTAAAACAAGCTATCGTATCCTTGACCAGCGCCAAAACGATGTTCGCCCAAAGCCGCAATATTAGCATCGTTATCTACAATGGCAGATATAGCAAATTCTTTTTCTAGCAAGTCCTTGAGAGGTAGATTTTCCCAGCCAGGAACGTGATGAGAGAGTCGCACAGTTCCGGTAGTAAAGTCCACAGGGCCACCAAAGCTTACCCCAATTACATCGGGAGTTGTATCTTGCAGCAAACTATGAATGAGCGATCGCATAATTGCTAAATCAGTGGTAGCATTACCGTCTATGGGCGAGAGACGACGTTCATAACGCAACCATTCACGCGTACCAAGTTGAGTCACTGCGGCGGCTAACTTAGTACCACCAAAATCTAAGGCTAGGATAAGTGTCATTGGTCTTAAGAAGCTAAATGCGATCGCTTATTTAGCTTACTAGTCATTCATCTTTAAGTTAACAACTATCGTGCAAATAATTTATCAAAACAGAATTCAGGAGTCAGAATTCAGAATTTAATTCTGTGCAACTAACGTATGTATTCTGTTTCGATAAAACAGAGGGCTTACAAGGTTTTTTGGCTATAGATTTTGTTAGGATACATATTCTCAAAATAAGTAATAGCAACTTCACCTAATACCTTAACCGCAGTAGCCCCAATCGCAGGTTGAACAACTTGTCCAATACCTGGAATCAATCCTGCTATCATACCACCCATCTCAAAGAGGAATTGTCCTCCACCCATTGCGATGATTGCAGCTGCTGTTGCTCCAGCACCACTAGCAGGAATTAAATTAACATCATAAACTTGAGCAATTCGAGTTACCACAGCCGCCTGTACACCCGCTAAACTAGCTTGAAAGGTGAATGCACCAATAATAGAAACTCCACTAGCAATTCCTGCTGTTGCTCCAGCCCCCATCATTAACCAAAGTTCGTCTCTAGCTTGATCACGACAATATTTATTCATAGAAGATATCACTTTGCCAAAAGTCTTTCTTGTCTACTTAGGAAATTTCTGAGCTACGACTAGGTAAATGCAGCGAGCAGCATTAGCTCTCAAAATACTTTGTGTTTCTAGCTTTTAAGAGATTAAATTCGTCGGTATAGCGTTTCTCTTTTTCATGGCGAACGCCCTGACACCTATATTTATCTCATCCATAAACTGAAACACTATCACAAGCAGTAATTGACGTAATAGTTGAACTGATCTTAACCTTATTAGAGCAAAAAGTTAGGAAAATTTCAATTTTTATGTTGTTGACAATGCCAAAGTACTGACCATGTTTTTGTTACTACTTATGTTGTAATATCTGGAAATTACATAGTTAAGAAGTGGTTTGCATAAAATTACTTCTTAACTGCAAATTTGGAGCTTAACTAGTTACTGTAGAAGTTCCTGCATCTATTTCTTTTCCATTGAGAAAGCGTTAAGGATTTATCAAATTATCTTTATGATATTGCCAATATTTTTAGGCAAAATCCATCTACAGATATGGTGAATTATTCAATTCAGGTATTTTTGTTACACTTAATTAATAATCTAATTTGAAGTATAATTTTATTCTATAGTAATTATATTTTATTTTTGAACGAACGTGATAGGCGATCGTACTTCATGTTCCCCTACTTAGATTTTTTCAAAAATTAAATCGGACTGCTATATTTATTGGTGCTTTTTACTTAGCTATCTTAAGTTTTTAGGTAATTTAACTAATTCTCTACTAGAGACGTGAATACTCACGCCTCTATTTTCTTTATTTACCGATTTTTAGGTTCTAAATTTCTCAGCCGCACTTCATGTTCCCGCTTACCAGTTTTGAGAGAATCTTCGTAATTTCTTGTAGCTTGTTTCTGTGGACGTTCTTTAGTAGCGTAATAAGGTTTACTAGACTCAGTAATGGCTATTCTCCGGTCTTTAGCAGTGTAATAAGGTGGGACTCTTTCTACACTATGATTTTGAGCAGAATAATAACCCTCAGCCAGCACAGAATTACTAGGTAAGCTCATCAGGACAACTAACCCAGCTAAAATAAACACAGCTATTTTGCGAATTAATTGAACAAGGACGCTTTGAATGTTTAACATGGGAAAATTTTCTCCTATGTCTGAAACAAATTCCTAAATGGTAAAAAATACTTATTAAGCTAACGTCTTCCTCTAGGTTAATTGTGCATATATAAAAAGGAAGGTGAATATTGATCACCTTCCTTAATTTATGATCTAATTGTGTAACTTTAAGCGATAGTTACATCTGGTGATAAATAAACATCTTGAATGGTGTGAAATAGTTTCACTCCTTCTGCAAACGGGCGTTGGAAAGCTTTACGTCCAGAAATTAATCCTGTACCACCCGCCCGTTTATTAATGACAGCAGTGCGTACTGCTTCAGCAAAATCATTTTTACCAGATGCGCCACCAGAATTAATTAATCCGGCTCTACCAGCGTAGCAATTTAGCACTTGATAACGAGCTAAATCTATAGGATGATCAGTGGTTAATTCTGTATAAACTCGCTCATCTGTTTTGCCGTAACTTTGACCAGTGGCTTTCACAACTGCACCATAACCATTGTTAAATTCAGGTAATTTTTGTTTAATAATGTCGGCTTCAATGGTTACGCCTAAATGATTTGCTTGTCCAGTTAAGTCAGCAGCAAGATGATAATCTTTATCTTGTTTAAAAGCATTATTCCGCAAGTAACACCACAGAATTGTCACCATCCCTAATTCATGGGCGCGTGCAAAAGCATGGCTAATTTCTTGAATTTGTCTGGTTGATTGTTCAGAACCAAAGTAAATTGTTGCGCCTACTGCTACTGCACCTAAATTCCAAGCTTGCTCAACACTAGCAAATAATATTTGATCAAATTGATTGGGAAAGGTTAAGAGTTCGTTATGGTTGATTTTGGCAATAAACGGAATTTTGTGAGCATATTTGCGTGAGACAATACCCAATACTCCCAAAGTTGTTGCAACAGCATTACAACCACCAGCTATTGCTAATTTAACAATATTTTCTGGGTCAAAATATATGGGATTTGGTGCAAAAGATGCACCAGCCGAGTGTTCGATACCTTGGTCAACAGGCAAAATTGAGAGATAGCCTGTGTTTGCCAAACGACCAGTAGAATAAAGTTGTTGCAGATTACGCAAAACTTGAGGATTGCGATCGCTATTAAGCCAGACTCGATCTATAAAGTCTGGCCCTGGTAAATGCAATAAATCTTGAGTAACTTTAGCTTTGTAATTCAGCAGGTCTTCTGCTTCTTTACCCAACACTGACTCGATAGAATTAGCCTCTGTCAATGTAGTAGTCATAGCACTTTCCTCAAATTTGAGAAAATAAGTTTGCTTTTACGATAGCATTCTGACATTTTATCGCTCTGACAATTGACTATCTCAGCAAAATCTTATTTTTGACAGGTCTCAAATATTGTTTATTTTTATTAGAAGAAAATTATCTATAAAAAGGCAGATAAACACTGATAATATATCTAGTGCTTATCCGTGGGTAATAGTAAGTTAAGTAGGATTCTAGCCGATAATTAAATTTTATATTTACTTTTGCTGATTAGCTATATATCAAAAGAGACAAACACTTATAGTTCTAAATATTAGGTCTACCAGTGAGTAAATTAATTAACATCTATCAAAAGTTATAATTTAATTACCAGTGAATAGTCATTTCTGGGTTTAAGTTTCCTACCATACATTACATCTTGCACCAGCTACTTGATTATTCTGAAAGTCAGGTGGGCAATGCTGAAAATTAAGTCAAAACCTTATGTCGGGAATATCCTCAATTGGGGTGTGGATGATGGCGGCGCTGTAGGCACAAATAGAATGAAAGATGGGATGGTAGATGGTATCCATCTCTGCAATGTCCGGGGGCGGTTGTTGCAAAATGAGTTGGGTAAGTTCCCCGGAAAGATTTATATTGCACCTATCCAGAGAGGAAATTTCCCAGTCCATTGGCCACAGGGTAATGTATTGCTTGATAAAAGTAAGCGATCGCAAAAAGGAGTAGCAGATTACAATGCTGTCGTAAGGCTGGAAAAACATAAATTAAAGAATATTCCAGAAGATCAGTATGCTAGGAGCGATCGCAGGTGACATTATTGGTTCGGTATATGAGGTCAACAATATTAAAACCAAAGATTTTCCCTTATTCGACAGGCAATGTCGTTTCACCGATGATACTGTGCTAACAGTGGCAGTGGCAGAGATGATTCTAGATGGTGCTGACTTACTAGACAGCAGTCAATACATTGACCAATTTAAGTCTTATTTCCGCCGCTATCCCTACGCTGGTTATGGTAGTACTTTTAGAACTTGGGCAAACTCTAACGACAATGAGCCATACAATAGCTGGGGTAATGGTTCAGCTATGCGAGTTAGTGCCATAGGATTTGCTTTGAATGACTTAGATAGTGTACTCCAAGCCGCTCAACACTGTGCCGCCGTTACCCATAATCATCCTGAAGGTATCAAAGGCGCTCAAGCCACAGCAGCAGCAATATTTCTGGGTCGTACAGGCTATGATAAACCTGCGATTAAATCTTATATTCAAAATACTTGTGGCTACGATTTAGAAATCACCCTTGACCAAATTAGACCGACTTACAAGTTCGATGTTTCTTGTCAAGGTTCCGTCCCTCCAGCAATTATCGCTTTTTTAGAATCTACCGATTACGAAGATGCGATTCGTAATGCTATTTCTGTAGGTGGTGACAGTGACACCATTGCTTGTATTACCGGCGGTATTGCCCAAGCATATTATCGTGGCGTACCAAAAGCGATCGCCGAACAAACACTATCTCATTTAAATGAACATCTATACACAATTACAGAAAAGTTTATGTTGGAGTACTGTGCATAAAATTTCTGCATCCAAATTGCTGAGACTGATTCAATTTCTAGTCCACATTCCTTGAGCTAAAAAAAATATTTTCTGTTTAAATGTCTAGGTTAATTTGTGTCGATTTATTTCGAGTTGCCAGTCAAATAAAAACATAACCTAATCATCAAATACATACATCAAGGCACTTTTCAGACTGTTCCCTATTTCTGACTATAATTATATCATCTGCAAAACTAGTTATTTATGAGTGTCAGTGGTTCAGTTAAATAGTTCTAGTATTTATATAAATAAGTTATGCTCTTATTCGCTTAGAGAATGATAGAATCAGGGCGTTAAAAGTTAACTAAGATTTTAACCACAGGAATATGCAATTAGATAGAAATTGACAACATAACAATTTTATTTTATTAGACATATCTCAATATTCTATAAATCAGCTAATTTTTGAGTTTAGTTATGCCTCACTCCCCTCTGGGCTTGACAAATAAGTATGGACTTCATCGGCGAACTACTAGATAAACGCTACAAAATTATCAAAAAACTAGGTGAAGGAAACTTTGGTGAAACCTATTTAGCAAAGGATCATAAACGCCCTAGCAAACCTGTATGTGTAGTCAAGCGACTGAAGCCAAAGCACACCCATCCTAGAGTTATGGAATTGTTTGAGCAAGAAGCAGTAATTTTGGAAAAGTTGGGGGAACATCCCCAAATTCCCCGCTTGCTGGCTCATTTTGCTATTGATAATGATTTATTTATTATCCAAGAATATGTGGAAGGACATACCCTACGAAAAGAAATTGTGCCGAAAAGGCAAATGAGAGAAGTTGATGTCACGAAGTTGTTGCATGACATTTTAGAAGTTTTGGTATTTGTGCATCAAAATAACGTCATTCATCGGGATATCAAACCAGAAAATGTTATGCGCCGCAAACACGACGGTAAGATTGTTTTGATTGATTTTGGCTCTGTCAGGGAACTAGGAAGTATATCCATTGATATATATAAAATGATTCGCACGAGCGTGGTGGTTGGAACTCCTGGTTATATCCCCACAGAACAGGCTAAAGGTAAACCGCGATTATGTAGCGACATCTATGCTTTAGGGATGATGGCCATTGAAGCCTTGACAGGTATTTCTCCCCATCTGCTGCAAGAAGATGCCGATACAGGAAAAACTCTTTGGCGGGACTATGTAAAAGTTAGTGATTCCCTAGCAGATATTCTCGAAACCATGATATGCGATCGCTACACTTCGCGCTATCCATCCGCAACTGAAGCATTGCAAGCATTCACCGCCATTCAAAAATTACCCTTCCCGGCTGTATTATCTGCATCAAGCAACCCCAACCCACCAGTAGAATCACAATTAAGTCTGGAACCAGAATTAGAAACAGTCTTCTTACCCCTAGAACAATTTGAGTTTGAAATAGCGCATATTTCGGAAAAAAGGGGCTTGGTTGCCAAACCGACTTATGAAGTTAACCGTCATTCTGCTTCGGCTCAATGCTACATCGAAAATTTAAATCATGAAATTACCTTGGCAATGGTGTCTATTCCTGGGGGACAATTTCTCATGGGTTCTCCAGATGATGAACCAGAACGATTTGATACCGAGAGTCCCCAGCATCTTGTGAAAATTCCACCCTTCTTTATCAGTAAATTTCCTATTACCCAAGCTCAATGGCAAGCAGTGGCTACACTTCCCTTGATAAACCGCCACCTCGATCCTGCACCAGCTAGTGTTAAAGGCGCAAATCGCCCAATTGAGCAAGTTTCTTGGGAAGATGCAGTAGAATTCTGTGCTAGGCTTTGTCAAAAAACGGGGCGAAAATATCGCCTACCAAGCGAAGCTGAGTGGGAATATGCTTGTCGCGCCAAAACCACTACACCTTTTTATTTTGGTGAAACACTTATACCTAGCTTGGCTAACTATAACAACAGTTCTCTGTATGGCGCTGAACCAGGAAATTATCGGCAAACAACCATAGTTGGTAGTTTTCCCGCCAATGGTTTTGGGTTATACGATATGCACGGTAATGTTTGGGAATGGTGCGGAGATCACTGGCACGAAAATTATCAAGGCGCACCGGTGGATGGTAGTGTGTGGCTATCTGATGATGATAGTAAATCTCGCGTGATTCGCGGCGGCTCTTGGAAAAGCTCTTCTCGGTTATGTCGCTCTGCTTATCGTAGCTGGAATCCTCAAGATGGTCGTGGCAATCTTTTAGGTTTTCGCATTGCCATTTCTTTATCGGGTTTTTAGGTAATTTTTTGAGTCATTAAGCCTATTAATTTGACGATAGCCATCACTCAGAGGTAAAAAAAGTACAATTTTAAACAGAATTTTTAATTTAGTATTAGGCAAGTTGTTTAACTGAACTGATAAATTTGACTCCCATATTTAAAAATTTAGCAAAATTATTCATTGACAAAAACAGTATCATCTGAATTCCCAGTAAGCTTGTTTTCTCAATCAGGGTTGGTTCCTATACCTGCCACTTCATCACCAATTTATATGGCAGATCCCATCAATACTAGGAAAAATTTTATCCATGACTCAGCCTTCTACCAAGAAAATCAATCATAATATTGCTACTACTGAAGTTGAAAACCCCACAGCCAGTAATTATCACAATCAGGCTGATCGCTACAGTACAAATTACAACAATTCTTCTCGCCGTCCCCAGTCGCTTTTGCCTTGGAGTTTAAAATCTAAAGTCACGGGTTGGGCGATCGCTCTGACCATCCTACCAGTATTCGGTATCGGGGCAGCTAGTTACTTTGGCAGCCAGTCGATAACTCAGCAAATTAACCAAGCCAAGTCAACCAGCGCCGCAGATTGGCAAAAGGCGGAAATTACCCTCAAACAATATCAAACATCTTTATTATGGGGGACGGGAATTATTGCTGTATTATCAGGTGCGATCGCATCAATCATCTCCCAATATCTGACAAGACCAGTTGTGTCTGCGGCGGAGATTTCTACCGTTTTAGTCAATAGATTAAGTCGTCGAGAAGAAATAGAAACTCAAACTGATCTTGAGGAAACAGATGAATTAGTTGCTCTCAACGCCAACATTAACCAGCTACAACTTCATTTACCAGCCTTACTCTCCAAACAAGAAACTGATACTGAACGTTCTCAATTGTTAATTAACCTGACTCGCCGAATGCAGGAAGCACTTTCGGAAGAAGATCTGCTCAGAACCACAGTTGAAGAAGTTCGTAAAGCGTTGCGAATCGACCGTGTAGTGATTTTTCAATTTGACTCTCATTGGAACGGCTCGTTTTTAGAAGAATCAGCAGCACCAGGTTTACCAAAAATATTATGGGCGACTGTTTCCGACCCCTGTTTTCAAGAAAGATACATCGAACAGTACCGCCAAGGACGCGTTCGAGCCATCAATGATATTTATCAAGCTAACCTGACAGATTGCCACATCGGTTTATTAGAAAGATTTAGTATTAAAGCTAATTTGGTTGCACCTATCCTCAAAAATAATCAGCTATTTGGCTTGTTAATCGGTCATCAATGTTCTGCACCCCGTTTTTGGCAACAAGCAGAAATCGATTTATTTGCTCAAGTTGGCACCCAGTTGGGATTTGCCCTTGACCATACCAGACTTGTAGAACAAATAGACAAAAGAGCCGATCAAGCTCATTTAGTCATAAATATTACTCGCAGAATTCGGGAATCGCTGAATGAAGAAGATGTCTTGAAAACTACCGTAGAAGAAATTCGCAAAGCCATCAGTACAGATAGAGTCATGGTTTATGGTTTTGATGCTGATTGGTACGGTACTGTGATTGCCGAAGCGGTAGTTCCCGGCTTTGCGAAAGCATTACGGGCGAGAATTAAAGATCCTTGCTTTGCGGAAGGTTATGTAGACCAATACAGAGCAGGTCGAGTCCAAGCAACCAATGATATTTACAAAGCAGGTCTGAGCGCTTGTCACATCAGCCAACTTGAACCTTTCGCCGTCAAAGCCAATTTAGTCGCACCGATACTCAAAGATGATCAGTTATTCGGCTTATTAATTGCCCATCAATGTACTGCACCAAGAGATTGGCAGCAAATAGAAATTGATTTAGTGGCTCAGTTAGCTATGCAGGTAGGATTTGCCCTCGACCATGCCAGATTACTCCAGCGCATTGATGCTGAAGGAGTACGCACCCAGCAACTTGTAGACATTACCCGCAAAATTCGGGAATCGCTGAATGAAGAAGATGTCTTGAAAACTACCGTAGAAGAAATTCGCAAAGCCATCAGTACAGATAGAGTCATGGTTTATGGTTTTGATGCTGATTGGTACGGTACTGTGATTGCCGAAGCGGTAGTTCCCGGCTTTGCGAAAGCATTGCGGGCGAAAATCAAAGACCCTTGTTTTGCCGAAGGTTATGTAGATAAATACAGAGCAGGTCGAGTCCAAGCAACCAATGATATTTACAAAGCAGGTTTGAGCGCTTGTCACATCAGCCAACTTGAACCTTTCGCCGTCAAAGCCAATTTAGTCGCACCGATACTCAAAGATGATCAGTTGTTCGGCTTATTAATTGCCCATCAGTGTACTGCACCACGGGATTGGCAACAACCGGAAATTGATTTATTTGCTCAGTTAGCCATGCAGGTGGGATTTGCTCTTGACCATGCACGGCTATTAAACCAAGTAGAGCAAGCATATCAATCTGTGGAATCTGCCTTAGAACAGCAAAATCTGCGTAAAGCAGCTTTGCAATCTCAAGTATCTAAGTTACTGAAAGATCATCAAACAATGCTGGAAGTTCTTTCAAGTCAGGCAACTAGCCAAATGGATTCTGTCTCAGATACCTATAATCAAATTCAAGCATTAGCGAATGCAAATCAAGCAATTTTTCGGCGTGTACCAGAACTAGAAAACCAAGCCCAACAAATCTCCGCACAAGTAGAATCTGGACAGGAGGGGATGAATGGAATTTTAGATGGGATTTCGGCTGTGAGTAATACAGTTGTAGAAGCTGCGACAAAACTGAAACATTTTGAGCAGCCATCTCAAACACTTTTATCAAAAGTTAGCTTGATTGCTCAGGTCGCATCACAAATGAAGCGCCAAGCCATGAAGGTTGTGTTTGAGGCTGTACGGACTGGAGAAGCGGGGCAAGAATTTGTCACTACTGCGGAGGAAGTACTTTCTTTGGCGCAGCAGTTGGATGATGATATGACAAAAGTCAAATCTTTAGTTGGGGAACTTTACCTAGCTCAGACTGAAATAATGGTGTTAATGCAAGGTGGTGAGCAACAAGCGATCGCAACTACGCAAGAAGTCGAAGCCACTCAGCAAGCCCTAGACCGCATTACGGCTATGAGTCACCATGTAAATGTGCTACTAGGAGAACTGATGCAAGCTGCAACCAACCAAGTCGAAATTTCGACTACAGCCAGCCAATCTATTCTCGACGTGGCCAGTACCGCCCAACAGACAACTGCAAATACAGTTAACTTAGCTAAAAATTTAACTAAGTTAACTGCGATCGCCCAAGATTGGACGGAAACCAATATATAGTTAAGTGCTGAGTATAAACCCTGTCTTAACTTAAGTGACTACGGATACATATCAGATGTATTTCTTTTACACCCTTACACCCCTTTCATCAGATAACTACAAGCTAGGTGGCAAAATCACGTTGTCGATCGCATGAATCACACCGTTGCTGCCTTGAATATCTGCCTGAGTGACTTTACCATCATTCACTACTACCCCAGAAGCATCAACTTTCACAGAAATGGGATCTCCTTGCAAACTGGTTACTTGACCAGATTTCAAATCAGAGGACAATACTTTGCCCGGTACAACATGGTAAGTCAATATCTTCACCAGAACTTCCTTATTTTCTGGCTTTAACAAGTCGTTTAAAGCATCTGGAGGAAGTTTGGCAAAGGCGGCATCAGTTGGTGCAAAAATTGTAAAAGGCCCTGCACCTTGTAAGGTTTCAATTAATCCGGCGGCTTTTAAAGCTGCGGTGAGAGTTTTAAACGAACTGCTGGCTTCAGCTAATGCTACAACAGTCTTGTTTTGATTGCTTGTCCCGCTAGTTGGCGGTTTAGCTGGTGGTTTCTCTGGTGTTGGTGGTGGAGTTATGGGAGTGGGTGCAGTTTCGCTAGGCGCAGGCTGACTACCACGGTTATAGGGAGGCTCATCAAAAATGCTAGGGCGAGGATTTAGCCCTCTGTTTGGGTTTTTTTGAGCTACGACATTTGGATTACGAGCGTTGTTTTTATCTGTGGCGATCGCCGGCTCAACAGGTGTATAACTAACATTGGACTGAATCCGTTGACTCCGGTTGTAGGGAGCTTCGCTAAAAATGCTCGGACTTGGATTAAGAACTTCTTTGGCTTGTGATGGTAAAGTAACAAGGAGACTTACCCCTGCTATTCCCGCCATACTTGCTAAATTAGTCAATAACTTGCTGTAATTCCCCTTCATAAATTTTGTTTGTTTTGATTTAATACAGTTTACATAAAGACTTATATCACTTTGCTACACAAAAAATCTAATCTGAAAGGTAAGATGTTTAATATAAATTTCCGTTTTTTGTACTGTTAAATAATTATTCAATTAATATATTAATAGCAGAATTGCTGAGAATAAAAGTATAAAAATTATCTGGATAAATTTAACATCAAACAACTTTAATTTCCAGAAGTAGATCTAAATATGGTAATGCTAATTGATGCCGTGACAAAAACTCACAGCAAAATTATTCTTAACCGTAATAGTCAGCCAATTGTTCAGGTGATATCTGGTGAAAGCACATCTTTAATAACACATAATTATCCCTTACGGGAAATACCAATTATTTTTTCTGATGATTTTTATTTACCAGTCATTTTGGATTCTGACTTCTGACTACTGCATTCTGATTGATTGCTTAGTCTAGATTTGCCAAAAATTTCTCTGAGGAATTAGAAATTTGTTCAATATCAAATTCAAGCAAAATCACTAGTTAGAGCAATATTTGTCTAAGAGATTTTATTTTAACTTGGCAAATTTTCGGGAAGTAAAGATAAAATTAGAGAGTTATTTTCTAACTCAGTAACCAGGGATATAATATGTTGGAATTATACCAGTGGGAATTATCTCAATACTCAGAAAAAGTCCGCCTAATTCTAGATTACAAAGGTTTAGAGTACCGCAAAATTGAAGTCACTCCCGGTATAGGACAGATAGAACTATTTCGTCTCACTGGTCAAAAACAAGTGCCAGTATTAAAAGATGGAAATAAATACATTGTAGATTCTACAGAAATAGCTAAGTATTTAGACTTAAAATATCCTGAGCGCCCACTAATACCGCAAAATCCTAAGCAAAAAGCTTTAACCTTATTAATTGAAGAATGGGCAGATGAATCAATCGGGATTAAAGGCAGAAAAGCTCTTTTTGCCGCTATTAGTCAAGATCAAAACTTTCGCAAATCCTTATTACCCACATCCACACCAGATATCTTCCGTAGTTTAGTCGAAGGAGTCCCCAGCGATATTTTGACAATCTTGGGTTTGGGTGTAGGATATAGCCCAGATGTGATTAAATCAGCGATCGCCGATTTAAAGCAAGACCTAGAAGCTGTAACTTTATTGTTGACCGATAGCCCCTATCTCACAGGCGATGAACCAACCTTAGCTGACTTAGCCGTTGCTAGTTTATCTATATTATTGAAGTTCCCCGAAGGTGCTTATCTAGATTTACCAGCCAGTTTAAGAGGAAAAGGCGTGCCAAGCATAGCACATAATCCCGATTATCAATTATTTTTTGAATGGCGCGATCGCCTCTATGCTCAATTTCGCAAACCATTAATCAGCGCATCACCATCTGGTACAGCACCAACTTCGATTCAAATTGATTAGTGCTGTAAAGCCCTGCGGGCATGGCTTCGCTTAGAGCGTAGCGGGGCGTTTAGCCCGTGCTGAGTAAAAGACATAAAAGATGCGGTGGCGAGGCGAAGAATAAATGACAAATGACCATTGTCCATTGACTTTTGACTCTTGACCATTAACCAATGACTATTGACAAATTGGTAAACCCATTAGGTTCGGTAATCCAAGGCTCACTAACTGACGGATTAGAAGTAAGACTACACCCGGATATTTCTGTCGAAGATATGCGGGTGGGCAAGTTTTTGGTTGTCCAAGGGGTGCGATCGCGGTTTTTCTGTATGCTGACAGATGTATCCCTCGGAACTGCAAACGCCCGGATTATTGCTAATCCGCCGAGTTGGGAAGACACTTTTTTACGAGATGTTTTAGCCGGAAGTGGTACTTACGGAACCATCGCCTTAGCGCCGATGTTGATGTTTACCCCCGAATCTAATGAATCTTTTTCTCCCACCAACGGTAAATCTGTAAATCCATTTGTCCCATCAAATACGAGTTTGGCATCATTGCAGCCCCAAACTAGTACCACGATGGAATTATTACCAGTCAAAACTATTCCCAGTCACTTTAGCCAAGTATTCGACGCGAGTGAAGAAGACTTTCGCCGCGTCTTTGGTTGGGAAGATGATATCCACAGAAAGAATTTTGCCATTGGTAAACCATTAGATATGGATGTCCCAGTGTGCATTGATTTAAATCGATTTGTGGAACGTAGCAACGGCGTTTTTGGCAAATCTGGTACAGGTAAATCCTTTCTCACCCGCTTACTTTTGGCTGGTGTCATCCGCAAAAATGCAGCGGTGAGCCTGATTTTTGATATGCACTCAGAATACGGTTGGGAAGCCGTAGCTGAAGGAAAAAATGTCAATACTGTTAAAGGTTTAAAGCAGTTATTTCCGGGAAAAGTCGAAGTTTATACCCTTGATCCTGAATCAACCAAGCGCCGGGGTGTGCGCGATTCTCAAGAACTATATCTGAGTTACGAACAAATAGAAGTTGAAGATATTAAATTATGTAGCCGTGATTTAGGACTGTCGGAAGCAGCGCTGGATAACGCCAACATTCTCTACAGCGAATTCAACAAAGCTTGGATTGTCCAACTATTGAACATGACGAATGAAGAAATCGAAATGTTCTGTGAAGAAAAGCGGGGACATAAAGGCTCGATTATGGCCTTACAGCGCAAACTCTTGCGCCTAGACGGTTTGAAGTATATGCGGGCTGTTTGCCCCCACAACTACATTAATAAAATCTTACAATCTCTAGAAGCTGGTAAGAATGTAGTGGTAGAATTTGGTTCCCAGTCAAATATGCTCTCTTATATGTTGGTGACAAATATGATCACCAGGCGTATCCATGAGCATTATGTCCGCAAGGCTGATAAATTCTTGCAGAGCAAAAACCCCAACGATCGCCCCACCCCCTTAATGATTACCATTGAAGAGGCGCATCGTTTTCTCGACCCTGCCATTGTCCAAAGTACGATCTTTGGCACGATCGCACGAGAACTTCGGAAGTATTTCGTAACGTTGCTAGTAGTTGATCAACGACCTTCCGGGATAGATAATGAAGTTATGTCCCAGATTGGTACTCGGATCACAGCCTTACTCAACGACGAAAAAGATATCGATGCAATTTTCACGGGTGTATCTGGTGCAGGCGGATTGCGATCGGTATTGTCCAAGTTAGACTCCAAACAACAAGCGTTGATTTTAGGTCATGCTGTTCCTATGCCAGTAGTTGTCCGTACTCGTCCTTACGATGCTACTTTCTACGCCGAAATTGGTGATCCAGCTTGGGAAGAAAAGCCGGACGCAGAAGTATTCGCCGCTGCGGAACTAGCTAAAGCCGACTTGGGATTTTGAAACTACTAACTTCTGGGTAATTATTACTTGAATTATAAACACTCAGCACTCATAACTCAGCGAGAAGTTGCGTGCGGGGGTTCCCTCCGTTGAGCAAACTTCGGAGACTCAGCACTACTTTAGTACCATCCCTCCAAAAATATGCCCAGAGAGTTCGGTTTTCTCCCTACCGATAGGCAACATAAGAGAGGGTTTTGCAGTCACTATAGATATAGTAAGCACTCTAAGGAAGTTTAATTTCTGTTTGCAAATATACACTTTTGGAGTATAATTTTATCTTTCTCTAGGCTACTTTACTATCCACCTGATTTGTCCTAAGATAAAAGCAAGTAAAACTCATACCGACTTCGGATTTGTCAGTTGCCGATACAAACTGAAAGATAAAGAAGAATTCTTGAAAACAACCCAGTGTGCTTTTGAAAGACCTAAAAATTACGTAAGGGTAGGGGGAACCTATCTGAGAGACTCGTCTTCTGGAATCTCATGTATATGAACTGATTATTCTTATATAGCCGTCATGAACTGTTGAAGCCAGAACGAAGGAGCCACAAGTCGAAGAGTAGGGGAATAAATTTCTAAATACGCAATCCCCAGGAACAACCTGAGTTCGGTGTTTTTATAGATAGCTTTTCCTAATTGTTGTTAGTTATTAAAGATTCATTGTGTTTACGGAGTAGAGGACAACGCACCAATGCCTACTGTTAACACCCAAACTGAGAACCTGAACACCAAATTCACGGCTGATATGGTGCGAACCTATCTGCGGGAAATTGGTCGTGTACCACTGCTAACCCGTGAGCAAGAAATTGTCTTTGGGAAGCAGGTGCAACAAATGATGACACTAGTCGAAGCAAAAGAAGCTTTGGCAAAGAAATTGCACCGCGAACCGAGTTTACCAGAGTGGGCGAACCATGTTAAACAATCAGAAACCGATGTCAAACAAACGGTAGCTCAAGGTAAACGAGCGAAGCAAAAAATGATTGAGGCGAACTTGCGCTTAGTTGTAGCGATCGCCAAAAAATACCAGAAACGCAACATGGAATTTCTCGATTTAATCCAAGAAGGAACACTCGGATTAGAGCGAGGAGTAGAGAAATTTGACCCGATGCGGGGATATAAATTCTCTACCTACGCTTACTGGTGGATTCGCCAAGCAATTACTCGTGCGATCGCTCAACAAGGGCGTACTATTCGCTTACCAATTCACATTACCGAAAAACTGAATAAAATCAAAAAAGTGCAGCGTGAACTAGCCCAAACCTTGGGGCGTTCTCCGACACCCGCCGAAATCGCCAAAGAACTGGAATTAGAACCAGCCCAAATTCGGGAATATCTGAATATGGCACGTCAACCAGTTTCTTTAGATGTGCGCGTCGGTGATAACCAAGACACCGAACTGCAAGAAATGTTGGAAGATGATGGGCCATCCCCAGAGTATTACACCACCCAAGAATTCTTGCGCCAAGACCTCAACACCTTGCTGGCTGAACTCACACCCCAACAACGGGAAGTTGTAGCCCTACGCTTTGGCTTAGAGGATGGTAACGAACTATCCTTGGCGAAAGTTGGTGAAAGATTGAATCTTAGCCGCGAACGTGTTCGTCAACTCGAACATCAAGCCTTAGCTCATCTGCGCCGCCGTCGCGCCAACGTTAAAGAATACGTTGCTAGTTAATTATCTATAACGGTGATGCGCCTCCTGAATTCAGGAGGCGATTTTTTGTGTCAAAATAGGGTGCGATCGCCCACAATATTTGTATTATTATTTGGGTAAAATTACTATCTTTTAAGTTAATGGCTGCTAAAGATATTTTTCATGATGCGGTTAAGAAAGGGTTAGAAAAAGAAGGATGGCTAATTACAGATGACCCTCTAAGAATTGAGGTTGGTGATGTAGAAATGTATATTGACTTAGGGGCAGAACAAGTTTTAGCAGCTGAAAGAGTCGGTGAAAAAATAGCAGTTGAAATTAAAAGTTTTATCGGAGCATCAAATATTTATGAGTTTCATTTGGCGATTGGTCAATTCTTTAATTATCGTATTGCTTTAGAACAACAATAACCAGATAGAATTTTATATTTGGCTGTGCCGTTAGGAGTTTATCAAGGTTTTTTTCAGTTACAGTTTATCAAAACAGTTATTCAACGTTCTCAACTTCAATTAATAATTTACGATCAGATTCAGGAGGTAATTATAGAATGGAAAAGCTAGAACAATATCAAAAATATGTTCAACAAGCCATAACAGAATATGCCAATGTAGGTTCAGTACAAGATGAAATCGAACAGCAATTAATTTTTGATACCGTTCGCAACCACTATCAATTGATGTATGTTGGGTGGAAAAATAGACGACGGCAGCACGGCTGTGTTTTACATATCGATATCAAGAATGACAAAATTTGGATACAGCATGATGGTACTGAGATTGGGATGGCTAATGAATTAGTTAGATTAGGAGTTCCGAAAGAAGATATTGTACTAGCATTTCATGAACCATTGGTGAGGCAATATACAGAGTTTGGTGTTGGTTAAATTGAGTTTTAAGTTTACACGTAATCCTCGGAATTTTAGTTTAGATGCTAACTCGATAATTTCTCTACAAAACTCTGATGTTCTGGTGTAGATAATCCTTGCTGTAAAATTGCTAATACTTTAGCTAAATCTCCTGATAATAATGCTGACTTTGCTAACCACAACCCCGGAAAAACTTGAGAGCAAATTATATCATCTGGATTTGGTTCAAGTTGAATATACTCGCCTGCATTTAACCTAAACCAATCGAATTGTCTGTCATAAACTCGCCAAACTAAATATTCTTGTACTTGATTACGACGATATACTTTCAGTTTTTCGTGCAAATCATAAGAAGCACTAGAAGCAGCAATCTCTACAATTAATTCTGGCGCACCTTCGACATAATCATCTTCGGTGATACGTGACTGTCCACCTTGTTCGATTCTCAATATGGCATCTGGTTGTGGTTCATTATCCACATCTAATAAAACAGTAGTATTATCGGCAAAACCTACACCTGGCGTTGCTGCTACGTATATAGCCAACCAACCCATGATGTAATACCAATTCACGAAAAATCTGATGCAAATAAAGCATCAAGAATAAAATCCCAACCTGTAATAGAAGCAACGATTGATGTGTTGAATTTCTCTAAACGCTTCCAGATAAAATGCCTCAATTCATCTA
>NZ_JADEWI010000038.1 GCF_015207705.1 Nostoc sp. LEGE 06077
TGTTTTCTCAGCCGCTCACGTAATTCCTCGGCTGACTCTTTTATTTTTACTTTGGTGACTCCTGCCATGAACGTCTGCTCATATTTCTGATTTAACTATTTCTATCATGTTTTTCGTGAATTGGTATCACCTGTTACCTGTCACCTATTCCCTGTCCCCTACTATAAATAAAAAAAGGTAGGAAGCCCTACCTTATACCCAAAAAAAAGCATTTTGTAACCAAATACATCATTTAATATCACATACAGTTGTGACGACAATATTGCAAACACGCGACGAATATATGAATATTTTCACATCTTGACTGCTTGCACTAGTTTGCCATCTTCCATCTGCACAATGCGATCGGCAATGTCTAAAATTCGATGGTCGTGAGTCACCATGAGGATGGTACTGCCTTGTTCTTTGGCGAGTTTTTGCATGAGGTTCACCACATCTCGACCTGACTGACTATCAAGGGCGGCGGTAGGTTCATCCGCTAAGACAATTTGGGGATAACTCACCAAGGCGCGGGCGATCGCCACTCTTTGTTTTTGTCCGCCAGAGAGTTTATCAGGATAGTAATGTAGGTGATTCCCCAAACCAACCTGCTCTAACATCTGGGTTGAGCGAGTTTGGATTTCTTGAGTGCTAATATTTTGGTGTAACTCTAAACCGATTTTGACGTTCTGCACGGCTGTTAAACTACCATGCAGGTTGTGTGCTTGAAAGATATAACCGTTATGGCGGCGTGTCTGCACTAATTGTTCAGCGGTACCACCGCAAAGTTCTTGTCCTAAAACCCGTAAGCTGCCAAACTGTGGAGAGCGCAACCCACCAACTAAGGTTAACAATGTAGTTTTACCAGAACCGGAGGGGCCTGTCAAAATAATAATTTCACCAGCGTTAATTTCTAAGTTGATTTTAAATAATACTTGCTTACGCAGTGGCCCATGACCAAAGTAGTGATTGAGATTATCAATGGAAATAATGGGTGTGTGATTCATTAGTAAGTCGTAATTTAATGAGAAATTCTCAGTATCTTTCGAGTGTGTGACGCTGTTGCAACAAGTGAGGCGATCGCTGCACAAACGATACTAAAATTGAAAAATATAGGACTCCTAGTTGATTTTTGAAAAAACTCAGTACAGTTTCGCTTCCCTGTTCCCTAGCTTCACGAGTAAGTTCAGAAATCAAATCGGATTGCTATATATTGCTGTTCTTTATACAGATAATATGAACACTAACACCGTCAGTTTACCTGCTCCCCTCGAACTAAATATTGACTTAACTGACGAGCAGTTTTTTCAACTTTGTCAAAATAATCGTGACTTGAGATTTGAGCGGACAGCTACAGGGGAATTAATTATTATGCCACCGACAGGAAGCGAAACTGGTTACTACAATGCCGATCTAACTTATCAGTTAAGAGCTTGGAGTCGCCAGAATCAGCTAGGAAAATCTTTTGACTCTTCGGCTGGATTCAAACTTCCTAACGGTGCAGAACGTTCTCCTGATGCGTCTTGGGTGAAAATAGAACGGTGGAACACTTTGACTCAAGCTGAAAAAGAAAGATTTGCGCCTTTATGTCCTGATTTTGTGGTTGAATTAATTTCTCCCAGTGATTCCCTAGAAAAGACACGCGCCAAGATAAGAGAATATATGGATAATGGCGCAAAATTGGGATGGTTAATTAATCGTCAACAGCAGCAGGTAGAAATTTATCGCCCCAATCAAGAAGTTGAAATTTTGCAAAGTCCGCAAACTTTATCGGGAGAGGATGTTTTACCCGGATTTGTTTTGGATTTAACGGAAATATTTTAAAACATATCCGCAGGATCAGCAGATTGCAGTTTACGAGTAGCGATCGCCCCGGAAATTGCACACATCATAAAAGTGAGAATTATTACTTGTAATCCCCGAATTAAAGTCATATACATTGGTAGATTTGTCGCGGCGCGGGTTAGCTGATAAAGTCCCAATGATACGGCTACACCGGGAATAAAACCTAGTAGTGCTAAAATTAATGCCTCTTCAAAAACTACACTGAGTAAATAGTAATTGCGATAGCCAATAGCTTTAAAGGTCGCATATTCCCTAATATGGGCATTAACATCAGTCGAAAGCACTTGGTAAACAATAATTACCCCAACCACAAATCCCATTGAGACACCCAGACTAAAAATAAATCCAATGGGTGAATTTGTTCGCCAAAAGTTGTTCTCAAATTCAATAAATTCGGCATGAGTTAGCACCTTGACATCATCTCTCAGGTGTGCTTTCAATGCCATTGCTACCTGTTTTGCATCATAGCCAGGTTGTACCTTAATTAAGCCCAAACTGATACTACTTGACTGTCGTCGGGGAAAGATTCGCAAAAAGTTTTGATCACTAGTCATCAGACTACCATCCGCCCCAAAAGACGCACCAACTTGGAATAATCCACTAATTCTAATGGTGCGTCGTTCCATTTCTGTGGTGAGGATTTTACCTTGATCAATTTGGGCGATCGCTTTTTGGTAATCGCCTCTAGCACCACGGTCAAACAGAACATTATCAGGTAAGGCGATCGTCTGCAATTGTTGGTTGACATCGGTTAAATCAAAGGCTGGCTTATTGGGATTAAACCCAATTACTAACACCCCAGTCTCGCGCCGCGTTTGCGGATTCTTCCAAATACTGTTACTAAAATACATTGGTTCGGCTGACTTGACCCCAGGTACATCCATCGCTTGGTACAAGCGTCGCCGCGAAAACGAAGACATACTTTGCAGGTTTCGGGCTTGAGGACTGAGTAACACAATATCTGCTTGTAAACTTCGATGCAGTCTTGTGTTACTGTCATACAATGCAGTCTCAAAGCCAAGCTGCATAAACATCAGCACATCCGCAAAGGCAATGCCTGATAATGCTACCAACAGCCGACTTTTTTCATGACTCAGTTGCAGCCACCCTAAAGGTGTGCGTCGCTGGATTTGTTTGATAAGCCACATCATAAATTAAGTGCTGAGTACTGAGTATAAAGAAATATAGCGTTTCCATCTCTGGTGAGGTACAAAATTACCCCTCCCCAACCCTCCTTTTGGCAAGGCTACCGTGTACACACAAATCGGAAATTTGCAGTCTGAAACCGTATCCCGCCTTGAACTAAAGTTCCAGGCTCATAGCCAAAGTCTACTGAAGTAGACTGGAATCAATTTATTTTTGAGTCCTCTTGAGAGGACTTATGCTATTAGACTCGGAATTCATTCCGAGGCGGGACAGATGCACTACACGAATATTTCTGTGTACACCGTAGCCCTGGGGAGGGTGCGCGACAGCGCGAGTGGGGTGTATTTCATCTGCTGGGGAATTGCTATGGTATTTTTTGACCAATAACAAAGGACAAATGACCAATGACAAACAGCAATCAACGTTGAATTACCACTTTGACTTGCAAATTACTCAAAGTGGCGGCTTTTTGGCTGGATGCTTGATCTAGTTTGATATGTACTTGGACTACTCGGTTATCAATATTACTTAGAGGGTCACTATTGACTAGATTTTGTCGCCGCACTTGCAAGCCTTTGCGTTCTACTGTTCCTTGCAATTCAATAGGCAAAAAATCACCGACTATTTGCACTTTTTGTCCTGGGCTGACTTTGCCAATATCGCTTTCGTAAACTTCTGCGACAACATACATTTGGCTGGTTTGTCCAATGTCCGCAATGCCATCGTTACCGATTAATTCCCCTGGCTGGGTGTGGATTTCAAATACTTGACCATCTTGGAGCGATCGCACATAAGCTTGTTGTAAATTTACCTTAGCCCGATTCATTGTGGCGATCGCACGATTCACTTCGGCTTGGGCAACTTCCACATCGACTTTCGGCACGTCGGTAATTTGGTCTAAAGTAGCTGTGGCTTCTTTAAGTTGTTGCTGACTAGATGTTTGAATGCGTTTTAACTGGGCTTGGGCTTCTTGGAGTGTTTTTTGGGCAGTTTCTAAATTTAAGCGTTTACTATCTCGTTGAGAAACCGAAATTGCACCTTCTTTAAACAGAATTTGATAACGATTATTTTCAATGACAGCGTTTTCGACTTCGGCTTGTAAACGGGCAACAGTTGCCGCTTGAGAAGCAATATTTCCTTGGCGTTCTGCTTCTAGACTGGCAATTTTTGCTGTTTGGGCGGAAATCTCCCCGCGTTTTGCCCCTACTTGAGTGCGATTTAAATTCGCTTGGGCGACTTTGACTTGTTCTTGTGCTTCTTTAAATGCTGCTTCTAAGCGATCGCGATTATCTAAAATGGCAATTATTTGCCCTGCTTTTACCTTATCCCCTTCATTAATTAATAATTGTTCAACTCGATTAACTTCAGTTGATGTCGAAGCTGAGAGTTGTATAACTTTTCCCTTTGGTTCAATTCGCCCCAAAGCTGTGACTGTTTTAATTTCTGGCAACAGTACTGCTGGAATTTGCGCCCTTTGATTAGCCGCTTCCCGAAATTTTAATACAGTAAAAATACTACTGCCAATTACGGTTAAAGATACAATAGTGGCGATAAAAAAGGGTGGACGGAAAATAGACTGACGAGATATCGGCCTGCCTAGCTTTGAGTTTTGCACGATAGCATACCTTTGAAACCATTCCAGATTGGTTGATTCAAATGCGGGAAAAATAGAATTTTGGTAAATGTCTTGACCCAGTTTGGACGTAGATGCTCAACGGTTATAAGAGAACAATGAAGCGGGAAATACAAAACTAAACCGTATAGTTATATAATTAGGATTATACTAAACCGAGTAGTTTAGTCAAGCCATAGCCAAAAAGTATTTACTATTTAAGAGCATTGCCAGACTTGCTTTCGACTCAAGTGTTACAGCTACAGAAATTCTTAAGACAGATTACAAGATAAGGAATATTGAAAAATGGCACGCCCAAAAGCGGGGGAAATTGACCGTTCAAATTCAACAGATAAAGTAGAAAAGATTCTCCAAGGGGCAATGCAGGAGTTTCTTGCTCATGGCTATGCTGCTACGAGTATGGATAAAGTGGCAGAAGCAGCCAGCGTTTCTAAAGCCACGGTATACAGCCATTTTCAAGATAAACAAGGGTTATTTCGGGCATTAATCGAAAAACTGGCAAGAAAGCGATTTCATTCAATTTTGGGGACACAACCCCTCTACGGAGAACCTTATGTTGTGCTGCGGCGGTTAGCCAAAACAGCATTAGATCAGATGGTGAATGACCAAGAATATCAAGCATTTGAACGCTTGCTAATGGGAGAGTCAGCGCGATTTCCCGAATTAGCACAGGTGTTTATTGCTAGTATTGCCAAACCCGCCATTGAGACTATCAGTAAATATTTAGCCTCTTGTGCCGAATTAAACATCCCCGACCCAGAAGCCACAGCGAGAATACTCATTGGTTCATTAGTGCATTTTGTGATTACACAGGAGATTATGCACGGTAAAAATATTATGCCAATGGAGAGCGATCGCATTATCGATGCTTTAACACACCTGATTGTCAATTGCGCTGATTAACCGCTTGTAACTTCCATAAACCGAAAACTGGATTTTTCCCTAGATAAAGAGGTTCTAGATTATAGCTAACTCTGAGATATTTATATAACTTTCTTGATGGATAAAACAAAAATAAACTATCTTGCTTTTTGGGAATCACCAACGCTTGAGGCTGAGTCGTTAGTTGAAAACTCGCATCTGAATTAAGTAGATGAGTTAGTCCTAAAATATAGGGAAATTTCGCATCACTCACTACTACAGGCTGGAGAGTTTGATTGAGGACAGTTGCAACTTGATCTAACCTTAAATTATTTGCCGCACCTTTATTCCACCAAATCCCAGCCGAAGAAATAATTACACAAGATATAACACCACAAGAAATTACAAAAATAGTAATTAATCTCCAGATTTTTTGCCATTTTAGACTTTGAATTAAGACTAATTTACTTGCCAACAAATGAGCTATAGTTAATTGAATTCCTAAAAATGTCGGTATCAAATATCTCGCAACTCCCGAACGTCTACCACCAAAGAGAATATCAGGGATTATTAATGCGATCGCTGTTGGGAAAGTAAAAGTGAGTAGAAATAGCCACGTAGTTTTAGGCGTTGAACGACAGAGATAGTAGAATCCATAGCCAATTAAAATTAGTAATGCCAAAGTAAGTGGTATCAACCAAACGATTGCTTTAATTGATGTATTTTCATTAATATTCATCCAATCGAGAAAAAGCCGGGTGATATTCAGCAGCCACTTACCCATTAAAGCTGGTAAACTAGTCGGTTCTGTAATCCAATCTAATCGTTGAATTCTGCCAGACATTTTGCCTTGGTAAATAACTATCAACCAAGGCAAGAAAGCTATAATGGCTACCATCAAAGATAATATATAAGCAATTAATGTCTTAGTTAGTTTATAACTATTGATTACTAATATATAAATTCCATGCCCAAGTGGCACAAAGATTGAGAACAAAAATGTGTAAAAACTTAAAATGAGTGTAATTGTATAAATCACCCAACTAAAAAAAGTCTTTTTTCTTAAAGCCAGTAGTAGGGAATAATTAGAAATTAGAATGCTCAATGTCCAGAGGCTGTATTCTCTAGCCTCCTGAGCATATAATATATGAAACGGTGAGATGGCTATTAGTGATATAGATATCCAACTTGTTAATCTCGACTTAAATAATTCTTGACACAAATAATATATACCGACTAAAGAAAATACACTAATAATGGCAGATAAGCTTCTAATTATAGCTACTGAATTACCAAGCCAAGCTGACCATAACCAAGCAAGATAATAATATAGTGGTGGATGTTGAGAGTCTTCTAAAGCTAACCGAGTAATTGCACTATTGATACCTTGGTCAATATTTACCTGTTGATATTCTTTCAATATGTCAATATTGACAATTGCACCATTATAAAACTTTTCGATAATTTCTAAAGTGGAATGACCAGAAAGCCATAACGATGTATAAACTTCATCTGTCCAATAAACTTTGTGATCAAGATTAGCAAAACGGAAATAAATTCCCAGCAACAAGATACAAATAACCAGAATTTTTAGCCAGATAAAATCTCTTTTGTGATGTTGGCTATCGAGAGTTTTCATGGTAAAAAAATCAAGAGAATAGTAGGTTGGTTGTAGCGATCGCGTCACCCAACAAAGTCTAGATGATGTTGGGTTCTGTTCCTCCACCCAACCTACATCTAAGTGGGCGATTTTTCTAGTAGACTATTGGTTCTAATTTAATGCAAGTATGTTTTTACACTTATATTACTTAGTGTCATCTTGCCAAGTAAGTATTTTTGCTTGCTAAAGTAACAGCAATTAGCCTCATCTTTACATTCGGATACAAATTCGTGGTAAGTAGTTACTAACGATGAACTATGTAAGTCTATTTACAAGTTGTAATTGAGCAATTTCAAGAAGAAAGCACAAATTTGTTGCCTCTATACCAACAATTTAACCCCTAGATAGATAAAAATTTGTATGCTGAAGTTAACAGGTCTTAATAGTTCTTTTTAAAGATTGTGCAGGAAGATTTTAGATTAATTGTCGATTTAGTATTAGTTTTGGGAGTCGCAGCCTGTGGGGGACTGTTAGCATCCCTGTTAAAACAACCTGTGCTGTTGGGTTATCTCATCGGTGGAATGGTTGTTGGGCCTGCGGGGCTAGGGCTGATTAAAGAAATTATTCAAGTAGAGACCTTGGCACAATTTGGGGTTGCCTTCCTTTTATTTGCCTTGGGCGTGGAGTTTTCTTTTTCTGAATTAAAAAAAGTAAAAGCGATCGCCCTTGGTGGAGGTGGACTGCAAATCGCCTTGACAATCTTAGTCACAGTTGTGGTGTGTGGCGTAACGGGAGCTTGGGGTAGTTTACCCGCCAAAGGTGTATTCTTGGGGTCTATTCTCTCTTTATCTTCCACCGCCGTTGTCCTCAAGTGCTTGATGGAGCGTAATGAAACGGAAACGCCCCACGGGCAGGTAATGCTGGGGATTTTGGTAGTGCAGGACTTGGCTTTAGGGCTGATGCTGGCTGTATTACCCGCCCTGCACGCACCAGCAGAAGTTATTGGTGTAGCAGTATTAACAGCCTTGGTACGGATTGGTTTATTTGCCGCTGGGGCAGTAGTGGCAGGCATTTGGCTGATCCCGCCATTATTGCGAATGTTAGCCCGCACGGAAAGCCGCGAACTATTTTTACTCGGTGTAGTAGCCCTCTGCTTAGGCATTGCTCTATTAACAGAGTATTTGGGCTTGTCAATTGAAATGGGGGCGTTCGTCGCTGGCTTGATGATTTCTGAGGTGGAATACGCCGACCAAACTCTGACTTATGTAGAACCACTACGAGATATTTTTGCCAGTTTATTCTTTGCGGCCATTGGGATGCTGATTGACCCGGTGTTTTTGTGGCAGAATCTGGAATTAATTTTAGGGTTAGTGGCGTTGGTCTTTGTCGGGAAGTTTTTGATTATTACGCCTTTAGTCAGACTGTTCCGCTACCCGTGGAAAACGGCCTTAATTGCTGGGTTGGGACTGGCACAAATCGGGGAATTTTCCTTTGTTCTCGCCAGTGAAGGACAAGTACTAGGGTTAGTATCCCGACGGATATATTTATTAATTTTAGGAACAACAGCCGTTACCCTGATTTTGACCCCTTTTGTGTTGCGGCTACTACCATTTTTGTTTAACTTTGCCGAATCCATGCCTTGGCTAAAACCCTATTTAGCTGGGGAAGCTGAAGCACGAGATGTATCGGACGAATTACCCATAAAAGACCATATAGTTGTTTGTGGCTATGGGCGTGTGGGCAAGAATTTGGTCAAGTTATTGCAACAGCATGACTTACCTATAGTAGTTATAGATCAATCTGAAAGTCGAATTCAGCAGTTGCGGGATGCGGGAGTGCCTTATGTGTATGGTAACTGCGTAAGTTTTCATGTTTTAGAAACCGCAGGTGTTAACCATGCTAAAGGAATGGCGATCGCACTTCCTGACCCCATGAGTACGCGCCTCAGCCTGAAACGCGCTTTGGAATTACATCCAGAATTAAATTTGGTTGTCCGCGCTACCCAAGATAAAAATATTGAAGTGCTTTATCAATTAGGGGCGAGGGAAGTTGTTCAACCAGAATTTGAAGCCAGCTTAGAAATGGCAACTTATTTATTAAACGACTTAGGCTTCTCACCATTTATCGTCCAGCGAGAAATGCAGCAAATCCGCAACGATCATTACTTGGATTTGCGCCCAGAACGTTCGGCTGATGAGGTTTCCCGTGATTTACACCAAGCAACCCGTGATTTAAATCGGCGTTGGTTTCCTGTACCTTCTACTTCACCTTTGATTGGGATGAGCTTAGAAGAAGCAGATATGCGTTATCTAACAGGGGTAAGCTTGATGGCGATTCGCCGCGCTAATGGGACAGAAATTGACTATCCTAATAATCAAACTAAATTAGAGGAAGGCGATCGCTTGTTGGTCGTTGGTGCATCTGAGGAACTAGCCGCCTTAGAAGAATTTGCTCAAGGTAAGATAGCCGTTCCTGGAGAAAATAGTGCTTGTCAGTGGATAGCTGTCGAGGCTGATTCTCCCGTTGACAGTAAAACCCTGGCTGACTTGCAAAATCATGAGCCATCAGTCAAGGTGCAAGCACTGCGGCGGGATGGTAAGTTTATTCGCCGCCCTGATGACAAAACAGAACTCAGAGTTGGCGACCAAGTATTATTATGTGGTAGCTTACCCAGTCTGAACCAACTACAACCCTTATTCGCCCCAGCCAACAAAGTGCCTTTATCTATCCCCATCGCCAAAGCGAATGAAGCACAAAAACTGAAAGAGTTTCTGCCTTGAAAGTGCTGTTAGCGGTAGCGGGGCGTTTAGCCCGTGCTGAGTGCTGAGTGCTGAGTAAAATTACTACTCTCTAACCTCTAGTCTCTCTTTCATCGGAACAGCCTGGAGGATTAAACTTTGGGTTTGAAGTAGGCGATCGCTTGTTTCCAAATGGTTGTTTGCTGGTTGTTTTCATCGGCAATACAAACACAACCTGGGTCTTGCCATAAAACCTTACCTGTCAACAGGTCGCCTGTCACCAGTTTGAACTCAACTAATGCGGCTTGTTTAATCAGGTTCTGCACTTGGCGAATGCTTGGCAGTGACGTATCAAAATCAGTTGTCGCCATGTTTGGGGATGGTTTATGCACAATAAAAAATGTTTTCTGTAAGGAGTTGTAAAGTATGAATTATTGATTATGAAGGATAAAATTTCATCCTAGCCTACGGCAAGCCACCCAAAGGGTGTCTACATACTTCACACTTCATACTTTCCTAATCATTGATAATTCATCATTGGAAAAATGGCAATCGAATTTACTAAGTATCACGGTCTAGGAAACGACTTTATTTTAATTGACAATCGCGCGTCAGCCACGCCACTACTAACACCAGAGAAAGCAATTGAGTGGTGCGATCGCCACTTTGGCATTGGTGCAGATGGTGTGATTTTTGCTTTACCCGGCAAAAACGGTACTGACTATACCATGCGGATTTTTAATTCCGATGGTTCAGAACCGGAAATGTGTGGTAACGGGATTCGCTGTTTAGCGGCGTTTCTCGCCGACTTAGAAGGTATATCTCGCACTCAAGATAAATATCGCATTCATACCTTAGCGGGGACAATTACACCCCAGCTAACACCCGATGGTCAAATCAAGGTGGATATGGGTTTACCTCACCTACTAGCTGGCGAAATTCCGACTACCTTGGGCGAGGCTGATGCTAAAGTGATTAATCAACCCCTGGAAGTCGCTGGACAAACTTGGGAAGTCACCTGTGTGAGTATGGGGAATCCCCACTGCATCACTTTTGTCGAAGATGTAGCGGCGATTTCTTTAGAAACCATCGGCCCAAAATTTGAACATCACTCTGTTTTTCCCCAAAGAACCAACACCGAATTTATTCAAGTGGTGAGTCGTGACTACCTGAAAATGCGGGTATGGGAAAGAGGCGCAGGAATTACATTAGCTTGTGGTACAGGTGCTTGTGCTTCTTTAGTCGCTGGGGTATTAACTGGCAAATGCGATCGCGCTGCGACTGTAGAATTACCAGGAGGTTGCTTAGAAATTGAATGGTCAGAAATAGATGACCGAATTTATATGACTGGCCCCGCTGAACGAGTGTTTAAGGGTACTGCTTGAAACATAATTTAGAAGTCACGCAGTGTAAAACTTTCTCTCAAACCTAACCCCCAACCCCTTCCCTGTTAGGTAAAGCTACGGTGTACACACAAGTCAAAAATTTTCATGTTCAACCACATCCCGCCTAGAACTAAAGTTCCAGGCTCATAGCCAAAGTCCACAAAGCGTGGACTGGATATATTTTTAGTTGAGTCATCTGAAGATGACTTGCGCTATGAGACTCGGAATTCATTCCGAGGCGGGACAGATGCAACACACGAATATTTGTATGTACACCATAGCGGTTACTCAGCACTTTTCATTGCTTGGCTGCTTTCATTGATAAACTAATCCGTTTTAATTTCTCGTTCACTTCCAGAACTCTCACTTTAACAACTTGTCCCACCTTAACTATGAGCTTAGGGTCATCTACAAATCTATCGGCGAGTTGGGAAATATGCACCAAACCATCTTGATGTACGCCAATATCGACGAATGCGCCAAAATTCGCCACATTGGTAACTATTCCTTCTAATTCCATCCCGATTTGTAAATCTCTAATTTCTTTGATGCCTTCTTGAAAGGTGGCATACTTAAACTCGGCACGGGGATCTCGTCCGGGTTTTTCCAGTTCGCGGAAAATGTCGCGTAGGGTAGGTTCACCAATGGTGTCGGTGACGTATTTTTTTAGCTCGATTTTTTTGAGTTTTTCCGCAATTTGACTAACTTGGTTTAATGGTACTTTGAGGTCAGATGCGATCGCTTCCACCACAGAGTAACTTTCAGGATGCACCGCTGTATTATCTAAAGGATGATCGCCATTGCGAATCCGCAAAAATCCGGCGGCTTGTTCAAAAGCTTTCGGCCCTAACTTCGGAACTTTCAACAGTTGGCGGCGACTTTTAAAAGCTCCATTCTGATTGCGATAGCTGACAATGTTATTAGCAACTGCGGCTGTAATCCCAGACACAAAAGTTAAAAGTTCTTTAGAAGCTGTATTTAAATCTACACCCACAAAGTTGACGCAGCTTTCTACAGTATCATCAAGTTTCTTCTTCAATAACTTTTGATCAACATCGTGCTGATATTGTCCCACGCCAATTGATTTCGGATCAATTTTGACTAATTCCGCTAAGGGGTCTTGCAAACGGCGACCGATACTAATTGCACCCCGCACTGTCACATCTAAATCGGGAAATTCTTCCAAGGCGACTTTACTGGCAGAATATATCGATGCACCAGATTCATTTACCATTACCTTAATTGGTTTACGGTCTACAGCTTGTAATACTTGCACTACAAATTCATCGGTTTCCCGCGAAGCTGTACCATTACCAATAGCTACTAGCTCAATTTTGTATTTTTCAATCAAATTTTTAATTGTTTGTGCAGCTTTGGTGCGTTGTTCCGCTGCTTGATGAGGAAAAACAGCCTGATACTCTAAAAATTTGCCTGTTTCATCTAAAACTGCTACTTTGCATCCAGTTCTAAATCCCGGATCTATTGCCAAAGTGGGTTTCATTCCCGCTGGTGCAGATAGCAATAACTCCCGCAGATTGGTTTCAAAGGTTTTGATAGATTCTATATCTGCATAATCTTTTTTGGTAGAAATTACTTCTCCTGTTAAAGAAGTTTTCATCAGACGGTTAAACGCATCTTTTAGCATCAGCTGATAAAAATCCCGAATTGCTCTGACTTTAGTGTGAATTACCTGAGATTCAAGATAACCAAGCACATAATCTTCATCAAAGTTAATCTCAAAGTTTAATACTCCCTCAGCTTCGCCACGACACAATGCCAACATATTATGGGGAGCAATATTTTTGACTTTGATTTGATAGTTGCGGTACATCTCAAATTTCGTTGTACCTTCAGGATAATCATCTTTAATCCGAGAAACAAAAACTCCTGCGTCTAAAAGGTAGTCGCGTAAATAAGCCCGGAGTTCCGCTGTTTCTGCTACGGCTTCTGCGAGGATGTCTGCTGCACCTTTGAGGGCTTCATCTGCCGTTTTTACGCCTTTCTCTTCCGAGATATATTTGCTGGCTTCTGTTTCTAAAGATGCAGCTATACCATTTTTAATATTCAGCGATTTGATGAACTCTGCCAGAGGTGCTAATCCTTTTTCTTTCGCAACTGTGGCGCGAGTGCGGCGCTTTGGTCGATATGGTAGGTATAAATCCTCAAGTTCAGTTTTTTGTTGACAAGAGATAATTTGTGTTTTCAACTCATCAGTGAGTTTACCTTGTTCGGCGATCGCATTTAAAATTACTGATTTTCTGGCTTCTATTTCTGTTAAGTAATTGTACTTATCAAACAAATCCCGCAATTGCACTTCATTCATTTCTCCAGTGCGCTCTTTGCGGTAACGTGCAATAAACGGAACTGTTGCACCCTCCGCCAAAAGTTCCAGCGCGTTCTGCACCTGATAAGGTTTAAGGTCTAGTTCAGTTGCTAATAGTTGAGGAATGTTTAGCATTGGGTATTTAATGGAAAAATGTTACTTCTCAAGGTAATATCGTAGATCGTTATTATAGTGATAGCGCTGAGTGTTAAACTTATTTACTGGACAATTACGGAATCCTGACTTGCCAATTGTTTATTTCTTTAGAGGATTGTGAAGACACCTCTTTAGATATAAGATTGACAGCAATGATTATAAAAAAAATATAAATTAAAACTTCTCAGTCCTTGGCATTCTACGTTAGGAGAAGAAGAGCAATGCCCTTGTTTTTTTTAATTCCCCTGTTTACTGGTTTAGCAACTGGTTACTTGTCTAAAAAATGTAGTGATGAACTAGCCTACTTGACTGGTGTCTTCACAATTATCAGTCTAGTTGTAAGTTTAGTTTTAGCACCTTGGCAAATCCAGTTGATGCTGTTGATTGTTGTGGTTATTACTACTAACAAGCTTTTACGAGAGAATGATAAAAATTATACCCAAATAAGTAGAAAATAACTAAAAATAATTCAATAATAGGGAAGGTGCGATCGCCACTAATTTAGTAAAATAAGCGTCTGAAAGCGATCGCTGTCTCTTAGTAAAACACTCAGTCCTCAGAAATTTACCAATCATATAGAGTAGAGTCATCAGCGAATACTGACTTCTACCTATTATTTAGTAACTCTTAAAGGTAGTTTTTTCACCATTGCCAACTATACCCAAAATATTCAACCGAGAAAGTTTTAAGTTGTCAACAGCACGGTTCAGTACTAAAGACTGGGTTTTGCCAATTTTTACCACTATTAAAATACCGTCTGTATGTGGTGCTAGTAAACTAACATCAGCAAGCCCCACCAAAGGAGGTACATCATAAATTACTAAATCGAAAGAATTATGAAACTCCGTCATCAGTCGCTTCATTTTTTCTGAAGATAGCAATTTTGTCGCATCTGGTGGTACTGGGCCAGAGGTAATTACAGATAATTGACTTAACGTAGGTATTTCCTGAATGGCTTCTCCTACTGGTAAGTTGGTCGAAATTAAATTACTCAAACCCCACAGATTGCTTAAGTTTGATAAAGTATGGATTGTTGGTCTACGAAGATCGCCATCTACTAATAGTACTCTCTGCCCCATTGCTGTAGCTATTTGAGCCAGATTAAAAGCAACTGTAGATTTACCATCACCAGGCATAGATGAAGTAATAATGATAGAGCGAATGGGGTGATCGGAATTGAGAAGCTGAATATTTGTATAAAGTACCCGTAAAGCTTCTAAAAAATTGGTAGTATAATTACTGTTTTCATGAACTGTGGCAATATTTAAATTAGGCAGAAATTCTGAGAAGTATTTTGGTAAATTTATCAAAGGAAGATTTCGCGGAAAAAAATATCTATCTTGCTCAGGTTGAATTTGCTTTTCGAAAGGGATGTTACCTAATAAAGGTAATTTTATCTTTTCCTTTAAATCTTTAATACTATTGTATGTACTATCTAACTTTTCTAGTAGTAAAGCCGCACCAATTCCTATTAGAAAACTTGCTGCTAATCCCGATAAGAGGTTCTTTTTTAAACTGGATGAAGTTGCAGGAAAGTCTGGTCTAACTGGTGCTTGAACTAACTCCCAACTAAATTCTGTTTGAGATTTTTGAATTTGCAGATTTTCACGAGTAGACAAAAAACGATTAAGACTTTCAACCGCAACCTGTAGTTTTCGTTGCAAATCTGTATATTGACGTGATAAAATAGGCAACTGCTTGCGCTTTTGTTGTAATTCCTGTTCTCTTTTTGCTAGTGTCAGACTCTGTACTTCTAAAAGTCTAATTGTAGTTCCTATCTCGGCTCGTCTAGTATCTAAAAAGCGATTAGCTTCTTGGCTAATTAAAGGTAACAAACTATCTCGTCTGTCTTTTAATGATTGGAGTGTGGGATTATCTGGTTGGAAACGCGTAGAGTCAGCAGCTACCTGAGCATCTAATTGATTTTTTTGATTGATTAACTGTTGATATAAAGTTGCCGTAGTTAGTGCTGTTTTAGCACCGTCTGGTTTTTGTAGTAAATTTAAATTAGCACGAGCTTGTGCTAACTGAAAATTAATGGTTTGCTTTTGTGCAGTTAAGGTTGCTGTTTCAGCATCTAATGCTTTTGTTTCAGTTTCTGGGTCGTTAAGATTGTATATTTGCTTGAGAGTTTGCAGTTGTTGTTGCAGTTGATCAACGCGACTTTGGGAAATTTTTAGCTGTTGTTCAACAAACAGAAGTCCTTGCCCTAGTTTAGTTTGCCGTTTTTCTTTACTATATTCTAAGTAAGATTGAGCGGTTTTATCCAAAACAAGTTTAACTTTATCTGGATCGTTATCTCGATAACTTACTTGTATAATTTTTGTTTTACCCAGCTGAAAAACAGTTAAAGACTGAGTTAGGAAATCATAACTGATGTCTGGATAGGTAACTTGTACCCGTTTAATAACATCTCCCAAAATTACAGGACTCTTAAGAATCTGAATTTGGCTATCATAATCTAGACTAGATTGATTTGAATTATCATTAGTATCATTGATAACATCAACATTTTTGCTATCTTCACTGACTGGTTCTACAAGAATCTGAAAGTTGGCTTCATATTCTGGCTTTGTTGGGTTCAGTGTTAAGCCAATAATAATGCTGACCATCGCCACAGTAGCAACTCCAGAAATAATTAACCATCTTCGTTGTAAGATACTTAAAGTTTCTTGAAGATTCCAACCGCCTTCTGATTCTTCAGCCCAAGGCAGAGGTTGATTCGGGGAAAATTGATGTTCAGGGGTGCTATTATGCCCTGAGTTAGAGTATTGAGAATGATGATTATCCATTACTTGTAAATATTTAGTATTAAACTATACAAGATTATTTATAACAATTTTTTAGATTGAGTTTCTTTTGTAGCAACAATGAGTGAAGAAGAGTTTCGAGAAAATTTATGCAACCTACAGAAGAACGACTTGAGTGATACTGGATTTAAAAGTAATTTTTAATACTGCTGAATTCCCAAGGAAAATATTGTTGTTATTTAAAAGACAATTTTATATCTATTATTATAGATTATAATTAATACTCACTAAAGGTTCAGTAATTTATCTCAAATTTACTAGAGTTTTAAGATACCTACATACAGAAACTTTTTTATAGTATTTTTTATCTATTGGATTAAATTATACGTTAAAAATTATATCAAAACAGTAATTTTGAAGTTACAATTCTTTAACTACTAGTAGGCGTTCGCTTCTAGATAAATCTGTTTTATTTGTTAATAAAAAAAAGCTTTGCTATATTCAAAGACAATCTGTAATCACTGATTACTGCGATTGTAAATACGTAAACTAAGTTACAAAAGGTTAATATATTGACAAAATTTACCAATAACTAAGGATAAAACATGAGCGAGTTAACTAGTTGGCTTAACCTTTGCTAAACTACTTTCAATAGTGATGATGATTCCAGGCTATAATTGAGCATTTTATTATACTCTTAACAAGAACCAGAACCAGCCGCTAATTCATCAATTAGTTTTTGCTTAGGAGACTGAAGTTCAATATATATTCAATATATATAAGAACTAGTACTTACATAAAAATGTTCTATATGAAGATAGTGTATAAAGCTACTTGAGCAAGATAAATTTTTGATGAAGCTTATGAGTAAACTTTGAAACATGATATTTTACTATTTAAGATAATATTTGTGATACACAGCAATTTCTATAAATTGTATGCAATCTCTAAATAAGTAAACAGCACGACAAATATAAAGTAAAACTACAAAAACAAAAGTTTCACATAGGAGGTAAATTAGATTACGTTGGAAATAAATAACAATTCCAAATTTTGTGTAGACGATTAATCAGCGTCAGCTAAAAACTTACCAGAAAAAAGTTTTATCTAAAAATAAAGCTAATGACATTTTTTGTGTTCCCTGTTTAATAAAAGTTATTCTACATAATAGTCCACTTACCTATATTTAGAAAGATTTCCTCGCTCTTATAATTATTATGAGTAAGTTTTAGGAAAACTTAATAGAGTATGTGGTTCTTATACCAGACTGTCATTCAACTAAAAACTGGTATAAATATTTAGATTGTATAGATTAATGACTTAAGAGCTTTAGTGGTTCAGTAATTTTTCCCTATAAATCTCTAAATTCTTAAGTAGGATAGTACCGATGAGACTCAATGAATGGATGAACCAGAAGTTTTTACAATCCATTTCTACTGGGTTAGAAGAACAAAGCGAGAATTCTCTAAAAGCTCAGCAATCTATTAGATTGTCTGTGGTCACCCAATATTTCCCCCCAGACTATGCTGCTACTGGACAATTGATTGAGGAATTAGTAAAACAGTTAGGACAGCAAGGGGTAGATGTAGAAGTTTTCACTAGTCAACCTGGTTATGCGTTTAATTCAGCAGCGGCTCCATCGGTTGAGAAAGTAGAGCGTATTAGAGTTCAGCGCTCTCGGACTGCTCAACTTTGGCCTGGAAGAATTCGCGGCAAAGCAGTCAATGGTGTTTTGTATACTTTACGCGCTTTCTTATATATGTTGAGAGCTTGGCGGCGTAACAATGTAATGTTAATAACAACAGCCCCGCCATTTTTACCAATACTAGGATATTTGGGTTATTTATTATTTAGGCTTCCTTATGTCTGCATAATATATGATCTTTATCCTGATATTGCGATCGCTCTAGGTGTAGTTTCCAAGAGTCATTGGCTAGTCAAAATTTGGCGTACAATTAACCAACAAGTTTGGCTAAATGCAAGAGGTATTATTGTTTTAAGCCCAGCAATGAAACAACGGGTGTTAGCTCATTGCCCGCAAATCAGCGATAAGATTTCTGTCATTCATAGTTGGGCTAATCCAGATTTAATTGTTCCAATAGCCAAGCAAGAAAATTGGTTTGCATGGAAACATAACCTCGTGCAAAAATTTACAGTTCTCTACTCTGGTAATATGGGTCGCTGTCATGACATTGAAACTATGTTAGACGCAGCAAAGGAACTTCAAGATGAACCAATTCAGTTTGTGTGTATTGGTGGTGGGGCAAAGCGAGAAGAATTGATTCAGGAAGTAACCCGCTTGGGTTTGAGCAACTTTACATTTCTACCATATCAAGATAAGCAAGTACTGCCGTATTCTTTAACAGCTTGTGATTTGTCATTCGTAAGTGTAGATGAAACTACAGAAGGTTTGGTTGTTCCGAGTAAGCTCTACTCTGCCTTAGCTGCGGGAAGACCAATAGCAGTCATTTGCTCACCCTACTCTTATCTAAGACAGTTGATTGCAGAAGCTAACTGTGGTGGAACATTCGACAACGGAGATGGCCACGGACTAGCTCAATTTATTCGCTTACTTAGTCGTGACCCACAATTAGGAGAACGGATGGGAAAAGCGGGTCGTCAATATTTGCGATCGCATTTCACACCTAAGTTGATCTCTCAACAGTATTTTGATGTTTTACAGCAAGCAATAGCCTCTGATGAAGTGATTGCTGTATCTCCAATACAGACAAAATAAACTTATTTCTCTCTTCATTTTGTTTGTAGAAAATATTCAGCTTAGTGTTATTTTCTAACAGCACAATGTGGCTTATTTACTAATCCTCGGTTGAGAATGAACTCACAAAATAAGTAAAATTGATAGTTTATAATAGGAGAAAGATAATATTCTAAATATTGGTCTGATTCATCTATTTGAAGAGGTAGAAATATCAAAGAATGAACAAAAATATAGCCTAAATCAATTAGCTAAAGACAGTGTTGATTGCTTAAAGAAATAAAAAAAATGTCTTATATTCAATTCGGCATTCAGCACTTTCTTTTATGACACATTATTTATAAATATTTGAAATTTACGTTGACTAAACAATTTGATATGGCATAAAAAATCAACGTTTCAAAATATGTTATAATAGTGTAGAAGCAAAGTTAAGTTCACTAATTTCTGACTCGCCAAAATATCACCTCCCGCTAAAATAGATTATTTAACAAAAATTAAGATGAATAAATAGCTGATTTCCCCTATAGAAAATGAGTCAGACTAAAAGACTATTCTAAACTCTTTTTAATTCACAAGATTTACATAAACTTAATAAAGTACCACTGATGTGAGTTGGAGGCTAAAAGCAGTAGTTTCGTTGATAAGGCTAGAGTTTACGATTAAAGCTAAGGTTGAAATCTTTACTATTGCTTGATAATTTTTAACTCACATAAGGCGTAAAGTGTTGATAGAAAGATTTTAACTAAATTAGTAGTCAAATCAAATTTGAAATATTTAGGAGATGGGCTTTGATGGTCATTTTGATCTCAGTCCCTCTAAATAAACCTTCCTTACTTATCTATTTTGTAGTTAATCAATGTGGGAGGCAAAATTGCGGAGAAGGTGTGACCGAAATCGGAAGCGTTCAAAAAGAAGGGCAATCTACTGCCCTGTTCACAGTTGCTATATGGATAGCGTCAGTCAGAAATATCAAATATTTGCAGAAAGAGCAGGTCAATTGCAGCAAAGAGGTGTGAGCCGACGTAATGCTCTAATGCTAATAGCCAGCCACACGACAGTTACCATAGAAGGAGAATGGCTAGAAGCTTTTTGGTGTGAAGAATGCCAACAAACAAAATGGTATCACGTACAAAAATCTGGAGATCGCACATATAACCTTTCACTAGCTCCCCATGAACTTTGGCAACAAGTAACTGGAGTAATTAATCCATCCGGCAACCCTTCTGTGGGAGAGTTTACTCGTAGGCAATCAAGACTAGTGGGTTATCAAGGTATGAAAGATTTCCAGTTTGTAGGTTAACTGTTACAGATAAGATACTAAATAAATACTATGAGTAGTCAAGATATAGCTTCTAAACAAGAGCTAATACTGGAAGCTGGAAAAGTGGAGCGCCAGTATTGGCAGGACTTGTGGCGCTATCGTGAACTATTATATTTCCTGGCCTGGCGTGATATTTTGGTGCGTTATAAGCAAACTGTGGTTGGTTTAGCGTGGGCGTTAATCCGACCATTTTTGACTATGGTTGTATTTACTGTAGTATTTGGCAATTTAGCAAAATTACCCTCCTCAGCACCTTATCCAATCCTTGTTTTTGCGGCGATGTTGCCTTGGCAATTTTTTGCTAATTCCCTGAGTGAGTGTAGCAACAGCCTCATCGGTAATGCCAACTTGATATCCAAAGTCTACTTTCCTCGCTTGATTGTGCCGATGAGTTCAGTAATTGTCAGCTTCGTAGATTTTATGGTTTCTGGCATAATTCTCCTGGCACTGATGGCTTGGTATAATTTTGTTCCTGATTGGCGAATACTCACACTCCCCTTATTTATTGGTATTGCTTTTGCTGCGTCAGTTGGAGTTGGGCTATGGTTTGCAGCATTAAATGTGGAATATCGAGATGTTCGCTACATAGTGCCATTTATAGTGCAGTTTGGGTTGTACATATCACCAGTTGGTTTTAGTAGTAATCTTGTACCAGCGCAGTGGCGCTTGCTGTATTCCTTGAATCCAATGGTAGGAGTAATTGATGGATTTCGCTGGGCTATTCTTGGTGGTGATGCCAAAATTTACTTGCCAGGATTTACCTTATCTCTAATTTTAGTCGTACTTTTACTACTAAGTGGCATTTGGTATTTCCGCAAAGTAGAACGGACATTTGCTGACGTAATTTAGAAAGGAGCAAAGCAGATGTCAGAAACTGTAATTCGTGTTGAAAATCTTGCCAAAAAATATATTATTAGTCATCAGCAAGAGAATTCTGGTCGCTATCGCTATAAGGCTTTACGTGATGTTATTACTGATGGCACTAAATATTTGACTCATAAACTCCTCAAACCAGTTGATAAGAAAATATCCAATCCATCTCGTGAAGAATTTTGGGCATTGAATGACGTTTCCTTTGAGATTAAACAAGGTGAAGCCATCGGTGTGATTGGACGTAATGGTGCAGGTAAATCAACTCTTCTCAAAATTTTGAGTCGCATCACCGAACCGACTAGAGGGCGTATCACCATCCAAGGAAGGGTAGCAAGTTTATTAGAAGTGGGAACGGGATTTCACCCAGAACTTACAGGTAGAGAAAACATCTATCTCAATGGTTCCGTTTTGGGGATGAGTCGAGTCGAAATTAAGCAGAAATTTGATGAAATAGTAGCCTTTGCTGAGGTTGAGAAATTTTTAGACACCCCAGTGAAGCGCTATTCTTCAGGAATGTACGTACGCCTAGCATTTTCTGTTGCAGCCCATTTAGAGCCAGAAATTTTAATTGTTGATGAAGTTCTGGCTGTAGGTGATTCAGCATTTCAGAAAAAGTGCTTGGGAAAAATGGATGATGTTGCAACCAAAGAAGGGCGGACAGTTCTATTTGTTAGCCATAGTATGGCAGCGATCGCCCAGTTAACAAAACGTTGCATCCTGCTTTCTAAAGGTAATATTCAGTTTGATGGTAATACCAATAAAGCTGTCCAGCTATATCTGGTTGGACAAAAAGATAATTCCATACAACAGGCATACTACCAAGCCCCGGCAAATAAAACTGGTAATTACATCGGTTGGGCGCGAGTGCATACATCTGAAAGTGAAGGAATTCACTGTTGGGGTGAATCAATAAAAGTTGAATTTGCATTAAACATCACTCAACCTCACGAAAGTCTGCGGTTTTCTTTTCAGATAGTAAATTCTTTGCAACAACCAATTTGTATTTTTTGGTTTTTTGAATCAGATGCTCCCTTCTGTAAAAATCCTGGAACATTTATTCTCAGGTGTGAAATACCAAAATCTAGGCTGTACATGGGTTCATACACTTTAACAACCTGGTTTTCTGAGCGACGCAGTGAGACTTTACTCGAAAACCTCAAAGAAATATGCCCATTTGAAGTAACCATGCTCAATTTCGAGCGTCCAGAGTATGAATGGCAACCCAATGAATGTATTTATTTAGAAGATGCCGTTTGGCAGTCTGTTGAACAAATCTCATAACAGCAAAAGGTAGAACAAAGTGCCAGTAAATGATGATGTCAAATTAGGCAAAAATGTCCAGATTTTTCATCCCAACCTTGTGAATCTTTACGGTTGTGCAATCGGAGATGAAACTAAGATAGGTGCGTTTGTAGAAATTCAGCAAGATGTGATTGTAGGCGATAGATGTAAGATTTCATCACACAGTTTTTTGTGTGAAGGAGTCATCCTAGAAAATGAAGTATTTATTGGCCACGGAGTGATGTTTACCAATGACATTTATCCCCGTGCAACCAATGAAGATGGCAGTTTAAAAACAGGAGATGATTGGTGTGTCGTCAAGACCGTAGTTAAAAAATGTGCCTCTATTGGCAGTAATGCCACCATCTTACCAGGAGTAACTATTGGTGAAAAAGCCATCATTGGGTCTGGTGCAGTGGTAACTCAAGATGTTCCTAATTATGCAATTGTAGTTGGAGTCCCGGCTAAAGTAATAGGTGATGTGCGCGATCGCTGCCAACAGTTGGAAATGCCTGCTAATTTTGTTAGTTAAGCAGATATTTATTAGTAATTTTTAATCATAAATTGAGGGTTTAGATGTGTCAACTCAGACAATGTTTATTTCTTCTTCATCCTCATATAGCGATTGAAATAAATTCACCTACCAAATCAGACAAATTTAAATTTTGATTAGTTAGAAACAATAATGGGAAAGAACATTAATATTGGTGTCATTGGCTATGGTTACTGGGGCCCTAACCTAGTGCGAAATTTTGCAGAGATCCCCGGAGTTCAGGTTACTGCTGTGAGCGATTTTAAGCCAGAACTCTTGACGAAGGCACAAATGCGCTATCCAGCCTTGAAGATAACTACAGATAGTCGAGATTTGTTGAAAGACCCAAAAATCGATGCGATCGCAATCGCCACACCTGTTTTTACGCATTTTGATTTAGCCTTAGCAGCATTGCAAGCTGGGAAACATGTGTTGGTAGAAAAACCGATGACTACAACTTCAGAGCAGGCGATGCGGCTAATTGATGAAGCAGAAAAGCGCAACCTAGTACTGATGGTTGATCACACTTTTGTCTACACAGGTGCTGTCCGCAAAATGCACGATTTGATCGCCACTAATTCACTGGGTGATATTTACTACTATGATTCTGTGCGCGTTAACCTGGGACTTTTTCAGCATGATGTGAATGTCATCTGGGATTTGGCAGTCCATGACCTATCAATCATGAACTATGTATTGCCATCACAGCCTTATGCCGTCTCGGCTACAGGTGTGAGTCATGTACCTGGAGAACCAGAAAATATAGCTTACCTAACTTTATTTTTTGAAAACAACTTGATTGCCCATATCAATGTTAATTGGTTAGCACCAGTAAAAATCCGGCGCACACTCATCGGTGGTAGTCAACGAATGATTGTTTACGATGACTTAGAACCCAGTGAGAAAGTCAAGATTTACGACAAGGGTATTACAGTTAATGGCAACGCTGAAAGCCTGTATCAAATGCTCATTGGTTATCGTACAGGAGATATGTGGTCTCCCAAGTTGGATATGACAGAAGCCCTTCGTTCCGAAGGCTTACACTTCATCGATTGTATTACCAAAAGCGATCGCCCACTGACTGGCGGAGAAGCAGGACTGCAAGTAGTCAAAATTCTCGAAGCTGCTACCCAGTCCCTCAAAAAGCAAGGCCAATTAATTGAGTTGAATACAGCAGGGGTAGCAGTATGATTCCATTTGTAGATTTAAAAGCTCAATATCTAAGCATTAAAGACGAAATTGATACTGCTGTCCTAAAAGTTCTTGAAAGCACCCAATTCGTTTTGGGGAATGAAGTCAAAGCATTAGAAGAAGAATTTTCCCACTACTGTAATTCAGACTATGGTATTGCTGTCAATACAGGTACTAGTGCATTACATTTAGCATTACTAGCAGCTGGTATCGGTGCTGGGGATGAAGTAATTACAGTACCCTTTACCTTCGTTGCCACCACAGCAGCCATTTGTTACACCGGAGCTACGCCTGTTTTTGTCGATATCGATCCTGTTTCCTACACCATAGATGTCAACCAAATTGAAAAAGCCATAACAGAACGAACAAAAGCTATTCTACCCGTGCATTTGTATGGTCAACCGGCAGATATGGAGCCAATTTTGGATATTGCCCGTCGTCATGGTTTGGTGGTGATAGAAGATGCAGCCCAAGCTCACGGCGCTGAGTATAAAGGGCAAAGGGTTGGTAGTATTGGCGATATTGGTTGTTTTAGCTTTTACCCTGGGAAAAATTTAGGCGCTTACGGTGAAGGAGGTATGGCAGTCACCAAAAATACCGAGTATGCGCGGATTATGGGGATGCTGCGCGATTGGGGTCAAGAACGCAGGTATCACCATGTTTTCAAAGGTTACAACTATCGGATGGATGGCATCCAGGGAGCTATTTTACGCGTGAAGTTGCGCTACATCGAAGGCTGGACAGAAGCCAGAAGAAGCCACGCAGCCTACTACGACAAACTCTTAGCAGAATCGGGTGTTAGTACACCTACTGTGATGTCTTACAGTCGTCACGTTTATCATGTTTATGCAGTGCGATCGCCCCAAAGAGATGCCCTGCAACAAGGTCTGCAAGAAATGGAAATTCAAACGGGAATTCATTACCCCATTCCCGTTCATTTGCAACCAGCATATTCTGAATTAGGTTATAAACCTGGAGATTTTCCTCACTCAGAAGCTGCATCTCAGGAAGTTTTATCTCTACCAATGTATGCAGAACTCAGCACAGAGTCACAAACTCAAGTTGCCAAAGCATTGATCAGCTTAACATAACCGAGGAATTCAATGTCCGATCCAGGTAAAACTAAGCTAGTTAAAGCTGTCCACAGTTTACAACCTCAAAAGCTAGACTCTGACTTTGAAATTCAACTAGCAGAATATTTACGTACTCAGTACGAACAAAAACCATTAGTCGAATTATACGCCCGCTTCGTGACAAGTGACGGCGACTTTGATGGACTAATGCGGCGAACTATTTGGCGCGCCGTAGCTCGCAAATTCGGACACAACGTTAGCATTGGCAATGGTGTGGGCTTTAAACATCTGGAAACCTTTGAAATTGGCAATCAAGTATTTATTGGTTCCCAAAGCTACATTCAGGGAAGATTTGATGGTACTTGCGTCATTGGTAATCACGTTTGGATTGGCCCACAGAGTTATTTTGATGCCCGTGATTTGATTATCGAAGATTATGTGGGATGGGGGCCAGGTGCAAAAGTACTAGGTTCAACACACCGTGGCTTGCCGATTGATATACCGATTATCCAAACCGATTTAGAAATTAAATCGGTAAAAGTGGAAACTGGAGCCGATATTGGTATGAATGCAGTAATTCTACCAGGTGTGACCATTGGTAAAAACAGCATCGTTGGTGCTGGAGCAGTTGTCACCAAGGATGTACCGCCATTTGCGATTGTAGCTGGTGTCCCTGCTAAATTTTTACGCTGGCGGGAAGGATATGAATTATCGGAGAATACAAAATAAATATGCAAAATCAGCGAATTTTAATCACAGGTGGTGCAGGTTTAGTCGGTTCCCATATTGCCGATTTGTTGGTTCATGAAGGAGTCTCAGAGATTATTGTTCTAGATAACTTCACCCGTGGACAACTGAAGAACCTTGCTTGGGCAAAAGAACATGGCCCTTTGGTAATTGTAGAAGGCGACATTCGGGATCAAAAACTCCTGGGTGAAGTTATGCAAGGTGTCGATATAGTCTTTCATCAAGCAGCAATCCGCATTACCCAATGTGCTGAAGAACCGCGTTTGGCATTAGAAGTTTTAGCAGATGGCACTTTCAATGTGTTGGAAGCAGCCGTCAAAGCCGGGGTTAAAAAGGTAGTCGCTGCCTCATCCGCCTCAATCTATGGTATGGCAGAGGATTTTCCCACAACTGAATCTCATCACCCATACAATAACCGCACCCTCTATGGAGCAGCCAAGGTCTTTAATGAAGGCTTATTACGCAGCTTTTATGATATGTATGGTTTGGACTATTTAGCACTACGCTACTTTAACGTCTATGGGCCGCGGATGGATATTTACGGTGTATATACTGAAGTCTTGATTCGCTGGATGGAACGCATTTCCAAAGGACAGCCACCACTAATTTTCGGTGATGGCAAACAAACAATGGACTTTGTATATATCGAAGACATTGCCAGAGCAAATATTTTGGCTGCTAAAGCTGATGTCACCGATGAAGTATTTAACATTGCTAGTCATGTAGAAACTAGCCTCAATGACCTAGCCTATAGTTTGGCAAAGGTAATGAATTCAGATTTACAACCAGAATACGGGCCAGAACGCAAAGTCAACCCCGTATCTCGCCGACTAGCAGATGTGAATAAAGCAAAACAATTACTGGGTTTCGAGGCACAGGTATCTCTGGAAGAGGGATTACGTCGGCTAGTTAGTTGGTGGCGTGAACAAAAATTGGCGCAGGAAGCAAGCAATGTCTGAGAAAATACAATCTATCCCCATCGCTAAACCCTGGATAGGTGAGGCTGAGGCTGAAGCAGCTAAACGGGCGATTATGTCGGGCTGGATCACACAAGGGCCAGAAGTCGCTGCCTTTGAGCAAGAGTTTGCCGCTTACGTAGGAGGAAAGTATGCCTGTGCAGTTTCCAACTGCACCACAGCATTACACTTAGCGCTATTAGCTGTAGGTGTGCAACCTGGGGATGAAGTGATTACTGTTAGCCATTCTTATATTGCCACTGCCAATAGTATTCGTTACTGCGGGGCAATACCAGTGTTTGTGGATATTGAACCACAGACATATAACATCAACCCGATTTTAATTGAGGATGTGATTAGCGATCGCACCCGTGCTATTTTGATTGTCCATCAGATCGGTATACCTTGCGACCTCAAAGCCATCTTAGATATTGCTCACCGCCACAAATTGCCAGTAATTGAAGACGCGGCTTGTGCTATCGGTAGTGAAATTCTTTGGGATGGAAAATGGGAGAAAATTGGGAAGCCGCATGGCGATATCGCTTGCTTTTCTTTTCACCCCCGAAAAGTCATTAGCACTGGTGATGGTGGGATGCTAACCACAAATCATCCCGAATGGGACAAGCAGTTTCGCCTCTGGCGGCAACATGGGATGAGCGTCCCTGATACAGTACGCCACGGTGCAAAACAGGTGATATTTGAGTCCTATCCCATACTGGGTTACAACTACCGGATGACTGATATTCAAGCAGCCGTTGGGCGAGAACAACTCAAACGTCTTCCAGAGATTGTGGAACGTCGGCGCTACTTGGCACAGCAATATCAGGAAATGCTTAAAGATGTGCCTGGAATGAAATTACCATCAGAGCCAGCTTGGGCAAAAAGTAACTGGCAGAGCTACTGCATTAGGCTCCCTCAAAAATTTGACCAACGACAAGTAATGCAGGTAATGTTGGATGCTGGCATATCAACACGCCGGGGCATTATGTGCGCCCACCGAGAAGTGGCATATCAACATGAAGCTTGGTTGTGTGGTAATCAAAGAGAAGATTGCCACTGTGTTCAAGGAACTTGCGATCGCCTTTTTGAAAGTGAGCAAGCACAAGACAATACTGTTCTCTTACCCTTATTTCACCAAATGACTGAACCAGAGCAAGACTATGTTGTCAAAACCTTGAAAATGGCTTGTCAAGCCGCTCAAAACTAGCGTTTACATACTTTTTTAAGCAAGTTGTTAAAAGTAAAATTTCTAACGACTTACTTAGTAATTAGACTTTATTATAAGAAATAGCTATGACCGTATTATTTACCAATCAAGTGCCAAGCATCGGCAATGCAACTGATGATAGTCCCTATGAATTAGGGATGAAATTCCGCAGTGCCACAACAGGACAAATTACTGCGATTCGTTTCTGGAAAGCTCCCAGTGAGACAGGAACTCATATTGGCAGAATCTGGTCGGCTACAGGAACTCTGTTAGCAAGTGTTACTTTTACCAACGAAACTACTTCTGGTTGGCAGCAACAGACCTTAAGTTCACCACTCACTATTCAAGCTAATACAACTTATGTCGTCTCTGCCAACGCCAATGCTTATTATGTTGCCACTAGTAGAGAATTAACTAATACCATAGTTAATGGCAACCTGAGTTCAGTTGCTGATGGTAATAATGGCGTATTTGGGACTGCGGGCGCGTTTCCCAGTAATTCTTACAATAATACCAACTATTACCGCGACATTAACTTTGTGGCAGTTGCCCAACCCACCATTACCAAACTCAGTGGAGATAATCAAAATGGTGCAGCTGGAACTACCTTCACTAATCAGTTAGTTGTCCAAGTTAAAGACAGTGCTGGTAATCTCCAATCAGGCGTGACAGTGAACTTTGCTGTTACCAGTGGTGGCGGGTCTGTTTCACCTACTAGTGCAGTTACTAATACTAATGGACAAGCTACTACTAGCCTAACTTTAGGATCTGTAGCTGGAGCAACAAATAGTGTAACTGCCACAGCCAGTGGAATTGGCAGTGTCACTTTTTCAGCCACAGCTATTCCTTCTGGAAATACACAAACAATTTTCACAAATCAAGTGCCAAGCATCGGCAACGAGACTGATAATAGTCCCTATGAATTAGGGATGAAATTCCGCAGTGCCACAACAGGACAAATTACTGCGATTCGTTTCTGGAAAGCTCCCAGTGAGACAGGAACTCATATTGGCAGAATCTGGTCGGCTACAGGAACTCTGTTAGCAAGTGTTACTTTTACCAACGAAACTACTTCTGGTTGGCAGCAACAGACCTTAAGTTCACCACTCACTATTCAAGCTAATACAACTTATGTCGTCTCTGCCAACGCCAATGCTTATTATGTTGCCACTAGTAGAGAATTAACTAATACCATAGTTAATGGCAACCTGAGTTCAGTTGCTGATGGTAATAATGGCGTATTTGGGACTGCGGGCGCGTTTCCCAGTAATTCTTACAATAATACCAACTATTACCGTGACATTAACTTTGTGGCAGTTGCCCAAACCGCCATTACCAAACTCAATGGAGATAATCAAAATGGTGCAGCTGGAACTACCTTAGCTAATCAGTTAGTTGTCCAAGTTAAAGACAGTGCTGGTAATCTCCAATCAGGCGTGACAGTGAACTTTGCTGTTACCAGTGGTGGCGGGTCTGTTTCACCTACTAGTGCAGTTACTAATGCAAATGGACAAGCTGGAACTTACCTAACTTTAGGTTCGGTTCCTGGGGCGACATTGGGTGTGGTTAATAAAGTAACTGCCACAGCAGATGGAATTGGTAACGTCACCTTCTCAGCCACAGCTATTCCTTCTGGAAATGCAGAAACAATTTTCACAAATCAAGTTCCAAGTATTGGTAACGCTACTGACAATAGTCCCTATGAACTAGGAATGAAATTCCGTAGTGCTAGAGGGGGACAAATTACTGCGATTCGTTTCTGGAAAGCTCCTAGTGAGACAGGCACTCATATTGGTAAAATTTGGTCAGCAACAGGAGAATTTTTAGGCAGTGTTACCTTTACCAATGAGGCTGCTTCTGGTTGGCAGGAACAATTGCTCAACACACCTATTAACATTGATCCCAATGTTATCTATGTGGTGTCTGTCAACATCAATGTTTATTATGTAGCTACTTATAATGAACTAAGTAGCTTGATCACCAATGGTGACGTAAGTTCAGTTGCCGATGGGAACAATGGAGTTTTTAGTGTAAATCCTAATAGTTTTCCCACTATTTCTTACCAAAATAGTAACTATTACCGCGACATCGTTTTTGTTTTAGGCAGTACTTTTGTCAAAGTAAGTGGAGACAATCAGGTTGGTGCGATCAATGCAACTCTTTCTGATCCTTTAGTTGTAAGAGTTGTCAATGCTCAAAACATTCCCCAATCAGGAGTCACTGTCAATTTTAGTGTGACTAGAGGTGGAGGCTCATTCTCATCTAGCAGTGTAGTTACTGATGCTAGTGGCTATGCTAGTACTAACTTAACCCTAGGATCAGTTCCCACTGGCCCAGGGGGAGTAGTGGTAGCTGCAACAGCATCAGGCATTGGCACTACTACATTTTCTGCCTCAGTTGCCCCAGCTAACCCCAACCCGATATATTTAGAAAATACCCATACTGGTACAACTGAATGGAAACTGAGTAATCGTGCCAGTGGTGAAATTGCAGGTTATGCCTCTGCCACCAGTGTGAATAAAGGCGGGTCTTTACCTATCAAGGTTTCTTTGTCACAAGCTGGGCAGTTCACCATAGATGTGTACCGTTTAGGTTACTATGGCGGTACGGGAGGAAGGTTTATGATGAGTAGTGGAGCGCTTAGTGGTACTACTCAACCAGCTCCTATCCCAGATCCTAATACCCGTTTGATTGAGTGCAATTGGTCTACTTCTTACACTCTACAAGTAGGTGGTAATTGGACTAGTGGTCTTTATGTAGCAAAGTTGACAGATCAGACAACTAGCAGACAGGCCTCTGTGTGGTTTGTTGTGCGTGATGATAACAGCAATGCAGATATTCTCTTCCAGAGTGCCTGTAACACCGTTCAGGCATACAGCACAATGGGAGAATACAGCTTGTATGGTTTTAACAGCATGAATGGTCAAAGGGCTTTCAAGGTTTCTTATGATCGTCCTTACTCGCAAGCAAGCTATCAGGAATCTTACGAAGCTGATACACCTCTGCGATGGGAATACAACATGGTGCGATGGCTGGAATCTCAGGCTTACAATGTCACCTACACTGATAATGTGCAGATCCACGTAAATGGACAAAGTTTACTTAATCATAAAGTGTTTTTGTCTGTGGGTCATGATGAGTACTGGTCTAAAGAAATGCGCGATGCAGTTGAGGCTGCCCGCAGTGCCAGAATTAATTTGGGATTTTTCTCAGCTAATACTTGCTATTGGCGAGTACGCTTTGAAAATTCTACTTCTGCATCTGGGTCAGTGCGGTCTAATCGTGTTATGGCTTGTTACAAGCAAGATTGGTCATTAGACCCAGTAGCCCAACAGCAGGGATCATCCGCAGCCACTAATAAGTTTCGGAGTGTTCAAAACCAACGCCCAGAAAACGCCTTGTTAGGAGTTATGTATGGTGGCGACACCTCAAACATATACGGGGGTTATAATTTTGTCGTTAGCAACAGCAGCGATCCTTATTATGCAAACACAGGACTTCAGAATGGTGATCAGCTGCCTCTGTTAGTAGGCTATGAATGGGATTTTATTGTTAACAATACCTCTACCCCTGCTGGTATAGTTATTTTGTCTCAATCCACAGTTGATTCATCTGAAAGTTTACCCCCAACTTCTGATGAACCACCTGGAGAAGTAGCTTTACCAGCCAATCAAGATTATACAAAATCCAACTCAGTACGATATACGGCAAATAGTGGGGCTAAAGTCTTTGCGTCAGGTACAATTCAGTGGGCATGGGGACTAGATAGTGACGATGTTAGCCCAATGCGGGAAGATCTTCGTGTTAAGCAAATAACGGTTAATGTTTTAGCAGATATGGAAGCCAGACCTCAAACTCCTCATGCCAGCTTGATTGTTCCTTAAAATTTTCCTAGCTATATCTGGCAGTGAAAAATGTGAGCTAAATCTCTTGCTAGAGACGTTGCTAAGTAACGTCTCTACAAAAACATACATTGAAATTGAACATTATTTTCTTATATTTCAGTGTTGGGTTCTATAAGTAATAACTGTAAGTTAGATGATTGATATGAAAACAATATCTCAAGATACCTTGAGTTTGTGGCAAAAGGAAGGTATTAATCTCATCCCCAAAAACTTTGCAGTGTTTCGTAGTCTAGTCTCACAAACAAAAACGCTAGTCAAGCGTCATAAGTATGAGGAAGCAGCAGTTTGTGCAGAAATGGCAGCTTGGTTTGCTTGTGGCCAACCTTGTGGGTTATTTGTGAGTATGGAACTTGAGCAAGTTTTACTTGAAATTGGAAAACAGGCGATCTCATACAATAACTATTTGACAAAAGATGCAGCGATATCTAAATCTAGTAGACCAAAGAATGTAGTCCATGTGTGTACATCTGTGATGTCTATTGGTGGACTTTCTAAGATGCTTTGGCGCTGGATTCAGCAAGATATAGACAGTAGTCATTCGATTGTTTTAACGAAGCAGGAATCAAATGAAATACCGCAAATTTTGAAAGATTCTGTCAGCCAGAGCCACGGTAAGATATATATTTTGAATAAGGAAGGGAACGGTATTCTTTCTAAAGCTAAAAAGCTACGAGAAATTGTAGCTACAGCCGATGTAGTGGTATTACATGTATATAGTCAAGATGTGATTCCTATGATTGCCTTTGCTAACAAGGAGCAATCCCCACCAGTAATATTTTTAGATCATGCTGATCACCTATTTTGGCTAGGCGCTAGTATCAGCGATGTAGTTGCTAATTTACGCGAGTCTGGTATGCGCTTATCGCAGGAACGTCGTGGGATTGAAACAGAACGTAGCATACTATTGCCTACTATTGTAGAGCCTACTTACCGAGAATTTTCTCCAATAGAAGCGAAGCGAAAACTTGGTATTGAAGAAAATACCATAGTCCTGCTATCTATTGCTCGGTCTGTTAAGTACAGTAGACTTGTCGATGGTTTAAGTTTTGCAGACGCACATCTGCCCATTTTAAACAAATATAAAAATGTTTGTCTTTTAGTTGTGGGGGTTAACAATCCAGAGGGTTGGTCAGCAGCTATTGAGCAAACTCAAGGTAGAATCAAAGCGATCGCGGAAACTGATCATACCTCCACATACTACCAAGCGGCTGATATTTATGTAGACTCTTTTCCATTTGTCTCTATTACATCTTTATTAGAAGCAGGAAGCTATGGAATACCTTTAGTTAGTCGTTATCCGTATTTTTCTGGAGCTTCGGCAATTCTTGGTGCTGATATGCCTGGTTTAACAGGTAATTTAATTCGAGTGAGAAGCCTTGAAGAATATATAAATACTCTATCGAGTTTGATTGAAGATGAAGAATTAAGAATTTCTTTAGGGGAATCCACCAGAAATAAAATAGCTCAAACACATTGGGCTAACAATTGGCAAACTGCTTTAGAAAAAGTCTATTTACTTGCCACTACTCTACCTCGAATAAATACACAATTAGTCTCAAATGAAAAAGATCAAATATGTTTAGGTGAGCCAGATATTTTTTTACCTAGTGTATATGGTTGGTATTCAGATTTTACTCTGGCTATTCAACCTTATCTAAAATTCCTCCCTTTCAATCAAAGATTATTTTATTGGTATAAATTAGTTAAAAAACATGGAGTTCGCAATCGGATTAGCCTATTATTACCTAATTGGTTCTATTCCCTATATCAAAGCTGGAAAATAAATTTTAAATTCTAAGATTAGAATTTAGTCAATAAATTAGTCATACATCTATACTTTAATTTAAATAATGAATATTATGAAGATTAGTGTTGTTTGTACAATAGATGATAAATATGCACAGCACTGTGCAGTTATGTTAGCATCTTTATTCAAAAATAACCCAGAACAAGCTTTTGCAGTTTATATCATTACTGATAAATCCCCATCGCATCACTTGAATAAATTAAAAAAATTCCTGGAGCAAAATATAAATGAATTTAAGTTTATTCCTATAGACGAAAATAGCTTTCAAAATGCACCTATTAGTCATCACATATCTATTGCTGCCTATTTTAGATTATTAATAGCTGAGATATTGCCTCAAAACTTAACCAGAGTATTATATATAGATTCGGATATTATTTTCCGTAATAAAATTGATACTTTGTGGAAAACAGATATTAGTAATTTTAGTCATGCCGCTGCAATCGCTATAGGTATGGACAATTACCCAGAACAAATAGGTTTGCCAGAAGATTCCTTATACTTTAACTCTGGATTAATGTTAATTAATTTGGACTATTGGCGTAAGTATAAAATTTTTGAACGAGGTTGTGAGCTAATTCGGCAAACCCCTGAGAAACTTCAATGGTGGGATCAAGATGTCCTCAATATACTTCTTTGTCATACCTGGTTGCCCATAGATTTGCAATGGAACTCACAAGTATTCATGGATGGACAAGAAGTACAAATATCTTCTGACTACAAAGATAGGTATGAAAGATTTAATTATCTAACAGCTAAACTTGACCCAATAATTGTTCACTTTATAGGAGGTGGTAGTGCTAAACCTTGGCATTATGGTTGTACACATCCATTCAAGTATGAATATGAAAAATATCTTCAGTTTACACCTTGGAAAGGTACAGTCTCTATTGGAAAACCAAGCTTAATTTCCCAAATTAGATATCGTCTCGGTTTAGGTAGTAAACTGCGTAATCTATTTCAGATTTTAACTAACAAGCCTGTTTAAATGTTACTTTTGTTTAACCGCCTCATAACACAACAGAAAAAACTGATAAATATTTGGCAGCAATTTCATCTCAAATTAATTGGTGTAGAATTAGTCCCCTCTTGTACTATAAATCAGCAAATTTCGGCTCGTCTGGGATTTGCTAATGGCTCTTTTGGCAAAATTTCCTTATCATCAAATGTAGAGTTGGAACAAGGAGTAGTTCTGCACGCTTGGGGAGGAAACATCACCATTAAAGATAATGTTTTTATTGGGCCTTATACCGTAATTTATGGTCATGGAGGCGTAACTATTGGACAAGATTCTCTAATTGCTATGCACTGCCGTATTCTTTCCTCCAATCATACTGTTCCTGACGAATGCGATCGCATTCGTTGGCAACCTGATATTTTGCGACCAACAACCATAGGTAAAGATGTCTGGTTAGGTGCAGGAGTTACTGTTTTAGGCGGAGTCACAATTGGCGATGGTTGTGTTGTGGGTGCTGGTGCTGTTGTGACTAAAGATTTACCTCCTTATTCCATTGCTGTAGGTGTTCCTGCAAAAGTTATCAAAACACGTATATGAATCCTCTAATTTCAGTCATTATTCCCACTCATAATCCTAATTTAACTCGACTGCACAGAACCTTAAATGGATTGCGATCGCAGTCTTTACCCTATAGTGATTGGCAGTTACTAATTATTGATAATGCTTCTAGCAATCCAGATTTATTTGCCAATTTAGACCTCTCTTGGCATTCCCATACTCAAATTATTCGTGAGGAACGTTTAGGGCTAACTAGAGCTAGAATTGCTGGTATTCAAGCCAGTCAAGGAAAATATGTAGTCTTTGTCGATGATGATAATGTTTTATGTCCGAATTATCTTCAAGACATTATCAACATTTTTAATACCTATCCCAATTTAGGGGCAATAGGCGGAAAATCTCTACCAGAATTTGAAGCAGATCCCGAACCTTGGGTAAAACAATTTTGGGGTTGTCTCGCATTGCGGGATTTAGGGTATGAGATGCAAATTTATGCTTACGACAAAGACCCCAATAGCGAGAAAAAACACCCTGAATTTGCACCCATTGGTGCAGGAATGGCCTTGCAACAACAAGCCGCACAGTTTTATGTCAACAGTATCTTAAACGATAGTCTGAGATTAGGTTTAGACCGTACTGGTAAGAGTTTACAGTCTGGCGGTGATTGCGACATTAATTTAACTTTGCTTGATGCTGGCTGGGGAGTTGGTTATTTCCCCCAACTACAACTTACTCATCTAATTTCGATTAATCGCTTAACAAAAGATTATCTGGCTAGACTTAATTATTCTTCGTCCCGTTCTTGGGTGCAAGTATTAGATGCTCACAATATTCGCCCTTGGCAAAAAATTGCTAGTTGGAGTGTTCATTTGAGGAAGGCTAAGGCTTTCGTTAGCTGTCAGCCTTGGAAAAGTCCTGCTAATTATGTGCAGTGGCAAGGTGTTTGTGGGCTGTTTGAAGGTTTAGCGATGTTGAAATAGTCTTTGTAAGATTTGCAATATTCACCTTACCTATATATCAAATAATTATAGTTAAATAGTAATTTGAATAATATTTATATGACCGCCAATCAGCAACTCCGTCAGTTAGCTAAACAATTGGGACTGGGTGCGATCGCCTACAAATTATACTATGCTCCCAAGGAATTTTTAGAGAAAATATCCCGTCAGGGAAGTATCAATACAGCGATTGATTATTGGTCTCGTCTTCAGATGGAAGCTGCTGCTGATAAACTTCCTACAATTGCAGTCCAAACATCAGCACCATCTTTAGATATTTATTTTTTAAGTGGTCGCAAATTTTGGTATCAAACCTGCTTTTGTGCCTACTCAATGCAAAAACACACAAATCTGATATTGCGTCCAATTATTTATGATGATGGTTCTTTAGATCAGCAATACCAAAATAAAATTAAGCGAATTTTTCCTCACGCTAAAATTATTCTGCTGTCGGAAGTTGAAGAACGCTTAGAACAATATCTACCCCAAAGTAAATTCCCCTATCTCAGAGAACGCCGTCTCAATTATCCCAATCTGAAGAAATTAACAGATATTCATATTGGCTCTCAAGGATGGAAACTGGTACTTGACTCTGATATGTTGTTTTTCCATCCGCCGGATTTATTAATAGAGTGGCTCAAATCGCCTCAGAAACCATGTCACATGGTAGATGTAGAGACATCCTATGGTTATTCTCAGTCCTTGATGTCTTCTCTAGCCCAAGCAGAGATTCCAGAGCGATTGAATGTAGGAATTTGCGGATTAAAAAGTGAAGATATCGATTGGGAAAAGTTAGAGCATTGGTGTAAAACTATGATTGAGGAACAGGGGACTCACTACTACCAGGAACAGGCGTTGATAGCGATGTTAATGTCTAGCCAACCTTGTACTATTGCTTCAGCTACAGATTACATTGTAATGCCAAGTGCTGAAGAAGTAATCAAGCCTAAAGGAATTATGCATCATTATGTAGCGGATTCCAAGACTTGGTATTTTCGTTCTGCTTGGAAACATATTTTATAAAATAAATTTATATAATGGATATAGCTATATGGAACCATTAGTTTCTATCATTATTCCTTGCTACAATGCTGCATCTTGGATAGGAGAAACATTAGAATCTGCTTTAAACCAAACTTGGAAAAACACAGAAATTATTGTAGTAGATGATGGCTCCACAGATGCCAGTTTAGAAATTACTAAAAAATTTATATTTCGTGGTATTAAAGTTATCTCACAAACCAATAGAGGAGCTAGTGCTGCTAGAAATAGAGGATTCCAAGAATCACAAGGAGGCTTCATTCAATATTTAGATGCTGATGATTTATTGGCTCCTGATAAGATAGAAAGACAACTAAAAATTTTCAATAGTACTGATAATTTAGAATATATTGCATCAGGAGAATGGGCTAGATTTTATCAAAAACCTCAAGAAGCTTTATTTCTTGCTCAGTCTATCTGGCAGGATATGTCACCTGTAGATTTACTTGTTGAAGCTTGGGAAAATCACTTGATGATGCACCCAGCAGCATGGTTAGTACCAAAGCAAATTGCAGAAAAAGCTGGTTTATGGAATGAAAGTTTATCTTTAAATGATGATGGAGAATACTTTTGTCGTGTTCTCTTAGCGAGCAAAGGTGTTAAATTTTGTCAGGGGGCTAAATCTTACTATAGATCCGGTAATACTAATAGTTTAAGTGGTTCAAAATCTCGTCGGGCTTGGGAATCAGCTTTTTTATCTTCAGAAATTGGTACAACAAATCTCTTAGCTAGAGAAGATAGTCCCACAACACGCCATGCTTGTGCAACTGTTTTTCAACGCTTCATTTACGAAGTTTACCCTGATGTCCCAGATTTACGCAAAAAAGCAGAAACCAAGGTGCAACAGTTCGGTGGTTCTGATATCAAACCTATAGGCGGGCCAATGTTTAAACTTCTGTCTACTTTTTTAGGCTGGAAATTGGCGAAAAAAGTGCAGAAACAAGTTTATGAATATGGTTATGCTAAAGCTGCTCTAGGTTGGAGAATAGCGAGATTTAGAGAGAGAATCATGTTTAATTCATAAGGTAATAATGTGTTGTTTTTGTCAAAATTACCTTAACACCTACATTTTTTTATAAAAAATATGATTTCTACCAGCAATATTCCGAGCAATTCTGACTCCCAAAACTTGACAAACTCTCTTTGTCTGACTCCAGCCTTATTTGTCTCTGCATCTGCGTATCTGACAAACAGTCCAGGGGGAGTGCAAATTTGTACCCAAGAGTACATCAACACTCTCAAAACAGCAGGTTTTTCTCTTTCTGTGTTAGGTTATGAGCCAGCAAGAGATCTATTTACCCGAATACAACGCAAACTATTCCCTCAACCCTATGTTGGAAGATTGCCGCTTAACTTAGCACAAGATGTAATTAGCCAAGCCAAAGCGCAAAATCTCAAGTGGATTTTTCTCAATCAAGTAGATACAGCTCCTATCGCTAAAGAATTGCGATCGCAACTCGGCCCCGAATGCAAGATAATTTTGCTATCTCATGGTTTAGAAAGTACAGATATTTTTCACGCTGTCAGGACAAAAAGTGGCAGCACTAATTTTAGTGAAGTCACATCCAAAGATTTACAATTCTTAGCTCAAAGCTTAGTAGCCGAGGGGATACATCGTCAGTATATTGACTATATATTTTGCCTGTCTGCTTTTGAAGTGGAAATTGAGCGTTGGTTAGGAGCAAAAAATGTTACTTGGTTTCCACGTACCATTTCTAACAATCCTCTACCTTGGCATCCCCACCCTGCAAGACTAGGTTTTGTTGGGACTATTGACCATATTCCGAATAAAGAAGGCTTAATTCTCTTCCTTGAAGCACTAGAAAAAAGAGCCTTTGGCAATATTTCTTTGAGGCTTGTAGGCGGCCCTGAGTCAGTGGCAAAAGATATTACTCAACGCTTTCGTTTTGTGGAATATTTGGGACAACTTTCTAATGAGGAACTTGAGAAAGAAGCAAGTACTTGGAGTTGCTTTGTACATCCACTTTTTTGCTATTCACGAGGTTGTAGCACAAAATTAGCCATTGCTCTGGGTTGGCAAATCCCTGTAATTACTACTCCAGCAGGCTGTCGTGGCTATAGCTGGAATGATGGAAAACTGCCTTTAGCAGACACTCCAGATGCTTTAGCTGAATTAGCTATAAAAATACTTAATCCTGAAGCAGCTATTGATAGTCAAAGAGAAATTATTGATATTGTCAAATCTTCTCCAAACCTCAATGATATTGCCACAAAAATTAAGTTATTGTTATCTATTTAATTAGACATTCATTGTGAGTAGCGATTTTGTAGTGAGAAATTGATTTGGTCTTAAAATCTGATCTCTTACTCTCCCAATCATAATATTGAAAATATATTTTCTGAGATTTTTTCAACAAATTTTACAGTTTTACCAAATTCAATTTATTGGTGATTTCCCTATGAACTATAGATATATTATTTGCAAAAGCTTTTTTCATATTTTTAATACGATATTATCATCTCGATTTATGCCTTAAAAATATTTTTGTTTTTGTAATGCCCTTTTTGTTAATGGTAAAATTTAGCTAAAAAGCAATGAATATATTCGGTAAATAGTAATAAAAGCATCACCAACAATACTATGAGAATTTTACTGACTGCTGATCCTGAGCTTCCCGTACCACCAAAACTATATGGCGGAATTGAACGTATTGTTGATTTAATGGTCACTGGACTGCGAAGCAGAGGTCACACTGTCGGGTTAGTTGCTCATCCTGAGTCTACTTCTAAAGCTAGTCAACTTTTTCCTTGGTGGGGAAAACAATCTCAAAACACATTAGATGCTTTAAAGAACACAAAAGTCCTGTTGTCTGCTGTACAGCAATTTCAACCAGATATTTTGCATAGTTTTTCTCGCATCTTTTATCTGTTACCCCTGCTGAACTCTAGTTTACCCAAAATCATGTCTTATCAACGTAACCCCAGCCTACGCACTACAAGCTGGGGGACAAAATTAGCTAGAGGTTCCCTCACCTTTACTGGTTGTAGTGATTATATTTGTGGTATTGGGCAGCAAGCTGGCGGAGTTTGGCACACAATTCACAACTGCGTAGAACTAGATAAATATACTTTCCAACCTACTGTAAAATCAGATGCTCCCTTAGTTTTTCTCAGTCGAGTTGAAAGTATCAAAGGAGCGCATCAAGCGATCGCCTCGGCTCATCAAGCAAAAAAGCCTCTGATTATAGCAGGGAATAAAGTCAATTCAGAGGAAGGAAAAAACTATTGGGAACAAGAAATAGCTCCCTATTTGGGCAAAGATGGAATTGAATATATTGGCCCAGTCAACGATGAGCAGAAAAATAAATTACTTGGCCAAGCCGCAGCTATGATTGTTCCCATTCAATGGGATGAACCCTTTGGCATTGTCTTTGCAGAAGCGTTAGCCTGTGGTACGCCAGTTATTTCCTGTCCTCGTGGCGCTTTACCAGAAATTGTCCGTCAGGGTATGGATGGTTATCTAGTGAATAATCTGGATGAAGCTGTTGCTGCGATCGCCAACATATCTAAAATTAATCGTGAGCGTTGCCGTCAGCGTGTTGAACAGTGCTTTTCTGCTAATGTAATTGTTAGTAAGTACGAGCATCTTTACCATCGTCTCATCTCTTCCAATCATCTAGATTTAGAGCCAATTAGGTCAATAGTTTCCTAAACTTACAATTTGTAAGTTTTTGCTGCAAAAATCCTTTAAGAATATAACGTTGAGAGTCTTTAACTTTGGTTAATCGAGTCTTAATTGTCAGCCCACACTTTCCTCCTATCAATGCCCCTGATCACCAAAGGGTAAGAATGTCTTTGCCTTATTTGGAAGAATTTGGCTGGCAATCTCATATTCTCACAGTGCAACCAGATGCTGTTGAAGGAGTTAAAGATCCACTTTTGGAAAAAACAGTTCCCGCACATATCCCAGTCACACATACAGGAGCATTATCCATCCAACAAACTCGAAAATTTGGCTTAGGTAGTCTCGGTCTGCGGAGTTTTCCTCAGCTACTTCAGGTAGGAAGTCGCCTTCTACAGCAGCAGAAGTTTGATTTGGTATATTTTTCTACCACTATATTTACGTCAATGGTGCTGGGAGCAATTTGGTATCGGCGTTTTGGTATTCCTTACGTCCTAGACTTCCAAGATCCCTGGCTAAGTGATTACTATCAAAAATCCAATACTGCAAGACCGCCTGGCGGTCGTTTTAAGTATGAGTTTTCGCAACTGCAAGCTAAATTACTGGAACCTATTGCTTTAAAATCCGCCAGTCATGTGATTAGTGTCTCACCTGCTTATCCGCAAATCCTTCAACAGCGATACCCCCACTTGCGCCCAGAACAATTTACAGTTCTACCCTTTGGTGCGCCAGAGTCAGATTTTGCATCGCTTCCTGGACTTGAAGTACAGCAGAAAATATTTAAACCTGATGATGGCAAACGCCACTGGGTTTATGTAGGTCGAGGGGGTGATGATATGGCATTGGCATTGCGAGCCTTATTTTTGAGTATACAGTGCGATCGCCGCCAAAATCCTCAAGTATGGCAGTCAATTAGGCTACACTTTATTGGTACTAGCTATGCGCCTAAAGGACTAGCCATCAAAACTGTAGAACCAATTGCCCAAGAATTTGGAGTTGCCGACTTAGTAACTGAACACCCTGAACGTATTCCTTACTTTGAAGCTCTAAAAATCCTCACAGATAGTGATGCTATCTTACTGATTGGTTCCAATGACTCTACTTATACTGCATCTAAACTTTACCCTTGTATTCTAGCCCGCAAACCCATACTGGCAGTTTTCCATCATCAGAGTTCTGTGGTAGATATTCTCCAAAAATGTCAAGCTGGTGAGTATGTAACTTTTAACTCCGACAGCCAACCGGAAGATTTATTAGTCGAGGTAAATACTGCGATTCAAAAATTGCTTGACTTACCGAACAGATATATACCAAAAACTAACTGGTCAGCCTTTAAACCTTATACAGCAAAGGAGATGACCAAGAAGCAATGCCAGATTTTTGATCAGTGTCTTGCCAGTTAAAGCAAATCACTTATGAATGAGTCATACCCTAGCAATTATCACTCTTTAGCTTTACTACCAGTCGTTGAAAGATATCAACGGCGACATTTGCTCAAAGTATTTTGGTTCATTGCTCTAGGATTACTGGTATTTGAATTACAGAGTGAAACTGATTCTATACTGTCAAAGTTTGCAGCCATAATCATCACTTTAGCCGCACTATGGCCTAGTTATCTTTGGTGTTCTGGTCGAGCCTTTGGAATGCCACTTTTTCCATTATTTGCTCTTACTTATACATGGACTTATGGTTTGCCTCTAGTAGCTAATCATCCTTTAGTGATAACTTATTCTCCCGAAAGTCATTTATTTGCTGGTATAACAACTGCCGGATTTTTAATTATAGGTACTTCAGTTTGGCTGAAATCGGTAAAATCTCCCCCTCCTTTGCCTAAACATTATCGCGCTTTAAATGGGAAAAAAGGAAATTTATTTTTTTTATTAATCATGACACTAGCCGTTTTATTCAATTTGTCTAAAAACGGAGGGTGGCTGATATTAGATGGAGGTGTCTTTGCTGCTGTTCGTGGTGCTGTTTTAGGACTAACTGTCCTTGCAAGTTTTGTCCTTACATATCAGTTAGGTAATTATGCTTTACCAAAAATTCAATCACAATTATTTTTAATTTTGCTGATTACTTACATGGTAACAGATGCAATTAGTCTAGTAGTGGTAGGTGCAGCATCTACATTTATGGTAGCTACAGCAGCCTTTATTATTGGTAGAAAGAAAGTCCCGATTATAGCTATTTTAGTAGTTACTATTTCTTTATCTGTTTTGCACCAAGGCAAAGATGAAATGCGTCACAAATATTGGTTTCAAACAGATACACCCACACTTGTTCAACCTTGGCAATATTTTAATTGGTATAGTGAGTGGATAGGTTACAGCCTAGAAAAAATGAGAGCAAAAGATGATATTCATAGATCATCAAAATCAGAAGAAAAATCATCTTTTGTAGAACGTTCTAGTGTAGTTCAGATGCTGCTTTTAACCCAGACTAAAAGCCCAGAATCTATTCCTTATTTGTATGGGGAAAGTTATGCGATCATACCACAACTATTAATTCCCCGGTTTCTGAATGCCAATAAAATTCGCAGTCATGAAGGCACTTCTATTTTGAGCATTCATTATGGATTACAAAGGCGTGAAGATACATTAGGCACAACTATTGGTTGGGGGTTACTTGCAGAATCTTATGCCAATTTCGGCCTTTTAGGCTGTGCAGGGCTGGGGATAGTTTTGGGAAATTGGTATGGAAAAATTACTCGTTGGTCTATGAATGCACCAATTCTTTCAGCACAGTCACTATTTTCTGTTCTCTTGCTGGCATTTTCGTTTCAAACAGAGTTTAGTGCTGGAGTCTATGTTTCGGCTTTATTCCAATCGGGTATGGTATTGGTGGGGATTGTGGTAGTCTTGATGCAGAATCAAAAGATACCGAGATTTCCCGCGCATCACTCATAACAGACAAGTGCAGCTAGAGCATGAAAAAACTGGCGATTGTTGTTTCTCATCCTATTCAATATTATTCTCCTTGGTTTAAATATCTCAGCAACACAACAGGTTTAGCTGTAAAAGTTTTTTATCTGTGGGATTTTGGTGTTACCAAGCAAGTCGATTTTGGTTTTAAGCAGGAAATTCAATGGGATATCCCTTTACTAAGCGGATATGATTACGAATTTGTACCAAATATCAGTTCTCAACCTGGTACGCATAATTTTTGGGGATTACAAAATCCTTCTTTAATGTCACAAATTCAAAACTTCCATCCCGAAGCTGTACTGCTAATGATTTATAACTATGCTAGTATCTATCGTTTATTGTGGGGTTGGAATCAAAGTCAAATTCCATTGTTATTTCGAGGTGATTCCCATCGATTACTAGCATCTAAAGGAGTAAAGGCTTTAGTTAAGCGAGAATTTATTACACAAATTTATCGTCGATTTGCGGCTTGTCTGTATGTCGGTAAAGCCAACTATGATTACTTCCGTTATCATCGAGTAGTTGAGAAGCAGTTGTTTTTTTCTCCCCATACAGTAGATAATGAGAGGTTTTTGGCTCAAGCTGATACAGTTAATCACCAAGCGCAAGCCTGGAAACAAGAATTAGGTATTTCCTCAGATCATGCAGTAATTCTCTTTGCAGGTAAACTGGAAGATAAAAAACGTCCTTTGGATTTGCTCAAAGCTTTCTTATCAGTAAATATTCCTCAGACATCTTTGTTATTTGTCGGTGCTGGCCCTTTAGAGACAGAGCTAAAAAATACCGCAGCAGAACACCCAAATATTTACTTTGCACCTTTTCAAAACCAAACATTAATGCCTCGTACTTATGCTGCTGCTGATTTATTTGTTTTACCAAGTTGTGGTGCAGGAGAAACTTGGGGACTGGCTATTAATGAAGCAATGTGTTTAGGTCGTTCTGTAATTGTCAGTGATCATGTTGGTTGTTCCCAAGACTTGGTTCATAATGAGCATAATGGTTTAATTTTTCGGGCTGGTGATATATCTGCATTAGCCCATAGCCTGCAAGCAGCGTTATCAGATCGGGAACGTTTACAAAAGTGGGGAGAAAATAGCCGAAAAATTGTAGGAAATTACACTTACGCTCAGGCAACTCAGGGATTAATGCAAGCACTCGAATATGCCAAACTCTGATACATCAATGAATATACATCTTTGGTTGCCTCAGTTGTTTAGTTTTAACGGTGGTATCCAGATATACTCTGCTTTTTTATTTCAAGCTTTACAAAACCTTTTTCCTGACAGTCGGTATGAAGCTTTTATCAAACATGATGTTGAGACTTCATCTAGGATTACCTACTTACCTCAAACTCGATTTCATTTTGCTGGTGGTTTACCAGCAAAATTCCGTACACCCTTATTTGCAGCGCAGCTGGTTGGCAATGGTCTGATAAAAAAACCCGATTTAGTTTTGGCAACTCACTTAAATTTTGCTGTGGCTTCCTTGATACTTAAACGGTTAGTGGGTATTCCTTACTGGGTAGTTGCTCATGGGATAGAAGCGTGGAATATTAAAAATAAGTATTTGCAGACAGCTTTAATGGAGGCTGATTTAATTTTAGCTGTCAGCAGTTATACACGTGATCGCCTGCTCAAAGAACACAACCTCGATCCCCAAAAAGTTACTATTCTACCCAACACCTTTGATGCTCATCGTTTTCGACCTGCGCCTAAACCTGAATATTTATTAGCAAAACATAATATCCAACCAACACAGCCAGTCATATTAACTGTAGCCAGATTATCGGCTGGTGAACAATACAAAGGGTACGACCAAGTTTTACAAGCAATTCCTCAAATTCGGCAGTCAATTCCTAATGTTCGTTATGTGATTGTCGGTCAAGGTACTGATAGACCTAGAATTGAGCAACTCATAGCCCAGCTAAAATTACAAGATTGTGTCTCCCTAGCTGGATTTGTGCCTGATGAACAACTGTGTGATTACTATAATCTCTGCGATGTTTTCGCTATGCCAAGTAAAGGAGAAGGCTTTGGAATTGTGTATTTAGAAGCACTAGGTTGTGGTAAAGCCGTTTTAGGAGGTAATCAAGATGGTGCTATAGATGCTCTGTGTCATGGTAAATTAGGGGCGCTGGTTAATCCAGATAATGTGCAAGCGATCGCACAAACACTTACAGAAATCCTTATGAAAAAATGTCCCAATCCTTTGATTTATCAACCAGACTCTCTAAGAAGTTTAGTCATTGATACATTTGGATTTGAAAAGTTTCAATTGACACTTAATCAATTTTTTCAAAAATCCCCTCTCCTCTCAAATATTGCTAAGTTCTCATCCTAATTTATTAAAAAATAAATTATATTTTCCGTCTAAATTTTAATAACAAATATTACTATATGTGTGGCATTGCTGGTATTCTTACAGTTAATCAATATCAAGAACAATTAGAATCTACGATTCAGCGAATGCAACTTGCTTTGCAACATCGGGGGCCAGACGATGCAGGTATTTTTATTGCCCCAGAACGGCAAGCGGCATTAGCTCATACTCGTCTATCAATTCTTGACCTTAGTAGTGCTGGACATCAGCCGATGTCTACTACTGATAAAAGATATTGGATTACTTTCAACGGTGAAATTTATAACTTTCAACAACTGCGACAGGAGCTAATTACTCAAGGCGAAAATTTTAATTCCCAAACAGATACAGAAGTTATTTTAAAACTCTACCAAAGATTTGGTAAGAATTGTGTTCAGCATATCCGAGGGATGTTTGCCTTTGCCATTTGGGATGATTTTGAAAAAACTTGTTTTTTAGCTCGTGATCCTCTAGGAATTAAACCCCTTTATTATTGGCAATCTGGTTCTACATTAATATTTGCTTCTGAACTCAGAACCATTCTCTCTTCTCGCTTACCTGCAATTAATTTAAGCATGGAGGGGTTATATGGTTATCTGATTAGCGGTTCAGTTCCAGAGCCAAATACGCTGATTGCAGGAGTTCACTGCTTAAATGCAGGTCACTATCTGCATTGGGAGTCTGGTCAATTGACGCAAAAACAATATTGGCAATTTGATTTTACTCCCGAAAAAATCACCTTAGAACAAGCCCGTGAAAAAGTGCGAATTGCACTAATTGATTCTATTCAACACCACTTTGTCAGTGATGTACCTGTAGGGGTGTTTTTGAGTGGTGGAATAGATTCTACAACAGTGGTTGCCTTAGCACGTCAAACCCAAACTGGTGTACTCAAAACTTACTCTATTGGTTTTGAAGAATCTGCATGGAATGAAGGTAAAGTCGCCTCTAAAATTGCTCAAACATTTGAAACTGAGCATAAAGAATATATAATTACATCTGCTTTAGGTAAATCATTATTTCCCAAATTTCTAGACACAATTGATCAACCAAGTGTAGATGGTTTTAATACTTTTTGTGTATCTCAATTAGCTCATGAAGATGGCACAAAAGTTGTTCTTTCAGGTCTAGGAGGAGATGAATTATTTGGGGGTTACGGTTCTTTTCAAAAAATTCCCCAAATGGTTCGCTTAGGCAGGAAAATTAAAACCCTATATCCTTTAAATATTGGTATTGGGAAGGGCTTAGAATCTTGGAGTAAGTCACCACAACTCAGACGCATAGGAGACTTCTTACAAGACGTTCCAGATGTAAAAGCTGCTTATCGCAGTTTTCGGGGCATATTTTCTCACCAAGAAGCTGTCACAATAGCACATACATACCTTCCAGAACGAGATTTGCCCCTACGTCATAGTCAACATCCAGCTATGTCACTACCTTCTCTTGAAGATGAAGTTAGTTTATTAGAAATTAGCGGCTATATGCGTAATCAGCTATTAAGAGATAGTGATGTTATGAGTATGTCATGGGGCTTAGAACTAAGAGTGCCACTTGTAGACAGAGTATTGTTAGAAACGATCTCTTCTATACCCAGTAGTCTGCGCTTAATGCCGCAAAAAAGGTTATTAATTGAATCTGTTTCTGAATTACCAAGTTGGGTTACTAACCAACAAAAACGAGGTTTTTCCTTTCCTTTTCCCGAATGGATTAATGATGAATGGCATGAATGTTTTACAGGCATGAATTCAGACAAAGATATTCATTTAGGAGTTTGGTATCGTCGCTGGAGTTTGGCATTATTACAATATTGGTGGGAAAAAATTTCTACCTAATCTCTAGACATTTAGAATAATAAAAAGTTAAAGGTGTTTTCAAGAAAATTAATTAACTCTGATGAAAACAGTTGCCAAATCATTAAATGTATGTCATGTAGTTGCCAATATTAACGAAAATAGTGGTGGGCCAGCCTATTCAGTAACTAATCTAGCACAAGCTTTATCTGAGCAAGGAATTTGCCCTCATTTATTTACCCTTGACTATCAAGGACATGGGAAACAAGTCGCTACGAAAAATGTAAATCTCCACAGTTACACTGCAACAAAATTAGCAAAATATCTACGTGGATTTCAGCCAAGTGCTAACCAAGCTTTACACCAGTTGGCAGCAACAGAATTAGATTTAATTCATAATCACGGGCTTTGGATGTTTCCTAACTTTTATGCCCGGCAAGCTGCCACAAGGAATAACCTACCATTACTTATTTCTCCTAGAGGGATGCTAGAACCTTGGTCTTTAAGGAATAGTTGGTTTAAAAAACTACCTGCGTGGTTTCTGTATGAACAACAGAACCTCCAAAAAGCGATCGCCTTCCATGCAACTTCCCCAGAAGAAGCAAATTCCCTTCGCCAACTCAATTTTCACCAACCTATCGCTGTAATTCCAAATGGAGTCAGCATTCCTAACCTTGACAATCAACCTAGTCGAGAAGTTTTAGTCAGCCTATTTCCCCAATTAGCTGGCCAAAAATGGCTACTTTTTTTATCTAGAATTCATCCCAAAAAAGGTCTAGATAACTTATTATTCGTCTGGAAAACACTAGTAAAACAATTTCCTGACTGGCATTTGATCATTGCTGGGTCTGACTTAATCGGCTATCAATCCAAATTAGAAGAGCTAACAGCAACATTACAATTGCAGCCACAAGTGACATTTACTGGTATGCTATCTGGAGAGCAGAAAGCCTGTGCGCTCAGTAATGCGGATTTATTCGTTCTACCAACTCATTCAGAAAATTTTGGAATTGCAATTGCCGAGTCTTTAGCTTATGGTGTACCTGTAATTACCACAAAAGGCGCGCCCTGGCAGGATTTAGAAACATATAGCTGTGGTTGGTGGGTTGAGATTAGCCAGCCAGCTCTCACAAATGCTTTGGTAGAAGCAATGGAGATGTCTTTGAGTGAACGACAAGCAATGGGTGTTAAAGGTAAAAATTTAGTTAAAGCCAAATACTCTTGGGAGGCGATCGCCAAAGATATGGCCAATGTTTACCAGTGGATTCTTGCTGGTGGTGAAATCCCTAGTTGTGTTCAGTTTTATTCCGCTTAAGGAGGTAGGCTTGATTATTACCATTGCTACAGGCCCCTGGCTACCTATTCCGACTCTACAGGGAGGAGCGCATCACCGTCTTTGGCAGGGCTTGGCCGAAGAATTTGCGGCCGCTGGTCATCAAGTAACTATCTTATGTCGTGCGTATCCAGGACAACCTCCCACAGAAACCATCAATGGTGTGAGATATATCCGTCGCGGTGGCTTTTCTCAAAGTCCTAATATCTGGTTAGACTTACTCAAAGATTTAGCTTACGCTCTACAAACATTTCCCACCTTACCGTCTGCCGATATTTTGGTGATCAATGATTTTTGGCTACCTGTGTTTGCACCACTACGTAATCAAGTTGGCAAAATTGTCATCAGTGTTGGCCGATTTCCTAAAGGACAATACCCTTTATATCGTCGTGCAGACCGCTTTACTGTGTTGTCAGAGTCGATTTGGCAAGGAATCGCACAACAGTATCCAGCAGCAATTCCACGTATGCGATTAATTCCTAACCCAGTGGATACTCGCGTTTTTTCTCCATCTACACAAAATCGGACAGATAGTGCAGAGAAGATAATTTTATATGTGGGAAGAATTCATCCAGAAAAAGGAATTCATCTGCTGATAGAGGCGTTTTCTATCCTGGCACAGCAAATGTCTCAAGTGAAATTGAGGATGATTGGGCCAAGTAAAGGCAGTCAAGGTGGTGGAGGTGAAAATTATTTAAATCAACTGAAACTGCAAGCAAAGGGATTAAATGTAGAATTTCTAGACCCAATTTTTGACCCGAAGAAATTGGTAGAAATATATCGACAAGCTGATGTATTTTGTTATCCTTCCTTGGCAGAAAAGGGTGAAGCTTTTCCCATTGCCCCTTTAGAAGCAATGGCAACTGGTTTAGTACCAATAGTTTCTAATTTAAGCTGTTTTCAGGATTATATCAAAAATGAAGAAACAGGATTTTTCTTTGAACATCATAGTCCAGCCGCAGCCCAAAATCTAGCCACAGTAATGGCATCGGTGATTCAGAATTCAAAGATAAGATATCAAATCAGTCTTAAAACTAGTCAGAAAGCATTGGAGTTTAGTTATCAGCGTATTGCCCGTTTATACCTAGCTGATTTTGAGGATTTAATTAGTAATCAAACTATCAATAGTAGTTTACCAGTATAGCAGTCTTAATTTGTTGGATAAAATTAATTCATAGAGCATAGGAAACAGGAAGTAGGAAAACAACTTATGTAATCAATTTTATGATAGAAGAAATTACGCCACTCATCCTGACATATAGCGAAGCACCAAATATTGCTCGCACGCTACAAAAATTGAATTGGGCAACTGCAATAGTAGTTATTGATAGTTACAGCACTGATGCAACTTTAGAAATTTTGGGTTCTTATCCCCAGGTACAAATATTTCAAAGAAAGTTTGATTCCTTTGCTGGGCAGTGCAATTATGGATTAACAAAAATTTCGTCTCAGTGGGTACTTTCACTAGATGCTGATTATATATTAACTGATGAGTTAATTCGGGAAATTCAAGCACTGCAAGTAGATTCAGATGTAAATAGTTACAGCGTCAGATTCAAGTATTGTGTCTTTGGTAAACCTTTGCGTGGTACACTGCTACCACCGCGTAAAGTCCTTTACAAGAGAGAAAAAGCAATTTACCAAAATGATGGTCATGCCCACCGAGTTTGGGTAGATGGTAAATCTGCAATGCTATCTGCATATATTCATCATGATGATCAAAAACCCTTAAGTCGTTGGCTGTGGGCGCAGGATCGTTATATGGTAATTGAAGTAAACAAACTATTAGAAACACCAATACAAGAATTAAGTTGGAGCGATCGCATCCGTAAGCAAAAAATTCTTGCTCCCTTTATTATATTGTTTTATTGCTTAATTCTCAAAGGTGGCATTCTTGATGGTTGGGAAGGTTGGTACTATGCCTTCCAACGTGTATTGGCAGAAATTCTTCTCGCTACTCGTTTGATTGAAGCGGAAAAGTTAAGCTTACGTACGCATCATAAAATGAACTAAAAAGTATTATTTTTATACCTCTTCTCCTCAGTGGAGGCGATGATGATAAAAAACAGCCTGTAGGTAAACTCACAGGCTGTTTTCCAAGATGACTAAATTATGTTAGTTAGGCGCTCTGACACCATTTTTCCCTAATGCAGAATAGTCAGAGGACGGGAAGAGGCTATCTTGGCCAGTTACTCTATAATCAAATCCCTGAATTGGGACGATTTGTTTATAGGTAATCTCCTTAGAAGGATCGGGTGACGTTCTGCCATTTTTGCCATAGGCATCTGTATAAATTACAGAAGATGGAGAATTATTAAAAGCCAGTCCGGAAAAGTGACTTTCTATACCCACTGTTCCGCGGAAAGGTGAACGAGGATCATCCCACACTACTTTGCTACCAGCCGCCAGGGTTTCTTGGCATGATAATGTCTTAGCAAGAGGATGATCTGGAAGATAACACAAATCTACTGTTCTGCCGATCTTCGTTGTAGAAGAAGCATCATAAAAACGCGCAGGATTTGTGACTCTAAAGTAAAAATCACCGCGGACGAACTCTGTTAGCCAGTATTCAAATGTTCTTTTTTGAACTAAGGAAGATTGTTCGTCTTGAGAGCCACGCGCATAGCAATCCTTTGTAGGAATCGCACGATGAGCGCCATCTGTTGGCTGGTTGAGTGGGTTCGGCGTAATACCAGAGGCCAAGAATGCGTCACAATAAGTTGCTTCAGGTTCTTTGAACTCTCCAGGCGTACCAAACAAGCCAAACTGTTTGACGTTAAAAGGTTGTTGTCCATCGCATTTACCGGCCACAAACATCTCATGTGCCGTATTTGTGAGCGCATCGGGTGAATGCGAACCCATATGTATTTTCACAACTACATCACATTTTGTAGTGTTACTGCTATTGTTAGCACTGTACATAGTCCAGTTATTGGCAACAAAAACCTTATGGCCAAAGTGGTCTTCATGTCTGGGATGAGCTGGATCATTAATTGCGTGCTGTTCGTTGATATAGCCGAAAGCTGGCATACCCGCAGTAGTAAACACTTCTGAACTGAGTGGGTTATCGCCATGCTCATGACCATAGGTACAATAAGTATTGGTCTCTGGGTTGAAATCCACTGGTGGGTGCCAAGTTGGGTAGGTTTTATTATCGTCAGCTTTCACCCAATAAGTATCGTGCATCCACTTTGGACATTCCCAAGTTTTTCCAGGAGACCATAGACCGTATGATTTCGCTAGTATCGCAGAACTTGTAGGAAGCAAATCTTTTGTCCGCACAGGGCTACCAGCAATTGGTATCACAGGTGCAGGTTTGTTGATCATAACGGTAGATTGCCATTTCTGTATCTGGTCAATTGTTTGCGTTGTATCCTTAGCCCAGAAAGCAAACCAATTAAAACGCATTGTGCTGTTGGTGCCTGGGAACCTGATAACTAGGTTTTGTTTGTCTTTGGCAAGGTCTGTATTCAAAGGACAAGGAACGGTACGGTAGGTTGATACAGAACCGGTACTGTTGATGGTACATGTTCCCAACAAAGTACCACTAGCCGAGCCTAAGCGGACTTCAACAACGTTAGTGCCTGAAGCCAAAGCAACGCGGAGCATCAGTGCTTCCACGCCACTGCCTAAATCAATGTTGTTGTAGACTGCATAGTTGCCACTTGAAGTATTCGACAGTTCTTGGGTCTGTACACCAGGTGAAAGGAAAAATGGATCTTCACTGTTTTCAAAATAATCTCCCCAAACTTTTGTTACCCCCACACTGGAAGAAAACTTGAGAGCATCTACACGCTGAAATACTGGCCAAGGAGCGAGCGCACTCGATGGAATGGTCGATGTCGATGTTGGTGTGGGTGTTGGTGTGGGTGTTGGTGTGGGTGTGGGTGTTGGTGTGGGTGTTGGTGTTGGTGTTGGTGTTGGTGTGGGTGTTGGTGTTGGTGTTGATTGGGCAGCAGCAACAAAATTAATGTCACGGAAATAGTTTGTATTCAGGTAAGAATTATTGGGGAACGCACCTACAGTCGTGTTAAAAACCCCACTGTTAACTGCCAATGAACTCAAGTTACCATTGAGTATGGTGTTAATAAATCCACCAATTGTAGCTGCATAATAAGCATTAGTGTTGACAGAGACCACATAGGTCGTATTCGCTTGAATATTCAGTGGTGTATTTAGAGCCTGTTGCTGCCAACCAGAATCAGTCTCGTTAGTAAAAGTAACGCTACTCAGCTGAGTTCCTGTTGCCGACCAGATTCTGCCGATGTGAGTTCCCGTCTCGTTAGAAGCTTTCCAGTAGCGAATGGCGTTAATTTGTCCGTCTGTAGCACTGCGGAATTTCATGCCTAATTCATAGGGAACTCCATCAGTCTTGAAAGTACTAGGAACTTGAGTTGTTAAAACTGTTTGACCAGTAGTGGTCGTTTGTGCATAAATTACGCCAGAGAAGCTTAAAAGCAGCGAAAGAGCAGCGAGTAAGCAAAACTTGATATATTTAATCTTCTTCATAATTATTTAGCAATTGACGCTTTCTGCTGTGACACTAAAGTTAGTTCTGGCAGTGCCTGTCTCTTTAGCAGCACTATCTACAAGCATTTCTTCACTGTAAGCAAGGCTATTTGACCCTGATCGATACACAGGAAATTTCATGGTCACACTAGCTTGGTTATGCTTCGGTAAAGTTGCGTTCTGCGTCAATTGCTTATTTGTCAGAAATTTATGGAGACTCAAATTCCATTTCTGAACATATTTGTTGTTGCTTTGATTGGTTGGGAAGAGATTAGCTCTACAACTGAAAATAGAGCAAAAAAAAGCAACAGAAACAACAGGAGCAGTTGATTCTGCTACTGTCACAAGGTCATTGAAAAGTTTCATAGAACCTCTTAGCCTGATTATCTTTATATCGGGAACACAACTTCTATCTAACAATTTAGAAGCATTGGGAAATGAACACTGAAATAGTTGTTGGGCGATCGCTTCCCTAAGTAAGCTCTAGAGCTTATCTTGAGAATAAACTGAACATACAATCTTAAGTTGCGACTAACACGCAGTTAAGTTAACAAAGAAACTTGGCTCTTAGTTATAAGAACTGAGTTGCATATTAAGATTGCACGAATTAAGCAAATTTTGAGAACAGTCATCAAGGGTACCTCCTCACTAAATCAGAATACTTCATATTCTGCCTGAGTAAATTTACCATAAATTCATATATCGTCAAGCAAATCTTGGTGGATATACGTTAATTTAATTGCATTCAAAAATCTTATATGTTGATCTGGTAGGCTTTTCAAGTAAAATTATGAAATTTAAATTAACTACATCAACCTCAGAAAATTTAGCCTTGGTAACACACAGTTCAATTGGATTTCTTGCCATTCTATTTGATTTTCCAACAAAGTAGCGGGAAATAGACTTGTTGGTAACTCATGGAAAATTAATTGTCATATTCTATTTTTCTGCAAGCGGATGGTAGACTGGTTCGAGAAGATAATCAGTCCCAACTATGAGAATTTAGATAAAATTTTTGAAGCGTTAAATAACAGGATAGTTGGCTTGTTTTAGGCAATTTTATCCTGAACTGATTCGGACAAAACATTTGAACCTCAAGCTATTTCTATATTTGGTAACACTACAAAACGAGAAAAACTCACAGTTTAATTTCCTTGGTAATACCGATAACAGCTATGTTTTATTGTTTACTCAACTATTTATTAGCTTGATATATGCAGTTAGATAATTACACTCTTGGTACTTATACTCCAGGCGCACCCTTATGGAAATAAATGTTGTGGTATTTCCTGGGTTCTCCTTTGGTACAAAATGGGTGCTTAAAACTGTCTCCGGCTTAAAAGTGTTGTTAATCCGCAGTTTTGGAGCGCCAATGGGTCGGAAACTTCACATCACACCACGAGTAGGAATTAGGTTTGTCCGGCTACTAACTGTAGGTGACTAGATTTGCATTGGGGAAGATGCTTGGATCGATAATCTGGCGGCTGTAACCATCGAAAGCCATGTGTGCATATCTGAAGGGATTTATCTTTGCACAAGCAAGCATAACTGGAGTCATCCCGACTTTAAATTAATTACTGCCCCAATCCACATTCTAGAAAGTAGCTGGATTGCTGCTAAATTGAGTAGTTAGCCCAGGAATTACTATTGGGAAGGGTGCGGTATTGACTCTGTGTGGAGTTACAGGACGTTTTTTAGAAGCTATGACAATCTAAGTCGGGAATCCCGCCCAACCGATTAAGCAGCGTAAGATTTAATTGTGGAAGAGGGCGATCGCACCAAATTTGCAGACCATCCTTATTTCCGATTCAATGTCAGATATTTCTTAGGAATGGTCAGCAGTTTTTATAATTCTGACGCTGTATCTGGGGCAATAATTTCACCAGTACCTATTTCTAGGATCATGTCTTGATCAGTAATTAATTCACTCAATTCCTTCACTTGTAAATTCATGTTTTCACAAGCTTGTCGGAGTTCTTGGGCAAAAGTATTGAGATCATCACCATAGCCACATTGATAAGCAGCGGTTTCAATTCCTTGCTTGGCATTTGCTCTGGCACAATCTACTAGTTCTGTGCCATACAATGGTTTTGGAGATGGCATAATTCTCATGTTTATTAATTAGACGTTGATTTTACATTAGCCATTATTAAGTATTCACACATCCCTCTGATGGAAGAATCATCACTATAGCGATCCTTGCAGGAGTTGTGCAAATTATTCGTTAAGGCAGGGAAAAGGGAACAGGGAACAGAAAAGAAAATTTCCAAATATGCTTTACTTTTTCACAAATGATTTAGGACTGCTATAGAAGGAATAATTACTATGTAGAAGGCGTAACTTCAGCTAATAAATGGCATTCAGCATTTTAGGCAAAAGTAAGGATGATTTTTGCGTTTATCTTTGTTGTATTTAGGGTGTGTGAGAAAATTCTTTGGGAAGAAGTACATCTTGGCCATAAAATTCTACACGGGGAACTAAACAGAGTGCATCCCCATTCACCGTTAGCCGAGGAGTTTTGTTGTGGACTTATCCCGTATTCCTGCTCAACCAAAACCGGGTATTCTGAATGTTCTGATTGAAATCCCAGGCGGGAGCAAGAATAAATATGAGTATGACAAAGAATTGGAAGCTTTTGCCCTAGACCGAGTGCTTTATTCTTCGGTAAGATATCCTTATGATTACGGCTTTGTACCGAATACTTTGGCTGATGATGGCGACCCACTGGATGGGATGGTGATTATCGATGAGCCAACTTTCCCAGGCTGTATTATTGCTGCGCGACCAATAGGTATGTTAGAGATGATTGATGGTGGCGATCGCGATGAAAAAATTCTTTGTGTACCAGACAAAGACCCACGCTATACCCATGTTAAATCTCTCAATGATGTAGCGCCACACCGTTTAGATGAAATTGCTGAATTTTTCCGCAGTTATAAAAATCTGGAAAAGAAAGTAACAGAAATTCTCGGTTGGCAAGATGTTGGTAAAGTTGCAGCCTTAGTTGAGCAGTGTATCAAAGCTGCTAAATAAGCATTGCTGAGTTAGGAGTGTTGATTCTTAACTCCTAACTCCTTAACTTCACAAAGTACTAGGTACAAAATTCATAAAGACTGCCTCCTGCTTTCCTATACTAGAGTCAGGCAATCACAAAAATAAAAGTTTAATAATTGCAGATTGCAAACCTGGCCACAAAACCTAAAAACCAAATGCAGCGTACAGTCCTTTTGGCGAAAATACACAATTGCACCCTGACTGGGGCGAATATTAACTACGTAGGCAGTATCAGCATTGATGAAATGTTGTTAGAAAAAGCAGGAATTTTACCCTACGAACAAGTGCAAGTAGTAAACGTTGCCAATGGTGAGCGCTTCATTACTTATGCCATCACGGCTCCAGCCAATTCGGGAATAATTGAATTAAATGGGGCGGCGGCACGTCTAGGCATTGTAGGCGATCGCTTGATTATAATGGCTTACGGGCAGTTCTCTTTGGAAGAGTTAAAACATTACTCTCCTACGGTAGTCATTGTGGACGAAAAAAACCGACTATTAGAAGTGCGGCACTACGATGACCTGCTCAGTAAGGTCTAAATTTTCAGAAAAATGTCAAATCTTGCGCCGTCGGATTCCCAAAGCTCCGTAACTGAAACCGCAACTACGTCTCCTATTAGTTCAGCGGGTGAATTTTTTGTGCAATTTTGGGGTGTTAGGGGTTTAATTGCCACCCCAGCCAGTAATGCCAATCGCTATGGCGGGAACACTGCTTGTGTAGAAATACAAGTAGCAGGTAAACGCTTAATTTTTGATGGTGGTACTGGTTTACGCACACTCGGTAAATATTTACGACAACTGCAACAACCCATAGAAGCATATTTATTTTTTACCAATTCCCAATCCAATCGCATTCAAGGGTTTCCTTTTTTTGCACCAGCATTTGTCCCAGAAAACCGCTTCCATATTTACGGTTCGGCTGCGTCTAATAGTGCCTCTATTAAACAATGCCTCTGCGACCAAATGCTACAGCCGCACTTTCCCTATCCCCTCCAGGTGATGCAGTCAGAATTACAGTTTTATAATTTGCTTCCAGGTAACGAGGTGCAGCTAGATGATGTCACCATTGCCACATCTGTGATTAATCAAACTCAGCGTTCTGTTGGCTACCGTGTTTCCTGGCAAAACAAAAGTATTGCCTACATCACTGACTTAACTAAAAATGCTGATCCTATTGATCAAGAGCAGATTTTACAGCTGGTCAAAGGTGTTGATTTGCTGATTGCTAATGCTACTTACAGTCCACCGACAGCCAACAACCACGAATCTTCTGATTTACACTGGCAAGCGGCTGTAGAATTAGCCCAAAGTGCTGCTGTGCAAAAGTTAGTTATTTCTCATCATCATCCAGACGACGATGATGATTTTCTCGACCGAGTGCAAAAAGACGTTCAATCTGACTGTGACCAAGCTGTACTAGCCTATGAAGGTCTAATGTTATCGATTGGGATTTGACTTACTTAATACAACGGATAATTGCATATACTCCGCGAGTTTCCACCTGTACACAGTCTGGATGAAAACCTGCGGCGATCGCAATCTGCTGCAACTCATTTGGAGTAAAGAAGCGAAAGACTATGCTAGGTAATGGTTGCAAGAATGTAGTTGCAAACAACTTACCACCACTACGCAATGCTTGATAAATATTGCGAATTCCTCGTGTAGCATCAGGCCAGCAGTGCATAGCCGCGCCACTGTAAACCGCATCTAGAGAATTTGCGGCGAAAGGTAAGGCGGCGATATCGCCACGGATGATGGTTATTTGGGAAGGTAATATGCCCTCTAATTGTATTTGCTGTTGTAGTTTACCTAACATTGCCTCTGAGTAATCTAGTGCAATAATTTGCTCATATTGCTGCAATAATGCCAAGCGTCGGGCAATGATGCCTGTACCACAACTAATATCCGCTACAACTTTTAAGTTTTGACCAAAAAATTCCACACACTGCTGAAATTCAATATCAATCCCGCCCAAATTACGTAACCCCATCGCCCAAATTGGCGGTAGGATACGCTCGTATAAAAAGGAAATGATTGGTAAGCGAAATAATTCTGTGCGTAGAGGTTTTGCATTGGCAGTTTCTTCAATCTCACCCTTGACTCGTGCAGGAGTTAAATCTAGTGAAGAAGAGGGTAGTTTTGCTAATTCATTACGAAAGTAATTGTGGCACTGATTGCAATCTTGTGGTGCGATGGTGAGAGTTTTATAACAAACAGGACAGGCGATCGCTTCCTCTAAACTAGACATAGCTTTTTTATTTTTATCCAAACTGATCACTTCTAACTAATAATGTTTTTCTATATTTCAATCGCTACATTGTATAAATAATAAAATTTGATGAATTAGTGACCAGATAATACCAAGCACTTGCATTGATTAGGGGAAAACACTGTTGAAAAATGTAAGATTTTTATAAATTTTCCGCAAAAAATCCGTAAATATTGTAATTTAGATATCATTACGTTGTAGTATTTCTGCCAGAGAACATCGCTACTGTCCATATCACAGTAAAATTTTCTCAAAAAACAGCAGTAAACAAACTTATTTGGGTGTATCACGCTTCGACAAATTACCTCAGCATAGAATTCCAAGCGATGTAAACAAAGTCTACATCGCTAGCAGACTTATATGTAGTTAGCTTTCGGCAAATTGTTACCGAAGGATAGATTCATTTTGTCTACATAGTCGGGAATTTAACTGTGGCGACTTATTCTTGTTCACTCATTTTTCAAGGTACAGGTAGGTAAATAAAACATGGCAATAATCAAGTTAATGTTTGCTATTAGCTTGACAGTAGTTCCTGTAATTCTAAGTTTTGTAGAACCAGCCGCAGCACAAAGAAGACTTAGAGCTAATACATACTCTCAAACAGGCGAAAACGAGCAAGGTGTGGATGCTCAATTCAATTTAGTTGATACGGCTAGGAATGGTAGTGAAATAACTGATAGTGCCAGTAGCTTAAGAGTAGGTCTATTTCAAGGAGCTATACAAGACTATGTAGAAGGGGTGGGAGAAGTTTGTCTTAACCCTGACCGTGAAGCTAACCAGCCTAATTGCCCTTCTAGTTATAGCGGTACAGGTCGTTATGTTTTAGATGCTTCTGGGTTCCCGATTTTAAATCCAGATTACCCTTTCATTCCTTATGCTGGATTTATTTCATTCGATGCAGATTTACGGGCAGAATTTATTGAACAAGATCAACTGTTTGAATCTGCACTTGGAGGTATTCGAGACAGTATTGCATATAGTATTATCCGCCCCGGACAAACTGAACCATTGTACAGTTATCGCCTAGACTTTGCCAGCTTTGGATTTGATCAAAATCAAGCTATCAACAATTTGTCTTATATCCTGGAACAAAATGTCTTAGGCAGAGCGCGTCCCGTAATAGTTTTTGATGATTTCACCGATTTAGGAATAGGCGACGCTCTCATCCAAAATCGTTTTGAGCGAGATATACCAAATGCTGTCCCTGAGCCTAGTGCTACTCTTGGGGCTTTAGCTGCTGTGAGTATAGGGGTGCTGCTCAAGCAGAAAAAGAAACAACTTTAAATTAAACCGTAGTCGACCAACGCCACCTGTTTAGGTTGTTGTATTAACAGCACAACTCACAATTCATTTCTATAAAGCTAAAGCTGCTCAAAGTCATGCATATATCTTCATTCAGAATCTGGGCTTCTACCGGAGGTTTTCTGTTATGTCTGTTAACTACTCAACCAACTACAGCAAAGATTATTCCAGATACCTCTTTACCTCAGAACTCTATCGTTCTGCCTAATTGTATCGACTGTGAAATTACAGGTGGCACTAGAGTAGGTAACAATCTTTTCCATAGCTTTGAGCAGTTTTCTGTACCTACAGGTGGCGTTGCTTATTTTAATAACGCTGTGACTGTCGAGAACATCATCAGCCGTGTCACAGGTAACTCTATTTCTAACATTGATGGGTTAATTCGCACTAATCCAACAGCTAACTTGTTTCTGCTTAATCCTCATGGAATTATTTTTGGCCCCAATGCTTCACTTGATGTTGGTGGCTCTTTTATTGCAACTACCGCTAGTAAATTGGCTTTTGCTGATGGCACTGTATTTAACACCACAACAAACGGAACTACGCCTCTGCTAACTATCAGCCGACCAATAGGTCTAATATTTAATCAAACGCCCGGTAGAATTGTCAATCAAGCAGCTTCACTAGACTTAGATGACAATCCGATTGGGCTTCAGATATCCGCAGAAAGAACTTTAGCACTTGTAGGTGGTGAGATAGCAATAGAAGGAGGCTTCTTAACCACACCGGGAGGAAGAATTGAGTTGGGTAGTGTTTCCGGTAATAGTGTAGTTAGTCTAACTCCCATAGATAAGGGCTGGATGTTAGGTTATACAGGTGTGCAAAATTTTCAAGACATTACTCTAAATCAGGCAGCTTTTATTGGTTCTAGTGATTTAATGGGTGCTGACATCAAAATTCAGGGAAGGCTAGTTTCCCTAACTGAAGGTAGTCAAGTTAGCTCCTTAGCTGGAACTGGTGGTCAGGCGGGAAATCTTCAGATCAATGCTTCCGAGCAAGTAGAACTAGTAGGGAATCCAGCAGATTTATTTTTCACTAGTCTGTCTAATGAAGTTGAGGGTGAAGCTACAGGCGAAGGTCGAAGTTTAGAAATTGCTACTAAACGCTTGATTATTCAAGGAGGAGCGCAAGTTTCAACGACTACCTATGGTACAGGTCGAGGAATGAATTTAAATGTAAGAGCCTCGGAATTATTAGAAATAACCGGTAACTCGCCAATCTTTAATGTTCCTAGTGGTCTTTTTGCCGTAGCTGATTTAGAAGCTACTCAGCAAGGAGGCACATTAACAATTGAAACTGGACGTTTGATTCTTAAAGATGGAGCGCAAGTTTCAACTTCAACATTTGGTGCAGGTGATGCAGGCGATTTAAGAGTAATAGCATCTGATTTGGTGAGAGTTGAAGGTAGGACTCCAGATAATTTGCAAGCTAGTGGCTTGTTTGCTCAGGTTGAACAAGGAGCCACAGGTGATGGTGGAAAGTTGATAATTGAGACGCAGAAGTTAAATGTTTTAGGAGGAGCGCAGATATCCACTTCGGCTCGCAGTGGTGGTAGCGGCGGAAATCTCACCATCAATGCTGGCGATTTCGTCCTTTTAAGTGGATTTGCACCGACAGCAGACGATTTGAGCAGAAGTAATATTCTGGTTTCCGCAGAGAGGGGAGCTACCGAGAATGGCGGCAATTTAAATATTACGACTGGGCGACTCACTGTTGAGAATGGAGCGAGAATTTCAGCAGATAACTTTGGTACTGGTCAAGGCGGAACTGCCACATTAAATGTTAGACAGTTAGTAGTTCAAAATGGCGGCGCAATTAGAGCGGGTTCTTTTGGTGAAGGCCCTGGTGGAACTTTAACTGTACATGCTAAAGATTTTGTTCAGGTTATTGGTACAGGAATGATCGGTTCTACTCTTGTACCTAGTACCTTGTTTACTCAAGCTGAAGCATCAGGAAGAGCAGGTAACTTAAACATTACAACCCCTAGACTCAATGTTGGAGATGGAGGACGCGTGACAGTTAATGGTGTAGGTTCTGGTGCTGCTGGTAACTTAACCATTACAACTAATGACCTGCGCCTTAATAGAGGTAATTTAACTGCTGAAACCAACGCCGCAGAAGGGGCTAATATCACTTTACAAGGCTTAAAACTTTTGTTTTTACAAAATCAAAGCCTGATTTCTGCTCAAGCTTTCAACAATGCCAACGGTGGAAATATCAATATCGATGCCTCTAATGGTTTTGTAGTTGCAGTTCCCAAACAAAATAATGACATTATTGCTACTGCCTTTATAGGTCGAGGTGGCAATATTAACATTACAGCCAATAATATCTTTGGGTTTGAAGTAGGTAGAGCCAGACCAGGCGACACAGCAAATAATATTGATGCTAGTTCAGAATTTGGTTTTGCTGGCAATGTAACCATTAATACTCCAGATGTAGACCCTAGCCGTGGTTTAGTTAATTTACCTACAAGTTTGGTAGATGCTTCACAGGCGATCGCTTCTGGTTGTTCTGCTAATGCTAAGGAGGGTGGTGAGCTTATCGTTACAGGACGTGGTGGTTTACCTCCTAGCCCTCATGTAGCACTCAGTAGCGATATAGTATGGTCAGATACTCGGCTAACCAAAATTAGTGGCGAGACGAATCAAAGAGCATCAATCTCTGTTCCTAAGGCTCAATTCCATACTAGCGATGTATTAGTCAATGTACCTGCTAATGGTTGGATAGTGAACAACAAAGGTGAAGTAACACTGTTGGCAAATGCTCCTAGTGATACACCTCAGTATATGGAATTAATTTCTACTAGCTGTTCACGATACTGATTGTCAAAGCTTACAAATCTAGGGTTATGGGATGATTTGTCTAGAATTTTATTCTATACTTCAACAAGTCCTAATTATTTTCAGTATTCAGTTAATAGTTATTTAATCTCAGGCATTTAGCTATAAATTTGTTTCAGTTTAAGACAATTTTTTTCTAACTGTCTTAACTGTCTACAATTATTTTCTTAACTGTCTTAACTGCCCTTGCATTGTGGCTTTAAGATTGAGAATATTTTAATACAAGAAATCCTTAAATACTTAAGTACTGCATATATAAGTCAGTGCGTTAGTCTTCATTGGTGTATTACTATTACTTTTAAGTAAAAATTATGACGACTCAGCAAACTCTGAAGGTAGAAATTACCAATCTTGTCTACAAGAATCAGGTCAAGAGAACTCAATCTGACGAATATGTTGAGATTACCAATCAAGACAAGGCACCCGCAGATGTATCTGGTTGGCAAATTGCTTCAGGGGTAGGACGTAATAAAGCGTTCACTTTCCCTCAAGGAACAAGATTAGCTCCAGGCCAGAGCGTGCGCGTTTACACCAATGAGATACACCCAGAGTCAGGCGGGTTTAGTTGCGGTAGTGGTGTATCCCTTTGGAAAGATTCAGGAGATGAGGCCAGACTATTAGATGCTCAAAGAAATGTAGTATCTGGTTTAGCTTATGACAGCAACGGCAATTTTACAAAAACAACTACTACTAACGGTAATGTGAAGACATCAGCCGCAGACACAGTTGCCGAAATTGCAAATCAAAGCACAGATGCAAAGCTCAATGAGCTACTAAACAAACCTGTGTTCATTGAAAGTCAAGAAACAAAAAGGTATTTGTTTTCCACTGGAGAGCCAATTAAAGGGAAGCGAGGCGATGAAGGTGGCTGGTTAGCATCCAGCGGCTTTGAAAGTCCTAAAGTTGTTGGTACTGATGCCAACTACTACAATCGTGCTGTATGGAAGATCATTCCTAGTGGTGATAGTTTTCTTATTGAAAATCAAGAGACAAAACGATATCTGTTTTCCACTGGAGAGCCAATTAAAGGGAAGCGGGGTGATGAAGGTGGTTGGTTAGCATCCAGCGGCTTTGAAAGTCCTAATGTTGTTGGTGCTGATGCCAATTACTACAACCTTGCTTTGTGGAAAATCATCCCAAATGGTAATAGTTTTCTCATTGAAAATCAAGAAACAAAACGGTATCTGTTTTCGACTGGAGAGCCAATTAAAGGACAGCGGGGTGATGAAGGTGGTTGGTTAGCATCCAGCGGTTTTGAAAGCCCTAATGTTGTTGGTGCTGATGCCAATTACTACAACCTTGCTTTGTGGCAGATTACACCAATATAGTGGAAAATCACGTTAGTCTAGGCTGATAGCAATTTCTTTTAAAGAGACGTTGCATTGCAACGTCTCTGCATAATTTATAGGTTGTGATTGTTCGGTAGAAACAGCCTTGATTTTAAAAGGAGGATCATCAAATCCTGCCAGAGCCAGTAAGGAAGACACGAGTAGTAATATTACTGTCCCCTCTAAACAAATCTCCTTCACCACGGTGATAAATAGACTTGTTGCACGAATATGTGAAACCTCGAATTTTAAACCTCATACCAATTCACGAAAAACATGATAGAAATAGTTAAATCAGAAATATGAGCAGACGTTCATGGCAGGAGTCACCAAAGTAAAAATAAAAGAGTCAGCCGAGGAATTACGTGAGCGGCTGAGAAAACA
>NZ_JADEWI010000039.1 GCF_015207705.1 Nostoc sp. LEGE 06077
CCGGATGCACACCACACAGCCGTTTGAATTCTTCTGGTTTGAGGTTCTTTACCTTTTCGTAGCTCATAGATGTCAAGAAAGCTCTCAGCTACTTTTCCCACGCTCATGGGACTTTTGCAAGAGGTCTAATCTTTAACAAGTAAACTCAAACTTTCTCTTAACCTTAAACCAGTACCGTAAATTAACTTAATTAAAATTTGATGTACTTCAGATAATTCTTGAAGAATTCCAAGAAATTCATCTTTTGTGAATACCGTTGGTAAAGATTTAGATTTCTTTATATTTACCGCACATACTTTTAAACCTAATCTCTTAATAATTCTTTGTAGAAAAATATCTAATCCTCTAAATAAGGATGTTATAGGGAAAAATTATTGATAATACTAAGGAATATACAAAAAAATTCTATTTAATCCTCCCGTGAAGGGTGATTATATGGAAGAATTCGGTATAATATCCAAACAAACTATTTAAGAAAAAAGTTTCCTATAGATTTAAGACAATATATAAGCTGTAATGCTTGGTATATTAGGTTTGAAAAACATTATACAGAAATTTTCCGTGTAACAAATAGTTATGCGGCTAGTTTCTGCGTTGAGGGGTTAAACAGAAGATCGGGGTAGAATAGCCAAGAAGGTAAATATTTTTCTAGAGTTATGATTAAATATTTTGCTTATGGCTCAAATTTAAACTTGGAAAGGTTGAAAAGTAGAGGGGTCACAGTATATGACTCTGAACAAGGAACCCTTGAAGACTGGAGACTGGTTTTCAATGTAATAGATGAAACTTTGATAGGTGCAGGGTTTGCAAACATTGAACCTTGTAAAGGTTGTAAAGTCGAGGGTCTAATATATTCAATCAGTGACTCATCCATAGCTAATCTAGATAAGTTTGAAGATCATCCAAGAGATTATATGAAAGATTATGTGGATGTCATAGATTGTAATGGTGAGAAGATCAAATGTTTAACTTATATTGCACAAAAAAATAGAACACAGCCCAGTCTTATGCCAACTGAAGAATATCTTAACCACATACTAAAAGGTCGAGAATGGTTCAGTGAAGTGTATTATCAGAATCTTCTAAAGGTTAAGAAGTCTCCATGAATGACCTCATAGCTTTCCTGCTAGGATTTATATCAAATTTTATAACATCTGCGCTTTTTCTAGCTTTCTTGAGAAAGATAAAACCTCAAATTTTTATCTCTGACTCAATCGCAAAAGGTAGAAGTTCAGATAACAAAGTCGAATATATGTTTAAAATTATAAACCTTACTAAGCGTGATGTAATTGATGTAAAAGCAGAACTATTTTTAATTAAGCCTTTTCAAGTAGACGGCGGATTTATACGTGAATTTTGCCATGTTTCTTTAATTACTAGTAGCTTAATGGAAATCAAAGGTATTAATAATCAAAAGAGTTTTACAGACTATGACTTTTGCTTCAAAACAAGGGATAACTTAGAAAGCAATTGGAAAAAAGGGCAATTTCTACTATTCAGAGTACAAGTCACAGACTCAGTTTCAGGATTTAAGAGAGTATTTTCCAGAGAATTTTCTAGTTTGGGGGATATAAAAGAAGGTGAGTTTGAAATAGGCAAATCTAAAGTTGTCAAGAAGCTAGTTCATAATTCTCGGAGGCAATGAGTTTTATGGTTTAATTTGAGACTTGTGTCTGATCGATGTAAAAACTTGGTTGACTCGGAGTAGCAGAAGGGGTCAGTGTTCCAGCAAAGATAAAATAGGCTTGCAACACCGGAATGCTGCTGAATATTAAATACAGAGAGCGATCGCCATCAAACATGATTAAGTTGGTGCCGGAAGTGCGATCGCATCCTCCCCTATCCCCTAACTAACATGAGACATCATCGTCAGCAGTCCTTGTTGTCCTAGCAGGATTTCTCGCACCAAGCTGAAAATTCCTACCCAAATAATTGGGGTAATATCGACTCCGCCAATGGGTGGTACTAGCTTACGTAAAGGCAGCAAAAATGGCTCTGTCGGCCAAGCTATCAGATTGAAGGGCAATTGATTCAAATTCACTTGTGGAAACCAAGTGAGAATAATGCGGAAAATAAAGAGGAATGTCATCAGTCCCAACAGCGGGCCGAGAATCCAAACGGTCAAGTTAACGCCAGTCATCGGTTTGAGCTACTATTTTTGAACAAAGAAAATTCTGTGAAGGAAGTTAGGAAGTTTTAAGCTTTGTCAAGCAATATATATATTTTATTGCAAATGCCAGTCAAGCAATTTTAGATTTTAAATTTTAGATTTTAGTATTAATAGCACGTAAGTCTCGAAAAATCCTAGTTTTGCGTCTCTAGCTTCTCAGATCTAGTTTTATAGCTATAGCCAAGTTAGTTAGGATATCGGTAAGCGATAAAACTTAGACAATAAGAGACTTTTAACTCTGTCACCTGTCACCTGTCACCTTTACCCTGCCATACCACTCATAGCAAAAGGCTTCTCAAGGAAGTACTACACTATTAGAATTATGATGAAGTGTGTAAAAAAAGGTTGAGAACAATGACACCATCTTTAGCAAATTTTCTTTGGAGTCTGGCTTGGGGTACTGCGATCGTTGTTATCCCTGCTACCGTTGGGCTAATCTTCATTAGCCAAAAAGATAAAATCCAACGTTCATAATTCTTTGGTGAGTCAGTTTGACTCTAATACCAAATTGTCTGTCAGCTATTTACCCAATTGCATTAACAGTAGCAATCTTCCTAGTGAGGACAGGGTATACTTAGCTGACAGACATCAATTTTTATTTGGCTGGCAATTGATAAATAGCTGCCAATCTTCTGAGCCAGAAGCTTTGGAGCTTAACTATATTGTGATTAATTAAAGTAGTGATTTTAATTGTGACTCGCTAACATAGATTGTGATATTGGGATAAAGAACAATGCTAAATTTTGGGCTGAACTCAGCCAGTGTTCTGGCTCAGGTCAATGTAGGGACAAACTCAGCCAGTATTCTAGGAATTTTCCTGGCTGTGGCTGGGGCAGCGCTGTATTTTTTGCGGACTGTACGCCCAGAACTTTCAAGAGATCAAGATATCTTTTTTGCAGCTGTAGGTTTACTCTGCGGCTTTATTCTCATATTCCAAGGATGGCGCTTAGACCCGATTCTGCAATTTGGGCAACTGCTTTTAGTAGGTACAACGGTGTTTTTTGCTGTAGAAAGTATTCGCCTACGCAGCATTGCTACGCAACAAGCCAAGCGCAACACCCCGATTGTAGATAGAGAACGAGAAGTCAGCGATAATTATTCCTATAAGAGGCGCAGAGACTATGAGGCTGAGGTAGAAGACGAATATGAGCCATTGCCTTATGAGGAAGAAGAGCCTCCTGTACGCCCCAGAATTCGCGGTAGCAAAGATGAACGCTCAACCCGTGATGATTATTCTGAGGAGCAACCACCCCGCCGTTCCAATCGCCGCACTAGCACTAGTAATGAACGGACAGAAACAACTGATAAAAATCGTCGGCGGACTTCTGCGCGTTCCACAAGCCGTCCGGCGGAGAGATCTGACGATGAAAGTTGGGGTTCTTCTTCTAGTAGACAGGTAGACGATTGGGAAAATCCGAGTGATGAAGTGCGAAAATCTTCTCGTCGTAGTAGTAATGGTACTCAGCGTCCAGACAGTCGGCAAGATGATGTGCCAACTAGACCCAGAAAACGCCGTCCACCAGCAGACACAACTTCTCGCCGCGAGAGTGTGGATGATGATGTAATCTCGGCAGATTATGTCCCATACAAGCCGATTGATCGATCTGATGATGAATCGGATAATTCAACTAATTTTGATGATGTATAAAACTGTTGGGATAGATGTAAGCTAGAGGCGATGTAAAAAATAACAGTTGAGGTGAATAAATTTACGCCTACCTTGTGGCTCCAAAGACCGATTCATTGGAGCCTGATTTTTGGCTTAATGAGCTTACTGGTATCTTGTGGTGCCAGTGATATTCCCCTTGGGCCTACTTCTCTGAATAGTCGTTACACGGAAGAACAACCGACGTTAAGTGGCAACGGTCGGTTTTTGGCATTTGTCTCCAATCGTAATAGTAGTCACCAATTACTGGTGTATGACTTGCAACAACAAATATTTGTGAGAACGCCGGGTTTAAACCGCTCAGAGACAATCAGTGAAAGTCCTAGCTTGAGCTACACAGGGCGTTATATTGTTTATTTAACTAGCGACCAAGGTAGACCAGTGGTAGCTCTTTACGATCGCGCTACCCAACAATCACAAGTCATGACTCCTGTCTATCGTGGCTGGGTACGAAATCCGGGTATTAGCCCTGATGGACGTTATGTTGTCTTTGAAACGGCCAGTCGTGGTCAATGGGATATTGAAGTTTTAGATCGTGGCCCTAATGTTGAATTAGATATTCCCAATGGTGCAACGGTGGATGCGCCGAATTAAAGTGTGAAGTATGAAGTATGAAATTTTGTCCTGTAGCATCTTACGGCTTGACCATTGACTATTGACCAATGACCAATCGCACCATTTTTATACCTATATTTGCTTGCTGTAGTTTACTAACTGGTTGTTTTGGCTATCCCCGGTTGGTTAGTTATCCTTTTGATCCGGGGGGACGGAGTATTAATAGTTTGGCTTCGGAATTAAATCCGCAAACTTCGGGGAGATATATTGTGTTTACTAGCGATCGCCGGGGTAGCCAAGATGTTTATATGTTTGATACTCTGACGCGTAATTTAATTGATTTACCTGGGTTAAATTCGTTAGATACCATCGCTTCTCACCCTAGCGTTTCGGAAGATGGGCGTTATGTTGTGTTTGCGGCTAGTCGCCAGGGGCGATCGGCTATTTTTGTTTATGACCGAGAAACTCGCCAATCACGTAATTTAACTAATAATCTGCAAGCGGAAGTGCGTAACCCTACGATTAGCGCTGATGGTAGTCGAATTGCTTTTGAATCAACTAATAATGGGCAGTGGGATATTTTAGTTTATGACCGCTTTGGGCGACCATTGGATATACCCCAAGACCCTAGATAAAAATTCTCACTCAGCACTTAGCACTCAGTACTCAGCACTTTTTACTTTCCTTTTGTACAGATTCAATGAGCGATCGCACTTGTTGTGTACCTTCAGATGCTTCAAAGGACAAGGGGAATTTACCTTTAACAAGCATTCTTAATCCCAGAGGTGCAAGACTAAGTAATCCTCTGAGGTCACGCAAATAATTACCAACAACTTGTAAACCAAATTGGCGTTCATCAATCCAACCACCTTCTTTGACCAACTCGACTAAAACTTTGCGGTGGCGAATTGACCGAGTGTCAGTTTTTTGTTTGTTTGAAAGAATTTCTTGTTTAATTTTGCTGATTTGTTCGAGGGGTGCGACTTCCATTGGACACACTGAATCGCAATATAAACAACGAGTACAACCCCACACTCCTTTAGTACCTTCGTTGTAATTTTCTAAGCGATTCTCTGTAGTGCTATCACGAGAATCTGCAACCATACGATACGCTTTAGCTAATGCATGAGGTCCGACAAAATCGGGATTAACTTCACGGGCATTGCATTCCGAATAACAAGCCCCGCACATGATACAGTTACCAGTTTGATCAAGAAGCGATCGCTCTTGCGGTGTTTGTAAAAATTCTCGTTCTGGGATTTGTCGCGCTGCTGTACTTACATAAGGAGCAACTGCCTCCAAATTATCCCAAAAACTGCTCATATCTACTACTAAATCTTTAATCACGGGCATATTACCCAAAGGTGCAACCGTGATTTCTAGGTGGGGATTTGTCGTATTTTTTAACGATTGTATTTGTTGTAATCTCGCAATTTCACTGCCAACGTTTTCTTTGCAAGCTAAAGCCGAACGCCCATTGATTCGCATTGCACAACTGCCACAAATAGTATTGCGACAATTTTTGCGAAATGCTAATGTGCCATCTTGCTCCCATTTAATTCGATTTAGACAGTCAAGGATTGTATTACCAGGGTCTACCTCTAGAGGGTAAGTTTGCACAACAGGCACAGAATTTTGTTGCTGCCGAATAATCTTAAAAATAACTTCCATTACCACCAACCAAAGTCTTAAAATTGCTTTACCAGCCTTAGAAATCATGAGTAAAGGCTAGTAGGTGCGAAAATTGAGCTATACTCTTGTTGCTCTTAATTCAAAGCCAAGTTTTAAAAGGCTGATGAGCAAAGAGCTACTGATTCTAATTTAAGGATAACCATTAAAATTTTAGTTGTATTAGCACCATGTCAGAGATTTATGTTAAGCTCTGAGCTTTAGTCATAAACAGGCGATCGCAGCTTACCTGTTTATGAGTTAAAAATAAAAGAGTTTTTCTGGCAGAACAACTCCATTATTATTCAATACACTTCATCTGCTTAATACATCTTTATATCAAAAAGAGTCTTATCTCAAATCTACTGGTTGGAGAAATCAGCGAAATAATTGCCAAAAGTTAATTTTTGGCTGATATAGAAGTGTTAAAGCTGATAATAAACATCTGAATCGCGGTAATTAAGTACTTGACAGATGTGCAATATATTTATTCTTCCCAAAGACAGGCACTCAAAATACCTGAGAGGATGTTTGTCTTATGAGAATAAACCTGGAGGTGAAACCTCTGGACATTTTTGTCTCTTCTCAATCTCCAACATCAAAGAATGGCACTCACTCAAAACTGCTGATCGAAATTTAGATGAATTTTTATAAAAGTGATGCAGCAATACACACCGTAGCTAACAAACCAGAATGAAAATCCTGACTGCTTATTGCCTCGTTAAGCTAAATGATTGAGATAAAAGTTTCTCTGTAAATTAAATTCAAACTTAAACAATTATTTTGCTATTATTAGTCCATGCTAGTATTTAATATAAAATTACGAAGTCACAAAACCAGTCTCAATCGTCGTATAAGCGCGATTACCACTACTTTGTTTTTTCGTAACGGAGAGACATAAAATTTTCTGTCTCTACATCTGAGACAAAAGGAATATGTCTTCAGAGCAGATTCAAATACTATGCTGTCTTAAGCTTAAGAGGAAGAATGGGTTAAAACACACAACTCAAGAGCAATAAAGGCAAGCACTGAAAGTGGAAAACCTGGAATTTCTTGGGTCTACTACTTATTTAGAGTAGAAACAACCTCATTTGTAAAGGTGGCTTAAAGTTACACCGCTACAGTAGCGCCAAAAGAGAAAATCATTTTGTTTTCAATGGCGAATCATGGTTAAAAGTGCCGTAAAATCAACAAAGTAAATGCCTGTGACAACCCTAACCTTTAATCTGTTGCAGGCAAACATAATATAGGCGCTTGTGGCTCCTCTATCAGTAGCAATTTAACCCTTCCCTAAAGTTTTGAGCATCTTTTTACGGATACTCAAAAGTTAAATACTGGCATCAGGCTACATAGTTTATCAGTTTGGAGAGAGTAAGGATAATTTGAGCGTAATGACAGAAACTGCAACTGCACCATTAACTGGAAAAGCACTGCTTGCTAAGGTAAAAGAACTTTCTAATTTACCCAGAAGAGAAAGAGCAAAACAGTGTGGCTATTACACTGTTACTAAAAATAACCAGGTGCGCGTCAATCTTACAGATTTTTATGACGCTTTATTATCGGCTAGAGGAATTCCTTTAAGTCCAGAAGCACCTAAAGATGGCCGTGGCCGCGAACCGACATATCGGGTTAGTGTTCATCAAAATGGTCAAATTGTCATTGGTGCAACTTACACTAAGGCAATGGGTTTAAAAGCTGGAGATGAATTTGAAATTAGGCTGGGATACAAGCACATTCACCTGATTCAACTAGGTGAAAGTGATAAGAAAATCTCCCCAGAGGACATTGATGAGGTAGAAGAAGACTTAGACGACGAAGAGTAAATTTGCGAATGGTAGGGAGAAGTTGAAGGTAAGTGCTGGAATACATATCCCTATTAATACAGCAAATAACTCTGTTTAAGAATTCTGTACTAATAAAACGATAGGATTACACCTGTTGCTAAAACCACAAATTTTAGTAGAGTCTTGAAGAGAAACCAAGAAATCTATTGTGTCAGTAGTCTATCGTGTTTTTTTTATTTGTTTTAGCAAATTTTTTATCGCCATCAGCCAACATTCTACTGTCATTTCTCGAAAATGCATCAGTACCAGTTGTCTTGATGGCTTTTTTCATTAGTTGGGTTGTCTGTTGGTTTCCCATAGCAGCAATATCTGCTATTATTATGGGTTGGCAACCAACAAAACCTTTGCAACCAGAGCAAAAGTTACCACTCATAGTAACACTTTACTTATTAGCTCCCCTAGTGCTTTGGGGAGTTATTTTGTTGTGTAAAAGGTCTTTTGCTGATTATGGGTTAATAGTAAATATTTCTCTACTGGGTGGCTTAGGGCTGGGTTTTGGTTTGGGATTACTCAGCCTAGGTGTGATGTTTGCTGTACAGTATTGGCTGGGTTGGTGTGATTTTGAAAAGTCTAATATTAAGTTATTACCATCTATCTTGCTACCGATTTTATTAGTAGCGTTATTGGTAGGCGGAATCGAAGAATTAGTGTTTCGCGGTTTTGTGTTCACAGAATTAGAGCGAGATTATTCAGTTTGGATAGCAGCAGCAATTTCTAGCTGTATTTTTGCGGTGCTGCATTTAGTTTGGGAGCAACAAGAGACTCTACCACAAACACCTGGACTGTGGTTAATGGGAATGATGTTAGTCATGGCGAGGATTGCCGACCAGGGTAGTTTGGGTGTAGCGTGGGGATTACATACTGCTTTAGTGTTGGCGATCGCTACTATGGATACAGCCCAACTCATAACTTACACAGGTAAAGTTTCAGAATGGTGGACTGGTAAGTACAAAAAACCCCTAGCTGGAGTTGCAGGAATTATTTGTGTTGTAGGGACTACCTTAATAATCAGGTTATTCTCTGTGTTGTGATACAACAAATTTATACTTTATTTAAGGTTATTACTGAGAAGGAAATTGCAAAGGTAACTATTTCCAGGGAGCCGCGTAAGTTTTTCTTCACGCTACTCTATTGATATCATGTCCGGCAAATTACTTGTGATATGTCCGCCACGAGTGGAACGACACGATCGCCTAGACTTTGCGATTACTTCACTACGCTAAAACTTAGACAATCAAAGACTTTTAACTCTGTCACCTCTCACCTGTCCCCTACTATAATTATTGACTGACAATTCTACTACTGCTTAACATCCAATAATTAACCATATAGTCGGTTTAAATTTATCTATAAATAATTTATTTTTTGACTCATTTATGTTATTCATTAAGATAATAATTTTATCCCTGCATAGAATATTAAAAGATATATCTAAGTAGGTAGATATTATAAATAATTTAAATAAGTTCAGCATTAAATACTATGGCTTAATTTAAGCCTAGACTAGACTTTAGACAGAAGAATCAAAAATTTAATAAAGTTAATTTTTAAATTAAATATCAACTATCAAGCTCAAAATTTTTAGTTGACATTGTTAGTTGTTATTGAAATATCCAGCAAAAATTCTCCAGATTCCACCCCATTTCTCAGTTACTTAAGAATGTTTACTTCAAAGATAAGAGGTTCTAATGATCATAAATTGCAATAAAAATTTGCTCAAAATTTTTGCTAGTCTCGTGGGAGTTGCCAGTACTGGTGCTTTAATTAATCTTCCCGGATATGCTGTGTTACCATCTACCTCTAGTAATTTGGATACTAGCCAAGTTCGCATAGATAACAAATTGTTATCTCAAACAGGACAATCTACAGATGGTTCTGACACCGGAACTCAACAATATCCCAATAACGGGACTTCGGGAACTCAACAATATCCTAATAACGGGACTTCTGGGACTCAACAATATCCTAATAACGGGACTTCTGGAACTCAACAATATCCTAATAACGGGACTTCTGGGACTCAACAGTATCCTAATAACGGGACTTCTGGAACTCAACAATATCCCAATAATGGGACTTCTGGAACTCAACAGTATCCTAATAACGGGACTTCGGGGACTCAACAGTATCCTAATAATGGGACTACTGGGACTCAACAATATCCTAATAACGGGACTTCGGGAACTACTGGAACCCAAGACAACACAGGTAGCGGTGTTAGGGCGCTATGGTAATTTAATAGCCTTCTGAGATTAGACTGACAAGCTTGTTAAGCTTGTCAGTGTTTTTGAATGATTTTAACTACTGATTATTGTTAACAAGAAATGGTTGAAAAAAGATGAAATTAATCATCAATTAATTTCGACTTCTACCGCAACAGATTTTGATAATGGAAAAAAGATTATTATAATGTTAAAGCAATCAAGTAAATTAGTTATTTTTATTTGTGGATTTGGATTGAGTTTTAATCCTTCTATATCCTTATCTTCTGAGGTGAAAAATTATTCTCATACTACAACTAGCAATTTAGTCTCTCAAACAACTAATATTAATGATTTAGTTACTCAACCTCTTCACCTACAAATCAGCCTTCGTCAGCGTCGAGTAACACTTTATCGAGGCAAAACCCAAATTAAAAGTTATCCTATAGCTGTTGGTCGTAAAGGTTGGGGAACTCCAACTGGGAATTTTCGAGTACGTACAATGTTGGAAAAACCAACCTGGATAAATTCTTTTACTGGTAAGGCTATTCCCGGAGGTGATCCTGAAAATCCTCTGGGTAATTACTGGATAGGATTTTGGACAAATGGTAAAGATTGGGTGGGCTTTCACGGCACCCCTAATGCTGATTCAGTAGGCAAAGCTGCCTCACATGGTTGTATTCGGATGTACAATCAGGATGTTAAGGAATTATTTCATCAGATCAATCTTGGGACACCAGTGACTGTGGTGCCATAGTTATTTTGCATAACTTAGTAGCTAACTAAGTTACGAAGAATTGGCGAAAAGATATACTCAGTAGTTTTTTAATATCGAAAAATGCGATCGCGTCCTGAATTTTACCAACGCGATCGCATAATTTTTCCTGCCTTAATTAAATAAGTGTAGCTGGGCAATAACAGTACTCACCAAATGATGGGTAATTGGCAAACTATCAATGACCATTGCTAAACATAACAGCATCATGTAGGAGATGGAGTAAAGAAACACATCTTTAGCTACAATGCGGTCTTCTGGCTGTTGTAATAAACACCAAGATTTACGGATAAATAATCCGCCTAAACCAGCGGCGATCGCGGCATAAACAATGCCACTAGCATGCAAGGGATAAAACAATAACAGCGTGGCAATGACTGTAATCAGGGTATAATACCAAATTTGCTTGACTGTAGCTGTCGCACCAGCAATAACTGGAAGCATGGGGATACCGACTTTAGCGTAGTCATCACGAATCATCAACGCCAGCGCCCAGAAATGAGGAGGTGTCCATAAAAAGACAATGGCAAAAATTAACCACGCCGGCCAGCTTAAGGTGTTTGTCACCGCCGCCCAACCTACCAACGCCGGAATTGCCCCAGCCGCCCCACCAATGACAATATTTTGGGTGGTGTGACGCTTGAGCCAATGGGTGTAAATCAGTATATAAAAAACGATGCCAGAAAATGCCAGACAAGCTGCCAATAAATTAGCAAACACTGTTAGTAGGGTAAAAGAAAGTACAGCCAAGGCGATCGCAAAAATCAGCGCATCTCTTGGCTGTATTCTGCCAGAAGGCATAGGACGATGGCGCGTCCGTTCCATGTCGTAATCAATATCTCTGTCATAGATACAGTTGATTGTCTGGGCGCTGGCCGCAGCCAGAGTACCACCAGTCAGAGTAACTAACAACAGTAATGGGTCTACTTGTCCCTTCGCGGCAACCCACATACTCCCCGCGGTGGTAATCAATAGCAAGGGAATAATACGAGGTTTAGTTAGCTGGTAATAGCTTTGAATTACCTGGAGGAAGGTTTCGTGGTGGCGAGAGACATTAGTCTCAATCATCTTGGTTTTATTTCCTTAATTGTCAACAATGTATGTCTAGTTTCTGTCTGGCTGTGGAGAGCGATTTGCCCAGACTACCTTTACTTGGGGGAGAATCTTGAACCTTGCCGTTTCTGTATTTGAAGCGTCAATTAAGTTGCTAGTGTTTGAGAAACTGAGGCAAAGGTGAAGACAGGGAGACTTACACCAGTTCTAGTTACTGGAGATGCGGTGAATTACTCAATGACTAATGGCTAATGTCTTATCACCATTAGTCATCAGTCATCGTAGCGATCGCATCAGTTTACCCACAAACCTGAATTATTTAGGGATTCGAGCCTTTGGCTGGGGGGTTGAGAGAATTTGTCGCCAAACCTACAGACAAACTGTTGATTTCACGATTATCCGCCCAGTCACGCAATGCGAGAACAGTAAACCCGACCAAAGTCCCAAGTAAAGCCGCACCGATAGCTTGATGCGAGACAGTCAGCGGCTCAACTTGCAGATGCAAACGAAAAGTAGCAACTCCCAACAAAATTTGTAAGCCCAACAAACCACCAGCCATATTTGCTAGTCGCCGCAAAGCTGGATGGAGGGCTGGTGTGCGCCAGGAAATTAACACTACAGCTAAGGTGGCTACAGTTGGCGGTACTAAACCAAAAATATGGCTGTACATCACGCTGCACAGTTCAGATGTGCCAAAGCATTGATGTAGCGCCCAGCGAGAGCCAACGATAGCGCCCAGTAAACTCTGCACATAAACCAACACAGCCGCAGCTAAACCAATCCAGGGTAGTTTCCCCGCATTGCCAGTTCCCTGATAGGGAGCTAGAGCCGTACCGACTACTAGTAAGGTGGTGAAAAACAACAGTGCTGTTCCCAAGTGGGCGGTAACGATGTCAAACCGCAGCAGTTCAGTAACTGTGAGTCCTCCCAAAATCCCTTGAAACACGATTAAAAACAGAGCAAAGCTCGCAGCCCAAGGCAACCAGACAGGCAAAGAACGACGGTGCCACCAAGATAAACCAGCAAGTGCGATCGCACTCACACCAATCAAGCTTGCATCCAAGCGATGAAACCACTCCAAAAACACTTGGAGATTCATTTGTTTGGCTGGTACTAGTTCCCCGTAGCATAGCGGCCAGTCTGGGCAAGCAAGTCCGGCATTCATCACACGGGTGGCAGAGCCGATAGCCATTAAAATCAAGGTGGCTATAGACATTCTCCACACCAAGCGACGAATCATTTCCTTCGGCTTTTGTTGCTCGATTGCCGCATCATTTTGTTGTTTTAGGACAAATTCGTTCATGAACGATTCCTTCTGCCGATCTTGGTAGTAGCTCTCTTTAAATTTTGAATTTTTTCGTACCAACCCATATCCACCCTAGCGTATAGCACCAAGTTTAGAGATGGGGTTTCACTTATTACTTTGAATCACTTCTGATTGTTTTAGTCTGAAGCTTTAGGTATTTTTCAAGTTGTGAGCAATAGATGATTGACAAACAATTTTCCTAACCTAAATTTTTCCTTAAATTTTTCCAGTTATAGCTATTTATCCTTGTCAGTATCTAATAAATCTCTTTTACTCAGAAATAGTAAAGTGCCTGAAAAAATTAATAAAAATTTCAGACCATTTAGCATTATGTTTAATAGCCTAGACTACCTTAGTAAGTGGGCAGCTTTGAAAAAACGTAGTCAATTAATTTAAGTAAGCCGTGAAAATTCCAAGTTCCATCTGGACATTACTGATTGGCATCGTACTAACGTTAACCAGTCTTTGGTACGGTCAAAATCACGGTCTGTTGCCGACAGCAGCCTCCGATGAAGCCATCTTAGTTGATGGTTTATTTAACTCGATGATGACTGTTTCCGTAGGTATATTTTTGATTGTTGAAGGTGTTTTAATCTACTCTGTATTTAAATACCGTCGGCGTGCTGGTGACAATGAAGACGGGCCACCAGTGGAAGGCAATGTACCTCTCGAAATCCTCTGGACGGCGATCCCCGCAATTATTGTGATTGGTATTTCTGTTTATAGCTTTGATGTGTATAACGAAATCGGTGGCTTCGATCCCCACGCTGTTCACGAAGCGCCCATAAATCAAAGTTCGATGAGAATGCCCGGAGCAGCTATTGCTGCTACTTTGAGTGATACTCCTCCCAGCACAGCACCCAATCTCAATCAAGAAAAATCTGACGCGGCGATGCAAGACCCAGCCACCGCCGCTGTGCGGAATGCTGATCAGATTCCCCAACTTCGGAATGCGCCTGGTGTTGGTAGTGTAGCTCCTACTCTTGGCTCCAGCCCTGACAAAGCAGGTAAGCCAGCCAGTTTAGCGGTTAATATTACAGGTCTGCAATATGCCTGGATTTTCACTTATCCAGATACTGGAGTCACCACAGGTGAATTGCACGTTCCCATTGGCAGAGAAGTGCAAATCAATATGACAGCCAACGATGTCATCCATGCCTTTTGGGTGCCAGAGTTCCGCTTGAAACAAGATGCGATCCCCGGTAGACAGAGCGAAATTCGCTTCACTCCCAATAAAATTGGTGATTATGCGCTAATTTGTGCTGAACTTTGTGGCCCCTACCACGGCGCGATGAGAAGCCAAGTGGTGGTGGAAAGTCAAGAAAATTTTGACAAATGGATGCAAGAGCAGCTAGTTGCAAGTCATGAAACCTTGAATAAAGCCGTTGCTGTGAATCCAGCCAACCTCACCCCAGATGAATTTCTCGCTCCTTACACTAAGGAAATGGGAATTCAGCCAGAAATCTTACATCAAGTTCACCATAGTCAGTCAACAGTGAATAGTCATTAGTGAACAGGCTGATAACTGAATAACTAACTCCTATGACACAAGCCCAAATACAAGAAACAGCCAATTTCCCGGTGCGGGTTGATGAGCCGGGAGCTAGAAAATGGCGAGATTACTTTACCTTCAACACTGACCATAAAGTGATCGGGATTCAATATCTCGTCACTTCCTTCATTTTTTATTGCATTGGCGGTGTTCTCGCTGACTTGGTGCGAACAGAACTACGCACTCCCGAAGTAGATTTTGTCAGCCCAGAAGTTTATAACAGCCTGTTTACCCTGCACGCTACAATCATGATTTTCTTGTGGATTGTACCAGCAGGTGCCGGGTTTGCCAACTATTTGATTCCCCTGATGATTGGGGCTAAGGATATGGCATTCCCTAGATTGAATGCTGTCGCTTTTTGGATGATTCCCGTTGGGGGTTTATTGCTGGTGGCTAGTTTAGCTATAGGCGATGCACCCGATGCAGGTTGGACTTCCTATCCGCCTCTCAGCTTGGTGACAGGCCAAGTAGGTGAAGGGATTTGGATTATGAGTGTGCTGTTGCTGGGTACGTCGTCGATTTTGGGGGCGATAAATTTTCTCGTCACCTTAATCAAGATGCGGACTCCAGGGATGGGAGTACATCAAATGCCTTTGTTTTGTTGGGCGATGTTTGCTACTTCCGCACTGGTTTTGATGTCTACTCCAGTCTTAGCCGCAGGTTTGATTTTGTTGGCTTTTGATTTATTGGCAGGTACAACATTTTTTAACCCGACTGGTGGCGGTGATCCCGTAGTTTACCAGCATATGTTCTGGTTTTACTCTCATCCAGCGGTTTACATCATGATTTTGCCTTTCTTCGGGGCAATTTCCGAGATTATTCCCATACATTCTCGTAAACCAATTTTCGGCTATAAAGCGATCGCCTACTCATCCCTAGCAATTAGCTTTTTGGGGCTGATAGTTTGGGCGCACCATATGTTTACCAGTGGTATTCCCGGTTGGTTGCGGATGTTCTTTATGATCACCACGATGATCATTGCTGTACCAACGGGAATTAAAATTTTCAGCTGGTTAGCAACTATGTGGGGCGGCAAAATCCAACTCAACTCAGCTATGCTGTTTGCCATTGGTTTTGTTGGCACCTTCGTGATTGGTGGTATTAGTGGTGTCATGCTGGCAGCAGTACCTTTTGATATCCACGTTCACGATACTTATTTTGTCGTGGCTCACCTCCATTACGTGTTGTTTGGTGGGAGCGTGTTGGGGATTTTTGCCGCGATATATCACTGGTTCCCGAAAATGACGGGACGGATGTTCAACGAATTTTGGGGTAAGGTTCACTTTGCATTGACAATTGTGGGTCTGAATATGACCTTCTTACCCATGCACAAGCTAGGAATGATGGGAATGAACCGCCGCGTCGCTCAGTATGACCCCAAATTTACCCTGCTGAATGAAATCTGTACCTACGGCGCGTACATACTTGCTGTTTCCACCTTTCCCTTCATCATCAATGCAATTTGGAGTTGGATGTACGGTGAAAAAGCAGGTAATAATCCTTGGCGAGCGTTGACCTTAGAGTGGATGACAACTTCCCCACCAGCAATTGAAAATTTTGATGGTTTCCCCGTATTAGCTACAGGCCCTTACGATTACGGCTTAGAAAGGGCTAATGAAGGTGTACCATTATCCGATCCCAATCCTTTATTATCGGCTGGCCCCAACTCAGTACTCCGTGCTGATCCTGATGAGCCATATCCCACCATCGAGTCTGACCTGGAACAACGCGTCTCAGGCAAAAATGACTAGGGGATTTTCAGACTTCAGACTAGCCTGCGGCAAGCCGCTGCGCGTCTACATCCTTCACACTTAAATAAAGATTCATGCAAAGTCAAACCATTGACCCAGCTAAAACCGAATTAAATCATCATCATAGTACAGCCACAGTTGCTCATCACGAAGAACATCCAGATCATCGCTTGTTTGGTTTGTTTGTCTTCTTAGTAGCTGAAGGAATGATTTTTCTCGGCTTGTTTGGAGCCTATCTCGCTTTTCGTTCGACCTTACCTGTGTGGCCTCCCGCAGGTACACCAGAATTGGAATTATTACTTCCTGGAGTCAATACTGTCAATCTAATTGCCAGCAGCTTTGTCATGCACAATGCTGATACAGCAATTAAAAAGAATGATGCGCGAGGTGCGCGGATTTGGTTAGCCATTACCGCCGCGATGGGTGCAACTTTCTTGGTAGGGCAGGTATATGAATATACTCATCTAGAATTTGGTTTAACTACCAATTTATTTGCTAGTGCGTTTTACGTGTTAACGGGTTTCCACGGATTGCACGTTACTATCGGCGTTTTAGCAATTGTGGCAGTGTTGTGGCGATCTCGCGTTCCCGGTCACTACAGTAACGAAAAACACTTCGGTATTGAAGCCGCAGAAATCTACTGGCACTTTGTAGACGTAATTTGGATAATTTTATTCGGATTACTGTATCTACTGTAGGTATTAATTAATTACCAAGTTGTTCACTCCACGCGAATAACTTAAAATTGAACCCCCCTTTGGGGGTTTTTTTATCGCAAAGTTTTGTTGTGAATTGGTATGACATTTTTATACTCAAAAAGGTGCAGCACTTACTGCACCTTTTTAATCTTGCTAGTTATTGCTATTTTTTCAAGGATTTGCTCCTCTCGATTCCCAAAGAAATACTCAATCCAAAATTTAAAATGGTCTTGTATTACTTACTTGCATTGTCATCTGCGCTGCGTTTAGCAGTATCTGGATAGACTTCACCCCATTGTTTGACAGCTTCTGCTGATTCTTTAGCAATTCTTTGAACGCGTTTACCAGGTTCATCTTCGGTTTGACGAGCTTCTCTGTTCCATTCACCTGTGGTTTTTGGTCTATCAGCCTGATCTTGATGTACTACTCTATCAAGTTCTCTGGTGACAGCTTTAGTGTTGCTACGTTCAATATTAGCGTTTGTTGTCAGGACTAAAAATCCTACTACTACTACAGCAACAAACCGCTTTACCTGAATACCATTTAGCAGAGAACTGATGCGAGAAAATGCCTGAGAAATGAAATTTATCATGGACTATACTCCATTATTTTTACGTTTTTAGAACTAATTGGTTGGCTTGAAATACAGGTTAGGAATGAAATTGAGTCAAAAACTAACCTATTTCTGAACCAATCAGCTTTATCAGAGACATATCAAGGCTATCTGTTACAAAGATAAACATTCCTCTAGCAGAAGTCAGAGCTTGCTTATAGCCAAGAGTGCATATTTAATCTAGTAAAATATGAAATTTGAATTAATTTATCGAGAAAACATCTATCTTAAGTGCGATCGCTCTCAAGTAAAATAAACTTCTATCCAGAAATTTTCCACAATGTAACTTGCTGTCGAAGTTCTTCTATATCTAAATAATCATGAGCAAAAGCCTTGCGTAATAACGAATGCGGAATGAATTCATCATATTTTTGCATTTCTGGCGCTTCGGCTGTACGCACTAAATTTTCTGCGGAAATTCTTTGGTCACATAATGAAGCAATTTCTGGTTGCAGATATTTAAACTTACCTTTACCTAATTTCAAAATCAAATAATAAGGGTTAGTTCCTCCCATACTACTAATTTCTAAAGATTCTCGACAAAAAGAATTAAGCAATCTTTCTAAGGTGCGATAAGTTACTGTCCCAACCCAAGGAAAAATACAGCATTTATTTTTCTCTAATTGCAATATATTTGATTTTGCTAATCCAGCAGACTGAACTAACTCTCTGACTACTTTTAAACGTTGTTGAGCATTTTTGTGTAAATAAATATATTCCACATCTTCTAGTAAAACCTGCCGCATTCGTCGCAAAATCTTTGTATGAATACTACCGCCACCACCACGCCAATAAACGGTGGCTTTACCATCTACTTGTTTAGCTGACACGAGCTTTTTTTTTAAGTCAACTTCTAAAACTTCCCAAGTTCGTCCAGCTAAACCAAATTGATTACCTACCGACGGTGGTGTGACGATACTGCCAATTGCTGTAGTCCCTTGCTTGACTAAATATTCTTGATTATCAGCAAAGACAGCATAAAATTGAAATTTACCTACTACCTTTTCGCCAGTCAAGCCAATAATTAATTTACCTTGCTCAGTTTGCTGAATATGATCAATATCAATTAAATAACGTAATAATAATTTGAAATCTTCTTGAGTAATTGCCGCAAACGGGGGAAATTTTAAAACTTGTTTCGCCAAATTCGCCGGAGAGATTTCCCCTGTTGCTAATAAAATACTCATTGTCTGATGATAAAGCAAACTCAAAGGATATTTAGGTGGCTTTATCGGTTCAATCCAACGTTCTTCTAAATATAGTTGAATAATGGCAATACACTGTACAAGTTGCCAGGGAATTTGCTCAGGGAGATATGCTTCTTGTGGTGGTTCATTTTCAACACAAACAAAGCGCATATCCGCGGCTTCACCTCTTCTTCCCGCACGTCCTAAACGTTGTAAAAAGCTGGCTACAGATAAGGGTGATTCTAACTGAATGACTCGCTCTAAATTCCCAATATCTATGCCTAATTCTAAGGTGAGTGTCGCCGCAGTCACAGCAGGAGTATGCGGTTCTTGCATAGCTTTTTCCGCAGCTTGGCGCAAGCTTGCTGAGATACTCCCGTGATGGACATGATAAATATCTGGTTCTGCTTGTGCTTGAGCAATTTGTCGCAAAGAAGCAATTACAGATTCAGTTTGAGTGCGGTTATTTGCAAAGATAAGGCATTTTTTATTCTTGCTGAGATTAAAAATATAATTATCATATATATCTGATGAATTAATATCATCACGAAGATAAAAATGTTCGACAGCAAGTTTAATTTGACGTTTTCCGGCTTCAATGTTGGGAGTAATTACTGGTTTGTCGGTTCCCGAACGTAGCCATTCTTCCGCCATTGAGTAATCACCAAGGGTAGCTGATAACCCAATACGCCTGGGTTGTGATTGAATTGCGTTGGCTAAACGTTGCAATTGACAAATAATCTGACAACCGCGTTCCGAACCCATAAAGGCATGAATTTCATCAATGATGACAAATTTTAAATCTCCAAATAAACGCACTAAATCATGATGTTTATTTATTAATAAACTTTCTAGAGATTCTGGAGTAATTTGGAGAATGCCTTGGGGATTTTTTAAAAGTTGATTTTTGCGACTTTGCGCCACATCACCATGCCAGTGGTAAACAGGAATATCGGCTGTTTTTAGTAAGCCATTGAGGCGTTCAAATTGGTCATTAATTAAGGCTTTAATTGGGCCGATATATAATGCACCGATGGTATTAGTAGGGTGATTATGTAATACAGTTAAAACTGGTAGAAATGCTGCTTCTGTTTTTCCCGCCGCCGTGGCTGCTGATACTAACAAGTGAGCATCAGTGTCAAAAATCACTTCACAAGCGGCGATTTGCACTGGTCGTAATTCAGTCCAGTTGTGATGGTAGATATATTCTTGAATGAAGGGTGCAAGTCGGTTAAAGGCATTAGTCATATTTAATTAATTACAAACTAAATTCTGCTGCACCATCTTCATCGATAGCTACATTTTTACCAACGACTATAGGCTTGAATTGAGAACTTTGAATTAATTCACTGAATGCTATTTTTGGATTTTGATGCAGGATATTCAGAACGCTGATAAAGTCTCGGATGATTTCGCCGGGTGTGAGTAAGGCTTCTGCACCTAGGCGGCTAACGATTTCTTGTAAGAATTCTTGTAAGTTGCGATCGCTCAACGTTTTATCATAGCCATAGTGAGTTACATGAATGTCTTTCAGGCGTTGTAACAGAGTTAAAATTTCAGCTTCACTCAATGGGTTTAAGCGAATAACTGGCCCTAAAAACTCCTGGACATTGGCTTGGGTAGCAAAGCGGCTTTCTTTTGTGCGTCTACGCCAAGCTTGATCAGCAAAAAGTCCACGATTTTGGTCTTCTAAAAACTTAGTTGTGCCACCGATAAAAATACCCAGATGCTCGGCTTTGCATTGCATGGTATCATTAAACATTGTCAGCAGTCTGTTGTAGTTTTTCTCGCGGGTGACAGTTGTCGAGATTTGATACAAATTTACCGCTTCATCTAACAAAATTAATAAACCTTTATAGCCAATCTCGGCCACAAATTTAGCGAATAATTTGATGTAGTCATACCAGCTTTCATCATCAATAATTACCCGCACTCCTAAAGCAGCCCTCGCTTCAATTTTGGTGCTGAATTCTCCGCGCAACCAACGCAAAGCTGCATTTTTTAAATTATCGTCATCTAACCGATAACCGCGCCAATAGGCAATAATGACGTTACCAAAATCAAAGCCATGAACTAAGTCTTCAATATACTGCACGACTTCTCGAATTTTAGCTTCAACTTGGTCATCAAAACCTTCATCGTTCGGCCGCATATTAGTTTCTTTGGCAACTTCTTGTTGGATTTTGTTAATCCAGCCTTCTAAAATTGAAACTAACGCACCGCCATCAGGACGGGTTTTTGTAGAAAGGTGACTCATTAATTCTCGGTAAGTTGCCAAACCTTCATTATTGCTTCCAGCGAGGCGACGTTCGGATGATAAATCAGCATCGGCTACTACAAAACTTTGTTCCATCGCTCGGTTGCGAATCATTTGGAGGAGAAAGCTTTTACCTGAACCATAGTTACCAATAATAAAGCGAAATGCGGCTACACCTTCGGCAATGTCATCTAGATTTTGTATCAGGCTTTTAAGTTCTTGTTCTCGACCAACTGCTATATGTTCAACTCCTAGTCTTGGTACTACTCCCGCACCTAGGGAATTAATTAAAGCAGTGGAAATTTTCTTCGAGATTTTGAGCTTTGCCATGTACTTCACTAGATTTTATATTTCACGCAATAATAATTTTACGATAACAAGTAATATTAATTTGATGAGGCTTGCCTACTCATGAGGTCTTCGTACATAGCAATCATTTTGCGGACATTGTTCAGGTGTTCTTGATAAACTTCGGGAATATCTTCTCCAGGCTCAATGATTAATTCGCCAATAGTATCATTTGCGCGGTCATTAATCGAATCAATTAATAGATTTGGCATGGTAATGTTTGCTTCCGCAATTTGTTTAATCGCCGCTTTGGTGTTATCTGCTTGTAATATCGCTTTTAATACTTCTATTTCATGACCTGGTAATTTTTCTAATAAATTAGTCCATTCTTCCGGTAAATCTTCACTTACATCTTCTGAAGATGCGATTAAGTCGGCAAAGGGAAATAAATCAGTTTCATCTTCTGAGGGTAGATTTACAGGTATATAGTCTAAATTAAGTGTTTCTGTTTGTTGGAGTAATTCCCAAACTTGGTTTTGTAATAAATCTCGTTCTGCTTGTAATATTGAAACCTGATCATGTAGCTGTTGTAGTTCTGATTGTTTATCTAACGTTTGCTGATTTAAACTATTCAGGGTACTAATGATGTCGTTTCTTTCAGTTATGGTATCGGCTAATAATTTATTTTGCTGAGAGACAACAATTTCTAGCTCTTGAATTTGAATTCTGAGTTCATACATTTTCTCCTCTAGCTGAGGCTTGAGTCTACCTAGTAAGGTTAAATTATTCTCCAGTTCTTGTTTGTCTTGTCGCAGTTGATCAATTTGAGTTTGTAACTGGACAATTTCTGCATGAGAAACATTACTGTGTAATTCTAAGCGACGTTTTTCCGCTGTGAGGTTAGAGCAAGTGTGACTCAATTCTGTATTTGTTTGCTCTAAAGTTTGAATTGTATTTTTTAAGTTATTAGTTTCAGTTTCTAATTGTTTTTTCTGCCCAGCAAAATTACTCAATTCTCGATGCAGACTATCTCTTTGGTTGCGAGATTCTGCAATTTGATTTTGAAGTTTTTGTGTCTCGCCATATAATAAGCTGCGATGTTCTTCTATTTGTTTGATTTCTCGATAAATGCGATTTTTTAAAGCTTCTTGCTCTTTAATTCGTTTACGCAAGGTCACTAACACTAACATTTCATGATGTCTACGGCGTTTATCAACAAATAATGCTGCGGCATAAGTAGCAAGTACAGTAATTATGCCTGTAATGAAAGCTTGACTAAAATTCCAGTTGGGAACCAGACTAAGCCCAAAACTGACACTAAAGGCAACTACACCTAAAAGAAATCGATTGCTGACCATTACTGCTTGCATATTGCTGGGTTTTAGTGTTAATCCGTAATGCGTACTTAAGATTGGGGCTGAGGATCAGAATTAAGATTAGTTGTACTAAAGAGAGATATATCTGCTTTTAAAAAATCAATAAATTGCCGTGCTGTGCGTCCAGAACGACCGTTATGACGTGTTGCCCACTGTAATGCTTGATATTCTAAATCTTCTGGGCTGAGATTAATTTTTGCTTGTACGGCTAAATGGCGAATAATTGTTAAATAAGTCTGTTGATTTGCTGGTTCAAAGGTTAAGGTCAAACCAAAGCGATCGCTAAATGATAACTTCTCTTGCATGGTATCCCAAGCATGGATTTCTTCGTGATCTTTGGGGGTGGGTCTATCGGCGAAATATTCCCGAATCAGGTGGCGACGGTTAGAGGTAGCGTAGACAACTACATTTTGTGGCCGCGCGGTTAAATTTCCTTCTAAAACTACCTTAAGGGCTTTAAACGCATCGTCATCTTCCTCAAAGGAGAGGTCATCAACAAAGATGATAAATTTTTGGGGTAAACCGCGTAACTGTTCGACAATGTTGGGTAAATCTTGCAAGTCAGATTTGCCTACTTCTAGTACACGTAGTTGACGTTCCCCATACTCATTTAATAAGGCTTTGACTAAAGAAGATTTACCGGAACCGCGACTACCATAAAGTAATACGTGCAATGCTGTTTCGCCGCATAATAAAAACTCTGTATTTTTCAGCAACGCATCACGCTGCCATTCATAACCTACCAGGGTACTTAACTTAATTGGATCAGGATAGGAAATACCGACAAACTCCCCACTTTGCCAACGCAAGGCGCGATACTCAGCAAATAAACCTGCGCCAAATTTTTGATAATAAGCAGCTAATTCTGCGACAGCATCAGCCCAATGTTCCCAGTCTGGCAAATACAGGTTTGTGTTGCTGCTGAAATGACTGTGTTCTTGATACCAAACTACAGGCGAAACTGGCAAATGAGCAACAGTCTGCACCCACTCACTTAGACAAGCCGTGCTGCATTCATAAAGACTTTGTAATATTTGTAAATCATGTTGAACTGCTGCAACTAAAGCCGGAGGTAACTCATGAAAGTCTTTTTGTTGCGCCAGTCGGCTAAAGGGATTTTCACAAATGAGAATTTGCGAAATTAAATAGTCTTCCCAATTTTGATTGCGTGCTGCTAAGGCGTGGAAGTAATTGCCGTAAGCTTGGAGACAACCCCTAGCGTCGGCATCAGTGTAACGTATTGCTTGCAACAGATCCAGAAAGGCGATCGCGGCTTCGCTCTGGAGGACAGATTGGTAGAGTAAAAGAGATGCTGCTTGACGTTGGAGAAATTGAATCTGGGCTAATGACGAATTACTTGCCGTTGCCATCGCTGGAATATCCATCAATCAACTGGGTGATATAGCTAAAAATAGCTATGGTAAATTGTCTGCCGACCTTGCCTGTAAAGTCAAAATCTACATAGGTTGTAACAATGAATTTAGGTGTAATTGCTGCTTTTGCCTACGGTATCTTAGCAATTGTCGGTGGAATTATGGGCTATGTTCAGGCGCGTAGTCAGGTTTCACTCCTTAGTGGTGGTTTTAGCGGTTTTTTACTGATTCTATTTGCTTACTGGCAACTCCAAGGACAACCTTGGGGTTTGACTCTAGCCGCTGGTGTGACTGGGGTTTTAGTGGTTGTGTTTGCTGTACGATTTGCCAAGACACGCAAGTTTATGCCGGCGGGATTAATGATTGTGTTGGGGGCGCTGGCGCTGGTTTTGATGGTGCATCAATTAGTAGTCGGGTAAGGCTACCGTTACAAGTCAAGTTAAGTGGTGAAGGTTGTCTTTTGTCATTGGTCTGATTTAGAGAGATATTTAAGTGTTGTAACCAAGTTCTGCTGATTCTCACCAAATCACTGAACGATGGTTTTCTTTCGCTAACTCTCCGTAAGTATAGGTAATAGTACATTTGTATTGTTTTACTGTTGTGGCGATCGCTAGGCAATTAGACAGCGTTGGTAAAAAATCTTGCCTGCTACGGAAGTCACAGCATAAATTATTAATATTCGACCGCAAAAAATTCAGCATCCTTTTGGCAAAACATCCGGTTTTGTTTATTTAGTAATGATAAATAAAGATAATATTGTCTGTAATTTTGACAGTTTTGGGTACAGTTAAGAGTTTACCCATCCAGCAACCGGGGTTTGTGCGTTCATCTCGCGTTGATAACGCAATACACTATGTATATAGCATTTTTAGTCTCATTTCAGGCTGAATCAAAATCCTGATTGAGTTTTGCATCCTCATGTTTATGTAACATCCATCTTCAGACAGTTAGTTTTAGGTAAATACTCAATTATTACCGTGTATCTATGAGTCATTCCAGTCATTAATTACTGTTATCTAATAATTGTTAGATAATTATGAGGCAATGTTTTTTATGCTACTAAATACTTGAATTACCATCTAGATTAACTCAATTAATAAGTGGTCAATATCTAGCATAAAAAACCATAAACCTTGCCAATCAAGGCTTTATGCTCAACATATTGTTGTTGGAATTAATCAAGTTCTAGTCAGGTAAAATTAGTATTAGGTAATTTTAATTACTTTTTAAGTTTAGCTGAGATAGGAAACTATGAATGCTGTAAATAAAAGTATCCACAAGTCTAGTATTTTCCCTAAAAGCAGCTCGTGATTTTAAAGTTTTGATAGTAATCTTGAGTAATATTTAAAGCAAAAATAAAGGTAATCATGCCATTTTGGCAGTCCTAAATATCAGAAATAAGATATTAGTGGAGTAGAAAGAATAATTGATATTTAGATACTTATTGCCATCTACTTAAAGTCCACAAGTAACAATAATCCTGAAATTAAGTAATTGATTATCTCAGCACTTTTACGAAGTAGGAAATCAAATATGTTATTACAACTATCTTCTCAAAATGTTATTCAGTATCTGCAAGCATCAGGGCTGTGTAGCTTAGAAGATGGCAATTCCCACTTGTCTGATGTGCCAGGAAGTAGCAAAAAGAATTTCAATTTACTAGTAAGTCTGGGAAATCAGCGCCAATTACTAGTTAAACAAGAACATCGTCAGGAAAATGACGGAAATCTCCATGAATTTTTTAATGAGTGGCTATTTCACCAGTTACTCAAACAGTTTCCCGTTTTAGGTAATATTGCAGCGATCGCATCATTAGTAGTACATTATGACGAGGAAAACTCTATCCTTGTCCGCAATTATTTAAGTGAATATTTGGAATTAGGTAACTTTTATCAACATAGCCATAGCTTCCCCACAGAAATCGCCACTGCTATTGGTACAACAATTGCAGCCTTACACCGTGCGACTTTCCAGCGCCGAGAATATCGTGATTTCATGGCGACAGCGCCAGCGGGAGAATATCGCTATAACTTTTACAACCCAGCACAAGGTGTAGAATCACTGACTCCTGATATTTTTGGTGCAGTGCCGAAATCAGCATTGCAATTTTATACTTTTTATCAGCGCTATGAGAGTTTAGAATATGCGATCGCAGATTTAGCTTGTGAATGGAAGCCTTGCTGTTTAACTCACAACGATTTGAAGTTGCACAACATTTTGCTGCATTCTCGTTGGGACAAGCTAGATAATTGCTTAGTACGCCTCATAGACTGGGAAGCTTGCGCCTGGGGAGATCCAGTTTATGATTTAGGTACTTTAATCGCCAGCTATTTAAGAATTTGGCTTGCTAGTTTAGTCATCGATCCCATGCTGGAGTTAGAAGAATCTTTGCAGTTAGCAATGATACCACTAGCTGCAATTCAACCTTCACTACTAACTTTAATTCAAGCTTACCTTAATGCTTTTCCCGCTATTTTAGAACACCGCCCAGACTTTGTAGAGCGAGTGATTCAGTTTGCGGGACTCGGACTAATTCACCAAATTCAAGACAAAATTAAGCATCAACAAGACTTCGATAATACTGATATGTGTGCGCTACAAGTAGCGCAAAATCTCCTCACTATCCCAGAGAAATCGGTACCGACTGTTTTTGGTGTTACTGCATCAGAGATTATTGAACCAATGGCTAAACAGCATCAACTTACCCAACCACAAAAATCACCAAAATTGGTTCCTCTATACTACGAAAAAACTCGTCTACGTGGTTGTTAAAAGATTGTCATCGTCTTTCTTATCTTCCGTTCCTTGTCCTCTTCATCTCTCTCCAGCCATGCTAGACACTTCTACCAATCCTTTGTTAAATTCTCTATGCGATATTGCTCGCAATATCCAGATTGAATCTAACTTTTCCATTCACCATCCTGATTATCAAACTTTTGCATTACCAGCGAAAGTAGCGGATAGATTTCAGCAAAATTCTGTGGCGTTACAGCAAAAATATCTCACGTTGCTACTGCGTAATTTTCTTTATGGGATTTATTACAACGGTTCTCTGCAAAATGTTTTAGCTGTTAATGGTGATACACCTAATTGTGTACCACAGCCAAATTTAGCGAATAATCCTCATTTGGGTATTGACTGGGAATTTTACGCCCAACTGCACAAAAGTAACCACGGAAAAGGATATTTTGACCATAGTTGGCAAGTGCTACGACATGAGCCTGATGGTAGTATGGCAGTGACGAAATGTGGTTTAACGTTATATATTGAGCCAGATTGTCATCTGAAACCTCAGAGTAAATCTGCTAAACCGGGTGAGTCGGTATCTATTTGGATGCCGAAAAATCATCTCCAAAATGGCTGTTATGTAGCTGTAAGTGATGTGGGACAAGAACAGCAGAGTGTAGATGCGGAATTGGGAACAGGAAGAATCTATTTCAATATTACGGCAGATGGGGCGATCGCTCTCATGGATAGCCTGACCCAGCAACTCAACAAAGCTGCCCTTCCCTTTACCTTTCAAGTGCTTTACAATCCTAGAGCCTACGGACGCTACGACTCAGGCTTACTTTATTTTGAACGGGAAGACTACCCAGCAATTCACCAAATTCTTCAGGCTGTTTACGCCGAACATCAAACACATTTTCAACCAGAGATCCCTTTGTTCACTAAGTATTTAGCCCCAGGACTAAGTTTAGCCGAAGAACCCATTCAAAAATTCGCGACTCAAGAAAGTTTTGGGATGAACCGTTGCCAAATTGTTGCCCATGCTTTATTAGAAGTATGGCAAAAAGGTAAAGATGCAATGGAGGAGCGAATGAAGTCAATTGAAAAACACTTTGCCATACATTCAGTTGACTTGCAACGCCCTTATCTAAACCCTCATTCGGAAGATATATATTACCCCTTAAATTGATAACTAGCGTGATTGGAGTGAGATAATTTGAGATGGCAGGCTAAGAGCTTGCCATTTTGTTTTTTAATTTTTAATTATACAAAAATGTCTTTTATTTATAAACGTACTGTGCGCTTTGTAGATACCGATGCTGCGGGTGTAGTTTATTTCGCCAATGTTTTGAGCATTTGTCATGAAGCTTATGAAGCATCTCTTGAAGCAGCGGGAATAAATATCAAAGCTTTTTTTACTAAGCCTTCTGTAGCTTTTCCCATTGTTCATGTCAATGTTGATTTTTTCCGTCCAATGTATTGCGGTGATGAGTTAAATGTGAGCTTAATTCCGCAAAAGTTAAGTGCAGATAAGTTTGAGATTGCTTACGAAATCAGCATTACAGAGGTATTAGTTACTAAGGCAATTACTCGCCATGTTTGTATTGATGTGAATAGTCGAAGTAAGCAAGAATTATCTGATGAGATTATGCAGTGGCTGGAAACGAACCGCAGAGACGCAGAGGGCGCGGAGAGGCGGAAATCTAGAGAGGTGATGTGAGGTTAAATTGTTACAATATCAGGGGACAGGTGACTGAGTTAAAAGTCTTTTATTGTCTAATTTTTATCGCTTACCGATGTCTTAACTAGCTTGGTTACAGCTATAACATTACCTCATTTATCGAGAACTTTAACTCATTAGTGCCGAACGAGGGAAGGTTTCTTATAAACGCTACCTCATCCATAAAGAACCTTAACTCATTGGTGACAAGTGACGTAATGTTTCTTATAAACGCTACCTCATCCATAGAGAACCTTAACTCATTGGTGACGAACAACGTAAGGTTTTTTATTAACGCTACCTCATTTGTAACGAACGAGTTAATTGTCAGGGCGTAAGGCATTATTTTAGTGTTGCCTGTTCTCTGTGATTTTGCAAAAAATCTGCGGCTATTTGTTGTAGTGCTTGACGATTAACTTTACCTTGGGCGTTACGGGGTAAATTATCAAGGCAAATCCAATATTTAGGAATTTTAAATTTACTGAGTTTATCTTGCAGTAGAGTTTTAATTTCTAGAATAGAAATATTAGCATCTAGAGGAATATATATAGCTGTTAATGCTTGTCCCCAATATTTATCAGGTACACCAATTACACAAACATCGGCAATCATTTGCGTTGCGCGGATAGCTGCTTCTATTTCCCCTGGGTAAACGTTTTCGCCACCAGTAATAATTTTGTCGCTATCACGTCCGATAATATTTAGATAACCTTGTTCATCTAAATATCCTAAATCATCTACGTGGAAATAATCTTGATTTTTCCCAGGATGAGGATAGTAGCCAAGAGCTAAAGATTTAGCTTGAATAGTAATATTACCAATTTGATGAGGTGGCAAAACTTCGCCTTGTTGATTGCGAATTGTCACCTGGGCATGGGGTAAAATTTGTCCACTGTTAATTTTACCTTGCAGAAAGTCATCAGGTTTGAGGGTAGCAATTTGCGAGGCGGTTTCTGTCATACCATAGGTTGGTGCTAACTTAATGTTGTGAAATCGGGCTTTTTCTAATAGTTCTGGCCAAGCTGGTGCGCCTCCTAACATTATTGTTTGAAATTGGGCTAACCATTGGGTTAATTCGGCATTTTGTAAAAGGCGTTGTAGTTGAGTCGGTACTAAAGAAAGGAAAAATTCTGTTGGCTGAATTGTAGGTGGTTGACTTAATTCTAGAGACTTGAATAGTAAGATAACGAGTTTACCGCCTGTTGTGAAAGAACGCATAAATTGCATTAATCCACTGACGTGATATAGAGGTAATACACAAAAAGAATTCACTTGGGTTAACTGGAAATATTCTGTAAATCCTTGCACGGATGAGGTGAGGGTTTCCCAAGTATGGATAGCAAATTTAATTTTGCCTGATGAACCACCTGTGGGAATCATTATTAGTGCTGAGTGCTGGGTGATGGGTAATGAGTGCTGAGTGCTGGGTGCTAAGTGGGTAATAGAATCTATTCCCCAAATGATATCCGGTTGGACTAATGCAAATACTTGTTCCCATTCTTGTGTTCCCCAGTCGGGGTTGCAGAGAAAAACTGGACAATTGGCTGCACAAGCGGCGAGAAAGCTGGCTAAAAATTTGACTGATTCGGGTTCAGCCAGAATAATTTTTGGTGGTGTATCACGCTGTTTTAATATTTCTGTGAGTTCTAAATATAGTTGTTTAGCTATTACTAAAAATTGATGGCTGTTGTCGGCAATTAACCAATCATTTTGAGTTAAATTTTGCAGATAAGTTAAAGGTTGTTCCATAGATTTTCAGGACTTGTTACTTCTGCTTGGACAAAAAAATGATCAACGCCAAAACCAACTGCTCTGTTTTTGCGAGATAATTCTGCTGCTAGGTTAAGTGCAGCTTGTTTACCAATAACTGTCTCAAAGACTGAGGAAAATACAGCATCAATTTGATGTTGTTGACAAAAGTGTCGCAGTTTTGATGGTGAACCGACGATTCCGGGTTTGATGACGAAAATTCCTCGCCAGCCTTGTTGATAACAACTGATGATTTGGGGGAGTGTGGCGACGGATTCATCTAAAGCGATCGCAGTCTTGTAAAATCTACTTAACTCCAACATCGCCGCTAATTCTTCCACAGGTAAGGGTTGTTCGAGAAATTCGATTTCTATAGGTAATTCACCCTGAATATTGTCGCAAGTCTCTAGCCATAATTTCGCTTCTGTATAACTGAGTCCGCCGTTAGCATCTAGGCGCAATTTGGCTGAGGCGGGTAAGCTACGAGTTAGGTTATCAAATATTGCTAGTTCTTTGGCGATCGCATCTACGCCAATTTTCCATTTAAATGTGCGATATCCTCTTTCCCACAGCGTTTCCCATTGTTGTAAAGCCACCTCCCCCGCAGGAAGTAACCCACTGTAAACCAGCTTTTCTTGATTTCCTGAACTAGGTTTTCCAGTTTCCCCCATTTCTAAGGGGGGATTAAGGGGGGTAATTCGACTTGTGTGTACACCGTCGCCTAATGCTGATTCAAACCCAAATTGACAAGCGGGTAAATCATCGGGAATGGCAAAAATCGTCTCCGGTGTAATTTCTTGGGGTAGTTGGTGACAAAAATCTAAAGCTTTTTCTAAAGTTTCGGAACCAAACCAACTAATAGGCGCAATTTCTCCCCAGCCAATTTTCCCTGCTTCATCCACAAGACGCAAAATAATACCTTCGCGGGTATCCCAAACACCGTGATGAGTAATCAGTGGCTTGGTAAATCTCCGTTGATAAGGACGAAACTCAAAAAGTGTTGAGTGCTGAGTGCTGAGTGCTGTTAGCGGTAGCGGGGCGTTTAGCCCGTGCTGAGTATTGAGTGTTGAGTATTGAGTTACAAATTTATTTGCGTTCATCGGCGGTAATTATTTATTTCGTACCTTTTGCGCCTCATCAACCGATGAAAAATCCTACACCCAATAACAAACAACTCCAGAAATGCACAGCTACGGCGATGAATTTACAGTTGCTAACTTTTTCTGGCTGGTTGTGATTTTGTTGGACATGGCGACATAATTTGATGGCGTAGGGTAAACTCAGCCAACTCAACAATGTCCAGACTGGGAAGATTCCCAAAATCACAAACAACAAGGAAAAAGGATAGATACCAGCGGTGAACCAAATTAAAACTTTTGCACCGTTAGCTGTACCTAAACGCACAATGGGCGATCGCTTCCCGGCGGCTATGTCATCCTTAACTTGGTGAAAGTGTGAACAAAACAAAATTAAGCTGGTGACAATCCCGACAATCACTGAAGCGGCAAAACTGGCGATCGACCAAGTTTGCGTTTGGCTGTAATATACCGTTGGCACTAATAACGGCCCAAAGGCAAAGAAGCAGAGAATTTCGCCTAATCCTTGGTATCCTAGCCGGAAGGGCGGCCCTTGATATATATATCCCAAAGCACAAGCCACCAAAACCATAATGATCACAGTTGGGTCTTGTTGCCAAGTGGCGATCGCGAGTATTCCTAACAACCCAGCCACCAGACACAGATTTGCTAACCAAAATATTAGCGATTTCTTCCCAGTTAAATTCACGAGAGAATGATGTTTATTCTGATCAATTCCTGTTTCAGAATCAAAGACATCATTACTTAAGTTCTCCCATACCAGAATTAATATTGCCGCTACTAAAAAAGTTAAAAATACTGTTGTATTCAAATTCTTGGTTTCGGCAAAAGCAATTGCTGTTCCTATCCATACAGGCATAATTGCCACACTGTACATTGGCGGTTTAATTGCCGCCATCCACAGCTTACGTTTAGAATGTGAAATTTGCTTGGTAGTCATTAGTTAACATTCATTAAATTACCCACGGTTTACCAAAATACAATTCAGGAATCGGTTGTCAGAATTCAGGATAAATTCTGGATGATTTAGGGAATGAATAAGCGGATTTAAAACCTACACAAAACCTTAAGATTAGTAATTTACAATTAGTAACGGGTTTGAATTCCTCACTAACTGAATTATGACTCCTGAATTCCGACTTCTGAATTCTTCTTTAATTATTTTACTCAGCACTTAGCACTTATTACTCAGCACTTTTTTGGGCTGTTTAACCCTTCCTTAGTAAAACTTATTTTTTGGTTGCAGGTTGAAACTGAGTATAGCTTGTCAGCGTTTGGTAATACCCTAAACAAAGAAAACTATACTCTGGTGAAATGTCTACGGAATATGTTACCTGTAGAAATAGACCATGATTAATTACACTTTAGGAAGATAACTTAAAAAAAATTTACTATTATTAGATCCATGACAGTTTCACCATGTCGTAACAACTTCTTTGTAACGCACAAAGACATATACCAATTTCTGTTAGCAGTTCAAGAAAATTGCCTCAACAATAATTGTCGGCAAATTGTGAGTATTTCCCTAGAACTTGACTGGGTTGATCCTTTAGTTGTATTGGATAAACTAGCGCAAGCAAATGAAATAAATTTTTACTTTGAGAACAGAGGTAAAGGAGAGGCAATCGCGGCGATTGATGCTGTCGCAAAATTGCAAATTGATGGGCAAGACCGTTTTAATCAAGCAGAATATTTTATCAAAAATTGTCTAAAAAATATAATTAACTTTGGTGATCCGCACGAACCTTTTACCAGCCCCCGTTTTTTTTGTTACTTTAGTTTTTTTAACCAAAACATTCAAGCTGATTATCCCTTTCCCTCAGCGACGATATTTCTACCCCGTTGGCAAATAGCTGTCAAAAATCAGCGTTGCATCTTAGTCTCAAACATATTAATAACAGCTAACACCAATTTAGAAAAAATCTGGCATAATTTATGGCACAAAATCGAACTTATTAATTCTTTAGAATATTTCTCGCCCAAACTTGATTTTTTATCAACAAACTTTAGTAAGCAATCGGTAACGCAGGGTACAGAATTTAAGCGTTCTGTAGTCTCTGCTTTAGAAAAAATCCAGGCTAGTCATTTAAGCAAGATTGTGCTGGCTGATGCCTTAGATGTTCGCGCAAATCATCAGTTTAATTTATATAAATCATTAGATAATCTGAGACAAATCCATCCTAATTGTTATGTTTTTTCCACAAGTAATGGTAAAGGACAAAACTTTATTGGAGCAAGTCCTGAAAGATTAATTTGTATTCAGAATCAACAGTTAATCACCGATGCTTTAGCTGGTTCTGCACCACGGGGTAAAACACCAGCCGAAGACGCTGCAAATGCGAATCGGTTACTCAACAGTGAAAAAGAACAACATGAACATTCATTGGTGATTGACTTCATTACTCAACGCCTATCACAACTCGGTTTATCACCCCAAATATTACCGCCACGTTTGCGACAGCTATCGAATATCCAACATTTATGGACACCTATTAGCGCCATAGTTCCCGCCAATGTCCACCCCTTAAAAATTGTCTCCCAACTGCATCCGACACCAGCCGTTGCTGGCGCGGCGCGAGATGTGGCTTGTGCAGAAATTCGGCGTTACGAAAGCTTTGAGAGGGGTTTGTACGCTGCGCCTCTAGGTTGGATAGACTCGCAAGGTAACTGCGAATTTATTGTAGGTATTCGTTCGGCATTAATTGATGGCGATCGCGCTAGACTTTACGCAGGTGCAGGTATTGTCGCCGGTTCTGACCCTGATAAAGAATTTGCGGAAGTACAACTGAAACTTCAGGCCTTATTGAAAGCTTTAGTTTAAAAGCGGTGAAATTTCTTCAAGTCTCCCTTAAAAAGGGGGATTTAGGGGGATCTGATGATGTGTGTGTACACGTTAGCCTGCAAAGAGAGAGGTCACAACAGTGCTACATTCAACCGAGAACCGCTATATAGATACCTTTATCCCATATAGGAAGAGGTATTCATAACCCATACACCCCTAAACCCCTTACACCCTAAGCTGTGAGGCTAAAAATCTTTTCAATGATGTCTTCGACGACTTTATCAGGTGTGGATGCACCAGAAGTTACACCGACGACGATTTTACCTGGTGGTAGCCAATTTTCGGCGATCGCTAATTCTCCATTTAATTGGCGATGTTCAATAGCGCTACCAGATTTAATCCGTTGGACAGCATCAATATGATATGAAGGAATACCCTTTTCAAAAGCAATTTGTTGCAATTGGGTCGTATTTGATGAGTTAAACCCACCAATCACCACCATTAAATCTAAATCATGGTGTACTAATTCCAACATCGCATCTTGCCGTTCTTGGGTAGCATCACAGATAGTATTGAAGCTTTGAAAATGCTGATTTAACTCAGCCGGGCCATACTTCTGCATCATCGTTCGTTCAAACAGCTTACCAATTTGCTCGGTTTCACCTTTTAGCATGGTGGTTTGGTTAGCAATACCAACTCGTTCTAAATCTCGGTCTGGGTCAAACCCAAGAGAACAAGCTTTGGCAAATTTTTGTAAAAATTCTTCTCGATTACCACCGTGAAGAATGTAGTCAGCAACGTATTGTGCTTCTTTTAAATTCAGAACAATTAAATATTTACCTGCAAAAGAACTTGTCGCAACGGTTTCCTCGTGCTTATATTTACCGTGAATAATTGAGGTGCAATCGATTTTTTTATGCTTTTCCACGGTATTCCAAACTTTGGAGACCCAAGGACAAGTGGTATCGACAATTTTGCAGCCTTTATCGTGTAATATTTGCATTTCTTGAACGCTGGCTCCAAATGCAGGTAGGATCACTACATCATTGGTTTCCACAACAGAAAAGTCCTTTTTACCTGTGTCTACAGGAATAAATTTGACTTCCATCTCTTGCATTCGTTGATTTACAGAAGGATTGTGGATAATTTCGTTAGTAATCCAAATCTGTTCTGTGGGGAAGTGCTGACGAGTTTCATAAGCCATAGCTACAGCACGTTCTACACCCCAGCAAAACCCAAAAGCTTGGGCTAGGCGAATGGTAACATCGCCCCGTTGCAAAATGTAATTGCGATCGCGGATTTCTTGAATCAAACTGCTTTGATATTCAGATTGCAACTGGGTTGTGACTTCTGCTTGATGACCAAACCCTTTGCGATTGTAATTTTCTGAATGTTGGAGTGTACGTTTAAAAGCTTTTGTATCCATATTTAATTCTATGATGTCTCCTCTTTCTGATTTTCGCCCGTGGAGACACAATTTAAGTTAAAAGTAAAAAGTAAAAAGGCAAAAGATTAAGTTCCTGATTGAGTATAAATCTGCAATGCAGTACGCCAAACCAGATAGCCAGCGGAACTGAGGTGTAAACCATCAGTCGAGAGTTCAGGACGGAGATTACCTTGTTGATTTGCAAATAAAGAATATAAATCGAGATATTTTGCGCCGCGTCTAGCGGCTATGCGTTGTAATTGTTGATTCAACTGGCGAATGCGACTGTTAGGAAGCAGCAGGAGTTTATCTCGTCCTTCCCAGGTTGCTTCTTCTGCACCGTGTGGCAAAATTGACTGGACAACGACTTGCGCTGTGGGATGCGCTTTGCGGAGGTATCTGATAATTTGTCGCTGATTCTCTAAAATGACTTCATCACTTTCTCCACGGATGAGGTCATTAATGCCAATCATCACAAAAATTATCTCTGGTTTGGTACTATCAAATATCTCTAATCTTTTTAAGAGTCCAGTGCTGTTTTCACCAGAAATTGCTTGATTCAGCCAATATCTATTTTCTGGTAACAATTCTGTGGGAAACCACAGGCTGATAGAATCTCCCGCGAGGATACTTAAATGCTCAGGATTTTTCTCGGTAGCAGCTTGAGCTTCTTGTTTAAGAACATCCAACCACTGTTGATAATTGAGTTGATAATGGCGGCCTAACTCTGGTGCGATAGTTTGGGATGCGTTAACTGACTGTTGTGAAGGCAAACTATTAAAAACAGCGGTCAATCTCTGCCGTTGTAAAATCAGCAGGATGACCGCCAACATGAGTATGCCGTTGGTAGCCAACGATAACAATGCCCAAATGGGGAAGGTTTTTGCAGAAGTGGTCACGACTAGCGAAATTTACTGATAATTTGACTCAAATTTTATCCGCTAGTTAGCAAAAGTCACTAAAAAAGTTCTGAGTGTTGATTTTGGAGTACTCAGCACTTTAATTGACAGGCCGATCGCCACCAAATTCCGAGTTGTAACCTTCTTCCCCGTGTTCGTTGATATCCAAACCTTGAATCTCGGCTTCTTCTTTAACTCGCAGACCAATGGTAGCATCGATAAATTTGAGAATTAGAAAAGTACCAACTGCGGCGATCGCATAAGCAACCAAAATTGCTACTAGTTCTACTCCTAGCTCACCAAAGTTACCATGCAACACTCCGTTTTTCCCGCCGCCATTAACTTGGGTTGTGGCAAATACTGCGGTTAAGATTGCCCCAACTGTGCCACCAACACCATGTACGGGATAGGTATCTAAGGCATCGTCGATTTGGAGTTTGTGTTTGAAACTCACTGCATAGAAGCAGACAAAAGAGGTAATAAAACCAATTAAAATTGCGGCTATTGGAGTCACAAATCCTGCGGCTGGGGTAATTCCTACCAAACCAGCAACCGCCCCTGTCGCCGCGCCTACAGCAGTGGGTTTACCCCGTAGCGTTGCTTCTAAAATCAGCCACATCAAAGCCGCCGCCGCCGCCGCAGTATTGGTAGCCACAAAGGCAGTAGTCGCTATGTTAGTGGTTAAATCACCAGAAGTTCCACTAGCCACAGATAAAGCACTACCCGCATTAAAGCCAAACCAACCAAACCACAATAAGCCAGCACCTAACAAAATAAAAGGCACGTTGTGGGGTGGACTGAGACGATCAGGGTGAGTTTTGCGAGGGCCGAGAACGATCGCAGCCACTAACGCCGAAACCCCAGAACTAATATGTACGACTGTCCCACCAGCAAAGTCGAGAGCGCCTAAACCACCGTATAAGCCGAGGAATCCACCTTTGGCCCAGACCATGTGAGCGAGGGGGCTATAAATAAAGGTTGACCACAGTAAGACAAATAAACTGTAGGCGCGGAAACTCATCCGTTCGGCGATCGCACCGGAAATCAATGCTGGGGTGATAATGGCAAACATGGCTTGATAAATCATGTATGCCTGATGGGGTATTGTCCCGGCATAAGAAACGACTTCTGGCGGATCAGAACCTTGGAGATAATTAGTTGTTTCTAGACCGACACCATTTAATCCCACCCACTGTAAACCACCGATAATGGGGTTCCCTGGTGCAAAAGCCAAGCTATAGCCCCACAACACCCAGGTAACGCCAACAATGGCCATCAACACAAAGCTCATCATCAAAGTGTTGAGGATGTTGCGCGATCGCACGAATCCACCATAAAAGAACGCTAATCCTGGTGTCATCAACAAAACTAGTGCTGATGATACCAGCATAAATGCTGTATCTCCTGTATCAGCCGTAGGTGGAGCCGCTGCTGATGTTTGGGCAAAAGCATTGCCCATGAACGGCCATCCTACAAATAATAGGGTCATAGCCGCGATCGTCAAAACTTTCTTCAACACTTGTTTTTGTCCCCTTCTACTGGAACTCAAGATTTTTTGTATACTAAAATACATTTCATTCTTTTTTGCAACTTATTTTTGTCTCTAAAGATACTCAATCAGATTGATTCCCCAAAGATTAACAAAAATATAATCCTTGTGATAGTTGCTAACATATTAATTAATGTGTATTCGCAATTTTTTGGAATTTTTGTTCAAGTAATTACATTCTCTTGGGGAATGTAAAACTTTTGTATATGAGTTAGCACTTTTAAGAAGGAATCAACAGAAAAATCACAAGCGAGATTGCACTTAATTTCGAGGTGCAAACATGATAATTAGAACACTAAGCAATGCTAAAAAAATACCAATCAAGTCGTAATTATCAGGTGTGACTTTATCCACTTGCCAACCCCAAAGCATTGCCATAACGATAAACACGCCACCATAAGCTGCGTACACTCTCCCAAAATCCGCAGGTTGAAAAGTAGAAATTACACCATAAAGAACTAAACTAATTCCACCCAAAATTCCTAACCAAAATGACTGATCTTGTCTCAACCACAACCAGATCAGATAACATCCTCCTAGTTCCAATAAACCAGCCCAGACAAAATAAATTAGGGACTTGATCATCATAAAAAAGCGACAGTGTTAAATTTAAATTTTTTCGTTTTTCACAAAAGCTATTGCATAACAAAATCTCTATCAAATTGCTTGCAAAGGGATGGCGCATATTTCATAAAAAAACCGCTCTCTACATTAAAAATGAATGTGTAGAGGCGGATATTGATCAGCAATAAAACTAGAGATGTACCAGTTTACAAGGTACTTGGTACATCACCACCTGATGACATTCCTCCAGAACTAGTCCCTTCAGAAAATCCACCAGGACTAGCTTCTTTGAGAAATCCACTATAAGCTTCCATACCGTGTTCACCAATATCCAAACCTTCTAATTCTTCTTCTCTGGTGACTCTGATTCCCAAAGTCGCCTTTAGTGCTAACCAGAAGATGCTGCTGAGAAGAACAGTTATCCCTCCAACTGCCAGAATACCGACGATTTGGGGAATTAATGTCCCAAAACCACCACCGAAAAATAAACCATGTGGGCCGACTGGTTTACCAGCTAAGTCAACTAGCCAAGGATAGCCACCAGGGCCGACAGAAAATAAACCAACAGCTAAAGTACCCCAAATACCGCAAACGAGGTGAACTGAGGTAGCACCTACTGGGTCATCAATACCGATTTTGTCAAAAAATGGCACAGCGAAAACAACTAAAACGCCAGCAACCAAACCAATGATTATGGAACTTGGAATGTTGACATAAGCACAAGAGGCTGTAATACCTACCAAGCCAGCCAAAATACCGTTAATAATCATGGACAAGTCTGGTTTACCTAAGTACAACCAAGCGACAGCTGTGGCAGCAATACCACCAACTGCACCTGCCATGTTAGTTGTTAAAGCAATGTGAGTAATGGCATTTGGGTCGGCGGCCATTACAGAACCGGGGTTGAAACCAAACCAGCCCAACCACAAAATCAAGCAACCTAAAGTGGCAATACTCATGTTGTGACCAGGGAGAGCCACAGCTTGTTTATCTTGATATTTGCCAATCCGTGGCCCAAGAAATGCAGCCCCCATCAACGCAGCCCAACCACCAACGGAGTGAACTACTGTAGAACCAGCAAAATCCCAAAAGCCCATATCTGCCAACCAACCAGCACCCCAAATCCAGTGTCCGGTAATAGGATAGGCAATACCTACAAGTAAGACGCTGAAAATTAAGAAATCAACAAACTTAATCCGTTCGGCTACTGCACCAGACACAATTGTGGCTGCGGTTCCCGCAAACACTAACTGGAATAAGAACTTGGCAGCTAACGGAACGCCTGTCCAACTGAGTGCGCTAAAAACTCCTTGATAAGCATCTCCGATCGCAGGGCTATTATCCGCTCCCGATAGGAACAAGCCGCTGAGTCCGATGAAGTCATTACCATCGCCAAACATTAAACCAAAGCCGATCGCCCAAAATGCTACGGTCGATAGGGCAAATACAATCAAGTTCTTGGAGAGAACGTTAACGGCGTTCTTTTGGCGACAAAACCCGGTTTCTAACATACAAAAACCGGCGTTCATGAAAAACACTAAAAAGGCAGCGATCGCTACCCATAATGTATCAATAGCAATTTTCAGTTCTGCTGTTGTCGGGCCTGCCGGTGCAGGAGTTTGAGCAACGGCTACATAACCCCAACCCAATACAATTAGACAAGCCAACGGTAAGCAAGCTTGCCAACTGGGAGAAAGTCGCTTAATTGCTAAATTTAATCGCTTGAGTGTTGAGTTAAATTGTGTGCTTTTAGCGTAATTTCTGGCAGATAATCGCCTAATTTTTGTTTTTGATTTCTTTCTCTGCATGAGTTTGAACATCATCCTCCAAACCATCCTGAATGGAAAAACATCTAGAGCAAAAAAACTAACGTTTTAAGTTAAATAAAGTGGTTTTTGATATTTATTTTTAAACCACTTATTTCCACGCCAGAAAGCCAAATAGCCTAAGTAGGAGTTTAGAAAATTCACTAAACTCTTGTAAATATTTTTTGCTGTTACCCTTAAGAAATTATTATGTATTATCCGAAACAGTCAAGTCTCCTTCACTTAATCTTTAATCTTGGAATTATCGTACTTGATGCGCTTAACTGCTGGCAATTGTCAATACAATGCTGGTAAAAAATCAAGCAGGCCGTGACACATCAGTTGCACAATACATTTAGACTGCTGCAAGTTTGCTACTGTGAACTTACAAAAAATTCCCTGACAGGAATTATTCAAGTAGTTTCTGTTGTAAATATTGGTGAATTCACAAATAAATTTGATTGATTCTCTATTTATCAAAACCGCAATTCTGTATCTTTAGATACTGTTTTTTGATGACTTTTTTTTTCGTACTCTGAAAGTGATGAGAGTAAAAAACTACATCCTTTACAGGGAATGGATTTATCCTTATTGGTAAACAAAATTAAAAAATAATATTAAATTTTTATAAAAAAAATTACCCAACTGTTACTTAATTTCTTTAGTCACCATCATTACTAAGCCCCGTAGGGGCGGGTGTAGGGAAAAAAGACTAACCTTAATGAATTAAATACAAGGGTGGAAAAGTCTGCACCACTCTTATATTTCTGCCCTCTCACACCCTTTATCTGTGGTTAAAGTTCCTCTTCTAAATATTGTTCATAGCCTAACTGGTCTAATTTTGCTTGCTTTGCCATCACCAATTCCGCTAGAGATTGGCGATATTGTTGAACTTTGGCGAGTAAATCTGGTTGGTGAGTAGCCAGAATTTGCACAGCTAACAGCCCAGCATTCTTCGCGTTACCAATGGCTACCGTTGCCACTGGGATACCTGCTGGCATTTGCACAATAGAATATAAAGAATCAACACCTTGTAAATTCCGGGTGGCTACAGGTACACCAATTACAGGTAAGGGCGTGAGTGAGGCTACCATTCCAGGGAGATGAGCCGCACCACCAGCACCAGCGATAATTACCTTAATGCCCCTTTGATGGGCTGTTTGGGTATATTGCACCATCCGTTCTGGAGTACGATGGGCAGAAATGATCGCCACTTCTGCTTCTACACCAAACTCTGCACAAACGGCGATCGCATCTTTCATGGTGGGCAAATCAGAATCGCTGCCCATGATAATACCGACAAGGGGAGACATAGAATTTTAGATTTTTGATTAGAGGCTAATTGCTAGAATTACAATCGGGCTAGACTCAGTTACTTTCAGTCCAAAGTAATGACCCAAGCAACACAAAACCCCATCGCTTCAAATGTAGATATTATCAATGCGCGTGTACCTGGTTATCAAGATTTACAGATGCTCTTAGTTAACCACGAAGGTGTGATTGAGCAAATCTTGCCAATGGGTACGGTATTTAAACGAGTTCCTCACCCCGATTTACAAATATGGGATGTAGCTGGTGACTGGATTTCGTTAGGTGGTGTTGATTTACAGATTAACGGGGCGCTAGGTTTGGCATTTCCAGAACTAACAGCAGAAAATACCTATATGCTGCCAAAAATATCCCAATATTTGTGGGATGTTGGGGTTGATGCTTATGTACCAACATTAGTGACTACTTCGGTAGAAAATTTTCAGCGATCGCTTGCCATTATTGCTGATTTTGCCTCTCGCCCAACATCTGGGGCAAAAATTCTCGGTGTGCATCTGGAAGGGCCATTTTTGAATTATGGGAAACGTGGCGCACATCCGGCGGAATATCTCTTACCTCTGACAATTGAGGAAGTTAAACGGGTGTTGGGTGATTATGCCTCGATTGTCAAAATTATTACCCTCGCCCCAGAGTTAGACTCTAACAGCGAAGTCATAGCATATTTGCGTACTTTAGGCATCACTGTTAGTTTAGGACATTCTCAAGCAACGGCTGACCAAGCCCAAGAGGCTTTTGATTTGGGTGCAACAATGGTAACTCATGCCTTCAACGCCATGCCACCTTTACACCACCGCGAACCGGGATTGTTAGGCGCAGCAATTACCAATCCCAATGTAATATGTGGTTTTATCGCTGATGGACAACACGTTGCACCGACAATGCTCAAAATTCTCTTACGGACAACGCAGGAATTATTCTTAGTCAGCGATGCCCTAGCACCCTTGGGGCTTCCTGATGGTGTATATCCTTGGGATAGCCGACATATTGATGTTCAACAAGGTACCGCTAGACTGCTAGATGGCACATTAACAGGCACGACTCTGCCCTTATTAGTGGGAGTGCAGAACTTGGTGAAGTGGGGAATTTGTGATGTCGAAAGAGCGATCGCTCTAGCTACGAATGCACCCAGGAAAGCCATGAATTTACCTGTCATTTCTCCAGGACAAAGCGCTAATTTATTACGTTGGCAATGGAATGAAATCACCAAAGAACTCACTTGGCAGCGATTATTAGGTGATAGGTGATAGGTGATAGGTTACAGGTTACAGGGTTCATTTCTGACTCCTGACTCCTGAATTCTTGGTGCATAAAAAAAGAGTGGGAGTAGGCATACCAATCGCCTAATTCTCCCACTCAACATTTGCTACTGTAGAGTCCAGGAATATGTAAAAACATTGCCTTTTTATTTAGGGGGCTAAGTTGTGCGAAAATGGCAACACATATACATATTTAATCCCGGTTGTAGCAAATGTAAAGCCTGATTAATTAATAAATTTTTCTCAAATTAATTATCTAAATTTGGATATTAAATCCCTAGAATCATCAACAATTAATTCGGTGTTTGAGTTGCTAGGTAGCCCCTGATAACAAACCCTTGAAGTCGTTTATCTTTGATAAATTTAACTCAGTTAATTTGAGTTGTGTTGCCATTTTGGCAGGTTTTTCTAGCAGGAAGCAGAAGGCGAAAATAGTAGTATTCTTAGCATTCCATCTGGCAAAATGCCCTAATTTATTTGACTAGAGCTATCTGCACAATCAAAAATTGTTGGACTATGATTTTGCTACTAATAAGGGTACAGCAGTGCTGTACCCCCAGAGTTCAAAGGTTGTATTTCAAAAACTTTTGTATTACGGCAATATTAATACTTTTGTAAAAGCGCTGGCAAAGAGTTTTCTTTGCGAATATCCATCAAGTCGGCTAGTGATTCTTTGCCTTTATCTAGGCGATATTTGCTTGCTGGCGGTAGAACTTCAACCAAAGTTTTGCTTTTGACCGAAAGTGGTTGTAATGGTACAAACACTGGCAGATTTTGGGATGTTTGTGAGAGTGATTTTAAGGCTTTTTGACGGCTGTAGAAAGGTTTTGCAGTTTTTTGCGGCTGGGTTGGGTTACACAACCGCAAAATGACATAGCAACCACTACCACAACTGAGTGCGATCGCCATTACCAGCCATAAAGGTGTGGGATTGCTATGTTCAGTTGTAATTGGCGCTTCGATGATCACTGGCATTGCTTCTGGCTCTGCCTGTTTTGCACTGTCAACATGACTGAGGCTGTAAAATGCCACAGCAGATGTCCCCAGAATTATTGTAAAAACTCCACTTAAGAACACCAGCGGATGCTTTAGCAGTAGAGGTATCAGAGTGTTTGAGCGACCTGTTGAACTCAATTTAGTATTTTTTAGTTCTAGATTGGGTTCTATCAGTTGGGTTGGCTCATGGTTGACATTTTGACTATTTTCCATGATCAATTTGAGATTTATACCCGTTCAGACCCATGATTGTACTTAAGAAGCAAGTTATCAAGTATCCATAGCCAGATTTTGGCATAAAGCTGCTCTTATATAAATCATTAGCGACTAAATCTCACCTTTTCTTCAAAAATCAATACTTCTAAGAATTTATCCCCAAACTAATATTTACAATTTGCTCACTCAAATCAACCTTCAGAACTCAACCTTCAGAACTCAACACTCAGCACTCAGCACTCTTTACAGAATGTCTTTCTAAAGCTAGTTGTATTAATCTATCCACCAATTCAGGAAAAGCTACGCCGCTATGAGACCAAAGTTGAGGATACATGCTAGTAGCAGTAAAACCAGGTAAGGTATTGATTTCGTTAATTAAGATTTCCCCGGTTGCTTCTACATAGAAAAAATCCACCCTGGCTAATCCTGCTGCATCAACTGCGGCAAAGGCTTGTACAGCCATATCTTGAATTTGACGGCTGATATTATCTGGTAAAGGCGCGGGAATTAATAAATCGGCTCTACCTTGGGTATATTTAGTTTCGTAGTCGTAAAAATCGCTGTCAAAGGTAATTTCACCAACAACTGAGGCTTGGGGTTGGTCGTTACCTAATACGGCACATTCTACTTCTCTAGCGACAACTCCCGCCTCAACAATGATGCGGCGGTCGTAGCTGGCGGCTTGGTCGAGTGCAGTTTCTAATTCTGAGCGCGATCGCACTTTGGCGATACCTACTGATGAACCTAAGTTAGCAGGTTTGACAAAACAGGGATAGCCCAATGTGGCTTCAATTTCATCACACAGCTTGGGGAATACGCAGGGATTTGACCAAACTTGCGCTCTTGTTAACGCTTTATATTTAACTTGAGCTAATCCAGCTTGCTCAAATGCCATTTTCATAGCTATTTTATCCATCCCCAGTGCTGAACCTAACACCCCAGAACCAACAAAGGGAACTTGCATTAAAGTCAGCAAACCTTGAATTGTCCCATCTTCCCCGTTGGGGCCGTGGAGAATGGGAAACCAGACATCCACTTCTGCAACTTGGGAAGGAGATTGCCAACGTTCTAGTGTTTGCTTTTGGGAATTGGTGAGTTGATTTTCCTCTGGGTTAGGAGCATTTTCGGACTCTAGCAAAGGTTTACCAGAACCTAATACTTGTTGTGGTTCATCTCCTGCTAACCAACGTCCATCTTTTTGAATGTAAAAAGGTAGGATTTCGTACTTATTAGCATTTTGCTCTGCACTTAAGGCTTTAGCGATCGCCCTTGCTGAACTAATCGACACTTCATGTTCTCCAGAACGTCCGCCAAACAGCAATCCCACCCTGAGCTTAGTCATTTTCGGTACCTCTACACTCCTATCGCAGATAGCGTATCACAACCTGCTGGAGTTGCTATATTTTCCTTTAGCTCACAAAGATTCTGCGATTAAAGATGAGCCAAAATTGATCCATATTTAGGTATGTTTGTTTTATAACCACAAAAAAAGCCTCTTCAAAGGGAACAGGGAACAGTGGGTAAATTTCCTATTACCTATTGCCTGTTTAAAAGGCTTGGCCCGACTTTTATAAATACTGTTAAGATTTCTGAATGTTACAAAAGCAACATACCTTGGAAAAAAAACTCGGTTGGTCTTTGGATGAGCGAGATCCCAAGTTCATCAAATCCATGATGCCTTTATTGGGCTTGTTATATCGTTATTATTTTCGGGTGCAAACTAGCGGTTGGCATCACATCTCACCTCAACAAAAAGTTTTGTTTGTGGGTTCTCATAATGGCGGACTCGCAGCCCCCGATATGGCAATGATGATGTACGACTGGTTTCAACGTTTTGGCGTGGAACAACCAATATATGGTTTAATGCACCCAAGAGTTTGGGAAGTTACACCACCGCTGGCACAACTGGCTGCCAAAATGGGAGCTATCATCGCTCATCCCAAAATGGCCTACTCGGCTTTACGTTCCGGTGCGAGTGTGTTGGTTTATCCAGGTGGTGCAGAAGATGTCTTTCGACCTTATTATTTAAAAAATCAAATATATTTTGCTGGCAGACGAGGATTTATTAAGTTGGCACTGCGGGAAAACGTGCCGATTGTGCCTGTGATTTCTACGGGGGCGCATGATACTTTAATTGTCTTGGCGGATATTTACAAAATTGTCAATCAACTCCATGAATGGGGAATGCCTTGGTTGTTGAATATTGATCCTGTAGTATTTCCGATTTATCTAGGTTTGCCTTGGGGATTAGCAATTGGCCCACTTCCGAATATTCCCTTCCCTGTATCTATGCACACACAGGTTTGTCCCCCAATTGTATTTGAACGCTATGGCAGAGAAGCCGCAAGCGATCGCTATTATGTCGATGAATGCTACAACTTGGTTGTGAGTAAGATGCAATATCAGTTAGATCAGCTAGTCTTACTCAATGAAAAATCTTGATTAACGTTTACCCAGTTGCAACTATGCAAAGACTTGCGCTGCTGTGAGATGGATGGAATTTCCTCGACAAACTTATCCTAACTAATTACGTAGCTTGGCGATCGCTCGGCGTAGATCCTGATTCTCTCACCTAAATTGCTGTGACATACTCTCTTTTTTAACACCACTCTCCACAGCTTGCTTCTCTTACGAGACGCTACCGCGAACCCCAGGGTACCTCTCCCCGAAACCGCTACGGTGTAAACACAAGTCAAAAATTTTCATGTTCAACCACATCCCGCCTAGGACTAAAGTTCCAGGCTGATAGCCAAAGTCCACAAAGCGTGGACTGGAAGAAATTTTTAGTTGAGTCATCTTCAGATGACTTGCGCTATGAGACTCGGAATTCATTCCGAGGCGGGACAGATGTACTACTCATTAATAGAGTTCAAAGCCTGATTAATGAAGTTCAAAGACTCGCCCACGAGTATTAAACACTCTCGCATGAGTATAAAAGACTCGCCCACAAGTATAAAAGACTCGCCCACAAGTATCAAACACTCTCCCGCGAGTATAAAAGACTCTCCCGCGAGTATCAAACACTCGCCCACGAGTATCAAACACTCTCGCGTGAGTATCAAAGACTCGCCGACGAATATCAAACACTCTCCCGCGAGTATCAAAGACTCGTTCACGAGTATCAAACACTCTCCCGCGAATATAAAACACTCATTCACGAGTATCAAACACTCATTACAGCAACTTTCATTTACTCAAACCACACTCTCACCTTCCTCTCTGCGCCTTTGCGCCTTTGCGTGAGACAAAAACCTTCAGGAATTACCCATCACCCTATCAAGACTCGCCCGCACACCTTCAGCATCCGGTGACTGTAATCGCTGCAAAATCTCTAAAGCTGGTTGCAAATAGGATATCGCTTTAGTATATTCACCCTGCTGTTCTGCCAAATGTCCTAACCACCACAGAGTCATTGCTTTGCCTCGGACATCACCAATGCGTTCTTTTATTTCCAAAGACTGATTGTAAAGTGCGATCGCTTGCTCCACTTCCCCTTTGTTGGCGTAGATGCTTGCTAGATTATGCAACGTCGCCGCTTTGCCTTGGACATCACCAATACGTTCCTTGATTTCCAAAGACTGATTGAAAAGTGCGATCGCTTCATCTACATCCCCTTCGTTGGCGTAGATCATCCCCAGAGAGTGCAACGTCACCGCTTTGATTTGGACATTTCCAATGCGTTCAGTGATTTCCAAAGACTGATTGAAAAGTGCGATCGCTTCATCCACTTCCCCTTTGTTCGCGTAGATATTTGCTATATTATGCAACGTTAGTGCTTTCCAATAGGCATCACCAATACGTTCAAAAACTTCCAAGCACTGATTGTAGAGTGCGATCGCTTCATCCACTTCTCCTTTGTTGGCGTAGATTATTCCCAGTTGGTGCAACGTTGCCGCTTTGCCTTGGACGTTACCAATGCGTTCTTTTATTTCCAAAGACTGATTGTAGAGTGCGATCGCTTGCTCCACTTCTCCTTTATTGGCGTAGATACGTCCCAGTTCGTGTAACGTCGCCGCTTTGCTTTGGACATCTCCAATGCGTTGTGTTATTTCCAAAGACTGATTGTAGAGTGTGATCGCTTGCTCGACTTCCCCTTTGTCGGCGTAGATACGTCCCAGTTCGTGCAACGTTGCCGCTTTTCCTTGGACATCTCCAATGCGTTGAGTTATTTCCAAAGACTGATTGTAGAGTGCGATCGCTTTCTCCACTTCTCCTTTGTTGGCGTAGATATCTGCCATTTCGTGCAACGTTGCCGCTTTTCCTTGGACATCTCCAATGCGTTGAGTTATTTCCAAAGACTGATTGTAGAGTGCGATCGCTTCATCTACTTCCCCTTTGTTGGCGTAGATACGTCCCAGTTGGTGCAACGTCGCCGCTTTGCCGTGGACATCACCAATCCGTTGTTTTATTTCCAAAGACTGATTGTAGAGTGCGATCGCTTCATCCACTTCCCCTTTGTTGGCGTAGATATATCCCAGATTGTGCAACGTCACCGCTTTGCCTTGGACGTTACCAATGCGTTCAAATATTTCCAAAGACTGATTGTAGAGTGCGATCGCTTCATCCACTTCCCCTTTGTTGACGTAGATACCTGCCAGCTGGTGCAACGTCGCCGCTTTGCCTTGGACATCACCAATGCGTTCTTTTATTTCCAAAGACTGATTGTAGAGTGCGATCGCTTCATCCACTTCCCCTTTCTTGGCGTAAAGAATTCCCAGTTCGTGCAACGTCACCGCTTTGCCTTGGACATTTCTAATACGTTGAGTTATTTCCAAAGACTGATTGTAGAGTGCGATCGCTTCATCCACTTCCCCTTTGTCGGCTTTTAGTGTCCCTAAATGATGATAAATTGATGCTAATTCTCGTTCATCTTCTGCCGGACAAAGATTTAAAGCTTGTTGGTAATAGTTTAATGCTTGATCAACCTCACCTATTTTGTGTTCACAAACAGCAATTTCTTTAAGAACACTATGATTTTTAGTAATTTCTAAGGTTGATTTGCACAGATGTATTGCTTCCCGAAATCGGCTTTGATACAAAAAGCGGTTTGCCAATGAACTAGCTATTTTCGCAGCAATTTCTTCGTCCTTCCCCAACAACGCCAAGCGATGAATTTCTAACTTTTGTGCTTCCGTAGAACTTTCCGCCTCTTCCCACCACAAGCGATACAAAATTTGTGCAGCTTGTTTATACAACTCTTCACCCTTGGGGTTTTCTGGAAACTCTAGCAACGGTGACAAAATCCGGGGAACACGATACAACCTCTCTGTGTTGTTAGTGAGGGTAACTTCCAACAAACCCAAAATTTCAGCGCGTTGAATATGACTTTCCCAACTTGAGATATCCTCACAAATCGGGGAAATAGCAGCTAGAGGAACAGGTAACTCATACACCAACAACTTCCCCAGCATTTGACGCAAAGCTGGAGTTTGCTGCTTCAGCAATTCCTGTGCCAAAATATCCTCACGAAATTCCTTTTCCTTATCTGCCATCTTTTGCAGAATCATCTCAACTCCCCTCTCCGCTTCCGGCGACTTCGGGGAATTTTGCAAAATCTTATCTAACCATTCCAACAGCCGAGGATTTCCATCTGCTGCTTGTTTGGCACGTTCGGGCAAATCTGGCTGAAATTGCCAACTGCCATTAAACGAATCCAGACGATTATACTTTTTAATTAAATCTGCCCCACCCAAAGCACCCAGAGGTTCGCGGTACAGACGATGATTCAGTTCCGACAATGTGAAATTGTAGCGACAGGTAATAATTACTTTGTGGGGAAGTTGGGAATTTTGCATCGCCTTCAGCAACGCCAGCAGTACATCCACAACTTGTGGTTGCAACACATAAACCCCATTTCGTAAATCCAAATTCGCCTCAAAGTCATCCAGCACAAAGGCAAAGCGCTGTTCTTTGGTATTCAGTCCTTCAGTGAAAAACTTGGTGAGGCGCTGCATCAAGGGTAACTTGCCATTGAGAATATCATGCCCCCGTTCCGAGGTACATTGTTCAGCAAGGGTTTTGAGCAATTTATCCTCATCCAGTTGCCGAAAGTTCACCAGCCTGTGATAGCCAACCATTCTTTCCAGAAGTCGTGCCGTCACAGTACTCTTACCCACACCCCCCAGTCCGTGAATTAGTACCCCTAATGAAGTGCGAATTGCTTTGAGACAACGTTGCAAAGTCCGCCGTCTGCCAACAAACTCAGAGGGTTTCGCCACCCGCACCTGTTGGGTATCGGGATCTAAAAACAGATCATAAGCAGGTTCCGGCGCAGAGAGTGGCACATCTCTCGACACTTCCACCAACGCACCGGGACATTCTCCCTGGACATATAACCGCAATAAATGCCAGTCACGCACATTCTGTTTAAACAACTGCTGGTAAGTGCTAGCGAGTGCTTCAGCTAATTCATATCCGGCTGCCAATTTCCCGTAGAGATGCGCGGCGGCGGCTGTAGCTGTCCGATCTTCCACAGGCCGCCCCCAACTTAAAACCGCCCTAGCGCCTTGTTCAATAAGTGCCTCAGCCATAGAAGGGACAGCCCCTTTATCTGCTGCTTGCCCAGTCCGACACCCAGATAAAAACACCAACTTAGGAAAGCGAAACCGAAAGACTTCCGCCAGTTCTGAGGCTGTGGTTTCGTGGCGTTCCCCAACTTCCGTCTCAGTGATAAAGTAAGGCGTGTAAGGTGCTTCATCTTTAATAGAGGCGTGTCCTGTGAGGTGAAACACATCAAAGTCATTAAAATAGCGACTCCACACCTTACCCAACTCGCTAACGCAACCGCTTTCTTCTACCCGCAAATCTACAGCAAAATCTCGCGTATCAGCCAGAATTCTCGCTTCTTCCTGTTCAAACTCTAACTTTGGTTGCACATCTTCCGGGTCGGTTGCCATAAACAATACTCGCAATTGTCGTGCTTCCACAGAAAACGGTTCCGTTTCTTTCTCAATCCAGCGCAGAGGTAACACCACTGGATTAACCCGCTTTACCAAAAAATCCTCACCATCATGCAGCACTTCCCAAGGTAGATGCGCCAGTTTTTTATCAGTATCAATGGCAATTACCAACCCCTCACCGCGACAGTTAGCAATTCCCCGACTCAACCACCGTCCATCCCCATCCAACCAAAAAAATAACTGCTTACCCATTCCTGGTAAATTGGGCAGCAGTTTATAATAATCGCGATCGCCTTGCTTAAGGAAATCAGCGATTTCTGCTAATTTTAGACGACGTGATTCATAGTGCTTTATTTCAGGTAGCCAATACCTGAGTTCAACTGTTTCCTGTGTAGTTTCCCGGAGTTGAATGCGGATAGTTTGCACTTATTTGCTGATAGATTTGAGGATTTCCGTGATTTCCTCTATAGTAGCGTCTGCGAGTAAAATCCTGTTTCCAGTATCAGGGTCAAGAATTACCACATCAAATTGCTTATCTGGATGAGATTTATGCCATTCTTGATACCATTTGCGGATTTGTTCAGCTAAAGCCGCCACACCACCCACGATGCCAACAATGGTAGCTATAGCTGCTAAAGTTCCCTCTTTTGTCTCCGGTACTTCATAACTCCCCGATATCCCAGGAATCTCTAGTAAAGCCTCGGCGGCGGCTGGCGCACCTTCACCCTCAATACCAATTTGAATTTCTGCCATTAGTAATCTTTACCACACGCAATCAAATCATACATCCCACAAATATATATCAGTCACCAACTCAAATGTGCTGATTTCCTGGGAAGTGTCAGAATGTTAAGTGTAAACTTTCATCAGTCACGCACTTATGCCGAAAGCAACTTGGAACGGCGCAACTCTAGCCGAAAGCAACGATACTGTAGTTGTGGAAGGTAATCATTATTTCCCTCCCGACGCAATTAACAAACAATATTTTCAAGACAGCAGCACCCATACAACTTGTCCGTGGAAAGGTTTAGCTAGTTACTACAGCATCGAAGTTGATGGACAAGTCAACAAAGATGCAGCTTGGTATTATCCCAGCGCCAAGGAAAAAGCGAAAAATATTGAAGGGTACATCGCTTTCTGGAAAGGCGTAAAAGTCGAAGCTTAATTTGATCTGCTTCCGGCTTATTTGCTGAAACTTTTGATTAACCGAGTTTTAGTAAATAAGCCTCTTTTTTTATGAATAATTAGCGTCGTGCTACTCTAATGTATTGAACCAAGCTTCTAAATCTGCAATTCCCTGAAAATCTAACAATGCTTCTCCCAGATTTTCTAATTCTTCTACGGAGAGCATTTCAATTTTGCTTATCAGTGGTAGAGTTAGTTGTCCCACACGACGAGTGAGTAGACGAAAAATGAGCGATCGCGCTTCTGCTAGTCGCCAGCGTTGTTCCCCACGTTGTTCTCCTTCAGCAAGAATTTCTTGATAAATCACTGATTCGCGCATCATATCCTCCCGAAACAATTGTCGAATCAAGTCTTTTTTGTATTTTAACCCCGCGAAGATTTGGGTATAGGCAGAGATTTCTGGTTTTTGTTGTGGCTGAAGTTGATTGACTCGTTCCAATACTTGTTGCAATAAGGCTTGAGGTTGGGAAGTAGCGGCTAGTGGTGCTAAAGGTAATAAAGCCGCATTATTGAGTAATATTTCAGAGTTTTCCTCCCATAAGCGAATTACCCGATATTCATGACGGGTGTTTTCGACATGGAAGACAGTTTCAATTACTGTGTCTGGTGCGGGAGGAAGTAATAATACAACAACTTGCGTGATTGGTAGACGATATAACCGATAAAACCTTACCCAATAATCAAGCATCCGCAACGGTAGAGGTGGATTTGATTCGAGTTTAGTTTGAAATTCCAGGTGAAGAATGCGTTCTTCTAGTTGTAGAAATGTAACGTAATCAGCACGTATTGGTTCAATACTCAATTCGGTTTTGAGGACAGTGGCGGCTGTTTGCGGTGTACCTAATACCCAACTAGCAAAGGTGGCGGGATGTTTTTCAGATAGGAGTTTGCAGAGGTTGTCAAAGGACATGAATCATCAGCATTCTTTTTTTAGATTATTTCACTTTCCGGCTCAACAAGCTCAAAATTCACTTTGTTATATAAATCTTGTAGGGAAATTTCCAAAGGTACAGATGCAAAGGCGATCGCATTATCTTCCTCATCATACTCACGCAGATTCCATTGTTTCTTCCCAATCTTAGAAAAATGCTCTACATGAATTCGATATTGGTCGATTAACAGATATTCTTGAAACGTGGGAATTGTGCGATACGCCGCAAACTTATCCTCATAATCGTAATTTCTAGTGGATTTTGACAGCACCTCCACAATAATTTGCGGGTTAGTAATAATATCTTGGCGATTGTTAAAAAATTCTGGTTCCCCTGCGATAATCATCACATCAGGGTATGTATAAATCCGTTTTTGTGATATCCACCACAGACGGACATCACTCACAAAAACTTCGTAATTTTGCTGTCTAAATGCAAAATTTAACGCAGAACCAAGGTTAAGTGAGATTCGAGCGTGATTAATTGTTCCACCCGCCATTGGAATTATTTGTCCATCAATATATTCACTTTTATATTCAGCCGCTTCCTCTAACTGTAAATATTCCTCTGGGGTGTAGTATTGCTGTTGTGTAACCTGCATAGCTTTTACCCATATCTATTCAACAGTGTAACTTGGTTATCTCACAAAAAAGGTGCGTTCCGCGATCGCCTGAACACACCCAAAATACTCCGCGTTACTCCGCGCACCTCTGCGTTTAAATCTTAATATCCAAAACCCTTACCAAAAAAGCCCACTTATCCGCAGCTTCTTCAATTATCTTAGTTGTCGGCTTACCCGCACCATGTCCAGCCTTCGTCTCAATTCTAATTAACACAGGTGCATCACCTTGATGGGCTGCTTGCAAAGCCGCCGCAAATTTGAAACTATGGGCAGGTACAACGCGATCATCATGATCTGCTGTAGTAATTAAAGTGGCGGGATAAGCTGTGTTTGCTTTCAAGTTATGCAACGGTGAATAAGCATAAAGAGTTTTGAAATCTTCCGCATTATCTGGCGAACCATATTCCGCAGTCCAAGCCCAGCCAATAGTAAACTTGTGAAAGCGCAACATATCCATCACGCCGACTGCTGGTAAAGCCGCACCAAATAAATCAGGACGCTGTGTCATACAAGCACCCACCAATAAACCGCCGTTACTACCACCTGCGATCGCTAGTTTGCCAGTTTTTGTATACTTATTGGCAATTAACCACTCAGCCGCCGCAATAAAATCATCAAACACATTTTGTTTTTTCTCTTTCATCCCGGCTTGATGCCATTCTTCACCATATTCACCACCACCGCGCAGATTTGGCATAGCATAAACACCACCCATCTCCATCCACACCAGCATACTCACAGAAAAAGTCGGCGTTAGGGAAATATTAAACCCACCATAGGCATAGAGATAAGTCGGATTATTCCCATCTAACTTAATGCCTTTTTTGTGAGTAATAAACATGGGTATTTTCGTGCCGTCTTTACTTGCATAAAATACCTGCTTTGTTTCATAATCATCAGGGTTAAAGTCTACTTTGGGTTGGCGAAAAAGTTCACTTTTGCCTGTTAATAAGTTGTAACGATAAATTGTGCCTGGTGTTGTAAAACTAGTGAAACTATAAAAAGTTTCCGTATCATGGCGTTTACCCCCAAATCCCCCCACTGAACCCACTCCGGGTAATTCTACCTCGCGCACCAATGCACCTTTGAGGTCAAAAATTTTAATTTGCGATCGCGCATCTTGCAAATAATCAGCCACAAACTGATTATTGAGGATATTCACACTTTCTAAAGTTGCTTCACTTTGGGGGATAATTTCTCGCCATGCTGACTTGGCAGGTTTTTTTGTATCAATGGCAATCACTTTACCCCGTGGGGCATCTAAATCGGTGCGAAAATAAAAGACACTATCATCATGTTCAATAAAGCTATAGTCTGCCTCAAACTCGCTAATAAGTTCTACAACTTCAGCCTGGGGATTTGCTAAGTCTTTATAGAAAACTAAATTCCGGGAATCAGTACCTAACCAAACTGAAATAATTAAATAGCGTCCATCTTCAGTGACACCACCACCAAATCCCCATTCTTTCTTATCAGGACGTTGATAAATTAAAATATCTTCAGATTGGGGTGTGCCTAATTTATGGTAATAAAGCTTTTGATAATAGTTGACATCTTCTAGTTTTGTTTGATCATTTGGCTCATTGTAACGACTGTAAAAAAAGCCTTGATTGTCAGTTGTCCAAGATGCACCGGAAAATTTAATCCAATTCAAATGGTCTGATAAATCTTTACCTGTTTCCACATCGCGGACTTTCCACTCTTGCCAATCAGAACCAGAAGTAGAAATACCATAAGCTAAAAGTTTACCATTATCACTCACAGATAAACCAGAAAGCGCAACGGTGCCATCTTCAGAAAGTTTATTCGGGTCAAGTAAAACTTGCGGTTCACCATCAAGGGTTTTTAATGTATATAATACGCTTTGATTTTGCAGTCCGTCATTTTTGAAATAAAAATAGCGAGTCTCCGCAACACCTTCCTTAAAGGGGATAGCATATTTTTCGTAATCCCAAAGTTTAGTTAAACGTTGTTTAATTTTGTCTCTAGCTGGAATTTCACCTAAAAAACCAAACGTAATTTTATTTTGAGCCGTAATCCAAGCTTTCGTTTCTGCTGAATCGGGATTTTCTAACCAACGGTAAGGATCTGCAACTAAAGTTCCGTGGTAATCATCCACTTGTTCACCTTTAAAAGTAGCTGGATAGGTAAAGTGTTTTGCTGTTGACATAGTTGGGGATAAAATTCTTCTCTGTTCATGGTAATCAGAATTCCCCGAATTGTGGTATCTGGAGAATGCCAAACGTAGTACTCCAGGATGCACAACACAGTAATATAAAAAAATTGTTGTTAAAAAAATTACAAAAAATCGTACTATGTTAGCAAGCAACTTTGTCATAGAGATAGATAACTCTGATACAGCAACCACTGTAGCTTCTTTGCCGCCCCTTTAGCGCGATCGCATATTCTCTACATTCCCAAACAGCGATCGGCTGATTAAAATATTCAATTCTCAGTTTTGAGATATTGCCATAAATAATGGTATTTTGTATTACAGTCCCAACCAACCTTTTAAGGATTGCTCTAACAATTTAGCATCAGCATCAGCTAACTTGCCGATTACTTTTACAACCAAGCTTTTATGGACTGTATATAATCCTCTTTTAACTGCTGTTGCTACATTTAGACCTACTGCTTTCCATTCAGACAACACAAACTCGCCTTCTAATAATGATTCAGTTTTGCTTGTCAAAGGCGTAATAAAAATATCTTGAGAAATGTGTTGCGTACTGACTACAACAGCAGGTCTAACTTTTGAAGTTGACAAATCTGAGAAGGGATACTGAACTAAAATGATGTCATGTTTATAGTAGTTGAGCATAGACATCATCCTCATTATTATCCCAAACTGCATCTAGTGATTTTTGACTAGCTTGAAGCCAAAATTCATTTTCATCATCAGGAAGCAACGTCACTAGCACTTTTGTTCCTTCTGGTAATTCCGCAGATTCCAGCAGTTCTATCTTTCCTTGTCTCACGGTAGCCCAAAGTGTTTTTAGCATATTCTTTTTTCTAATATAGGGCTTGCTGATTCTATGATGATACAGTCAAGAATCGCCTGTTGGTCATAATGAGCGATCGCACCTCTCCACATTACCAAAGCGATCGCCTGTTTTTCCAGATGAGTGATCGCACCTCTCCATAGTCCCAAACGCGATCACTCGTCTTCAACAGAGTAAAATACACTTTATTTTCAGTATTCGATTCTCCAGCCTACGAATGCGAATTGCTGTTGGTGAAATAACAGTAAAAGCTCCCAGTAATTCAGAGTGGTGTTGATTAATGGCATTAGCAATAATCTCTATAATTCCAATATACTTATTCCCTTGGGTGTAATACTTATAGTGTTTTATTATTTTTTTATTAGTGTGTAACCTATTTGTTATTTAGTTACCAAATCGCTTCTAAATTCAACACAAAACCATTCAATACATCTTCCCCTGATAACGTCGCAGGCGAGTTCAACACCTCAACCTCTTGACCTTGCCGATAAATTTCTACTTGCCGGGATTTGCGATTAATTAACAAACCTAAACGCACACCATTATCTAAATATTCTCTCATCTTTTCTTGAGTTGCTTTCAAGCTATCACTCGGCGAAAGTAACTCAATTACAAAATCAGGACAAATAGGAGGGAACTTTTCCTTTTGTTCATCTGTTAAAGTATTCCATCTTTCTAATTTTATCCAAGAAGCATCAGGTGAACGGTCTGCACCATTAGGCAATTTAAAACAAGTCGAAGAATCAAAAGCGATACCAGTACTATCAGCATCCGTCCAATTAAATAATTGTTGGTTTAGTCTCCCATTACGGTTTCCTGTTTCTCCCCCCGTAGGTGGCATAATTATTAATTCTCCATTTGCGCTGCGTTCAAATTTCAAGTCACGGTTTGCTTGACATATCTGAAAAAATTGCTCATCTGTCAATTCCAACGCTGGTTTCAGATTGATTGTGAAAGCATTCATAGTGATATTCCAGATTGAATATTAAAGCAGCATTTTAACTACCTTACATAATAACTATTCTATATTCCCTTACCCCTTGGGTAACAAGCGATCGCACTCTACACAATCCCAAAGTGATCGTTAATTCTATGATGACACTGTAAGAGATCGCCTTACAGAAACCTTCAAAAATAAACCAATCTCATGTTGTGGCAACTAATATGTATTTAGCTAACTTATTTAATATTATCTAATACCACATTTTCTAATATGTATGTAACAAAATCTTTTTGCTTGATGCCAATATTAATCGGTAGAGCTTTAGATTTGACATAATTATTAGTTAACTGGATTAACTCAGCCAAAGTGTTACTGATAAATTCATTAGAAAAATCCATGTCTTTAAGTACCTCTACATCTTTAGGTTTGTAGTCACTTTTCTGAAGTGTTTTTACTACTAATAACATCCCTAAGTGAAACATTAATATCCGAATCGGTGAAGCATGGTTCCACTGCTCATTAATCACTATATTACTTACTTTATTAGATATAAAACTACGAATAGAACTTTCCAAATTTTTCATAGTTTTCGCACAGAATAGGTATACTTCAAGACTAATCTTTTGGCTAAAAACTCGTTTGTAATCGTTGTCTTTTTTAAGAATTGATGATGGTCTTGAACGTGCAATATCTGGTTCATGGAAAACTATTGCTATAACCGACTGAGCTAAGTATGGAATACTAATTATTCTATCAAGTTGTTTACCTGTGTTCTTGTAATAATTTTTTCGACGGTCATAAAACCATTCTTGATTTAGAAAGAAATTTTCTATATCTAATTGTATTGGATCTGTAGCTTTCAAAGATGCTGGTGGAATAGGAGTTTGAAAATTTGTTGCTTTGATAACACGGTCTCTGGTTTCCGGGTCATTTGTAACAACTATTTTTATTAAAATAGCTCTTTCTTCATCTAACTCATTTTTATCATTTTTTCTATTTTTTATATAATGATATATTGTGTTAGTTGTCTGTAACCCATTTACGACTTGTACATCATCAAGGCTAATAGTTTTACCAGCAACGCTTGCTTTTGATGATAAAATAGTAATTCCATTATTAAGCCACCAAAAATCCATTTTATCCTTTGATTCTAAGGTGGATTTTATATCTTTATTAACTTCTACATTACTACCTTGGTAATCTCGAACATTAAAAGCAAATATGTATGAGCGTAACTCATCATTATCATAAGTAACAAAATTATAATAATCTTTTAAAGAGGCTAATAGAACGTAATTATCCTCACCTCTCGAAATAACATTTTCAGTAAATTTTAGTTGTAAAGTATAGCTTTTTTCGAGCCGAGAAGAATCAATTAATTCTCTTGCACCAACAAAACTGACGTTAACTCTAGCTCCAGAAAAATATCTTAAAGTATTGTCTTTTAAAACTTCGGATAAATTGTATATTTTTTTATTTATACTTGATACGTCACCTTTACTTGCATAAACATACGTTATCTCAATAGAAGGATGCTGTGATGCAAGATTTAGATAAAGATCTCGAAAAAAGGATACCTTGTTAATCAAATCTGAATTATAATATTTCTGAATTTGCTCTATATTCTTTTCCAGATCGAAAATATTCATTATAGTTGAAAGCCACTTTTCAATAGCTTTCTCAGAAAAAGAATCAGATCTTTTCGATTGAATTAGAAATAATTGTATACAAGGACTTTTCTTGAAATTCTCTAACTCTGCATCCTCACTAACAAACTCATTATTAATAAAAATAAAAAAGCCATCGATTCCGCCATCGTCACCTCCTCCTATTTTTCCATAACTCAACTCATCATATGAAAGGTCATATTTTTTTAATATTTGTTCAAAAGTAAAAATCTCAAAGAATTCATCATTTGGTAATTTATTGCCAGTTGTATTTGTTTTTTGGTTAATAATATTATCAAGAACAATGCTATCGTTACCAGCCATATATCTTTCCTAAGTGAATTACAAATAGTTTCTATTGTAAAAATCATTAAACTAAGTGTGTTAGTTGTGACTATTATCACGATAACAGTAGAAAAGGTTGTGATATAAATCACAAGAGTTACAATCGCTCAGTAGTTAATTTTTATTCTATTCTTATAGAAATAGATAAAAAATGTAGAGATGTTAGATCTAACATCTCTACATTTTCATTTTTAGCTTTCAAACGATTATAAGCTACTCAATCCCTTCAATTCGGTCTTCAACTTCTTGGTACAACTCGCGGAGGCGATCTAAATTCTCCTCGCTAGTTTCCCAATAACCGCGACCATTTACTTCTAACAAGGTAGATACCATCTTGCGGAAAGAATGGGGGTTGAGGTTCATCAAACGTTTCTGCATTTCTTCATCTTTAATGAAGGTTTCGTTGGTGTCCTCATAAATCCAGTTGTCAACTGCGCCGGCTGTTGCACTCCAACCCATTGTATTTACCAATCGCTTGGAAAGTTCGCGGACACCTTCGTAACCGTGAGACAGCATACCTTCATACCACTTGGGATTTAACAATTTGGTACGGGCATCTAAGCGCACGGTTTCGGATAATGTGCGGACTTGGGCGTTGGCTGTGGTGGTGTCTGCAATGTAGGATGACGGTTTTTTACCATCACCACGCAGACTTGCTACTAGCTTAGTGGGGTCTGAGTCGAAGTAGTGGGAAACGTCGGTCAAACTAATCTCGGAGGAATCCAGGTTTTGGAAAGTTGCATCAGCAGTTTTTAAGGTGCTTTCAAAAATCTGCCGGGATTCGTCCATGATTCCGGGGTTATCGGAATTGAAGGAGAAGGATTTGCGCTTGAGGTACATTTCTTGTAACTCAGCTTCGCTGTCCCAAGTGCTGTTTTCTACTGCCAAGTTGATGTTTGACGAGTAGGAACCAGAAGCGTTGGAGAACACGCGGGTAGCTGCTTGTCTGAGGTTAATTCCCATTTCCTCAGCTTGCTGCATGGCGTGTTTGCGGACGAAGTTCATTTCCAACGGTTCATCCGCTTCCGCCGCCATTTTCACCCCTTGGTCTAGCAGATTCATCTGGTTAATGAACAAGTCACGGAATACGCCAGAACAGTTAATTACTACGTCAATTCTGGGTCGTCCCAATTCCTCTAGAGGGATTAACTCTAACTTGTTCACCCGTCCCAAGGAATCGGGAACCGGACGAACACCCACCATCCACATGATTTGTGCCAGGGATTCGCCATAGGTTTTGATGTTATCGGTTCCCCAAAGAACACAGGCAATGGTTTCTGGCCAATTACCGTTGTTTTCGGCTTTATTCCGCGCCAATAGTCTATCTACGACGATTTTGGCTGATTGCACAGCCGCCGCCGTGGGGATTGATTGGGGGTCGAGGGCGTGGATATTCTTCCCTGTGGGCAATACATCTGGGTTACGGATGGGGTCGCCACCAGGGCCGGGTAAGATGTACTCGCCTTCTAAACCTTTGAGTAATGCACCGAGTTCGTTGTCTGCACAAACTTGTTGTAAGCAGAATTCTAAATACTCGAACAGGGGTTTCAAGGCTGAGGTGTCAACTTTGGGATAACCAGCTTTGTGTAGTGCTTCTACCCAAGGTTCCTTTTTGCCCATGTTGAAGAAATTCAACTTGGAAACGAGGGAAACTCTTCCTTCAGCGTCGGTTTGTTCTTGTATTAATGCACCAACAGCGGCGCGAGTTGCTAGGGTGATTTCTTGTAGTAGTTGGACATCTTCTAAGATACCGCGATCGCTATTTTGGTAAATCTCGTCAATGTCGCGCCCTAAACTATTGGCAATAATCCGAGGTAAGCTGACAATTTCTTCTTCTTGACGGTCTAAGCTGGCAATATTTACCAGGGTAGCAATGGCTTCCTCCGCAGTTGGGGGCTTACCAATGACGTGCAAACCACAAGGTAACAACCGTGATTCGATTTCCATTAGCTTGCGGTAAACGCTGCCGACAATATTATCCCGTTCTTCGGGAGTCATATCTTTGGCATCGGTTTCGGGCAAGTTAATATCTTTATCCAAGTTAACGATGCGGCATTTATCCATGATCGTGTTGACGATGGGGATACCGCGACCACTATCTTTTAAGGTTTGGTAAGAAGCAATTAACTCGCTGAGTTCTTTCAAACCTTTGTACAAACCAGCGTTTTCTGCGGGTGGGGTCAGGTAAGAAATCGTCTCGGCGTAACTGCGGCGTTTAGCAATTGTCGCCTCACTGGGGTTGTTAGCAGCGTAATAGTAGAGGTTGGGAATATTGCCAATCAAGTTATCGGGGTAACATTCACCCGACATCCCCATTTGCTTACCAGGCATGAATTCCAAGGAACCATGTGTACCAAAGTGCAGTACCGCATCCGCGCCCCAAACTCTTTCCAGGTAGGTGTAGTAAGCCGCAAAACCGTGGTGAGGGCTGGCGGAACGGGAGAACAACAACCGCATCGGGTCGCCTTCATAACCGAAGGTAGGCTGAACACCGATAAAGACGTTACCAAATTGCTTACCATAAATCAGCAAGTTTTGTCCGTCGCTATTGAGGTTTCCTGGTGGCGGCCCCCAGTTTTCTTCTAAGCGTTGGGAATAAGGTGTCAGTGCTTCATATTCTGGTACTGACATTTTGTAAGCAATGTTCAGTTCCGGGCTGGCGTACTGTGCCTGTGCGTCGTGAATCACTTCCTGCATCAAAGCTTCAGCCGATTCTGGTAACTCTGGCAAGTCGTAGCCGTTGTTTCGCAGCGCCTTCATCACTTCGTAAATTGAGCCAAATACGTCTAAGTAAGCGGCTGTACCGACGTTGCCTTTGTCGGGAGGGAAACTGAAAACGGTGATCGCAACTTTTTTATCTAGTTTGGGTTTGCGACGGAGATTCGCCCATTTTAAGGCACGTTGGGCTACAGCTTCGATGCGATCGCGCAGAGCGATCGCTTTTCCGGTCGCCCCATCTCTACCCGACAAGATAATTGGTTCAATCGCCCCATCGAGTTCAGGAATGGCAATTTGTAAAGCTACTTGAATGGGATGTAAGCCTAAATCGCTATCTAACCATTCTTCCGTAGTTTGGAATACTAAGGGCAACGCCACCATGTAAGGGCGATTTAAGCGTTTGAGTGAGTCAATTGCTTTGGGATGGTCTTGTCTAGCTGGGCCGCCAACTAACGCAAAACCAGTTAAGGAGATGACTGCATCAACTAGTGCTGTGTTGGTGGTTGGTTCGTAGAAATAAGCATCCACAGGCTTGGAGAAATCCAAACCACCAGCAAACACAGGTACTACCCGTGCGCCGAGGGATTCTAATTCCTGTACCATCGCCACGTAATGGGCATCATCGCCTGTAACTAGGTGAGTGCGTTGTAATACTAAGCCTACACAAGGTGCCAGGGGATCTTTGAGATCACTAGAAATATCCTTACGGGCGGTATACCAGTTGAGATATTCTCGGACATCCTCATACATGGTGGTTGCTAAAGGATGCCAAATACCCATATCAGGGTAGACAACTGGTGGTTCATATTCCAGAGACGCAGAACCTTCTTTGTCTAAGCCTTTTAATACATACTTGTCAGCCAGCATCAGCAAGAAGTTCTCTAGGTTTTCTGGAGAACCACCTAACCAATACTGAAAACTCAACATAAAATTGCGTGCGTCCTGTGCCTTTTCCATAGGCAAGAACTTCAGTACTTGGGGCAATGTCCGCAAAAGCTTCAGCATTCCATCTTGGAATCCTGCACCGGATTTTTCTTTGCGTTTCCGCATGAATTGTGCGATCGCACTCTTCGATTGACCCAACTGCGCCAAGGAAAAACTGCCCATTTTATTTAGGCGCATTACCTCTGGCATTGAGGGGAAAACAACGGCAACGTCTAAATTATCGCGGTACGGTTCTACGGCGGTTACTACTTTTTGTGCTAAGTCTTCGATAAAAATCAGAGAGGCAATAAAAATATTGGCACTTTGTATATCACGTTGGAACTCTTCATAGTTTTCGGGGTCTCGGAGTTCCTCAATTAAGTACCCACTGATTTCGATCGCCAGATCGGGACTGTTCGCGTTAATCGTGCGAACCGCTTGCGACAATGCACTCTGGTACTGGGACTCAAGCACGACATAGACCACCTTGATTAAATTACGTCCGCGCAGGTTATCAGGCGCAATGTGTCTAATGGTGGACTTGACGTGAGTGAACATGCTTCCTCTGCTCCTTTGATGCGTGTTCTCGACTAGAAGTTTTTCGTGGCTGATAACGCCACTAATGACTTCTTTTATTCGGCAATAAGTGTTTTTTATCAGAAAAACCTTGCCCAGAGAGCATTTTGCCTGATTTCTGACACAAATTGATATAAAAATCGCAAACTTTGTTAACAAACATTAATAAATAATAAGAGCAAATACTCGAATTATGTAACGAAATCTTAATATTTACTATATATAGGGGCAAATAGGTAATTTTGATAAGGAATATAGCTATAAATATAAATATGCAATTTTGTCAAGTATTTGGTGGAAAATCTAAGCGACAAGAATGAAGAGGTCAGGATTCGCGTAGTGTTTCCCTATGTTTTCATGGTAATAGCAAATCAAAGAGCGAGTGCCCGAATAAACAAATAACATAAAATCAGATTTGATCAAGGGAGAAGCTGAGATGACTGCTCAAGTTGTAGATACCATCTCAGAATTAATTGTCAAGTTGCAAACTCTAGCACCAGAACAGCAATAGCAGGTCTTAGATTTTGTGGAATTTTTAATGCAAAAATATGCTCAACCTGAAATCGAGGCGAAATCTCGATGAGCGATGATTTTAATGATCCTTTACCTGATGAATTTTGGATGGGTTAAGGTGCAGTATGAAATTCAATAATTAGGACTAATAATTAAATTAACGTGAGTTCGATGGATAGGAAGGCGCAAAAAGCTTGATATGAATGAATTTGGTCAACAGTGAATCGTTCAGGAGATCGCTACGATAGATTGAGAATCGGTAAAAAAGTGACAAAAAAT
>NZ_JADEWI010000005.1 GCF_015207705.1 Nostoc sp. LEGE 06077
CCGGATGCACACCACACAGCCGTTTGAATTCTTCTGGTTTGAGGTTCTTTACCTTTTCGTAGCTCATAGATGTCAAGAAAGCTCTCAGCTACTTTTCCCACGCTCATGGGACTTTTGCAAGAGGTCTAATGTGTTGGAAAAGTGTTATCAGTTAAGAGTTACGCAACAACTCCCAACTATCGTCCTTCATCGTGCTAGACCGACCTTTAACAGAACGTTCACAAATTCGTAGGCGCTTACCCAATCAGCGTTGGCAAATTTACCCACAAAAAGTAGATTTAGCTGAAAAACTGGCAAGTTTAACTAATCTTTCCCCTATTATCAGCCAGTTATTAATTAATCGGGGAATTGAAACACCAGCGCAAGCACAAGCATTTTTAGAACCAGAATCGATAGTTTTACCTTCGCCTTTAGAAGAATTTCCTGATTTGGCGATGAGTGTGGAGTTGTTGCAAGAGGCGATCGCATCTCAAAGTAAAATTGCTATTTGTGGGGACTATGATGCAGACGGGATGACTAGCACTGCATTACTCTTGCGGAGTCTCCGGGCTTTAGGCGCGCAGGTAGATTATGCTATCCCTAGTCGGATGCACGAAGGTTACGGTATTAACAAACGCATCGTTGAAGAATTTCATAGTGAAGGTGTCAGGCTAATTCTCACTGTCGATAATGGTATCTCTGCTTATGAACCCATTGCTAGAGCCAGAGAACTCGGCGTAAAAGTCATTGTCACCGACCACCACGACATCCCGCAACAATTACCCCCAGCCGATGCGATTCTCAACCCCAAACTCATCGCTGAATCTTCACCTTATCGCGGTGTGGCTGGTGTTGGTGTTGCATATATTTTGGCGGTTTGTCTCGCACAACAGCTAGGCGAAACCAGAGGCTTAATTCAGCCAATGCTAGAATTATTCACTTTGGGAACTATTGCAGATTTAGCACCTTTAACTGGTGTCAATCGCCGCTGGGTAAAACGTGGTTTAAAACATTTACCTAAATCTAAGTTACCAGGAGTGCAGGCGTTAATCCAAATAGGGGGTGTGCAAGCCAAGGAGGCAGGGCAGGGGGGCAGGGGAGCAGGGGAGAAAAATTCTTCTAAATCCCTCAAACCAGAGGATATCGGCTTTCGTCTAGGGCCAAGAATTAACGCTGTTGGTCGCATTGGTGATCCGCAGACGGTGATTGATTTGCTGACTACTGATGATATAGGAATTGCGCTGACAAGAGCAATGCAGTGTGAACAAACAAACACCAGTCGTCAGCAAATGTGCGAGGAGATTGAACAAGAAGCGATCGCTTATGTAGAATCAGAATTCATCGCCTCTTTACCCCAAGACCGGGTATTGGTTGTTGTGCAACCAGAGTGGCATCATGGGGTAATTGGGATTGTCGCCTCTCGCTTGGTAGAACGCTACGGTGTGCCTGTTTTTATTGGTACTTATGAAGATGCAGGACACATCCGCGGTTCAGCGCGGGGAATTCCTGAGTTTCATGTGTTTGAGGCGTTGGAATATTGTCGAGATTTGTTAGGTAAATTCGGCGGACACAAAGCAGCGGGTGGATTTTCATTACCAGCAGAAAATTTAGAATTGGTGCGATCGCGGTTAATTGATTTTGCTAACCAGTGTCTAGAACCGCAACACCTCAAGCCACTCCTCAAAATTGATGCTCAAGCTAATTTTGATCAGATCAATCACCAGCTTTTTCAACAATTAAATGCTCTCCATCCTTGCGGTATCGATAACCCCGATCCAATTTTTTGGACAGCAAATGTCCAAGTCATGGAACAGCAAATTGTGGGGAAGGGTCATATTAAGGTGAAACTAGCCCAAACTATCAATAATCAGCAGTATACAATTAAGGCGATCGCTTGGCGTTGGCGTGATTATTACCCTTTACCCCAGCGAGTTGATGTAGCTTACAAGTTACGCGAAAATACTTTTAACGGTAATAGCACTATTGAGTTGGAGTTGGTAGGGGTGAGATTAACAACAGTCTCCTCTCAAATCTTTTACAATTCCCCCACGCACCCACTCAAAACTTCTTTTCACTACCAGGAACGTCAATATACTTGTGGTATTTATCAAAATAATTATTTACCGGAACTCAGAATCAAAAATCCTGAAGGCAAAATTCTCGTTATGCACCCAGGAAATATCATCGGACTATTGGGAACCAGTCGTGAAGAGGCTATAGAGGTTGATATATCTCAACCGCAATATGATTCCATTATTCAAGCTGCCTTGCAAGCATTATCATACATAAAGCAGAATTCAGGAGTCAGGAGTCAGAATTAGAATAGTTTTTATACTTAGCCTTTAGAATTTAATAGTATATTTTATTACTTTTAGATCCTATAAATGCTGAGTCATGAATACTGATGTTTCACTCAGCACTCAGCACTCAGCACTTGAAACTCTTACAGGTTGCCGTTGCGAAAAGCCAAAACAAAAATTACAGCAGGCCCAGCAATGACAATTAGTGCTACAGAGAGTAGCTGGAAAATAACTTCCCAATTGATACTGGTGACAGCGCTAATGATACCGTCAAACATTTTTCTCTTTCCTCCCAATTATCTTAAAACAGTTCGATAATCAATTCAGTTGCAAAACCCGCATTTGATCATATCCGGCAATGGTATGCGAGTTTTAATTTACTTAACAAAATTATAGGAAAAAACATAAAATGGCAAACTGGCAATGTGTCAAACAATGTGGAGCCTGCTGTAATCTCGACCCAGCAGAACGCCCCGATTTAGAGGAATATCTCTTGCCAGAGGAGTTAGAACTTTACCTAAGTATGGTAGGCAAAGATGGCTGGTGCATTAATTTCGACCACGATACAAGAGAATGCCAAATTTACCCCAACCGTCCGCGGTTCTGTCGGGTAGAAACTGAGGCGTTTCAAGATATGTATGGGATTGAACCAGAAGAACTCAATGATTTTGCTATAGATTGCTGTCGCCAACAAATTGAAGGGGTCTATGGCGATCGCAGTTTGGAAATGCTGCGCTTTGATAAAGCCGTGGGGATTTAAAGTTATATGAAGTTAGTTCTAATCTAAACAGATCTGAAATAGCCAGAATTCTGGGTCATACCATTTCACTTGATAGAGCATAAAAATACATATAAATAAATGTTCGTTGAGTGCATCTGTCCCGCCTCGGAATTCATTCCGAGTCTCATAGCGCAAGTCATCTGAAGATGACTCAACCAAAAATGTCTTCCAGTCCATGCTTTGTGGACTTTGGCTATGAGCCTGGAACTTTGGTTCTAGGCGGGATGTGGTTTAACACTTGTGTGTACATGGTAGGTTCCCTTGACCGAAGGTCGATGAGCAAGGAAGAACTAGCCTACTCTGATAACTGACTCCTAAATTCTGTTTTGATAACTAAAGTTGCAGTATGAACTATTATTACCTGTTAAATTATGCTTTAAGGCAGTTCCTGTAAAGCTTGAGAACTTCTTTAAGGTAGATAATACAACCTTTACAAGGGGTAAATTTTACTACTATGGGATTTTTGGATTGACTATATATCAGGTTAATGTCAGAGAATGTTGACTTTCTCAACATTTCTTTAGATAATTTTAGGGTGTGTAGCGTCAAAATGAAATTAGTTCCGTATAGCAAAATACAAAACCCTAGTTACAAGTCTAATCTCTGTCATGTTTGTTTCCTACAATAAGTGGGAATACTATCTACGTATAAATGTGTGAGTAAAAATCATGAGTGTGAATACGGTGCCTTCTATCAATTACTACTCTTTAGATGTAATCCAAGACGAAGCACGCCGACTGGTGCATAAAGGGATGGTTAGCCGACAACAGCCAATATATACACTCTGCCAATACATCCCAGCGAGAGAGTGGGTGTGCGTTGAATGTGAATTAGAAAAATGCGATTTTCTTCTGCGCGATCGCATTGGCGACCTCATTGGTCGTGAGCAATGGGACAATGACTAATTAGTCCCTGATTTCTGATTTTGGATTGGGAGTATATTTTTTTGGATGTTTAACTCGGACAAAGAACAATTTACCGCCCAACCTTCTGAAGGTACAGTCTCTAGTTTTTTACAAATATTCCCTGATCCAGAGTCTTCTATTATTTTTCTTGGCAAATAAGCATTGCAGAACCACTAAAATTTGATGTAAACAACTTTTCTCAGCAGCATTGACGAAATCATAGCCTACCGTGAGTTTATCCAGAAAAGTTGTTGCGTAAATCCAATTTCATAACTTTGAGTATTTTATCTAAATTAATTAACCGGGGCAGTTTTCTATCTCTAACTGCTCCGGTAATTTTTTTGTAGGTACGTAATTTTTCTGCTTAACTGTTCGTTACATACTTATAAACTTTACCAGCAATTTAAGTTTTCACCTCAATGTAATCACTGAATTTTTTGCTCTCGTGACTGTTGCTGTACTCCCTCTTTTAACTAAAAACGGAGAGAGAAGAATATTGTCTACAGGTTTTCCCTCAAATAACTCCAGCAACATGGTCATAGCAAATTCACCCATTTCTACCATCCGTTGACTGACTGTTGTCAGTGGTGGGGTAATGTAACTGGCCAGAGCAATATTATCAAATCCCACAAGGCTCAAATCTGCTGGTACGGAAATATTTAGTTCTTTACAGGCTAAGAGAGCGCCAATTGCGACCATATCGTTGTAGCAAAAGATGCCTGTTACGCCAGCATTAACTAGTTGAGAGAGCATTTTTTTGCCAATGTCAATATCGCTGATTGCTTGCTCATCCCGATGTGGAATTGCGACCCAATCTGTATTTTGTGTTAGACCTGCTTGAGTTAGAGCTATTTGATATCCTTCTAGGCGCTGTTGGTCGGCTTTGCTACCATCACCCACACCTAAATAACCGATACGAGTGTGTCCTAAATCTAGGAGATGTTCTACAGCTAAACAGCCACCTAGGCGGTCATCTATGGTGACTGAGTGAAAGGTTTCATTTTGATCTGCTGTGTCGATGTTAATTAAAACTGTCGGCACAGTAAATTGGGTTAACTGCTTGGTATAGTGTTTACCTATGCGTGAGTCAGCGACTAAAATTCCGTCAACTCTCCGGTAATGAAAATTCTCAATCGCAGCTATTTCCTGCTCAAAATCTCCATGTGAAGCATTTAACAACACATTTAAGCCAGCAAGTCGCGCAACTTGTTCAACTCCCTCAACTAACTCACCAAAAAAGGGATCGGCTATGGATGTGACAATTACCCCAACGGTATAAGTGCGCTGATTTTGTAAACTTTGGGCGATCGCATTTGGTACATAATTCATTTCTTGCGCCAGTCTTTTGATTTCCTCCCGCACCTTAGAACTAATCAAAGGACTGTCTCGTAAAGCGCGTGAAACTGTTGAATGAGAAACGCCTGCTTTGCGAGCAATATCTTCAATGGAAATCTTTCGTTTACTCATGTTTACCACGACCCTAGGTAACTTAAACAAAATTAACACAAATTTTATGCACACCTGTGCAAAAATAAAAAGCATCAGGAATGCACACCTGTGCATAAGCCTAATTCAAACATTAATAAAATCAGATTTAGCAATAGGTTCTTTTTGGAGAACCTGTTGCCAAAATTTGCAGAATTGGTTGAAGTCTTTAGATTATAAGATTTTTACCAATAGTTAATTAATGCTAAAAGCCCTCAGATAAATATGAGGGATCAATCTAAAAATCTGTCTAAAAAATTTTACCGACTTGAGTAAACTTTTCCCCCGCACAGGTTCAACTTTTAGCAACATCTCAAATAATGACAACTTTTTCCAGTCAAGCCGGAGTAAATATCTATCGTTAGGAGAAAGCAGAAAACAAAAGGCAGACGACAAAATTAAAAGAGGATTTTAGCTTAGTTAATATTTCTACACATATTTCCAGTTTTCCCCGCTTTTTTAATAGGATGTGAATGAATGTGAAAAAACAGGCGATGTCCAAGGACAAGCCGCTGCGCGTCTACGCAGCGACTTTATTAAGTATTGTCAGTGGTACTTTAGTCAGCTGCACCAATGTTTCTCCCAATGGCGACACAGCCACGAACACTGATACAAAAAATGTTACTGACACAACTACGCCGAGCAACAACGGTGAGCGCAATGTTAAATTACGAGCCGTTGGTGTGACACTGGGCGATTTAAGTAATCCTTTCTTCGTCGTCATGGCACAAGGCGCGGAGAAAGAAGCCAAAAAAATCGGTGGGAATGATGTCAGAGTTACCGTTGTTTCTAGCGGATATGACCTGAATCAGCAATTTAATCAAATTGAAAACTTCGTCGCGGCGAATACTGACATTATTATTTTGAATGCGGCTGACTCTAAAGGTATCAGACCAGCAGTTGAGCAAGCCAGAAAAGCAGGCAAGATTGTAATTGCGGTAGACACAGGCGTAGACGCAGAGGTAGATGCTACTGTCACCACCAATAACTTGCAAGCAGGAGAAATTAGCTGTCAATATATTGCCAATCGCCTCCAAGGTAAAGGCAATGTAGTCATAGTCAACGGGCCGCCAGTAGCTTCGGTAATTCAGCGAGTTGATGGCTGCTTGAAAGTCTTAGCCAAATATCCCGATATCAAAATCCTGTCTAAAGACCAGAACGCCGAAGGTAGCCGGGATGGGGGACTGAGAGTGATGAGCGATATTCTGGTAACTTTTCCCAAAATTGATGCTGTTTTTGCCATCAACGATCCTAGCGGTGTGGGAGTAGATTTAGCCGCCAACCAAGCCAAACGCAGCGAATTTTTCATAGTCGGAGTTGACGGTGCGCCAGAAGCCATCCAAGCGATCGCCTCTAACGATAGCTTATATGCGGCAACTGCTACTCAAAATCCCAGAGGGATGACACAAACAGCAGTTCGGGTTGGTAACGATATCTTACATGGCAAAAAACCCGCATCACCAGACATTTTGATTCCCGCCAAGTTGATTACCAAAGAGAACGTGAGTACATCAACAGGTTGGTAAGGGATTGGAAAGAAATCAGTCAAAAGTCAAAAGAAACTAATCTTTTTACTTTTGCCTTTTTACTTTTGCCTTTTTAATGCCTAACTCAGCACTGAAATTTATGACAACAAATATTCAAACTGATTTTCCGCCGTCCTCAACTGTTACCCCTGTACTAGAAATGCAGGGGATTGCTAAACGATTTCATGGTGTTGCAGCTTTGCAAGGTGTAAATCTCACCATTTATCCCGGAGAAGTTCACGCCCTCATGGGTGAAAATGGGGCAGGTAAAAGCACATTAATGAAAATTCTCGCTGGGGCTTATATTGCCGATGAAGGCGAGATTCGCATCAATGGTCAACCTGTGAAAATTACCGATCCGGGTACAGCACGCAAAGCGGGTATTAATCTGATTTATCAGGAATTGAACGTTGCACCCAATTTAACCGTTACCGAAAATATGTTTATGGGGAGCGAGTTGCAACGGGGTCAATTTTTAGACCGCAAAACAATGGAACTCGAAGCCCAGCAGGTGCTAGACAGTTTGGGGGCGACTTTTACACCGCAAACTATAGTCGGTACATTAGCGATCGCCGAACAACAACAAGTAGAAATCGCCAGGGCGCTGAAAGATAAAAGCCGGATTTTGGTCATGGATGAACCAACAGCCGCCTTATCTGACCGCGAGACTGAGAGTTTATTTCAAGTGATTCGCAAACTCCGCAACAATGGCATTGCGATTATCTACATCAGTCATCGGATGGAAGAAATCTATGCCTTGGCTGACCGAATTAGTGTACTACGTGATGGTCAATATATTGGCAGTTTGACCCGTGAAGAAATTTCGCCGCAGAGATTGGTACAAATGATGGTTGGTCGTTCCATGCAGGACTTCTACGAACATCAACGACAAAAGAACCCTGGCGCAGTGGTGTTGGAAGTCAGAAATATTAGTGATGGGCGCAAGATACAGCCAGCTAGTTTTCAACTGCGTGCGGGCGAAATTCTGGGACTAGCTGGGTTAGTGGGTGCAGGAAGGACAGAAGTATCGAGGTTGATTTTTGGTGCTGATCGCAAAGTTAGCGGTGAAGTCTTCCTAAATGGCAAAAAACTAGAGATTCATTCGCCCAGTGATGCGATCGCCGCGGGGATTGGCTACGTACCCGAAGACCGCAAAGACCAAGGTTTATTTCTAGAGATGAGTTCCCGCAAGAATATTGGACTGAATCGACTCAGACAGGATGCCAAAGGTGGCATTGTTAACTGGGGTTCAGTCAATAAGATTGCCACAGAAGCCGTTGAAAACTTCCATATTCGGTTGGCGAATTTAGAAATTAGAGCCGTGGATCTTTCCGGTGGGAATCAGCAAAAACTCTTACTGGCGCGGTGGTTAGCCATTAACCCCAGAGTATTGATGCTAGATGAACCAACACGCGGCGTAGATATCGGGGCGAAAAGCGAAATTTACCGGATTATCAGTGACTTAGCTGCCCAAGGAGTCGCAATTCTCATGGTTTCCAGCGAATTGCCCGAAATTGTCGGGATGAGCGATCGCGTTTTAGTCATGCGCGAAGGACAGTTAGTCGGCGAACTAGACGACACCCCAGACAGAGAAATCACCCAAGAAAACATTATGCACTATGCAACTGGAGCATCGGAGGTAGCATCATGAGTCAAACCTTAAGACCTGTCAATAATAGACCTAGCCAAAATTCCGCAGCCAGTCGGCGTAAATCTATCAATAATTTCTTGCAAGTTGCGGGTATTTTACCGATTCTCGTAATCATCTGCATTTTATTTTCCCTGCTAAGTCCCAACTTTTTCACAGCAGGTAACGCCGTCAACATCTTACGTCAAGCATCAATTAATATTGTGCTGGCAACCGGGATGACATTTGTGATTCTCACTGGTGGGATTGACCTTTCCGTAGGTTCAATCTTGGCTGTATCTGCCGTAGTTGCAGTATTAGTATCTTTGCTGCCGGCTTTAGGTTGGTTGGCTGTACCAGCAGCTTTACTGACAGGTTTGCTTTTAGGTTTACTCAACGGTGCGTTAATCACCTTTTTGGATGTACCGCCGTTTATTGTCACCTTGGGTTCATTAACGGCCTTAAGAGGCGCGGCCTTTTTAGTTGCCAACGGTACAACAGTTATTAACCGCAACATCAACTTTGCTTGGATAGGTAATAGCTACATCGGCCCCATTCCCTGGCTAGTCATCATTGCCCTGTTAACTGTAGCTGTGAGTTGGTTTGTGCTGCGTCAAACTGTTTTAGGTGTGCAGATATATGCAGTAGGCGGTAACGAACGAGCCGCCAGATTAACAGGTATCAAAGTCAATCGCGTCTTGCTATTTGTTTATGGCGTGAGTGGATTGCTGGCAGGTTTAGCCGGAATTATGAGCGCCAGTCGGCTGTATAGTGCCACAGGAATATTAGGACAGGGTTATGAATTAGATGCGATCGCTGCGGTTATTCTTGGTGGAACCAGCTTCACAGGCGGTATCGGCACAATTGGCGGCACATTGTTAGGTGCATTAATCATTGCCGTTCTTAACAATGGTTTGACCTTGTTAAATATGTCTTACTTCTGGCAACTCGTTGTGAAAGGCTTAGTCATCATTGCCGCCGTCATGATTGATCGACTCCGCAGACGTTCTAGGCGTTAGGCACGAGTGTAAAGGTGCAGGGCGAAGAATAGTCAGCACTATCAACTCTCCTTCTTTTCTCTGCGCCTCCGCGTCTCTGCGTGAATAACTCATAATCTTATTCCCCAACACCAAATACAACCATGACATCCACCACAACTCGTCGTAAATCCAACACCTTCTATGTAATTTTAATTGCTGGTGCTGCTGCCCTCGGTGGCTTTCTGTTCGGATTTGATACCGCCGTGATTAACGGTGCAGTTGCAGCTTTATCCACAGCTTTTAGTACCAACAGTGTACTAACTGGCCTTGCGGTATCGTTGGCATTATTAGGCTCGGCGGTGGGAGCCTTCTATGCTGGCAAAATTGCCGACCGATATGGACGAGTCAAAGCAATGGTGGTAGCTTCAGTGTTATTTACCATTAGTGCTATTGGCTCTGGAATTGCCTTTGGCATTTGGGATTTTATCTTTTGGCGGCTGTTGGGTGGACTTGCGGTTGGTGCTGCCAGTGTGATTGCCCCAGCTTACATTGCTGAGTGTTCTCCTAGCAATTTGCGCGGTAGGTTAGGGTCTTTGCAACAACTAGCGATCGTCATTGGCATTTTCATTGCCTTACTATGTGACTACTTTATAGCAGTATCAGCAGGTTCAGCCGAGTCGCCCTTTTTATTTGGGATTGCTGCTTGGCGGTGGATGTTTTGGACAGAAATTCCGCCGGCGGTGCTGTATGGGATGGCCGCTTTAATGATTCCTGAATCGCCTCGCTATTTAGTAGCTCAAGGACGAGAGCCAGAAGCCGCCAATGTTCTTAGTAAAATTATCGGCGGTAATGTTTTAGCCAAAATCGAGGAAATTCGCCAAACAGTCATGAGAGAACGGGAGCCGCAATTTTCTGACCTCTTACGCCGGAGTGGCGGACTTCTCCCCATAGTTTGGGTTGGTATCGGTATATCTTTACTTCAGCAATTCGTCGGTATTAACGTCATCTTTTACTACAGCAGCGTTTTATGGCGGGCGGTTGGCTTTTCCGAAAAAGATTCCCTCTCAATTACAGTGATCACAGGTGCAGTAAATATTATTACTACATTAGTAGCGATCGCTTTCGTCGATAAATTTGGTCGTAAACCCCTATTGATTCTCGGCTCAATCGGTATGACCATTACCTTGGGAACAATGGCATCAATTTTCGGCACAGCCCCAATAGATGCTGCTGGGAATCCAAGCCTGACCGGAAGTGCAGGTATTGTCGCTCTTGTTGCCGCCAATCTCTATGTATTTTGCTTTGGTTTTTCCTGGGGGCCAGTTACCTGGGTACTGTTAGGCGAAATGTTCAACAACAAAATTCGGGCTGCTGCACTGTCTGTGGCGGCGGCGATGCAATGGGTAGCAAATTTCGCTGTGTCTATATCCTTTCCTCCCATCCTGCAATATTTCGGCTTAGGTGCAGCCTACGGAATCTATACCACTGCGGCAGCTATCTCACTGTTTTTCGTTCTCTTTTTTATCAAGGAAACCAAAGGAATGGAATTAGAAGATATGTAAGCCAGGAAACAGTAGGCTTGTCCGGAATATTAGCTGAGGAAAAGCCTGGGGATTTAAATTTAACTACTAGTTAATATTTGATATTGATTTGGGCAAAATGATCTCAGGCTCTTTCCATTACAGTAGATTTGGCTAAATTCTCTAACGATAACTTCTTCACCAGCAGCAAATTCATAGATATGAGCAACTGTGCTAACACAAAATCTCTGTATGGCTATCACATTTTCAAGTTACTTAACTCTGGTAATAGACAAATCAATTTACTGTATTGAGATATACATAGCTTCCTCAATGTCTAAAACTAAAAAATCATAAATCAGTATGTCTATTGAAGAGTTAAATCAAGAATTAATCAGCCTACGCCAATGCCTTCAGCAACTCAAAAAAGATAATGCTGAACTACGCCAGACAGTTCTAGAATATACTAATCAATTACAGCAATACAAGAGTGAACGGCAAGCTGCACTGCATGAGCGTCAACGGATAGAAGAACAATTGCAAACTACTCAACAGTTTCTGCATTCTGTAATTCAAACCATGCCTGTAGCAGTTTTTGTCAAAGATGCGGCTGATCTGCGAATTGTCTTATGTAATCAAGCCGCAGAAAAGTTAGCTGGTGTCAGTGCTGATGAAATTTTAGGGAAGAACGACTACGACTTATTTCCCAAAGAAGAGGCCGATTTCTTTACTCAGCGAGATCACGAAGCACTTGATAGCAAAACATTATTAGAGATTCCTGAAGAAATAATTCGCAAAAAAAGCGGCGAAAGCCGGATTTTACAGATTAAAAAAGCTCCGATTCTTGATTCTCAAGGTGAGCCTAAATATTTACTCGTGGTTCGAGACGATATTACAGAACATAAACAAGCAGAAGCTCAACTCAAACAGCAAGCAATAGAACTAGAGCAAACTCTCAAAGAATTACAAAGTACCCAAGCTCAACTTATCCAAAGTGAGAAAATGTCGTCTCTGGGTCAATTAGTTGCTGGAGTTGCCCATGAAATCAATAATCCAGTAAATTTTATCTATGGCAATTTAACTTATGCTAACCAATATATCCAACAACTACTGAATCTACTTCATCTTTACCGCATAAACTATCCCAATCCTGCTCTGGAAATTCAAACGACAATTCAAGAGATGGAATTCGATTTTTTAGTCGAAGATTTGCTAAAATTACTCTCTTCAATGGAAGTCGGTGCTGAACGCATACAGCAAATTGTGGTTTCTCTTCGTACCTTTTCGCGGCTAGATGAAGCCGAGTTAAAAGCAGTGGATATTCATCAGGGTATTGACAGTACACTGAGTATTTTGGAACATCGTTTGAAAACTAGAGCCAATCATGTCCCAATTCAGGTTCTGAAAGATTATGACAATTTACCTTTAGTTGAGTGCTATGCTCGCCAGCTAAATCAAGTATTTATGAATATTTTGTCCAATGCAATCGATGCTTTAGAAGAGTCATTAATTCAAGAAAAATTCTCACATACCCAGCCAGAAATTCGGATTTGTACTCAACAACTGAATGCTCAACAAATCCTTATTCGGATTATCGATAATGGCCCTGGTATTCCCGAACAAGTTAGACAAAAGTTATTTGATCCTTTTTTTACTACCAAAGCTGTTGGTAAAGGTTCTGGGCTAGGTTTATCGGTTAGCTATCAAATTATTACTGAGCAACACGGTGGTTCGTTAGAGTGTATTTCATCTGTTTATCAAGGAGCAGAATTTATCATAAAAATCCCAGTTGCACAGTTCCAAAAATAATTCCAATTTTAAGTTATGAAACATTCTATCGCTGGCGAATGAACAACAATATATTATCGATGACTCTAGGTTTTTGGGTAATTCTGAATCCTCAGCTAAAATTATGTAACGCCATTTTTGCTAGATTCATCTGTTAGTGGGAGGAAAATTACAAATTCTGTTCCCTGGCCTAACACAGAATTAACTGCGATTTTACCACCATGTTTTTCTTCAACAATTTGGCGGGCGATCGCTAGTCCAATTCCGGTTCCTTTGCCAACACCTTTTGTTGTAAATAAATAGTCAAATATGTGTGTTTTCACCTCTTCACTTATACCTTTACCATTATCAGCAATGGAGATTTTGACGTTGTGATGATCAATTACAGTTCTCACGATAATTTTGTGAGGATTTAGTTTAATATTCTCGAAACTACGCCCGACACTGGATTCTTCTAAAGCATCAATGGCATTGGCCATTATATTCATAAATACCTGATTTAATTGCCCAGGAAAACAGGCGATCGGTTGCAGACTATCGTAATCTGTAACTACGATGATTTCTGGATGATGTTCGTTAGCTTTGAGGCGATGTTTGAGAATTAAAATTGTACTATCAATGCCTTCATTAATATTAAATAGTACTTTGTAATTTTGATCAGCACGGGAGAAAGTTCTTAAACTGGTGCTGATATTGTTTAATCTTTCACAAGCCATAACCATTGCATCAAGTATTTTTGGCAAATCTTCTAAGCTATAATCCAAGTCAATTTCTTCAGCATGATCGAGAATTTCGTCTTGAGGATTTGGTAGAGCTTGTTGATATAGTTTAAGGTGTTCGGTAATATCAGACAAGGTAGGTTGAGCTTGTTTCAGACTCGCCGAAATAAAGCCAAGCGGATTGTTCATTTCATGAGCTATACCTGCAACTAAGTTACCTAATGCAGACATCTTTTCATTTTGTACCATTTGCAGTTGTGCTTGTTGTAGTTTTTGTAGTGCTTTTTCTAAATCCTGGGATTTTTGTTGAATAGCAGCTTCTGTTTGTTTGCGATCGCGAATATCTCGAATAATGGTTGATATGTATTCAACTTCATCGGCGGCGTTTTTATGGGCAATGATTACCTGAGAAACGGGAATTTCATTGCCTTGGATATCGAAAATAGCTGATTCACCACTCCAAGTTCCTTGGTGGATAGCAGTGGGAATGCCAACTGTTTGTAGATGTGCCATCGCTATCGGAGGGGTGATAGTAGAAATGTGGAATCCGGTGTTCATCTGCCAAACCCTCTGTCCAGCTGGATTAATATAGAGACTATTACCATTGGCATCGGCAATGCCTACAATATCTGGAGTAGCATCCAAAATTCGCAGCAGTCGCTGTTGTTCTTGTTCTGCACGTTTGCGATCGCTAATATCAATCAAAATACCATCCCATACCATTTCACCATTTTCCCTAAGTTCTGGCTGGGAAGCGGCTTTTACCCACTTGATATTCCCATTGGGTGTAATAATGCGCCACTCATGTTGAAATGGAGTAAGATTTTGCGCTGACTTCATAGTTGCGCGAAAAGCCTCGGCTTGATCGTCGGGATGTTCAAAATCACGCAGACTATATTTACCTGACATGATATCCTCAGCCGCCACTTCGTAGAGAGTTTGACACCCAGAACTGACATAAGACACAGAAGATGAACCATCGGCTTGAATCCGAATTTGATAAATCAATCCCGGAATATTATCTGCTAGTTTCTGAAAACGAGTTTCACTCAGGCGTAACTGGTCTAGAGATTGTTCTAACTGTTGAGCATAAATTTGCGAATCTTGATAAAGACTGGCATTTTTCAAAGAAATCGCCGCTTGGGTACACAGAAAATTGAGAATTAGGATGCGATCGCTGGTAAATACCCTACTAGCACAGTGATTCTTTAAATACAAAATCCCGATTAAATTTCCTTGATTGAGAATCGGCAAACACAATAAACTTTTCGGTTGTCGTTGAACTAAATACTCATCAATTACAGGTAAATCAGTTTGAAGTTCATCAATCACCACAATTTCTTGGGTGTTTTTCACGTACTGGATAAACTTGACTGGTAAATTGGGATTGTCTTCTAAAGGTTCGCAAAAAAGTTCGATTTTATCGGGCGTGGCGATAGCTCTCACTTGCCATTCTCCTTGATTATCAGGCAAAATTAAAGCGCAGCGATCGCCCCCAGAATGTTGCAAAATAAGCTGAGTCAGTTGTTTGAGCAGTTCATCAAGTTGAATTGTCCCGGAGATGGCGTAGGAAGCTTTGAGGATGGCGGAAAAATCCAAGGCAACATTGAGACTACTGCTAGAAGAACAACTTTGCTCCTGAAAACTGTGAACGGGAACAGGAGGATTTCCTTTCACTGATACTGTTTCCAGTATATTTAGCGATTGTACTTTTTGCTGGAGAATGAGTTGCAGTAAATTGGCGTAGCGGTTTTCCAAATCTTTGGTTTTGGCTCGGCTACCCCAACGCGCGTAACAGTAATATGCCTCTTGCATATAACCTGCGGCCACTTTCTCTTTGCCCCAATTCCGATAAAATTTAGCAGCCAGTTCATTACTGAGTGCTTCTTCTTGTAGATAACCGTGGGTTTTTGCTCCAGCAATGGCTAAATCATAATGCGCCATTGCATCATAATATTGACCCAAAACTCGACATTTTTCTGCGGCTATAAGTTGCCAGCGATGTTGATGGTTGAAAGGAGCTAAATTTGCCCAATTTTGCAGTTTTTCTTGATGACTATTGACTCGCTCTAAAATCACTGATTGTTGTTCAGCATCCGCCTTTTCATACTGTGCCAGATGAATTAAGGCATCATAGAAAACTCGAACAACTACCATGAAATAGCCAATACCAGCATCATTGTGCTGTTCTGCTACAGTTGCTTGTTCCCAAGCTTGTTCATATTCTCCGAACAGATAACAGAGAATGGCTTGAGACAACGAAACATGAAATAACCCAACTCGATTATGAGTAGCTTGTAAATGAGGTAAAACCTGGGTTGCATTGAAGACTTCACCTGCTAATAAATAGGGGATTTCTGACGCTCCCAATAAGTTGAGAATTGTTTGTTGGTAACACTCATGATATTTTAAAGTTGCTTCTTGTTTGACCTGGCGGATGACTTGCCGATAAGCCTCCATTTCCTCGGACAACGCAATTAATTCTCGACCACTCCAATAGCTGTACTGACCGTATGTCATGAGGTTCAGTGCCACACATTCCCAATCTCCGGTTTCCAGTCCATTTTGGTAGCCTTCCAGCAGAAATTGGATAGACTGACTTAAGGGTTCTTTCCAATGACAAATAAAGCTGTTGACAATAAAATAAGCTCGGCTTTTGAAGGCGTTAATCTGGTATTTTTCTAGTAACTTTAATGATAATTGTCCAAATTCATACCCAGCATCAATATCTCCCATAACACCACAGAGAATCAATCCGTAGTCTGCATAAGAAAAAATGGCAATAGAGGAATTCCCAAACTTAATAGATATCTCAACTTGCTTGAAGATGAGTAATGGTAAAAGTGGGGGTACCGCAATATGTGCTGAAGGTACTAGTTTTGTTAATATCTGCATTGCTGCGAGTTGATGGGGGTCATTCATCGCTGGCAAATCTAGCAAACTTAAGGGTGCGCGTTCCTGCCAAAGTTTTTGTGCCTGTTGGGCTGCTGTGCCAATATCTGCCATAGTTGGCTGTTCGGGAAATTCCACACCGAGTAATTTCAATACCTGCAACCCAGTTTCTACCACTTCGGCAAATTTACCTTGAGAACGGAATGCCATCATTCGAGTTTCATGGACTTTGATGGTGTCAAGCACCGACGTAGCAAATTGCAATACGATGTCACCCCAAGGTGTCAACTTGTCAAAGTCTGTATTTAAGCAAGCTGCTTCTAAACGCTGGTGATGCAGATTCAAAGTTAATTCATAGTGTTTTGTCCAAGCATCAGCAGGTAGTAAATCAATCCCTTGGGTGAAGTAGTTGACGGCTGCATTATAGGCGATCGCACTTTTAGCTTTGCATCCCGCCATTAAATTCAGTTGAGCTAACTTTAGTTGTTCATCAGGCTGAGTAATTAAATCAATGCCTTTATTTAGATGATTGACAATCTCAAATATATGTGCATCTAGTTGAGTATCCAATGTATTGGCGTACAGTAATTGACCGATCGCCAGATGGGTGGCTTGTTTGTGATCTTCGGCAATAAGTTTATATGCAGCTTGTTGAATGCGATCGTGCAGAAAGCGATAAGTCAAATTGACAGAATCATCATCAACATTTTTCTGGGAATCAGTTTGTTTTTGACTCTCTATTTGAAAGAATTTGTAAGTTTGGCTAGTGGGTAAAACCAAACCTTCTTGTACAGCTTTCCATAATGCTGTCGCCGCATCGGTGACAGATTGCAGAGAAACAATCGCCAAGGTTTTTAAATCAAAAGAATTACCAATACAAGCGGCTAACTTCAACACATTTTGGGTTTCGTCAGGTAATTTTTGCAACTGTTTGGCGACGAACTCAACTACATCATCAGTCAGGGATAGCGCTTGAATTTGGGTAATATCACATTCCCAATAGCCGTGCTGAGGATTAAATGTAATTTCCCCATCTTCATACAAAGCTTTGAGAAACTGGGTGATAAAAAACGGATTACCTTGAGTCTTGCGCTCAATTAACTCTGTCAGAGGACGGGTTTTGGAGTATCTCTCCGTCTCACAACGTAAGGTATCAGCTACTAACTGATTGACATCTTGATGAGCTAAAGGAGCGAGGGTAATAGTATTAATTGTCTTACCTGCTTTCTTCATCTCCTCCACCGTCAATATTAACGGGTGTGCCGGTGAAACTTCATTGTCTCGATAAGCACCCAATAACAGCAGATAGTTTTCATCCTCCATCAACAGTTTAATTAACTGCAAAGAAGCCAAATCTGCCCATTGTAAATCATCCAAAAACATCACTAAAGGATGGTCTGATGTAGTGAAAATAGCAATAAACTTTTGAAACAGCACATTAAACCGATTTTGTGCCGCAGTTCCTGATAGTTCTGGTGCAGGTGTTTGTTTACCAATTACTAGTTCTAGTTCGGGAATTACCTCAATTAAAACTTGCCCGTTGTCCCCTACCACTTCTAAAATTTGACTGCGCCATTGTACCAAATTTGTATCCGATTCTGATAACAATTGCCCCATCAAATCGCGCAAAGCTTGGACAAAAGCACTGAAGGGAATATTCCGATTAAATTGGTCAAACTTTCCTTTAATAAAATACCCTTGCTGACGGGTAATCGGCTTGTGGACTTCATTAACGACAGCAGTTTTGCCAATCCCCGAAAATCCCGCCACCAGCATCATTTCGGAAGTGCCATTAGCAACACGGTCAAACGCTTGTAATAAGCTATTAACCTCGGCTTCTCTACCATATAATTTTTCGGGAATCAGGAAGCGATCGCATACATCCCGTTGACCGATTTTAAAATCTGTAATTTCTTCTGTATCTTGGAGTTGATCTAGACAAAATTCTAAATCATACTTTAATCCCAAAGCGCTTTGATATCTATCTTCGGCATTTTTCGCCATTAACTTCATCACGATATCTGAAAGCACTTGAGGAATTTTTTCACTTTTGATTTCATGAGGAATTTTTGCCAGATGACAATGCACCAACTCCATCGGATCATCACAATTAAATGGTAATTTTCCGGTTAATAACTCATAAAATGTCACCCCCAAAGAATAAAAATCACTCCGGTAGTCAATTCCTCGGTTCATTCTCCCAGTTTGTTCTGGGGAGATATAAGTCAGAGTTCCTTCCAAAACATTCAGACTGTTAATTTGTTGGGTTTCTTTCGGCAGTAGTGAAGCGATACTAAAGTCAATTAGTTGAATTTGTTTTGTTTGTGGATGAATCAGGATATTTGCAGGTTTGATATCTTTATGAATCACCCGATTTTGGTGTAATTCATGAAGACTGGTAATTAATTGAATAGCGATGATTAAAAATTCTGCCAGGGAGAGGGTGTGGGTTTGAATATATTCACGTAATGCGATTCCCCCTGTATCTGCCATAACCAAAATATAACCATTGTCGTAGGTTTCTAATGATAATGGCTGAATTATCCCCGCAATTTGTAGATTTTTGCTAATAGTGTATTGATTACGAAGTTGTAGTAGTTCGTTGAAACTCGGATATTCTGAAGTCAACAATTTGATGACGACTGGGAGTTGATCTGATTCACGAATAGCTCGATATACTTTGGTTCTGGAGCCTATATAAAGTTGTGAGTTAATTTTATACCCAGGAATGATGGGGCTAGAGTTGACTATCGCCATCTATACATACCTCATGTCATCAAAAAGTAGTGCAGAATGTTTCTACATTCCGTTATTATTCCCATTAACTAGATGTTGACTAACAATATACAGAGGTAGGATTCAGGCAAAAAGATTGTCTGGGGAGACTGGGTGTAAGAGTTTTGCTCATTGTCATACCCTCACACCCAGATGTTTCTTGAGGATTCAGGCATTAACCAGGAGGCCAAGCCAGCGATCGCCCTCCTAAAATATGCAGATGTAAATGGAAGACAGTTTGACCACCATCAGCATCAGTATTGATGACAACGCGATAACCATTGGTTAAACCAGCTTCTGCGGCTACACGCTTGGCTGTTAATAACAGATGTCCTAACAAGGCTGCATCTTCAGTTTCCGCCTCAGCTAATTTAGCTATGGGTTTTTTGGGAATTACAAGGATATGAACTGGCGCTTGGGGATTCACATCTGTAAACGCTAAGGCTAAATCATCCTCATAGACGATATTAGCCGGAATCTCCCGACGAATAATCTTGCTAAAAATTGTGTCTTGATTAGTCATAGGTCATTTGTTATTTGTCATTTGCCAATTGTCAATAATAAGACGGACGGATGACTAATGACTAAGGAATAAAATAATGCTGGCGAGAGTCTGGAGTGCATCAATTGTTGGCATCGATGCGGTAAAGGTGGGGGTAGAAGTCGATGTATCAGGGGGATTACCAGGAATTATTGTCTTGGGGCTTCCAGATAGTGCAGTTCAGGAATCGAAAGAAAGGGTGAAGGCTACTTTAAAAAATGCTGGTTTTGCCTTTCCTATGCGGAAAATTGTGATTAACTTGACTCCCGCAGATTTACGCAAAGAAGGCCCTTGTTTTGATTTGCCGATTAGTGTGGGTATTTTAGCGGCTTCTGAGCAAATTCATGCTGATTTATTGGGAGATTATCTATTCTTGGGTGAGGTTTCCCTAGATGGTAGCTTAAGGCCTGTGGCTGGGGTTCTACCCATCGCCGCGACTGCCCAAAAAATGGGAATTACGGGTTTAGTTGTACCTGCTGACAATGCCCAAGAAGCGGCTGTGGTTAAAGGATTGGCTGTTTATGGTTGTCAAAGTATATCGGAAGTAGTTGATTTATTAAATAATCCTGGACGTTACCAACCTGTAAAAATAAATGATGTAGTCGAGACAGTACAAGTATCTTATCCTAATGCAGATTTGCACGATGTTAAAGGACAAGCTCATGGGCGACGTGCTTTAGAAATTGCAGCAGCAGGCGGACATAATTTGGTATTTGTCGGGCCTCCCGGAAGCGGGAAAACGATGTTAGCTAGACGCTTGTCGGGGATTTTACCACCGCTGGAATTTTCCGAGGCTTTGGAAGTGACGCGGATTCATTCTGTTGCTGGCTTATTAAAAAATCGCGGTTCCTTAGTGCGCGATCGCCCTTTTCGCAGTCCTCACCATTCCGCATCCGGCCCTTCTTTGGTTGGTGGTGGTAGTTTTCCCCGTCCAGGAGAAATCTCGTTATCTCACAGAGGTATACTTTTTCTCGATGAACTCACGGAATTTAAGCGGGATGTTTTAGAATTTCTGCGTCAGCCTTTAGAAGATGGTTATGTCACCATTTCCCGCACTAGACAATCTGTGGTTTTTCCCGCGCAGTTTACTTTAGTGGCGAGTACCAATCCCTGTCCTTGTGGTTACTACGGCGATACCATTCAACAGTGTACCTGTTCGCCCAGACAACGAGAACAATATTGGGCAAAACTATCTGGGCCGTTGATGGACAGAATTGATTTGCAAGTGGCAGTGAATCGCCTCAAACCAGAGGAAATTACCCAACAACCGATGGGGGAATCATCAAAATCTGTACGGGAAAGAGTTCAACAAGCACGAGATCGCAGTATTCACCGTTTCCAATCAGAAACAAGTCTGCGGTGCAATGCTCAAATGCAAAGCCGACATCTGCAACAATGGTGCAAGCTAGATGATGCTAGTCGTTCTTTATTAGAAGCCGCCATCAATAAATTAGGTTTATCAGCGAGGGCAAGTGATCGCATTCTTAAAGTTGCTCGGACTATTGCAGATTTAGCCGGAGATGATGATTTGCAAGCTTATCATGTCGCCGAAGCTATTCAGTATCGCACCATCGATAGAATGTTGTAAAAAAAAAACTATTGAAAATACTGAGTGCTGAGTGCCTACTCAGCACTTTGCTATAAATTCTGTCTTCAGAAAGCTGCACAAACCCCTTTAGGAAGATGTCGCTATTTATAAAATCAGTATCAAATATATCAAGGAAGAAAGCGATATCCTCCAACAAGGAGACTAAGTAAATGAATTTTCAGGCAATTGTGGGGCTGTTTCAAGAAACTTTTCAAGAATGGAGTGAAGATAAAGCTTCGCGTTTAGCCGCAGCATTAGCTTATTACACGATTTTTTCCATCGCACCGTTGTTAATTATTGTCATTGCGATCGCTGGTGCCGTATTTGGCGAAGAGGCGGCTAGAGGTGAAATTGTGCGGCAAATTCAAGGTTTAGTCGGTAGAGATGGAGCCGAGTTTATCGAAATCGCTATCCGCAACGCCAGCCAACCAAAAACCGGGGCGATCGCTTCCATTATTAGTATTTTACTCTTACTTTTGGGTGCTACAGGCTTATTTACTGAACTTCAAGACGCTCTAAATACAATTTGGGAAGTTCAACCCAAACCCGGAAGGGCGATGAAAAATGTTGTGCGTCAGCGTGCGTTATCCTTTGCGATGATTTTGGGGATTGGTTTTTTACTCTTAGTCACATTGGTAATTAGTACAGCTTTGACAGCAATAGTGGGATATTTTAGCAACTTACTCCCAGGTGTGGATATTATTTGGCGCATCATGAACTTTTTACTTTCTTTTACAATTAGCACACTACTATTTGGGCTAATTTTCAAAGTTTTACCAGATGTCAAAATTACCTGGAACGATGTGTTAATTGGTGCTGTCATCACTTCACTGTTGTTTTCTTTGGGGCGCTATTTATTAGGTCAATATCTTGGTAATAGTAGTTTTGGCTCAACTTATGGTGCAGCTGGTTCACTAGTAGTCATTCTTGCTTGGGTTTATTATGCCGCCCAAATTCTGTTTTTTGGCGCAGAGTTTACGCAAGTTTATGCCCGAAGATATGGTAGCGGTATTCGACCAACCCGCAATGCCATACCGATGAATAATAATGGTCAATCGAAACGCATCAAAAGCGATCGCCGATAAATATTCTCTCAAAACTTAAAGACCCAAAAATGGACAAATGGTTTTATATTGATTGGCCGGCAATTTTTGTACCAAGTATCAGCATTTTTGAATTAATTATTCGGGGTTCGCTGGTTTATCTGGCGTTGTTCTCAGTCTTACGCTTTCTTCCTAGCCGACAGATAGGCACCTTGGGAATCACAGATTTACTAGTAGTTGTATTATTTGCTGAAGCAGCCCAAAATGCAATGGCCAGTCACTATACATCAATTACTGAAGGTGGAACTCTTGTAGGCACAGTGATTTTTTGGAGTTACTTTCTCAACTGGTTAGGTTATAAATTGCCAAAGTTTCAGCGTTTTCTCAATCCTCCACCTCTGCTATTAGTGAAAAATGGGCAAATGATTGACCGACATCTCAAAAAAGCACTGATTACAGAAGATGAGTTGATGAGTAAGTTACGTCAGCAAGGAGTCGAATTTGTCGCTGAGGTTAAGTTAGCTTATATGGAATCTGATGGCAGTATCAGTATCATCACCTCAGACACAGCTACTCTTTCTCCATCTCAACAAAAAGTACTATGAAGAGTGCTGAGTGCTGAGTGCTGAGATAAAAAAGACCATCTAAGTTCTATTTAGAAGACAACCCTGTTCCCTATCCCCTGCAACCTATTCCCTTCTTCTTGTATATCTAGGCTAATTAAACTGTAAAATATGACAGTTGTATTCTGCCGCGAACGTTGATTGAGCGTTATACCTTGCCCGAAATGGGCAACCTGTGGACTGAATTTTATAAATTCCAAACCTGGCTTCAGGTAGAGATTGCAGCTTGTGAAGCCCAAGCTGAACTGGGTTACATTCCCTCTGGTGCAGTTGCGGAAATCAAAGCTAAGGCTAATTTTGAGCCTAAGCGGATTCTCGAAATTGAAGCGGAAGTCCGTCATGATGTCATCGCTTTCTTGACAAATGTCAATGAATATGTTGGTGAAGCGGGACGTTATATTCACTTAGGCTTAACCAGTTCTGATGTATTGGATACCGCTTTAGCACTGCAAATGGTTGCCAGCTTGGATGTAATATCCCAAAGACTGGCAGATTTGATTGAGGCAATTCGCCACAAGGCACGGGAACATAAAAATACAGTGATGATTGGGCGATCGCATGGTATCCACGCCGAACCCATCACCTTTGGTTTTAAGTTAGCTGGTTGGTTGGCGGAAGTATTGCGTCATCAAGAACGGCTGAAAATTCTCCGCGAAACCATTGCTGTAGGCAAGATTTCCGGTGCAGTGGGAACTTATGCCAACATTGAACCCCGTGTAGAAGCGATCGCCTGTGAAAAACTCGGACTCAAACCCGATACAGCTTCCACACAAGTAATTTCCCGCGATCGTCACGCCGATTACGTACAGCAATTGGCATTATTGGCAGCATCCATTGAACGTTTTGCCGTGGAAATTCGCAATCTGCAAAAAACCGACGTTTTGGAAGTTGAAGAATTCTTCGCCAAAGGCCAAAAGGGTTCCAGTGCAATGCCCCACAAACGCAATCCCATCCGTTCTGAAAGATTAACGGGGATGGCGCGTTTAGTCAGAAGTCATGCAGGTGCAACTTTAGAAAACGTGGCTTTGTGGCATGAACGGGACATTTCCCATAGTTCTGTAGAACGGGTTGTGTTACCAGATGCTTGTATTACGACGCACTTTATGTTGGTAGAAATCACCGACCTAGTGCAGAATTTACTGGTGTACCCTGAGAACATGGCGCGAAATCTCAACTGCTATGGCGGTGTAGTCTTCAGCCAAAGAGTACTACTCACCTTAGTAGAAAAGGGTTTTAGCCGGGAAGAAGCTTATGCGATCGTGCAACAAAGCGCCCACGCTGCTTGGAATAAACCAGAAGGAAATTTTCACGATTTAATTAGTCAAGATCCGCGAGTTAGCGAAAAACTCTCGCCAGCAGAAATTGAAAAGTGTTTTGATCCGCAACACCATCTCCAGCATTTGGATGAAGTTTACAAGCGGTTGGATATTTAGTATATTTCCCCCCTTTCGGGGGGATTTTCGGAAAAATCAATCGTTAAATCATTTCTCTTTCTGCTGGAATTATTGTTAGGTGTGGGTAGTATAAGTAACAAATACTTATTTAGCACTTGCCCTAATGGTTGAAATATTTGCCGTGCTTTCTGCTTCTGCGGCAGCAGGGTTAAGAATAGGCCTACCGCTATTGATGATCGGACTGTTGCAGGGCAGCAACTTATGGTCGCAGACTCCGATTTTATCTCATATTTCCCCAAAAATTTTGTTATGCTTACTCACCAGTTGGTCATTATTAGAATTTTTTGGTAGCAAAAAATTACTGGGACAGAGATTAATACAAATAGTTGAGTTATTTTTATCCCCCCTTGTGGGGGCAATAATGAGTTTAGCTGTGACTGAAGCGACAGCCACACCTGATTGGTTGATTGCCTTAACCGGTGGATTATTAGCTTTAGTATTACAACTTGTGCAAGTTGGTTGGTTTTATCGCTTGCGTGGCTTACCTTTGTGGGCAACTTTTCTTCAAGATACTCTCTGCGTTGCTTTAGTGTTATTTGCCTTTGGTGCGCCGTGGCAAGGAGGGATAATTGCCTTAATATTGCTGTGGTTTGCAGTGCGTAGTGCTAAACAATGGTACGACTGGCGTTATCAAAAGACCAGTATTTATTAATCTGAACTATAAGTAGGGTGGGCATTTTCAGGAAAAATCTTCATCAATCGAGAATAGATTAGTTAATGCCCACCTTATCATGCAAAGATCATGCAAAGTTTCTACTTTTTAATTACCCTTTTACCCAAAAATCAATATACCTGAACTTGGGCTAAACCATAGGGAACTTCTCTGGATAAACCGATATGTCCGCCAGAAATGTCATAGTAAACAAAGCTTCTATTAGGAAAAGCATTGGCAAAGTCAATATTCCTAAAAGCAATATTGAGATTAGTGCCTGGAGGTATGGGTTGAGAGAAGTTAATTCTAATTCTGCGGTCATCTTCTCTGGCGATACTAGCATCAACGCGCCGACCAGATTGATCGGTTACGTCGATATTGTCACTCACTTTAATAGCGTCTGAAGGTCTAACTATCAGGTAAGAAAGCGGTTGCATTCCTGTGTAGACATTAATTGTGTGAATATTATCATACCCACTTGTACTGCTAATTCGCGGAGCAGAGCTATTATAAGATATATCTTGTCGTTGGGCTTGAGCTGGAAGACAAGTCGCAGCGATCGCTAAACTCACACTAGACAATAAAATTAATTTTTTCATTACCAACCTCCAAATAATTCAATACAACAGCGAACAGAAAATTCATACTCAACTTGCAGTTAAGTATCTTTTGTTTTTCCGTAATAATTAATTAGATTTACCCAGCAGAGAACAAATAAATCTTGTCTAATTAATTTCTAGATTAAAAATATTCAAGTGAAATTCCATCTTACTCAGGTGATATTACTCTTCTCATTCCTAGGTTTGAACTGTCAGCCACAGCATCAAGCAATAAAATCACAGGAAAATCCAATTCAAATAATCCGCCCAGAAGATGCTAAAAGGGATTTTTATTTATAGTCATTTTCGCCTGGAGATACAAGAGAAAATAATTAACCGCAGATGGACACAGATAAATTTGTACCTTTAAACTTAGTTCGAGGTAGGATATTTATTCAGTTTGAGTCTCTACAAACAAAACCTGCTCTAATGGTGTATAGACACAACTCCCCTACCAGTTATGGAGTTGTCAGCTGCTCAAGCTAAACACTGTAGTTATCTAGGTAGTTTTGCATGGTACTGGATATCTCTTCTTTGCCTTTGGCATTTCAATTTACTTCTCCAGGCCCGATTTTGGTGAAAATCGGCCCATTAACTATTCGCTGGTATGGCTTATTGATTGCTACGGCGGTGTTAGTGGGTGTCAGCCTGTCTCAGTACTTGGCAAAGCGCCGTAATGTTAATCCAGAGTTGCTGAGTGATTTGTCAATTTGGCTGGTAATTGGGGCAATTCCCGCAGCACGACTATATTATGTTTTGTTTGAATGGGCAGAATATGCCAAGCGTCCAGATAAGATTATCGCTATTTGGGAAGGTGGTATTGCGATTCATGGTGCCATTATTGGTGGAACTTTAGCCGCCTTAATTTTTGCCAGACTCAAGCGGGTTTCTTTTTGGCAATTAGCAGATTTAGTTGCACCTTCCCTGATTTTAGGACAGGCGATCGGGCGATGGGGTAATTTTTTTAATTCAGAAGCTTTTGGTAGTCCGACTAATTTACCTTGGAAGTTATATATTCCCCCAGAACGCCGCCCTTCAGGATTAGTAAATTTTGAATACTTTCATCCCACCTTTTTGTATGAATCGTTGTGGGATTTAATGGTATTTACCTTGCTATTAAATTTATTTTTACGGAGTGTATCTGGCAAACTACGCCTAAAAGCAGGCACTTTAATTATGGTTTACCTGACAGCCTACAGCACAGGTCGCTTTTGGATTGAAGGTTTACGCACTGATAGTTTAATGTTAGGGCCGCTGAGAATAGCCCAAGTTGTAAGTTTAACAGGCATTCTCGCCGGATTAGCTGGGTTAGCTTGGCTATATTATCGTAAACGCCCATTACCTGATGTGGTTGCTTCGAGTGATTAGGAAGAAAAAGTCTGAAGTCTGAAATTTCGTTTTTTAGCTTTCTACTATTTGACTAATGACCAAAAATAAAAAATGCCCCAGATTTGATTCTAGGGCTTAACCAGGGTGCATCTACCATTCCACTCTTCTATCGTTAGAGGGTTAATCCGGAAGGATACTGAGAAAATGCCAAAAAGTTTTTTTGAGATTTTTTTAATTACGGGTAAATACGTAGAAATAATATAAGTTTTTTGTATGGAAACTCAGCTAAATTCTCTAAAACCAGCAGTTTATATTGTGGGGGCTGGGCCGGGAGACCCTGATTTATTAACTGTTAAGGCGCAAAAACTCCTTTCTACGGCAGATGTAATTTTATTTGCTGATGCTTTAATTCCCGAACAAATCTTAAATATCTGCCGACAGGATGCGGAAATTATTCCAACTGCGGCTAAGACTTTAGAAGAGATTGTAGCCTTGATGGTGGAACTGGTGCGATCGCAACAAAAATCTCTGGTTCGGCTTCATTCTGGCGACCCTAGTCTTTACAGTGCTGTTCACGAACAAATGCAACTGCTGGCTGAAGCTGACATTCCCTTTGAAGTAGTTCCAGGAATCAGTGCCTTTCAAGCAGCCGCAGCCAAACTCAAGGTAGAATTAACAGTCCCCGGTTTAGTTCAAACTATCATCCTCACCCGGATCAGCGGACGTACCGAAGTCCCCGCCACAGAAGAATTAGCCAGTCTCGCCGCCCATCAAGCTAGTTTATGCTTATACCTGAGTGCGCGTCACATCGAAAATGCCCAAGCTAAATTATTAGAACATTACCCAGATGAAACCCCAGTGGCAATTTGTTTTCGCATAGGCTGGCCTGATGAAAAAATTCGGGTTGTTCCTCTCACGCAAATGGCGGAATGCACCCAGCAAGAAAATCTCATTCGCACCACACTTTATATAATCAGTCCGGCACTGAAAGCAGCAAACGAGCGATCGCACTTATATAATCCTGAATATCATCATTTATTTCGTGCTTAACCATTTATCAGTTTCCCTATCTCCGCGTTCTCTGCGCCTCTGCGGTTAGATAAACTTAACAGTGTAAATAAAGTCAGAAAGTCTAATTCAGTACTATGCCATTAATTAAAGTACAAACTTCTGTAACTGCGCCTGCAAAACCTGAAGTTGAGACGATGCTGAAGAGTTTGTCAGGGAAATTAGCCAAACATTTAGGTAAACCAGAATCTTATGTGATGACGGCATTTGAAGCGGATATCCCTATGACTTTTGCGGGAACTACAGACCCGGTTTGTTACATCGAAATTAAAAGTGTTGGGATGATGAAGCCTAACCAAACTGAAGCAATGAGTCAAGATTTTTGTCGGCAGATTAATCAAGCTTTAGGTGTACCACAAAATCGGATTTACATAGAATTTGCGGATGCTACAGGTGCAATGTGGGGCTGGAATAGCACAACATTTGGTTAGTCTCTAGAAAAATTTACCTAACTGTATTTAAATAGGGATGTGATATTACAGACAACCACGGGAATACTACTCAATAATGTATCTCCTGTGGTGTCTCTAATTACGAATAGTTTTATCAAAACAGAATTCAATTCTGAATAGGACTTACACACGAGTTACGGAATAACGAACCACAGAGACGCAGAGGACACAGAGGAATGAGAATTTGAGAGGTTTTTTGCGTAAGTCCTACTGAATTCTGTGCGACTGGCGAATAGGCGAGTCCGCAAGCGTCTGAATAAGCGGGCTTAATACCTCAAATAATTGATTATAACGGATGTATTCTTCTTCAAGGGTTCATCCAATCCTTATGAAATTACGAAGACTTTATCTGAATTTAAGGGTTTTTTCTCTAAAAAATCCGAAAAACTCTAAGTTAAATTTGAAGCTGATAGTAATCAAACTGTAGGACTGATTATGAACAGCTTTTATCAGATACAAAATAAATCTTTGTCACTAATTTTAGCTGCAACCTCACTATTAGCTGGAATTGTCGGTATCTCTTCTTCTGCGAGTGCTGCACAATTGGAATCTGCACCAGTTTCAGCAGTCAATAATCAGATAATTGCTAAAACCTCTGTTTGTCCTCGCTATGCAGGCGGTGGACGGTTAGAAGCTTATTTTGAAACTAGTAATTTTTATATTCATATTTGTAGCAAAAATGGAAACCTTTTTTACACAGGGATTTCTAAGTCTACAGGTAAAGGTATCCGTGCGCTCCGCGCTTACTCTGAAGAAGGTACAGGATATGTAGCTACGAATAACAATTATGAATATGTAGTTAATGGTGCAGGCCTGGAGATTCTCAAAAATGGTAGGGTTATCCAAACAGACCGAGTAATTAAGTATGTAAGTGGATATTAAAGTTATAGCTGTAGGCAAGGTAGTTAGGACACCAGTGTCACCTGTCCCCTGCGATAAATATGCAATTTTTTGGTGTAACAGCTTAGGATAGAGATCCAAGTCTCAACTCGTAAGTCTCTTTCTATGTCTGCTACGCCATCTATTTCTCAAGTTGACTCATCCACCCCCAAAACATTAGAAATTCCTCCCCTACTCGGTGCTTCGGTTAGCGAGTTAACTGCTTGGGTACAGCAGCAGGGACAACCAGCCTACCGAGGTAAACAGTTACATGATTGGATTTATCATCAGCAAGTGCGATCGCTTGCTGATATTTCTGTGTTTCCCAAACAATGGCGTTCAGAAATTGCAGATATCCCCATTGGACGTTCTACCATCCACCTCCGCAAAGTTGCCCCAGATGGTACAGTCAAGTATCTGCTGCAATTAGCCGATGGGCAAATTATCGAAACTGTGGGGATTCCGTCCGATAGGCGATTAACTGTATGTGTCTCTACCCAGGTGGGTTGTCCAATGGCTTGCGATTTCTGCGCTACTGGGAAAGGTGGCTATAAACGCAACTTAGCCCGTCATGAAATCATTGATCAGGTGTTAACTGTACAAGAGGACTTTGAGGAACGAGTTAGCAATGTGGTGTTCATGGGATTGGGTGAGCCATTGCTGAATGTTGATAATGTCTTAGGCGCAATTACATCGTTAAATCAAGATATCGGTATTGGACAGCGGATGCTAACTGTTTCTACAGTCGGAATTCGCGATCGCATTCGTCAGTTTGCTGAACATAATTTACAAGTTACCCTAGCGGTAAGTCTCCACGCCCCTAACCAAGCACTCCGCGAAAAACTTATCCCCAGCGCCCGCTTTTATCCTCTGGAAGATTTACTGGCTGAATGTCGGGAATATGTAGCCATTACAGGCCGCCGTGTAACTTTTGAATATGTCTTGCTGGCTGGTGTCAACGATTTACCCGAACACGCCTTGGAACTAGCAAAGTGTCTGCGAGGATTCCAAAGTCATGTCAACTTGATTCCCTATAACCCAATTCAAGAAGTTGACTATCAACGCCCTAGCCGCGATCGCATTCAAGCTTTTGTCAACGTTCTCCAACAACAACACACTGCTGTTAGCGTTCGCTACTCTCGTGGTTTAGAAGCTGATGCAGCTTGTGGACAATTGAGAATGACTCAAAAGTAACCTGAAGTTTGAAATTACTAAATTTTTACTCAACACTCAGCACTTTTTTACTTAGTTGAATTCCAGGGGCGTAAGCTTCAATTACTTTGCCAGTACGTGTGCAACTAATCATCAAGTAATCACAACTTGAGCATTGTGTCCGCGTTATTTCGCTATCTAAAATATAATAACGCTCTGCTTTACTACCACAATTTGGGCAGTAAATACTTTGTACTGTCTGCATTTTTAAACCCCTGGATGTAACTATTTTTTCAGTTGCTAGACTGTTAGTTAAAACTTCAATCTTATGTTTAACTAACGTAACAAACCGCCCTAAATTTGGCTGGTAATCTTAAGAAAAATTTTAGCTAATAAACTTTTGCAATGCCTTTATTTATTATCTTAATCTGTAGGTGCGTTTACCATCTCACTTTAGATATATAAATTCACTTTTAAGGAATTTCCACTTAGAAATGAGATGATCCCTATGGATAAAACTTTGAGAGAGCTTTATTTTAAGTCATTTCAAAATTTATTACGAAGTTATTTATGTATTCAAAAGTCATTTACAAAGTATTACTGTATATTTAGTAACAAAATCTCAATTTTAAACTTTGCTTAATCTTTGGGAATACGCTAGGTCTAGCAGTCATATTTGATATTTGAAAAAACTCAGTACAGTTTCTATTCCCTGTTCCCTATTCCCTACCTTCACGAGTAAGTTCAGAAATCAAATCAGATTGCTATATATAGGACTCATATTTGATTTTAGAAAAAAACTCAGTATAGTTTCTGTTCCCTGTTCCCTACCTTCACGAGTAAGTTCAGAAATCAAATCAAGGGAGACACGGAGGAGAGATTTTTTTAATCAAATCTGACTGCTAAGGATGATAAACTCCCGAAGTTTGCAATTCTTGCACTGTTTACTGATCGAGAAATTGATCCTCTCGTGGAGTTACATTATCCCAACGCAGATTTCCAGGGGTTAATTCTTTACGGGTGTAACCCAACATTTCTCAAAAGCATCATTGGCTTTATCGATACAACCGCTAAAATCCCCGAAATAAATTACCTAATTTAGATTAAAAGCGCTGTCTATCTTCAGAAATACGACTTGAGTTAGAGAATTATCATTTTTGATCAAATGTTCTATTAAACAGAATATTGATTAGAGTATTATTTATTTTGTTGGCATATAAATATTCACAAAAATTAATTGAGGCAGTAGTTAAAAATGCCAGTAAGTAAAAAATAGTAAATTGCAATCGCACTGAATGAACTGAGATTTTTTCTGTAAAATCTCCTCTGCTCACAGTAAAATTGTCAATAGGATGATCGCTAAGGAAAAATAAGAATTTCACTTGAAAAAATCAACATTTTTCAAAGTTAACGGGGATTTTATGGAACCTCCTCTACCTCTTACTGGCTTAAATATCTTGGTAGTTGATGATGATGATGATAGCCGTTTTTACGTCACTACCGTCTTAGAAACAGATGGAGCCAATGTTGTCGCAGTAGCATCAGCCGCAGCTGCACTAGAAACGCTGATTAATCTACAGCCAGAAGTTTTGGTATGTGATATTGCGATGCCGGAGGAAGATGGTTATACACTCATCCGCAAAGTGCGATCGCTCAAACCAGATCAAGGAGGACGAACCCCAGCAATTGCTTTAACCGCCTACGGTGATAATGAGGATCGTGTCCGCGCCTTAGAAGCAGGTTTTCAAACTCATGTTGCTAAACCAGTTGACCCAAATGAACTAGTAGAAATCGTCGCAAATTCCGTTGCTAACTCTAAAAATTACAGTAGGGAACAGAGAACAGGGTGAGTCAAAAATGACCACCATTAATTAAAACTTATTTGCTCAGATTTATATTCTGGTGGCTCAACGTGAATGAGAATTCTCACTGGATGAAAGCGTTCTTCCAAGCGTCTTTCAACATTTTCTGTAACGTGGTGTGCTGTTTGGACATCTGGCGCATCTACAATTAAGTGCATTTCAATGAAAACTTGCCTACCTAAAACACCTCTAGAAGCAATATCATGACAGTTCAGCACTCCTGGTACAGAAGTGGCTATTTCATGGATTGCTTCTGGTGCGATCGCCATTTGATCCACCAGCCAAGGTAAATTAGCTTGTAACACTGACCAGCCACTCCAAAACACCAACAAAGCTACAGGAAACGCCAACACAATATCTAGCCATTGATAACCGAGCCAAACCCCAATCAAGCCACCAATTACCGAAATTGTTACCCAAATATCGCTCATAGTATGCATAGCATCAGCGATTAAAATCGGACTACCTACCCGGCGACCCTCGTTTCGTTCGTAAAACGCTACAAAAACATTCACCCCCAACACTATTAGTAATAACCACAACTCAGGTGGTGAAATACGCACAGGCTCACCACCTTTGATAATGCGCTCAATTGCTCCTTGCAGAATTTCAAAGCAAGCTATACCTAAAAAAGCCGCAATTCCTAAAGCTCCCACCGCTTCAAATTTTTGGTGTCCGTAAGGATGTTCGCGGTCAGGATGGGGTGAAGAAAACTTACTAGCAAATAATCCTAAAACGTTATTTGCACTGTCAGTCACACTATGCAAAGCATCAGCTAACAAGCTTAAAGAACCAGTCCAATAACCCACAACTGCTTTTAATCCCATCACGAACAAATTCAGCAGTAGGGTAATAATTAAAACTTTGCGTACAGTTCTCCGATTATCGTAAGTCATAGATATTTTTTAACAGTAAGTTCTATGACTTCTAAGTGTAAAACTTAAAACCTTAATTAGGTAAAACGAATTTCTGCTTAGTTATAATTATTCTCTATATAGACTCAAGAATTCTGGAGAAGCTGTTGAGATTAATTGTAATTAATGTCAGCTACAAGCTTGTTATCTATGAATAATGAAAATTATATCAGCCGTTAGTTTTATCATTAATTGATGAAAAAATATCATTAATTTTATTTTTAAATGAATTCTCTAGTCAGTTCCCATCAGCGAGCAGGGGAACAATCAGTAAAAGCGCAAAGTAGCTTTATCTCAGTCAAGACCAACTATTCCGGTAACATTAGGTAAGTATCAAACATTTAATCAAAGCTCATGTCTTCAACTCCTTTGACATTAAACTTAGTTGAAGGTTCTGTCTCCTTCAGTTTTTCACCCCAAGCCGCACTAGAATTAAAAGTGGCAATTGACCAGTTAATGCAGCGGCTGAAAACTATCGCAGCTAAACCAGCAGGTGGTGGTGGTAAAGTCACTCCCCAGCCTCCCTTGGAATACCGTCATACTGGCGAAGTATTTTTAGAAATTTTCTGTAATCCGAATATCTGGCCTACTCCCTTTGCCGCCAAAGTTTTGTTGACGGTACGTGATGTCACCATCCGCTTAACGACCGAAACCGAATTAACTCGGCTCATCGAAGATATTAACCAATATTTAGAACAAGTGGGTTAAGGAGGGAGAGGGAGGGGGACGAAGGCAGGAGGCAGGTGTATATTTTTTACGTTCTACCCGAAAAACACTGATTTGGGGTGTAGGGGTGTGGGGGTGATGTAACTCTGATTAAATCGTGATTTTTAGAGTCATTACTCATTTCAAGACAGAGGGAAGAATTATTTTCTAAAACCTCCCGCCTCCTGCCTCCTGCCCTCTGCCTTTCTTTGTTAGGAATTACGATAGTTATTCAATCCATTAATATTAACTAGCTAAATAGCCGCGTATTTTATCTTTATGTCGCCGTAGGGTCATTAAAGCTTGCAGTTCTAATTGTCGCACTCGTTCTCGACTAATACCCATACGTTGACCAATTTCCGATAAAGAGAGTGTATTGTAGTCTGTCAAACCTAATCTTAATGTTAATATTTCCCGTTGTTGGATAGTTAATTTTGATAATAAATCTTGAATACTTTGTTGGAGAAAACTTTGGTCAGCGTAGGATTCAGGCGAAAGTCCTTCATCTTCCAGCATATTATATAATTCTGTATCGTTTTCTGGGCCAACTCGTAGTTCTAAAGATAAAGGCTGCCGTGCTAACAGTAAATAATCTCGAATTTCTTTAGGGTCTAAAGATAGTTCTTCAGCGATTTCGCCCGTTGAAGGTGTATGACCTAATTTTTGCGCTAATTCGCGTTGGGTTCGCTTGATTTTGTTGAGTTTTTCTGTAAGATGAATAGGCAAACGGATAGTCCGTCCTTGTTCGGCGATCGCTCTTGTAATTGCCTGACGAATCCACCAATAAGCATAGGTAGAAAATTTGTATCCTCTAGTAGGATCAAATTTCTCCACGCCTCTTTCTAAACCTAAGCTTCCTTCTTGAATTAAGTCAAGAAAATCTAAATTACGTTTTTGATATTTCTTGGCAATAGAAACTACCAGTCGTAAATTTCCTCTAATCATTGTTTCCTTGGCTTGATATCCCTGCTGTAGTTGTTGCACTAATTCTGCTTCACTAAGCTTGGCAGATTCAGCCCATTCGGCTTGTGTTGGTTGACGCTGTAATTGAATAAATAATTTTTCTTTGACCGTCAGTAAACTCATCAGTTGTTGAACTTGCTGGCCAAAATGTATTTCTTGCTCATGATTTAATAAGGGGATACGTCCAATTTCATGTAGATAGCTACGTACCAAATCAGTATTAGATAAAGATTGGCGATTTTGCTCGCTGACGCTGATAGATTGATGTGATGGATATTTCATTTTTCTTTAATCTTAAGAAAGGTTTCTTGATTTAGAAGAAAATGGCTGGCATTCCTAATATCAAACGTTAAGTGTTCGCCAAAATTTATTCCAGCGGTGACTAGATACGTTTATCTATTTCAGAATTAACTTTTCTTAAGGTAAGAGCTTGATGTGACAGGAATTTGTCAAAGATTTGAATAAGTCATGTCTATCTAGAGGGAGCATCCACTTTTGCCCAAAGTCAGTTTAGGTAGTTCACTTTCTCTCCTAAATATTAGAATGGGAATTAATGTAAAGTTATCCAATAGCCAAAGTGCCAGACTCCCTGCCATTGCGCGATCGCTATCTCGCTTTAATTGACGAAATTGTCCAACTCACCCTCCAGGGCAAAATTAGCTCTGTAGAAATGGTGTACCAAATGTTGCAAAAAGGGATCACATCTGGTACAGGGGAAATATTTGAGTTAGCGTTGAGCGATCGCTTGAGTATTATCCAAAGTCAGGTGGACAGCGAAAAGGATGAACTCAAACAAGCCAAGGCTAACCGTAGTCTCAGAGCAATTAAAACGATTCAAAATCAATGGCAACGCTACTGGGAACAGAATAAAGCCATAGAAGCGATCGCCTTGGCAGTCAGAGAAATTACTACAGCCGCAGCCGATGAACGCCTGGCTACATTCTTGCGTTTCACTGACCCCAATCAAAAGCAACCACTCAATTCATCACAATTACAACAGTTAGCCAAAGGTTTGCAACAATTTGCCCAATTAGATGCTGATATCGCCCAAATATCCCAAGGCATTATTCGTGGTTTAGCTAGTTGGCAAAGACTCCAAGACCACTTGATTAGTTGGATGTACGAGCAAAATCGAGAATTGGGATTTGGCGGCGTACCTGGAGAAAACGGCCCTTGGGCAACTTGGGCAAAAAAAGTTAACAGCGAGTTCCCCCAAGCATTATTTCGCAGTTTAGCGTTAGAACAATCTGCCATTGAATTTGCTGAACAGCAACGCAGTCTTACCTTGAGTGACTGGGTAGAAATGGCGTTGATATTGCAGTATTTGCAACGCGGGTTAGTGAGTTGGTTTGACCAACAACCATATAATGTGCAGGCAGGTTCAAAATTATCGATTTCGACCTTTTTGACCTTTGCCGTGATTTGGAGTCAGTTGGCGAGTGGTTTTGGCAACACCGAGGCTGTCTATGGTGATGGCGGTTCCCAAGTTATGCTGCAAATTCTGCGAAACTTTGCCCAGCGGTCATATTTTCCCCTTTATGGTGGGATATTTGCTTCCTTTTCGGGGAGTTATTTACGCAACGCCTTAGATTATTTGGATGAACCATTACGCCAAGTTGGGGGAACCCAAGAAAAAGCCAGAATTTTGACATTATTAGGTTATTCTCAACGGGCTTTAGGACAATATCAGCGTTCGGTTAATTTTCACCAGCAAGCATTAGAAATATCCAGAAATGCCGGCGATCGCCCCTGTGAAATTGCCAATCTCAACCACCTCAGCCGGACTTACGTCCAAGAACAAGATTATGGAGAGGCGATTAATTATAGCCAACGGGCATTAATCTTGAGTCGACAAGCAGGCGATCGCACAGGTGAAGCCAACGCCCTAGTCAATCTGGGTTACAGCGAAGTAATGCAGGCGCAACAACTAGAACAAATTGAACCAGAAACCTATGAAATGCCAATTAATTATTTAGAACAAGGTTTAAAGTTATTAGATAAATTAGGCGATATCCAAAGTAAAGCCTTGTGTTTGAGTAGTTTAGGTATTGCCTATCTCGTGATTGGTGAAGCGCCAGCTGCAATTAAATATTTAGAAGGTGGTTTTAAAACAGCACAAACCTGCGGAGACTTATATCTCCAAGGACGAAATTTAGCACATTTAGCAGAAGCTTATTATCAACTCCAAAATGCCGAACAAGCCATTTACACTGGTGGGTTAGGAATGTATCTTTTAGAGCAAATTGCCTCAACTGAATGGAAACAACCCGCAGGGTTACTGACTATTTTACAAGGGCAAATCGGCAAAGAAGCCTTCCAAAATATGCTACAACAGCACCGTTCTAAAATAATGGCGATTATCGGTGTGGATGGCTATGATCACATACCAGAACTATTAAAAACATATCAGCAAGATATGTAATAAGTAGCTCTCATGAACTGGGTATACCAGAAAACACGAAAAAGAGACTTACATTGGGCTTTGTGGCAAACTTTGGCGCTAATACTGGATAAATATTCAGTATGGAGTTTTACTTATGGGGCTGCAAAATTTTGAGAATGAGGCAAGACACTAAAGCCTATTTGGTTTATTCTGATAGAAAAGTGAATAATGACGTTTTTCTTAGCAAGTTTGCGGTATTAATTTACACAAATCAATTTTATCCCTAAGATGATGAAGCGTAGGCACAGCCCGCCGCAGGCATCACCTAGTCCCGAAATCAAACTATGAAGTATCACATTTGCGACTTGGAAGCGACTCCAGAATGGCTGACAATTGATTCCATTGATTACATTGCCGAATGTTTAGAGGCTTGTGAATCTCTAGAAATGCTGGCTGACCTACGGGAGATTTTCCCTAGGGCGGCGCTACGCTCGGCCAGCATTCAGGTAAGAGAGGCGCAACGTCAAAGGCTGGTTAGTTGGTTGCAGGTGTTGAATAAAGAGGAGAAAGCTGCATAGATTGCAGTTAGATAGCAGATTCCTATCATATTAGATATAACTTCTCTCGTATCAAAAAGATATACCTCACTAAAATGAGAAATGCTATATTAAATTGCTATGTAAAAGAATCAAAATTACATTTAGCAAATATCAACCCTCTTCTGCCAAAGACCAGGGACAATAAAGATAAGTATCCCTCAGTCCGCAATATGCATGAGCTACTGCCTTAATCCTCGTTGCCCCAAGCCAGAAAATCCGACTGATGTTAAGTTCTGCACGACTTGTGGTTCTAAACTGCTTCTAAAAGAACGTTACCGCGCCATTAGGCCGATAGGACAAGGTGGTTTTGGTAGAACTTTTTTGGCTGTAGATGAAGATAAACCCTCAAAACCACGTTGTGTAATTAAGCAATTTTATCCTCAAGCTCAAGGCACAAATACAGTCAAAAAAGCTGTGGAATTATTCAACCAAGAAGCAGTGCAGTTGGATGAATTGGGTAAACATCCACAAATTCCCGAACTTTTGGCATACTTCACTCAAGATGATCGGCAGTATTTAGTGCAAGAATTTATTAATGGGCTAAATCTAGCGCAGGAATTAGCACAAAATGGGACTTTTAGTGAAAAGCAGATTTACCAATTGTTAAATGATTTATTATTAATATTAAAATTTTGTCATACAAGACAAGTTATCCACCGCGATATTAAACCAGAAAATATTATTTTACGAGAGAGCGATCGCAAACTAGTTGTAGTAGATTTTGGTGCGGCTAAATCTGCAACTGGCGCAGCCTTAAATCAAACTGGTACTAGTATTGGTAGTCCAGAATATGTTGCACCAGAACAAATTAGAGGTAGAGCAGTTTTTGCCAGTGATATTTATAGTTTGGGTGCTACTTGTATTAACTTATTAACTGGGCGATCGCCTTTCGATTCTTATAATACTAATAATGATACTTGGGTTTGGCAGCAATATTTAACTACGCCCCTTAGTCATCATTTAAGCCGCATTCTAAATAAGATGCTCGAAAGTATCCCCGCTAGACGCTACCAAACAGTAGATGAAGTTTTGCATGACTTAAATACACAGTCGCCAGTACTGAATCAGCCACAGATAACCGCAAAATCTCATGTCCAATCATCACCTACATTACCCCCTCAAGTTGTCAACAGCACACCTAGCCAAATCGATTTAGAACTAGAAGAATTAAAAACTCAATTTATGGGTGGGAAATCTCAAGCAAATCAAGTGCAGCCAACAAATCCAATTTCTCAACCTCAGCATAAAAGCGAAATAGATCAAGAGTTAGAAGAAATGAAAGCTAAATATTTAGGTAACAATAACTCACCAAATCCATGATTAATTGTGCTGAAGTTGATGAATTTCATTGATTTTATTTATAAGTATAAAATATGCCTTTTCAATTTCTTCTCTACTTGTAAATTTCCCAATGCCAATTCTTAACGCGCCTTCCATGATATTCTCTGAAAGCTTCATCGCTTGTAAAACATGAGATGGTGCAACTACGCCTGATGAACAAGCCGCACCTGTAGAAATAGCTAATTGGTGGCGGACTCTAGCAATTATGGCACTGTTGGGAATATGAGGAATGGAAATATGTAAGTTACCTGATAAACGGTTGTTTAAGTCTCCGTTCACAACTAAGTCAGGGATTGCTATTTGGAGTTGGTTTTGTAGCTGATCTCGTAAAAGTGCGATCGCCCTTTCATCCCTTTCCATCTCCAACCCCCTTAATCTGCAAGCTTCCCCCAAGCCAGCGATTCCGGGGACGTTGAGTGTACCTGATCTGAGTCCCTGTTCATGTCCACCGCCGTAAATCATCGGTGGAAGATGATGATTTTTCCTGATTACCAACGCACCAACGCCTTTGGGTGCGTAAAATTTATGTCCAGAAATAGCGAGATAGGTAATCCCCCAGTCTTGGAAGTTGAGGGGAATTTTCCCCACGGCTTGGGATGCGTCGCATAAAAAAGGGATATTGTGAGAAGAGGCGATCGCACCAATTTTTTGGATGGGGTAAATTGTCCCTACTTCATTGTTAGCAGCCATCACACAGAGTAAAGCCGCACCATCAGCGCATACTTTTTCTAGATGTACTAAATCAATCTGTGCTTGTTGATTGACTTTTAACCAAATAATTTCAATCAGTCCTTTTTTAGCTAAGGCTTTGCAGGTATCTAAAACGGCTTTGTGTTCAACTGGGGAAACAATGATTTTGGCGGGAGTATTTTGTTGAGTAATATGGCAATCGGGCGACTTGTGTTGAGCGAAGTCGAAACAAGTCGAGATTTGTCCTTGAATTACTAAATTAATGCTTTCCGTTGCACCGGAGGTAAAGATAATTTCCTTGGGTGAGGCGTTGATTAAGTCTGCTATTTGTTGACGTGCTTGTTTAACTGCTTTGGCTGCTGCGTCTCCATAACCATGATCTACACTACTCGCGTTACCAAAGGCGGTAGTCATATAATACATGACTTTCTCAGCTACTCTGGGGTCAACGGGAGTAGTTGAGTGGTAATCGAGGTAGATTATGTTGGTCATTTTTTAAACGCGGAGTAACGCAAAGGAAACGCAAAGTAACGCAGAGAATTATCATAACAACTCTCTCTGCGCCTCTGCGTGAGATTTAATCACTTTTACTGAAAGGTTAAATATTCTAAAATTAGTAATCTTAAATAATCTAACATTCTTAGGTATGATTTAATATTTTCGTATTCATAAGAGTTATGCAAATACAATTGGGAAATACTCGGAACGTCAAACACTCGTTTTTGTTTTAATTGTTCAATTGCTTGTTGTGGATTTTCTATATATCCTCTGGCTTTAATTTGACTGCCATAACCGCGAATGTCTGTAGTTAATAGCTCAATTTCTTCTAATAATGTAAATTCTGTTTCTGAGGCAGATAGTTGATGAGCGATCGCCTGTCTTTCTGATTTACTATTTTGGTAGTCAATCGTTAACTGAGCTAACAGTTGAATGATATGTCTTACAAGTTTTCGAGTTGGTTCGGACACCATGATTCTATTGTGCCTCAATTAATCGACTATTGTAGTTTATCGCGTTGCTACTCATTCTCTAAAAATCTTCTCGCCACTCTTCCCCAATCAATGCGGGTATCTACAGATGTTTATTTACTTTCTGAATTGGAATTTGGGTTAAACAAGCCAAAATCATAGTAAATATACGGCTTATATTTACTATATTTAATGGCTAATATCATGATTATGATCATTAGCAAAATATATCTCTGATGGCAACTATAATTTTTCTATGCAACGGTGAAGCTGAATATTACACCGACAAGGGAATAATTTACAATCAGGACTTACCAAATGAAATCAAGTCAAAATTTATAAAAGACAAGGACTACTATAGAACATCTTGGAGTTGTGGCAATTCTAAATTTATAGAAGTGGGAGATAGAGTCTATTTTAAAACAAGCGGCAATATTGGTAATTATCCTAATGGGTTTATTGCTGCTGGTCATGTTATCGCAGCACCAAAAGATGATCAATTAAAGCGTCTAGACAGAAAATATTCAGGCTTAAGTGAAGCGTATCTAGATGTATATGATAATGGTTGTTTTTCTGTATATATTCAAATTGATTCAATAGTAGACTTCAATGTTCCTTTAGAACAAAAATATTTAAAGCAATTGCCTGATTTTCAAGGAGTAAATTTTAATTTTGGAGGAAGTGGTTGTAGATTTGATGAAAAAGCTGCTGCCTCTCTGGATTCAAAATGGGAGGAGCATTGCCTAATACAACAAGGAAAAAAACCAAAACGAGGGCTTAGACTTGTTGATATCTATGTTGAACAAGGTGACGTTTTTAAGCAAAACAAAGGATATCAAGCTGCAATTAAAGAATATAAAAAAGCCTTAGAAGTTGATCCAAAATATGCTAAAGCAATTAATAAAATAAATAATTGTGAATCTATTTTAAAGAGGCTCGCAGATACAAAGCCAATCATCAAACCACCGCCACTACCATTTCCAGATGAGAGTAAACTAATAGCTGAGAGAGATAAGCTTGATAAAGAAAAATTCTTTACCTTTAAAAATGATGTTGAGGCTTGTGAAAAAATTACTGTCTCAATAGCTAGGAGACAAGGGCAACAGAAGTTTCGTCAATCCTTGCTAGATGCTTATTCTGGTAAGTGTGCAATTACAAACTTTGATGCTGAGGCAGCACTTGAAGCTGCTCATATAATTCCTTATATTGAAACAGAAAATAATTCGCCATCAAATGGTTTGTTATTACGTGCAGATTTGCATACTTTATTTGACTTAAATCTTATCACTATTGATCCAGAAACACTGAAGGTTTATATTCACCCTATTTTGCAAAAAACCGAATATCGAACACTTGAGGGCAAAGAACTACGAGTTCCACAGGATGAAATGTGCCGTCCCAACAAACAGTTTTTAAAACAGAGATTCAATCAGTGTGAATGGGGAAAAAATTTCTAGCGCGATCGCCTCCTCCCCTCCACCAGTTGTTTCCGTTCCCCACACAGTAACTCTACTTGCGATGCACCGGCTTGAATGGCATTATCCATTAATTCGGCTAAAGCATAGGCGGCGTTTTTATAACCGTTATCCCGCATGGCTTGGACTGCGAGGTGTGTGGGAACAATATCATGGGCGTTATTCATGGGTTTTCCTCCAAACGTCTTCCCAATTGTGAAAAGCTGATGCAACTGAACCAAAACCAGGGAGTTGGCTATCGACAACGGTGACTATTTCGGCTGTAGCATTACCCCCAGCTTTGATTCCTCTGATGGCGCGTCCTACCATTTGGCTGTAGAGAACCAGGGATTTGGTAGGACGGGCGATAACAGCAGCACTGGTTTTAGGTGCGTCGAAGCCAGTGGTTAATACGCCGTAGTTACATAAAATCTTGGTTTGGGGCTGTTCGTCTTTAAAGCTGTGAATTAGTCTTTCTCGTTCTGATTTTGGGGTTTCACCTGTCACCGCATCAGCATTCAATCCGCGTAAACGCAATATAGAAGTGATGAGTTGGGCGTGTTCCACGGAGGTATTAAATACGATGATGCGTTGATGATGTGGGGCGAGTGCTTCTAGTTCTAGGATGATGCGGAGGTTGCGTTGTTCGTCTGCGGCTAACCGATTGAGGATATAGGGGGGAATGTCTAAGTCTGTATGAATGCGCTTGAGGTCTTGGGGTGTGAGTTCAATGCCGGTTTCGTAAAATAAAGAGCGATAGTTAACTTGTGCTAGGTATTGTTCAGCGACAAGATAATCAATGGGGTTGTCATAACCTGGAATTTCTAAAGTAACTTTCTGTTGGGCGAAGAATTTAGCCAGTTGTGCATCGGTGTTAATATCCGCCCAAGTGCGTCCGGGTGTGGCGGTTAGTCCTAATAAGGCGGTTGTTTCGTAGGGGACGACGAGGGAATCTAAGACGAGTTTATAAGTTTCGGCTACTGCTTGATGGGCTTCGTCGATAATTACCAATGAACAACGCACACCCAGTTGATTAATAAAGCGGATACTCTTTTTAGCAGCGTTGTAGACTTTGGCTAATCCTGCTACTACTAAGCCATCTTGGGCTTGTGCTAAGTCTATCTCATGGTTGCCCCAGAAGTGGTAAGTTGAAAGGGTGCGATTCCCTAAACTGTCCCAGGCTTTTTGAAATTCTGTAACTGCTTGTTCGCATAGTTCTTCGCTATATGCCAAGCAGATGACTAGAGTCGGTTCATTGTTTATTAGGCGTAAACCCAATTAGGACTGAAACCTTGCAGAGTTGCTAAAGAAATTAAAGGTTTTATAGTTTTTGCATAAGCATTAATGAGGATTTCTAAATTTAATAGTTCATCTGGTTGATCAACTTTCAACTCTGCAACAAAAGTCTCAATATTACTTGACCATTTTATTTGAGAAACACTTTGCTTATAAATCGTTAAGCCTAAATGTTGTAATGTTACAAAATCAAGAAAATATTCTTCTGATGGTAAACTATTAGACTTGGAAGAATTAACAGATTTTGTAGTAGGAATTAAATTCCATAATTGATCATGAGCTACAAAAGACCAAGGCAAATAATGATCTAATGAAATCTCATTCTTATTTAATTTAATTTTTGAATAAATACATTCAATCTCTCGATGTTCTAAAATGGTTTTCCAATATTTAGTTTGATTACCTAGAGAATCTCTTTCTTGTGGCATAAATAATTTATTAACTACATTAGGGGTGCTGGGGTTTCTCTGCTGCATATAATTCAACCATTCCCAGGATGCCCAACCCCTAACTATTGTATAATTTTCCTCTAAATACTGAATCCAATCGGGATGTAAGATAATAGCGTTACAATTTTTCTGGTCTTCAGCATTAAAGCAATATAAAGGCTTTTTAGTATCAAATTGATTGTTAGCTAAATTAATAATAGTGGGATTAACATCATAATCTTTTAAGCCTCTTGTTTCTTGAGCAAAGAAAGGACGAATTAAACGATAAGATACATAGCGATTAATGGAAATAACAATATCATCGAGATTTTGGTTATTAATAGCTGTACGCAAAAGCTTTTTATCTGTATCTCTAAACTTTAAAATTGGTTCTGTTATTTCTAGTTCAAGAGCATCTAATTTATTAGCTATTTGGTCTTGCTTACCAAAAGACAGTTTAAAATAATTGTGAGTATACCAAGCATTAGCCAACATTTCAACAATAATTTCTCGAAAGCTAATAGGCGATAAAGTATCAAATTTTCTTCTTTTTATAATATCTAACAACGATAATAAATAAAGGTATTTATAAGAATTAGTTGTTGAATCAAATAATCCTGTTAAAGCTGAAATGTTTAAATTATCATAATTTGGTAAATCATACATATTTAATTAATATTTAAAATTCAAAATATAAGATTTAATTTTCGTAAAAATTACAAATGACAAACTAAACAAGGTAAATCATCTTTTTCTTGATTTAAACTTTTGTCTAATGCTTCAGCCAAATGAGGATTAAAAGCCGTCTTTTTCTCTTTAGCCATTAACTTTTCATGTTGAGCAATAATCTCATCCTTGCGTGCTAGAAGCAGCAATAAACTTTCCCCATCAGTCCAAGTATAGATACGACCATCAGCATGATTAGTTTCATACTTAACAGCCTTTTGAAATAAATCAGGATGTTCCTGCGCCAACATTACCCATTCATACTTGCGTTGGAAGAAACAGAAAAAACACCCAGAACGACTGCGCCAGCGATAATAGCCAGGGAGTCCAATTCCACTTTCTTCGAAAAGCCGAATAATATCAGCCCTAACTAAACCCCTTTCCTTAAACGGAAACACAGGTGTAATATTCGGTTTAGTGGAGATATAACCATCACGGTGTTCATCAGCACGGATACCAATGTAACTAATAGCCTCATCATCCCCCACAAAATCCTCCAACGGCTTAATTTTCATCTTCACCGTACACCACCGCATTTGGGGAGAAGGTAACAAACCATCATGAATCGCTAACCAATGGTCAAAACCTCGGTTTTCACTGAGATAATGAATTTTAATCCCCAAACGTGCTTTAATGCGGTCAAGATAATCGTAAGTCTCCGGTAATTCCTTATGGGTATCACAAAAAAAATACTCCATCTCTGGAATTTCCCTATGCAGTAACACCGCTAAAGCCGTGCTATCCTTCCCCCCAGAAAGACCTAAAATGTGTCTAGTTCTTTTCTCCGCCATGCTAGTTTTTTAGTGCGTTTTAGCAAGTATTTCAATCGTGCTAACATTCTAGCAAATGTGTAAAGATATTGTGTGGCGTTTTTAAACAAAAAATGACTAAAATTAGTAATATTACTTAAAAAAACAACTTTTCAGCTACTAATTAATTATATTTTTATACTTTTATATTCTTTAAACACGCAACAATTAAAATGCGGCTACTACACCCAAAATCTGTATAATCAACAACCACACCTCTAGGGTTTTTAATCAATTCGGAAATGATGTTTGTATCTAATAAATCCAAGTAACTCATTCTTACAAAACAACATGATCTAAAGGTAACAATCCTTCATCTACATCCGCTAAGTCTTGATCCAGTGGTTCAAGAGTCGAAAGTATTTCTAAAAGTGATTTTTTCTGAATATGAGAGATGATAGCGAAGGGAACACCATTTTGAATAATAGTCAGGGGTTCACCTGTGTTTTGCGTTTGGTTAATTAACTTTTGAACAGTTTCAGGAAGTTCTGCAAATATAATTTGCTGCATGGTAGTTTCTGAAGGTTAAGGGATAGGAACTTACTGTGTTCTCTTTACCCATGATCATGCTTCCATTAACCGGCATTTTTTCCTGCTATTTCATCATTCCCCTTATCGCCAATTTGCGCCACCGTCTCTGGTAAATCAGGATTTAAAATGCGTTCACTCAACATTGCTAAAATCGCCTGTCTTAACTGCTGATCATCAGGTAATTTTGCTAAAATTTCGTCCACAATCTTTTCAACCTGCGACTCTCTCTTATGATCAACCCATACCATTCGATTGATATCATTCCCATCGGGACGAGTGATGGTAATGCGTCGCGCTTCAAAACCTTCGCCTTTGGCGGCGACTTCTTTTTGCAAAGCTTCCAAATTCTTAAACCGCCGCACTAAATCGGCTAATTTCATCTCAAATGCAGTTGCATCATCATCAGTCCAAGATTCCGCAGGTTTATCTGCTACAATCATCACCAAAGCTTCTAACCATTGAGCATCAGTTTTAGTCTCATCCGATGCAGCCCGAATAAAGCGTTTGAGTAAAGGTTCAATACATTTTCCAGCTAAATAATTCGCCCTAACTCGCAAATCTTCCCGCAATTTTGTTTCTGGACTTCTCACCCCAAAGGCTTCATAAATCAATTTTTGACAATCACTCAATAATTGATCATAAGCTGTATGAATATCTCTCAAAGCATGAACTAACTTAGTTCGTAAAGTTCTCGCTGTCACCCCATCATCTCCAGCTTCCGTCCCAATTGCAGGTAAATTACAAGCTGCGGGTAAAGCTTTAAATAATAATTCGTCGGGTTCGACAGTGGTTTGTAATGCTTTTAAAATCGCTCTTGGTTCTGCTACAAGTCTTTGAGTGTGTTTCGTATATTTAGGCAGTTTCTTAACAAATTGATAAAGCGGAGTCACCACTGTTAACAACGTGGCGTTACGCACCTTACCTAAATTTTTAAACTGCGGATTGCGTAAAATTGCCTCTAATTCTTTGAATACTTCCGCCCTTAATCCGACGACTGCAAAATACTTCACAGCAAACCGTTCAGGATATTTGACTAATAATTCAAAATGTTCTGTTCCCAACACGGGAATAAATGTTCCGTCTTGATACAGTCCCAAATCATCAGCGTGATATAAAAGCACAGCCGCTAAAATCACGGGAATAGAACCCTGTTTTACACCAAATGGAGGCGCGGCTAAATGTTGATAGAGTAAATCAAAGGTTTGGCTGGTTTCTGTGGCTGCTAAACAAAAATCTTCAACGGCTTCCCACAGAGAGTTTAAACCGGAATTGTCTAATGGTGGGTAAAAGTCCCAGTTATCATCTTCTTGACGGTGTATCCCTGTTTCCTCTAACAGAGAATAATACATACTCACTTCCGGGCCATATCCTTCTAAGCTTAATCTTTCCTCATGCTGATGTTCTAACATCGCCTGAATCAATTCCCGCCTAGCCTTCGCCCCTTGGGAGGTTAAATCACGGCGGTTAATTAATTCATTCCACAAAATGGGACTGTGATGATAAGTGCGATCGCAAATCTCAGACAGCTTACTATTAAAGTCAGTAATGTTGTTGAGTGTTTCGATTTGTCCCTGAATCCAACATTGCCGATCTACTCCAATACTAAAGGACTGATTGAGGGTTTCGTTTAAAAATTCTTCAGCTTCTTGCAGGCGATAATTTACTTCTTTTCTCGCAACCCCATCAGTTTGTAACTCTTTGGCGGTTTTTTTGATATTACTTAACGCTACAAATTCCAGAGTCCGAATTCGCAATATATCTAAGTTAGCTGCACTTAAGATAACTAATGGTTTATCATCGCTAGTTTTTTCAGGAACAGCATTCGGAACTTCATCGTCTACCCAATACCCGACAAAACCATCTGCATCGACACTACTACAATATAATTGACTTAAATCTTGAGAATTATCTAAATAATGGCGTTCAAAATAACGCAAAGTCCCTGTTTTATAACTGTGACGTTGAGCGACTAAAGGTTTAAGAGAACAGTGTATAGATAATAGTTTAACTAAAGGCGATCGCTCTTGTTCTATATATAGACTTAACTCACTGTCAACATTAAAATCAGAACCTTGCCAAATCCGCAATTCATCTAGTTGACGACGATGGGTAATCAGGTTTTGTTTTAACAGTTTATCAATAATTTCTTGCCAGTAATTAATTTCTTCTGGCGAAGGGCGATCGCACATTGCCAAAGATACTAAAGTTCTAGTCGCCCGCATTGAACTTGTCACCGTAATCAAGTTCAAAATCCCAATAGTTTTGAGTACCCTGAGACTATCTTCTTCTAACCGTTTAGCATCATTAATTAAATCTTGAACCTCTACCCATCTTTGTAAATTAGGACGAGAAGCGAAACCCATTCCCGCAGATTCAATAAAATAGTCGTAAACTTGGTATAATTTAAGGCATGGTAAATTATGGTTTTTAACCGTTGCCTCTTCTAAGAAATTACGAAACGATAACGGTTCATTACTTGTTAAAAATGTAAATAAAGAACGGTCATTTTGAGCATATTTTTGACAGAGATTTGGTAACACCAAAGCCGATAGAGGGTGTAGCGGATAAACTTTTGTGATAACTTCCTGAGTTACTTCTTCATCTACAATTATTGGTGCTAAATACTTATTCCATTCCTCAGCGTAAGCATTAGTAGCACTTTTTATATTATCTGCTGCTGAAGAGTCAATTGCCTCACCAATCAAACTCATCATTTGTCCAGCCGATTCAGTAAAAGCAATATCCTCAAATCGCCCGTGAATCTTTTCCCATTCGTTGCGCTGAATAGTGACTAATCGTTGACCATATTCTGCAAAAGCTTGATGTAAAATACCTAAAATATAAATCGGATATTTACTATCTTTGGGTAATTCAGCTAATTGTTGTAATAGATATAAATCTTCATTTCCTTGAGCATGACTAGCATACTCTAAATTCTTTCCTAGTTCATCAATCACCAGGAAAATTCCTGTTTGAGATTTTTTGGCTAATTCCAATACTAAATGAGGAATTTCCCTACTATCAACTTTTCCCCCATCATTAATTTCTGCTTCTAAATCTACCAGCTGACGCACAACATCAATTTTGTTCCTTTGGCTTGCAGTCCAAAAATTGTCAACACCTGTTAACAAAGCTTTGATAATAGTATGACTAATTGGTTCTCTTTGTCCCGTAGCCACAGCCCTAATTAATCCTTTCGGGTTAATTTTGTTTTGAATTAATTGATGAATAGCACTCTCTCTACCTAATTTATCTTCAGCTATTGATAAAGCTTTGATGTGCATTTTGTTTCGAGAATCAGCACATAAGGAAATTAAATAATGAGCAAAAGCCGATTTACCAGTACCATAAACACTAGTTAACGTCCAAGCTCTTTCTCCTTCATCAGAATTAAAATTATTGAGAATACGTTTTAAAGAATGAATTGCTCTTTTTGTAAGCACATAACCTTCTAAAGCTTCCACACTATCCAAATCTCTTTCTAAGTTAATAGAACGAGAATAGCGACGTTGAAGACTGAAATAATGCGATAGCTTCTTGTTAGTCATAATCTTACTCATCTTTAATAATAATTAAATAGTAGTTATCAATCATATCAGGAGATCCAGAAATCATAAATCCATAGATAAAAATTGCTTTTAATCCTGTTCCCTGTCCCCTGTTCCCTTTCCCCTACTATAATATTTATCTAAAATTACTTCAGCTAATATCTCTGGATCATCTGGCAAAGATAACTGAATCAATCCGGCAGTGTCGGAAAGAACTATCGTATCAAATTCTTTAGCAACCGTCTCAATGGCTGCACATAAAATATTCTCTGTCAGTTTAAATACCGTCCCCGGACTACCTTCATCATAAAGCAACTTGCGAATAGTAATTGTATTGCTATCTGTGTTGGCCCAACTAGCATATTCTAAACAAGTTGCAACTATCACCGATGCTGGTAAATTCGCCTTTGCACCAATTTTAAACTGATAATTTTTACCAAGATGACGGATTAACCCAAGTTCAGTAAAAGGACAATCAATAGAATCTTCAATTGGCGCATTATCTTTGAGAAAATCCTGCGCTGCATACATTCTTAAAATACAATTTACATCTTTGAGAAAAGACGATTCAGCAATAGTTTTATTAAAGGTTTCTATATAAACTTTCAATCCAGCTAAAATATCTTCTTTTGTAAAATCTACATCTCGAAAAACATTAAATACATAATACCAAGCCGCCGCTTCACAAGTCGGTTTTAACAAATTCCAATGTAATAACCATAATGATGCTGGATTTTCTAAATAAGAGTCCCATCCATTATTTCCTAAAAGTTTTTCCCCAAATTTTGTAGGTAAATTATTTTTATCAATAATTTTGAACGCGCTACACCAATAACGAATAGCACGTACCATATTTTTACCAACACCCAAGCGTACAGGAGCATCATCCTGTAAAAAAACACCTGGATTTTTCCTAGCTGCATCAAATCCTTTCTTCAACCATCCAAACCGAGGGTGAAAAGTTTCATGGTTAGCAAATACTGGATTTACAGCAGTTTCCAGATATTTTACGTTGATATTGGTGGGAATCATGATATGTACAGTGGATACAATAATAACTATTTTAGGAATTAGATAAAAAAGCGATGATCAGTGATGAAATTATACATACTCACTCAACAATTAGGTTGCTCTGCAATAGAAGAAGGCAAAATTAATTCGTTATTGATAAAGAATATGTAACTTGTCAATAAAGACAAACCATTTGGTAATATACAACAAAAGCGGGCGATGGGACTCGAACCCACGACGTTCAGCATGGGAAGCTGACATTCTACCACTGAATTACACCCGCAAATAGTTACTGTTAGCTAATTTAGAGCTAACAGTTATTATACCATGATTGATTAATTTTGGATTTCCGATACAGATGTGCCGTTTGGCGATCGCACACCCCTAACTTCTCTTTCATCCGCAGGTGGTTTTTTGCCAAAGCCGTAACGCAGTGTGTTTAAAATCCAATTCTGAAAATTATCAATGTAGCTAAATATAACTGGCACTACTACCAAAGTCAGCAATGTAGAAGTTGTAAATCCACCCATAATGGCAATTCCCATTGGTTGACGCACTTCTGAACCGACACCAATACCCAAAGCCAGGGGAAGAGTACCCGCAATTGTTGCTAAGGAAGTCATCATAATTGGTCTTAGGCGTGAAACCCCAGCTTCTAAGAGTGCTTGGCGTTGGTTCTTACCTTCTTTCATATTGATGATTGTGTAGTCAACCAACAAAATCGAGTTTTTGGTGACAATGCCCAATAACAAAACGATACCAATCAAGGCATAAATTCCCAAGGGTTTTTGGGCAACCATTAATGCTACCAATGCACCGCCTAAACAAAAGGGCAAGGCTGCCATAATCGATAAAGGATGCAGGAAGTTGTTATATAGCAGCACCAGAATTGCATAGATGCACATCACGGCGAGGGCTAATGCACCACCGAAACGACCAAAAATTTCTTGCATAATTTTGGCGCTACCAGAAGGTTGTTGGACAACTCCAGGGGGTAAGTTTTGCATCGCTGGTAATTGACTAACTGCTTTAACTGCATCTCCCAAGGAAATGCCTTGCAAGTTTCCTTCTACCGCCACTTGACGGGCGCGGTCGTAGCGGTTGATGGTGGCGGGGCCGCTACCAAACTTGATATCTGCCACAGCTACCAGAGGAATTAAACTCCCATTTTGGCTGGGAACTTGGAGATTTTTGATAGTATTGATGTCTGCGCGGGCAGCGGGGTCAATTTGCACACGGATGGGGATTTGCCGATCGCTTAAATTAAACTTAGCTAAGTTGGCATCATTATCACCAATGGTAGCTAAAGATGCCGTCCGGGCGATCGCCTGTACCGTCACACCCAAATCAGCGGCGCGTTGGAGATTAGGTATAACTAAAATTTCCGGTTTAACTAAACTAGCAGTGGAAGAAACTTCTACTAACCCTGGTAAGTTACGCATTTGTTTTTCCAAGTCATCCGCAGCTTGGGTTAATGCTGCGGGATTTTCACTCCGCAAGACAATCGATAAACCTTTGCGGCTATCTCCCGGCCCTTGGCTTTGAAAGCTAATTCTCGCCCCTGGGATTTCGAGAAACAGTGGGCGGATTTGTTCTTCAAACTGTTTTTGGGAAATATTACGTTCTTCTTTGGGTTTTAGCTGAATTGACAAGGTAGCTGAATTGATTTCTTCTGTGGCTAACACCTTTTCCACAATCGGGTTTTGTTTAATGATGTTTGTTGTTTGGGTAACTACTTTGCTGACATCTGCCAAAGTAGAACCAGGAGGAACTTCAATGGAAACGTTGGAAATCCCCACATCGCTATCATCGACAAAACCCTTGGGAATCAAGGGAACTAGCATCAAACTGGCGATGAAAAAAGCAATGGCGATCGCAATTGTAGTTAATTTATGGCGTAATGCTGTTTGTAATAGTGATTTATAAGGTTGAAACTGCTGTTTTGACTGTTGATTTTTTGATTGGCGATGAAATAGTCTACCTAATCTTGTCTTCGCCTGCATCGCACTGGTGTGTGCTTTCTCCTTGAGTAAATACGCCCCCATCATCGGCGTAATCATCCGCGCTACCATTGTGGAAAAAATTGTGGAAACGGCCACGGTAAAACCAAAGGGTTGGAAAAACTGCCCAGGAACACCACCCATAAACGCCACAGGTAAAAACACAGCAATAATTGTGGCTGAACTGGCCATAACAGCTAATCCCACTTCATCGGAAGAGTCGAAAGCTGCTTCCCAAGGCGATTTCCCCATCGCTATATGCCGTTCCATATTTTCAATTTCCACCACAGCATCATCGACTAAGTTGCCCACAGCTAAAGCTAAGGCCAACAAAGTCATATTATTGAGGGTATATCCCAAAGCTTGCTGCACCGCAAATGTGGGAATCATTGATAAGGGTAGGGCAACGGCAGTAATTAACGTAGCTCGCCAGTCTCGTAAAAAGATTAAAATGACAATAATCGCCAGCGCCGAGGCTTGAATCAATTCATCAATGGTACTTTGATAAGATTGGCGGATAATCTCGGCTCTGGTAAAAATTAAATCTACCTTGACATCCGGTGGTAAGGTTTTTTGCAGTTCGGCGACTGCGGCTTTCACTCCTTGTTCTACACTGACAACTACACTACCGGTACTCCGCAGTACTTGAAAAGCTACTACAGGTTGATTATCCAAACGGGCAGTTTGTCGCACATCTGCATATTTATCTTCCACATTGCCCAAACTAGATAAAGGGACAGAACCACCGCCAGGAAGGAGAATTTCATAAGTTTGCAGCACATTTACACTAGCTGCACTACCAAGGGTACGAATCGTTTGTTCACTACCCCCAACTTCCGCACGTCCCCCAGGTAAATTGATATTTAAAGCCCGAATTTGGTCATTTACTTGGGTGGCAGTGATACCTAAAGATTGTAAGCGGCCGGGGTCAAGGTTAATCCGAATTTCCCGGTCAACACCACCGATGCGTTTAACTTGTGCCACACCTTTAACTGCTAACAAGGCGCGGCTAATAGTTTGGTCGACGATATTGCTTAATTCTTCTACAGAACGCTGATCTGATTTGACGGCATAAAAGATGATCGGCCCACCAGCGAATTCTAAGCGTTGGACAATTGGGTCGTTCACATCTTGGGGAAGATTTTGGCGAATTTGGGCGATCGCATTTCTGACATCATTGGTAGCGCGATCGCTATTTGTCCCTAAAATAAAATTAATCGTAGTGGCAGATTTGCCATCACTCACTGTAGAAATCATATTATCGATGTTGCCCAACCCCGCGACAGCATCTTCAATTTTTTTCGTCACTTGTGATTCCAGTTCTGCTGGCCCTGCACCCGGTTGGGTAACAGTCACCGAAACTGCTGGTACATCAATGTTAGGGTTGGTATCAATTCCCAAAGAAGTAAAAGATAACCAACCAACTACTGTCAAAATTAAAAATAAAACTATTGTAGGAACTGGTTTTTTGATTGACCAAGCCGAGATATTAAAAGACATCTGAAGTATGAAGTGTGAAGTTGGAAATTTTATACTTTTGACAAATGACTATGAACCTATCACCTGTAACCTGTAACCTATCACCTGTAACCTATCCCCTGTCCCCTGCTATAACCCTCACCCGATCGCCATCTTTGAGATAACCTGCACCATCAACGATGACGCGATCGCCTAATTGCAAGCCATTTTTAATTTCTACTAGTTCACTATTAATTGGTTCTCCCACCTCAATTTTTTGACTACGGACTAGATCATCACCGGAGAGGGTGAATATCATTGCACTACCATCAGCTTGGGGTTGGACTGCTTTTTGGGGGACTACCATTGCGATCGCTGTATTTGTCGTAATCGCCGCGCGGGCAAACATCCCTGGTCTAACTAAATTGGTTAATGGTAAGTCAATTTTGACTGTTGCTTCTCGCCGCTTATCGTTAACTAGAGGTTGTATTTCTCTGACTCTGCCTTGCAACTGCACACGGTTATCAATATCTGAGGAAATCTGCACAAAAGCGCCTATTTCTACTTGTGGTAGTTGGATTTCTGGCACCTCTGCCTGAAGTTCTAATCTGCCATCCCGAATAATTGAAAACAGTTTTTGCGTTCCCCCAATCACAGTGCCAACTTGGGTTTGCGGTGGAATACCTGTGACATCGCCAACTCTCGCTAGTTTCTCCGCCAGAATTCCCGAAATCGGGGCGCGGACGACAGTTTGTTTTAACTGTGTTTGTAATTGTATGGCTTTCGCAACGCTGCTACGCACATCTGCCTTGGCTTTGTAAATATTAGCTTCGGCACTGCCAGTATCAGCTTTTGCACTACTAACATTAGCTTGAGAGCTACGAATATTTTCCTCAGCCACCCGCACACCCTCTATAGCTGTTTTGACTGTGTAGGCGCGAGTATCGAGTTCTTGCAGACTAATTGCCCCAGCAATAGCTAATTTGCGATAACGCAGATAATTCTTTTGGGCTTCTTCTAACTTAGCCTTTGCCTGTGCTAAATCAGCTTTTTTTTGCCGCACTATTGCCTGATAGGATTCTACAGTTGCTTGCTGTGATACCATACTGGCCTGTCTTGACCCGACATCAGCTAGTTTGGATTCTACCTCGGCTCTGGCTCCACTCATTTGGGCTTGCAACATAGAATCATCTAAAATTGCCAGAACTTGACCCTTTTTAATATAAGTACCTTCCCTGATATCTTCGGGAATAATTTTGACTTGCAAACCATTGGCTTGGGGTAGAACCGGAATTAAATCACGGGCGGCGATTGTGCCTGTAGTCTTAAAGGTACGAGAAACACGGGCGGCTTCTACAGTAGCGACCGTCACCGTCATCACTGGGTTAGCTTTCGGCGGGACTTTATCTGCGATCGCTTTTTGTTGGCGTGCGGGGAATTGAGTTAACACGCCTAGACCACCTAAGGCGATCGCCATCCCTAAGCCAATACCCACAAACATCGGCGTTAGCCAAGGGCGAATTTGCTGCTTTGCTGATTTATGTAATGAACTATTCTGTTCATCTGTCACAATCTCTTCTCGCTTTAGTTCTGGCATACTTTCGTCACTCACGAGACGCACCTCTACTCTGGAAACACACAATTTTTGGTTATCTTTAAGAAAGTTTGAGACTAATTACCATATATTAAATCTGACTTACATCTCAAATTTTGACTGTAATAATCCCCAATATGATAACCATGACACAAGTCGCGTTTTTTATTAGGAATAAAAATAAAAAACCGTAATTATACGGAAATTATTAGCCGAGATGACTTTATATTTTAATTACTCAATCGGTCTTATTAGTGTCACACATCCTTTGTATGCAGATCACTCCATTGCCTTGATAAATATGGAACACTAATGAGTGTAGGATATGCCAAATTACATCTGTTGGCCATTAACGAATAAACCACAGATCCAGATTTCAAGGTGAGTAGCATTCATACCCTTATCTAAGTTAAAAAGGATAAACATACCAGGAAACACTTACCAAAGCCTTGATTTTGGCAATCTTAATAACAAACAAGCAATATTTTGATCTGAACTGAGCAACCAAATATGTTCAACGCCACTGAAATTTTAATTGATGCTTTTGTCAAGCAAATTCGAGAAGGCTACAGTCGTACATACGGCTGCCTAAAAAATGATTATCAAGACATCATAGCCTGGGCTGGGAGTATGGCGTTAGAAAATATTGCCAATAGCGATGCTCTCTACCACAATGTCGAACACTCTATTTTAGTTACCTTAGTAGGGCAAGAAATTTTACGTGGTAAACACATCCGAGAAGGTGGTGTTTCTAGTGAAGATTGGTTGCACTTTATTATCTCCTTGGTTTGCCATGATATTGGTTATGTCAAGGGAGTTTGCCGCCAAGACCAAGAAGCATCAGGCTTATATGCCACAGGTAAAAACGGCAGAATGATTTCCCTACATCCTGGTGCTTCTGATGCCAGCCTGACACCTTATCATGTCGATCGAGCCAAGCTGTTTATTGATGAGCGTTTTGGCGGTCACAAGCTGATAGATGGTGAGGTGATTAAAAGCAATATTGAATGGACTCGCTTTCCTGTACCCACAGCCGAAGATCATCAAGATACTGTTAACTTTGCTGGTTTAGTCCGTGCTGCTGATTTAATCGGACAACTAAGTGACCCTCGTTACCTGAAAAAAATTACCTCGTTGTACTACGAATTTGAAGAAACTGGGATGAATAAAGTCTTAGGCTATGAAACCCCAGCCGATTTACGCAAAAATTACGCCAAATTCTACTGGAATGGTGTGCATCCTTATATTAAGGATAGTTTGCGCTACTTATCGCTAACCCAACAAGGCAAACAAGTGATGGCGAATCTCTACTCTAATGTCTTTGTTGTCGAACATGAAAAAAGCCAAGAAGAACATCTATACATGATTGAGCAATTACATGCTTAGTTAAGGGTCAAAAGTCCAAAGTCAAAATAAATAAAGTTTGACGTTTAACTATTGACTAATAACGTTTCACCCTTGACTATTATTGACTATTGACTATTGACTAGAAACTATGAATTGGTGGCAAAGACTTAAGAAAAATCCTTTGGCGCGGTTTGGGGCAATTGTGCTGTTAATTTTCTATTTAGCGGTGATTGCAGCTGACTTCGTTGCTCCTTACGACCCATATATTTCGCAGCCAAATGGTTCACTGCTACCACCAACAAAAATTTATTGGGTTTCCCAGTCTTCTAAAAAATTTATCGGCCCGCATATTTACCCAACAACCCAAGGTAATACTGATATAAATACAGGCGATCGCCAGTTAATTGTAGACTTTACTAAGCCATCTCCTCTACGTTTATTTGTATCTGGGCCGGAATACCACCTATTACAGCTGAGTTTACCTCTACCTCCTAAATGGGATGAAGTCACTGTTTGTCCAGGAATTCCCTTAAATTGGCATTTATTTGGCGCACATAATGGCGTAAGATTTAACATTTTTGGCACTGATGACCAAGGACGCGACCAATTCAGTCGGCTATTACACGGCGGTCGAATTAGTCTGTTTATTGGGATTATCGGCGTAGCTTTTACTTTTCCCCTCGGTTTACTGTTAGGTGGGATTTCTGGCTATTTTGGTGGTTGGCTAGATAGTGTCATTATGCGCTTTGCCGAAGTACTGATGACTTTCCCTAGTATTTATCTGTTGGTGACATTAGGTGCAGTTTTACCACCGGGGTTAAGTAGCACCCAGCGCTTTTTATTAATTGTCATCATTACTTCTGTTATTAGTTGGGCTGGTTTAGCTAGGGTAATTCGGGGACAGGTACTTTCCATTAAAGAACGCGAATTTGTGCAAGCTTCACGGGCAATGGGTGGAAATCCCCTTTACATTATTGTCCGTCATGTTTTACCGCAAACTGCTACTTATGTAATTATTTCCGCAACCTTATCAGTTCCTAGTTTTATTAGTGCGGAAGCTGTATTAAGTTTGATTGGTTTAGGAATTCAACAACCAGATCCTTCTTGGGGTAATATGCTTACCCTAGCCAGCAATGCTTCAATTTTGGTACTCCAACCTTGGTTAATCTGGCCGCCAGCAGTGCTAATTATTCTCACAGTATTAGCATTTAACTTACTAGGTGATGGCTTAAGAGATGCCCTCGATCCTCGCAGTTTGCAAAGATAAGGGGAAGTGGGAAGTATAAGATTTTTTCTTTCTGCTTTTAATTGATTGGTAAGAATTTAGCACTCAGGAGGAGGCAGTGCGGTGAAAGGGTTTCCCGGCATAAAGCAACTGCCGTTCGGAAGTTAGTATTTAAAAGTAATTCAGTATGATTAATTTATTGATTGAGCAGAATTTTCCTAACTTCTCCCACATTCTGACTCCTGGATTCTTAGCATTGATTGACCATTGACCATTTACAAGTTGATGGAAACTTTGTCGTGTCATAATAATTCCAGCAATCCCCTTTAAAGAGATTGAAACCTAGACCTGAACTGAATTACAGTGCGATAAATCATGCAGCCTGAACCGCAAGTCAACATCCTTTTGGTAGATGACAAAGTAGAAAATTTGTTGGCCTTAGAAGCAATTTTAGAAAGACTAGGAGAAAATTTAGTTAAAGCAAATTCTGGAGCCGAAGCTTTGCGGTGTCTGCTGCATCAAGATTTTGCGGTAATTTTACTGGATGTGCAAATGCCGGGAATGGATGGCTTTGAAACTGCCAGCCTAATTCGCAGTCGAGAGCGATCGCTGCAAACTCCAATTATTTTTCTCACAGCCTTTAGCACCAATGACCAAATGCTATTTAAAGGTTATGCACTAGGCGCGGTTGATTATTTGCTTAAGCCCATAGATACGAATATATTAATATCTAAAGTTACGGTATTTGTTGAGCTATTTAAAAAAACCCAAGCCATTAAAGAACAAGCAACTCAACTAGCCGCTGTTAATGCCGAACTACGGCAAAGTGAAGAGCGATTTCGTTCTCTCAGTACTTGTTCTCCTGTGGGGATTTTTGAAATGGATACTGAGGGAAGATGTAAGTATACTAATCCTCACTATCAGGCCATTTGTGGTTTGACTGCAACAGAAAGTTTAACCAAACAATGGCTAGAATTTGTGCATCTAGATGACCAAGAACGGGCGATCGCTAGTTGGTCTAAATATCTCGATATAGGTAGCCAAAACTACTCGGAAGATTTTCAATTTCTCCCAGCTAATGGTAATCTCCGTTGGGTACAGGTGCGTTCATCACGCATGGTTTCGGCTCAAGGAAAATTGCTGGGATATGTCGGTACTCTCGAAGACATCACAGAACGCAAGCAAGCTGAAGAAGTCCGCGCCCAAGTAATTCGAGAACAAACGGCTAGACAAGAAGCAGAAGCCGCAAATCGGATGAAGGATGAGTTTCTCGCAGTGCTGTCTCATGAACTCCGCACACCTTTGACTTCGATGCTGGGCTGGTCAAAAATTCTGCGTTCTAAGAAACTGGATGATAAAGCCACCGCTAAGGCTTTAGAAGCAATTGAACGCAATGCCACATCTCAGGTGCAACTCATTGAAGATATTTTAGATGTATCGCGGATTATTCGCGGTCAACTAAAACTGAATTTATGTGCAGTGAACTTAATTTCTGTCATGGAAGCAGCCCTAGAAGCAGTGCGCCCCTTAGCAGAAGCTAAAAACATTCAAATCAACACGATTCTCGATTCTTCCATTGGTTCAGTTTGCGGTGATCCAGTCCGTTTACAACAAGTAGTCTGGAATCTCCTAACCAATGCCATTAAGTTTACACCCAAAGATGGTAATGTTGCCGTCCATTTAGAACTGATGCAACACACAGATAAGGAGTCTAGTAGGCAAGTTCCCGCTGGGGAAATTGTACTTTACTCTGGCTTGTCTCCCATTCGCTTTTTTACTTCTGTATACGCTCAAATTCAGGTAATTGATACAGGTATTGGGATCGAACCAGACTTTTTACCCAAGGTATTTGAACGATTCCGTCAGGCAGATAGTACTACTACGCGATCGCACAACGGATTAGGATTGGGATTAGCAATTGTCCGACATTTGGTAGAACTACACAGTGGCATAATTCTCGCAGATAGCCCAGGTCAAGGACAGGGAGCGACTTTTACCTTGAGACTCCCATTAATGCCCAGTAACAGTCTTGATGGTAAAGCCGAAAATTCTCCTTCTTGTACAGTGGATACTACACCTCTAGCCGGATTAAAGGTCTTGGTGGTAGATGATGAAACCGATAGCCGAAATTTTTTAGCATTTATGTTTGAAGAGTATGGCGCAAATGCGATCGCAGTGGCATCAGTTGATACAGCCTTGGCAATTCTCGAACAAACAAAGCCTCATATCCTCGTTAGTGATATCAGTATGTCAGAGCAGGATGGTTACAATTTAATCCAAACAATCCGCGCTTTAGCACCCGAAAACGGTGGTAGCATTCCGGCGATCGCTTTAACTGCATTTTCCCGCGAAGAAGACCGCTTAAAAATTCTTGCCGCGGGCTTTCAGCATTATTTAACTAAACCTGTTGACCCTGAAAATTTAATTAGTGTAGTTACTAATGTTATGAAGAAGAATTTAAAAGTCAGTAGTCAGGAGTCAGAATCATAGTTTGTTTCAGGTATGGGGAATTCTTCTAAGTAGAGCCGAGTCGCCTCTCTCAAACCCATAATCGCTTGTTCAATAGTCTCAAACCTAACCCCCGACCCCTTCCCTACAAGGGAAGGGGAGAAAGAATCAAAGCCTCTATCCGTTGCGGGGAGAGGTTTGGAGAGGGGTTGCAAAAATAAGTCGCACATCGCGTTACATAGCATCTTCTTTATAAAGAATCACTGTAAAGCTACGAGTCTTCATGGCATTTTACTTCCCAAGGCTTTTCTGTTTAGCATAACATTACCCTTTTCTCACAAATGTGGTTCTCAAGGTTGCGTTATGCTAAATTTTGTGCATCAATTCAGTTCTGATTAACTTGCCGCTAACTTACCCCAACTTACATAAGGCAGTTTTCCCGCTGTGGCACGAATTTTTTCCGCGTTAGCGACTAACTGACCACAAGCATCCCAGCTACCAGAAACGAACATATTTCTGGAACCTTCACCCATTAAAACTGGGGCTGTAAAGTCACCAATTTGCACTTGTAATGTGTCTAAATTGACTGTTAGAGTTGCTTGGGGATTCGCTGTGACTAATTCTTGGAGTTTTTTGACAGTTTCCGCCTCAGCCGTTACACAAGGCACCCCGATAGCCACACAGTTACCCAAAAAGATTTCCGCAAAGCTTTCACCAATTAAAGCTTTGATACCCCATTTAGCGATCGCTTGGGGTGCGTGTTCCCGTGATGAACCGCAGCCAAAGTTACGGTTAACAATTAACACCTTTGCGCCTTGATATTGGGGTTGATCAAAGGGATGTTCACCTTTTAAAGCTGTGCGATCGTCAATAAAGGCATTTTCCCCCAAACCATCAAAGGTAATCGCCTTTAAAAAACGGGCTGGAATAATCCGGTCTGTATCAATATCATTACCAACTAAAGGTATAGCCTGCCCCGATACTTGTTTAACTTCACTTCCCATATTTTTCTTTGCGCCTTTGCGTGAGATAAAAAAACTTTGCGTGAGATAAAAAAAGATGTGGTTTGCAAACGCAGAGCATCGCTGAGGTACGCGGAGTATAAGCATTTTACCTCCTGCCTGCCCCCTGCTTTCTGCCTCCTGCCTTCTCCTACAGCAAGTCCCGTACATCAGCAACTTCGCCTGTGATGGCCGCAGTCGCTACCATTGCCGGACTCATCAGTAATGTGCGACCGGAAGCTGAACCTTGCCGTCCTTTAAAATTGCGGTTGGAGGAGGAAGCACTAATTTGTCTACCTTGGAGTTTATCGGGGTTCATGGCTAAACACATCGAACATCCTGGTTCCCGCCATTCAAAGCCTGCTGCTTCAAAGATTTTGTCTAATCCTTCGGCTTCTGCGGCTTGCTTCACCCGTTCAGAACCTGGAACAACAAAGGCTTTGATTCCTGCCGCCACATGGCGACCTTGGGCAATTTTCGCCGCTTCTCTCAGGTCGCTGATTCTCCCATTAGTGCAGCTACCAATAAAGCAAACATCGATTTTTGTGCCTTTGATGGGTTGACCAGGCAATAAATCCATGTAGCGATAGGCTTCTTCAGCAACAAAGCGGTCTTCTTCGAGGAGTTCTTCGGGTTTGGGGATGAATTGATTAATGCCAATACCTTGACCAGGGGTAATTCCCCATGTAACGGTAGGCGGAATCTCGGCTGCGTCGAAGATAACTACATCATCATATTCTGCATCAGTATCACTCTTGATGGATTCCCACCAAGCCACAGCTTGATCCCATTCTGCGCCTTTCGGGGCAAAGTCTCTTGTTTGTAGATAATCGTAGGTGACTTGATCGGGATTGACGTAACCGCATCTAGCACCACCTTCGATCGCCATATTACAGACTGTCATGCGTTCTTCCATGTTCATCTGCTCAAAGGTCGTCCCGGCAAATTCGTAAGCGTAACCAACACCACCTTTTACGCCGAGGGTGCGGATAACGTGCAGAATTACATCTTTGGCATAAACGCCGGGGTTAAGATTGCCGTTAACTTCTATTTTGCGGACTTTGAGTTTAGCCAAGGCGAGGGTTTGGGAGGCGAGAACATCGCGGACTTGGCTGGTTCCAATCCCAAAAGCGATCGCCCCAAATGCACCATGACTAGATGTATGGCTATCACCACAGGCGATCGTCATTCCTGGCTGAGTTAATCCTAATTCTGGGGCTATGACGTGGACTATGCCTTGATTCCCAGAACCAATATTAAAAAAAGTTAAGTTATTTTCTTGGCAATTCTGTTCTAGGGCTTGAATCATTGCTTCTGCCACACTATCGGCAAAAGGACGCGCCTGATTATCTGTGGGAACAATGTGATCTACCGTAGCTACAGTGCGCTGGGGAAACAGTACCTTAAGACCTCGTTCTCTTAACATTGCAAAGGCTTGGGGACTAGTGACTTCATGAATTAGATGCAGGCCGATAAATAGCTGTGTCAGCCCTGAAGGGAGTGTACTAACGCTGTGTAAGTCCCAAACTTTATCAAACAGGGTGCCTTTGCTCATAAGTCAATTGTTATGTGACGAGTCAGGATTTTTATCGTATCAAAAAAGCGCCAGACAATTTTAGATTTTGGGGAAAGTTACATAGGCGAGTTGCCTGACTAAAGGAAACTAGAGTGATTTTCGATTTATTTTATTGATAGATCTGGGTATTTTGCCCATAAAGAAATGACTGGTCAGACGTTTGCTGTTTCGCTGATCTTTATATAGAAATATAGGAATCATATTTGATTTGGAGAAAAAAACTCAGTATACCTCTGTTATTTCTTATCCTGTTCCCTATTACCTGTTCCCTGTTCCCTACCTACACAAGTAATTTCAATAATCAAGTCGGATTCCTATATTGAAGTTTGTGTATTTACAAATAGCAAGCAAGAGTTTGATGTTAACTGGAGAAATTGATGCAAAATCTTTTTGAGGGAATTTTGCTTCACCATTTGAATGGCTATGTTGACATCAAACCATTCTCGCTGTCTTTGTCCGACTTCGGGGTAATCGTCACTCAACCCTTCAACTAACAATAAATACATCTGCACTTGATAGATTTTGCCGCGTTTGCGATATCTATAACTACCTACGGCGTTAACATCTACTTGCCCAATGATCCCGGCTTCTTCCCAAGCTTCTTTGGCGGCGGAAGCAGGCGGACTCATACCTTTGGCAATCCCGCCTTTGGGAATTACCCAGTTATTGAAATCGCGGGTGGTAATCAGTAAGATTTCGATGTTGCCGTTCTGCACCCTATAAGGAATAACCCCCGACTGCTTGAAGATTTTGCTGATTTTCTGATTCATGAACTTTCTGAATGAGTGTAATCATAAAACAAAGCAAGAGGTGATTTTAGCTAAGTCTCATTTTTATACAGCTATTAGGCATCTACTATAAGGCAGACTTAATGAATAGGAAACAGAGGCTAATCTTTTTACTCAGCACTCAGCACGGGCTAAACGCCCCGCTACCGCTAACAGCACTTAGATTATGCTGGCTTATGATCTAAACGAATTGCTGCCTCTAGGGCTGCTTTTTCCTTGGCGCGACGGGCATAGGGCTGCAATTGATAGCGATCGCAACCTGTTAAAATACTCAATTCGTCCAAATTCATACCTCGCATTAACATTTCTACAGACCAAGTTTGTTGTGCTTGGGCAATTTCTGGGGGTTTACCTTGGGGTGTTAGCAGTCCTTGAGTCCAAACTTCCCAACGTTGTAGCAGTTCTAGCTCAGAAATAGGATTACCTACATTGTCCACAAACATAGCAGGATGATGATCTTTACGACTTTTGAGCCATTTAATTAAAGGATTGTTGTTGTAAGAGCCGTAGTGTTTGCCCAAAATCCACTGATTTGCCGGGACTTGGCGAGGTAATCCGGGGGTAGTGATTTGCAAAATTAGGCCTTGGGGATCAGATATTTGGTGCGATCGCTGCAAGCCAACTATCTCTGAAACAGATAAGCCAGCACCAAATAACAGGTATGCTAAAGCATAGTCTTGTATTCCTGACTTCCTAGAATTTTGCAGAATTTTATGCACTAAAATCGCGGGTAAATCTTCTACTTCTTGGGTAATGACAGTTTCTCTGGCTAACTGGGGAGCCGCGGACATTGCTCCATGTAAAAACAACTCCACTAAATTTTCTAAAAAGTCATCTCGATCTTCCCACAGTTCATGAAATTCGCTGGTGAATTCAATTACCGCATATCCCAAAATCATGCCATTGAGTAAACTAGCTAATTTTTCTGCCGGTAGATAGGTGTTGATGTCTCCCTGTTGGATGACTGTAGCTAAATACTGGGCTACATAGCGGTTAGCTTCAGTTAATCCTCTTCCCAATGCTCGGCGATTTTCGGCGGGAAATTGGTCTGCTTCACCCACTACAGACCTCACAAACTCCGGGACTCGTTCTAATGTATGTAAGCTATCGCTTGCATAGTCTTTCAGGGCTTGATAAACGTTGCCAGGAGGAGTAGCTCGCCTAACTAAGGATTCTCCCAAATCCTTAAAAGCTGCTGATTCTTCTAACACCGCTAAAAGTAGCCCATGTTTATTTCCGAAATGGCGAAACAGCGTCACTTCATTGACTTCAGCTTTTTCGGCAATTTGGCGGGTAGTAGTACTACTAACTCCCTGAGCCGTAAATAATTCTAGTGCCGATTGAATAAGACGTTGACGGGCTGAAATAGATTGAGATGCCATAAGAAATAATGCAAGTGCCACTTGCATAAAATACCAATAGTTGTTACGATGCCTAATGTAAGTGATACTTGCGTAAGTCCACTGTAACGAACTAGTTTACAGAATGGAAAAATTTTTTGGGGAGGTTTAGCCACATCCAAAGCAAATCACTTCATGATCCATCAACGGAAATGTTTATGACTGCAAAATATCTGGCGGTTGCTCCTGAGACAGGAAATTCACCTCGCCTGAGATGGGTGAATGTGGCATTTTTTGCGACTATTCACGCCTTAGCTCTGTTGGCTCCTTGGTTTTTTTCTTGGTCAGCGCTAGGATTGCTAGTGTTTCTCCATTGGCTGTTTGGGAGTATTGGCATTTGCTTAGGATATCATCGACTGTTAAGCCATCGGAGCTTCCAAGTACCCAAGTGGTTAGAGTATGCGATCGCCTTCATCGGAGCCTTAGCCCTTCAAGGTGGGCCGATTTTTTGGATTGGTGGACACCGCCAGCACCACGCCCATACAGAAGATGTCAACTTAGATCCCTACTCTGCCAAACGGGGATTTTGGTGGAGCCATCTGCTGTGGATTATGTATCCCCGGTCTGAATTTTTTGATTATGAAATCTATAAAAAATATGCACCTGACCTGGAAAGACAACCTTTCTATCGCTGGTTAGATCGCTACTTTTTATTATTGCAAATTCCCTTGGGAATATTATTGTATGCTTTGGGCGGTTGGTCGTTTGTAGTGTACGGAATGTTCGTCCGCGCAGTCTTATTGTGGCACTCCACTTGGTTTGTCAATTCTGCATCACATATTTGGGGTTATCGTACCTTTGATGCCAATGATGAAGCACGTAACTTATGGTGGGTATCACTACTAACTCATGGCGAAGGCTGGCACAATAATCATCATACTTTTCCTCACGTAGCCAAAGCTGGTTTTCAGTGGTGGGAAATTGATATAACTTGGTGGAGTATTAAAGCTCTGAAAACATTGGGTTTAGCAAAAAAAGTCATCTTACCACCGTCGCAAGTTGCGCGTCAGAGATGAATTAGCTCACAATAGCTAAGAAAACTTCTGGCAGAATAACAAGAATAGTGGCCAGATGAAAATCCTTAATATTGCGGGTGACAATTGCTTTTATACTTGCTGATTTAGCAAAGGCATGAGTCACCCCATCCTCAAGATTATTTAATGAGATTATGGCAACTTATAACTAGCAACCCGCACAGTTAATTTCCCCTGAACAGGATTTTGACTAAATATAAATGCTCCTTCTTCCTTTTCTCCATCAGACAAAAAATCAATTTGTTGTTCTCCGGTTTCAATCAACTGATCAGCAATTTTTAATTCAGCAATAATTTGCACTGATTCCGCAGTTTCACTACCAGTATTAACTATTTCAAAAGGAACATAAAATTTTCCGTCAATTTCTCTAATCACCTGTTTTTGATTTACTGCCAAAATAGGAGGCTGATTTTTTTCATTCAGCCACATATATCCTACTAAGCTAATAATAACTGCAAGAATAGATGAAGCAATCCCGAATGTTATCCACTCAGCTAGAGAACGTTCTGGTTGTGGTTCTGTTTCCATCATATTGCTAACCTACCTGCCGCGCCGCCAATAGTTGCAGGTAATCCCAATACTAAAGTATGTTCTAACCACATCGTCCAAGGGTCAGATAAAGTTAGCTTTTGAAAGAAAAATAGCATTATTCCACTTGCTAATAAAGATACTAAATAAGATATAGTAGTTTCACTTAATGGACGCTGAAAAATACCTTTTTGCTGTCTACGTTTTTTCTGGTCGGAAAACCCAGCTTGAAAGACAATAGCATAGGAAATTACTAAAGATGTAGCCATGAGTGCTAATAGCCAAGGTGGAGAAATTGCGGCAGCCAACATAGAAACTTCATCAGTTGGGGCAATATTAAAAGCAATCACAATTGCACCTATCACCGTTGCACCTAAATCAGCGAATGTGGCATTTAAATTAGTTTGCTGATGTTGACTCTTACCATTACCTTTATGAGTATCTGATGTGGAGTTATTTTGATTACCTGCTTGGAGAAACTGGTTAGCTAATGCCACACCAAAGGTAAATGGTACACCTTCATATACAATTTTTCCTAGGGATTCTTTTAAGGATGTTTCTGGCGTGATTTCTTGCAATAACCACAACATAAATGCAGAACAAACAAATCCAATCGCCATTGCTTCTACGGTATCTATTGCGGCTTCATCAAGTCGCCAAGTATTTTTGCGTTTACGAAACCCATCTGTATAATTGAGTAAAAAAACTACAATAAACATGAAGGCGATCGCTATTGCGATTAATCTTGGTTTTGCGAGTGAGCCAATCCACCATACCTCCATTGTATAGATTAGGGGAATCCCAAATAAGAAACCTCCACAAATACCACGGACAATATCATTGATTTCTTGTTTCCAACTATTTTTATTCTGTTTTTTAGCCACTACTAATAACTACCTAATTATTTGATTATTAAATTTTTATGTGTTGTAAGATTTCCCATAAAATAGATATTTTTTACATCTATCCTAGGTTATTTTATACATATATTCTTTATCTATATCTTCCTATAGAGAGACAAAAAATCGCTTTTTAGTTAGCAAAATTGATTTCTAAAGTCAATCTCGGAACAAAGACCTAATATCAAGCTTATTCTTCAAAATTTCGACTTCTGAATTATCAATTCTGCTTTAGTTCACAATCTTCATGATTTAGCAACCAACGCTTACGTTCTAACCCTCCGGCATAACCTGTAAGTGCAGCATTTGCACCAATGACTCGATGACAAGGAAGCACAAGTGCAATTGGGTTCAGTGAATTTGCCATCCCAACAGCACGACAGGCAGTCGGCTTGCCAATTCTCGCGGCTAACTCAGTATAGGAAATAGTTTTTCCCCAAGGAATAGTTTGCAGTGCCAGCCACACTTGCTGTTGAAAAGGAGTACCACCAATGCTAATGGGAATGTGATTAAAACTTGTGCGATCGCCATCAAAATAAGCTTGAATTTTACTACTAAAACTCTGGGAATTTTTTACATATTGCAAATCAAAACTACCATAACGCCTTTGGAGCAACTTCAGCATTCTTGGTTCGTAATCAGCAAAGTCCAAGGCGCAAAGTTTATCCCCATCCGTGACAATTAAAATTGTGCCGATGGCTGAATTGATTTTGTCAACTAATAATTTCATATTGCTGTTAACATCAAGAATAATTTTGCAAATATTCTAAGCAATACATAATTATATAGGCAAATTAGTAATCGTACCAGCACACGGAATCCCCTTAATTCATTCGGGTGATGCAGTATGGGTACGATTACTGTTATGACTTAGAGTAGCAGTTGTTTGCAGATGTTGGTTTTAATATTCTGGTTGAGGTTCAGTTGCTTGAGGAGTTTGATTATTAGCTTCTACTGGAGGTGTAGGATTTGTTGGCTGATTATTACCTGCTACATTAGCTCTAAATTTCGGCATCTTATATATTTTCGCTAAAGCTTCAATCAGCGAAAATATATAAGATGCTCAGAGCTTTATCAAACTATCTTGGGCTTTCAGCCAGTTAGTATTTTGTAAATATCCTTGTCCTTGAGTAATATAAACTTTTCCTCAAGCGGGTAATGATGTAGCGACAGAACCAGTTATAGCAGTCATTCCTGCGGCGATCGCTAAGGCTGCGGGTGCTTGTTTGGTAGGTGGTAACTGTAAGTTGGTGAATAGTTTTTCGAGGGTTTTTCTACCCCCGCTAGTTAAAGCTGCTGCACCACCTGCACCTAAACCAATGACTTGCAATACCGCCGCCATGTTTTGTGATAAGTCGGCTTGTTGAACTTCTTGTCCTTCAACTTTCTGGAAAAATACTTGGCTGCTATAAGCTGTAAACGCAGCACCAATACCGAGAGAAAGCACAGCCAAAGTATTTAGTAACCAGTCACGACGTGTAGCTGGTTCTTCTTCGGAACCGACGATCGCTGGTTTGAGTTCCCACCACCAGCGATTTTGACGTTTTAATCTATCTTTCCATTGTCTGATTTGGTTATCTTTGTTCAAATTAAGTCGATATTGCTTTAATTTGTTGTCTAAAGCAATCAGTTGTCTAGCAAGTTTTTCGGGAACGGGTTTATTTCGATAAGCTTGTTCTACTGCTTCCTCTACGCCATCACGAGCTAAAAGCGCTTCTAAAAGTTGATCGGAGGAAGGAAGTTTGCTATTTTCAATTACATGGATAGTTTTTTCGTAACGAGCGATCGCTTCATTAGGTAAAGCAACAGAACGAGTGAAAGACTACCACCAATTCATCTCTGGCGGCTTCAGGTTATTTTTCCATTCATCAACAGTATCATCGTTAGCAAAAGACCAAGATTGCGCTTTTAACCGCTTGTCTAATTCAATAATTTTTTCTGTTCGATGACGCGGTGGTTGTTGTTGCTTAGTCCAAGCTTTCTCAACTGCATCACGCGCTAACAGCACTTCTAATAGTTCTTCCGAATTGGCTTTTGGTGGAGCTTCCATCTCATCCAGAGCTTCTTGGTAACGCTGGATGGCTTGTGCTTGTCTTGGCATCTAAAAATGGTAATGCGGCTTCTGTAACTTCAGCCGCATACTCTTCATACATTCCCAATGTGCCAGGAAGAGTTAGTGATTGAATTCCTGGCAACGCCGCCATCGCTGCCATTTCTTGTTTAGAATAGGGCGGAGCTTGGTTTGCCAGAATTACCAAAACAGGAACAGGTGACGATTGAAGTAGTTGGACAAATTCTTGGCGATCGCTAACTGGATCAAGTCCACCTGTGACAAAGGCCGCAGGTGCAAATCGCGCCCCAGACTGTCGCGTAATCTGCTGCTTCTGCTCAATAAACTCTGGGGTCAGACGCGACTGATCCACATAAACGTGTCTCCCATACATAAAACGCAGAAATCCCTTTGTCGTATTTGCCTGATAGAGAGCTTGACCTACAACCGGAAATCGCACTAATTGTCGTACTGCTGCGGCGAGTGGTTTGGGTACCCCCATTGTTGGTAAAGGGCCGCGCCAAGTTGGAGCAACTAAAATCAGGCAAGAACAAGCCTGGGGTTGTTCTTGCGCCAGTTGTAGAGCATACCCAGATGTATGACCTGCCGCAATCACTGCAACGGGTTCTGAGAATGTCTGTTTGACAAACGCCTGAAGCATCTGATGTAACAGTGGAGGTTGGTAGTCTAAAGCAGGGCGATCAGATTCACCAAAACCCAGCCAGTCGAGTGTAACGGCTTGATAGCGATTGGCAATTTGCTCGGCAATCTCCTTCATTTCCCAACGACTGGAAACCGTACTAAATGCGGGTAACAGCAGGACAGGTTTACCCTGCCCTATTGTGTCGTAAGCGATCGCGTAACGGTGTCGATTCCACTCAAATGAAAATTGATGCTTTGTTTTCACAGTCATCTTGATTTCCTCCAGCCTGAATCTATTTGAGTTTCAGTTACCCTGAATTTACGAGCCAAATATATTCACAAACAGTATTTTCAGGCTTTCTCTGGTTCAAGCATTCCACACTATACTTGCCCATCGATTTCAGAAATACTCATCTACGATTGCGGCATTGTAGTGGGTAGCGATTCCCCCTCCATGTTGTCCAACCATCGGCAATCTTAGTCTGGCTGTTATATCGCAGATACCAATTATCTTGCTCTGCACCTAAATAACGAATACCTAAATCTTGTTTCCGGCTGTTGGAAAAACGCTTGGCTAAAGGAACCCAAGCACTACCATTATCACTAAATCGCCCCACCAGACGCACACCTGAAGTTGTAGAACAGACATCTCCACTACAACTAGTTTGTGGGTCATCTACTACTTTCCATTGCATTCGGGCTGGTCTACCGTCGATATTGCAATCCCACAAACCAAAGAACCACTCGCCAGCAATTTGGCTGGCTTTAGCATGACTCGATAGCAATACCAAACTTGCGGGAATAATTGCCAAGCCCAAAAGCCACTTTGTGATATTTTTCATTTTGCTTTACCAGTATTGAAAGCTAGTCTGTACTGTCTTCTTACTTATATGTTTTGGCATCCCTATTTATGCAGTTAACTATGACATCGAAACTTAATATTTTTAGCTCTACCTGACTTCTCATGCTCAATTAACACAATAGGGGAAGGAAGCCATATACAGAAATACTGCGAGTCAAACAGCCTGATTATCTTTGTATAATCGGCTAATTTAATAGCGGAGTGCGATCGTAAGTATTGCTGATGCGGCTAATGCTGCTGCTGCTCGAATGTGATTCCAGAATGTCCAGTCACTCAAATAGCTGGCCCATAGCTTCACGCCTTCAGGACTATCTGGCTTAACGAGGGCTAGAGATTCGTTTAGGGGAACATTAAATACAATTGTCACGCCTATTGTACCGACAAGATAGAGTAAACTACCAACAATCAAATAGATAGCACTCGGTTGATGCCACCTGAACAGTAAGGAAACTAAAATAAAAATACAAACCGCACCTGTTCCTAAAAATACCGTCATAAATAATGGATTAATCACTGCAATATTGATTGACTGCATAGCAGTGATACCCTGTGTCGGCTGAATCCGGGACAAAGCATTCATTACAAAGGATGAGAAAGCGAAGAAAACCCCAGCCATCAACCCACAACCTAATATTGCAAACATCTTCAATAAGAAAGAAGAGTGGTCAACAGTTGCCATAAAGCCACCTATCAATTGTTGTATAACAAAACCTTTACCAACTTAGGAGCGTGAATTGATGTCTTAGCTACCTTGCCTCTCAGATTTGGCAAAAGTATTAGTCTACTGAATTTATTTTATGACTTAAGATGATTTTCAATTAAACCAACTTGTATTTAAGATTACAACTACTGAAATACTAAATTTGCAGGTAATTAACTTTCTCTGCGAACAAGGAGTCATCATGGTTTTAACTCGAAATCAACGTGCCGTAGGCGTATTTACTGATCGTCGAAATGCAGAACAGGCACTCTATGAATTGAGAGATTTTGGTTTGGCGATGGATAAAGTCTCTGTCGTTGTACAGAATGCAGACCGCAATCATGAGACTGCTGCTCAGGAAATTCAAGAATATACGTATGATATAGCTGACGAAGGTGCAACAGTAGGAGGGCTTTCAGGGGGTGCTGTTGGTGGTTTGACTGGTTTATTGGTAGGATTGGGGACTTTAGCAATCCCTGGTGTTGGGCCAATCATGCTGGCGGGAGCAGCCGCAACTGCTTTTGTTACAACCCTTGCTGGAGTAAGTCTGGGTGCTGCAACTGGGACTTTTGCGGGTGCATTAGTTGGTTGGGGAATGTCGGAGGAGCAAGCTAGAGCATATAACGAGCGAGTAGAGGGTGGAAATTATTTAATCATCGTCGATTGCACATCTTTAGAAATTGCTCAAATAGAAGCTATTCTCAAGCGTTGGGGTATTGAAGAGTTTGGTATTTATGAGCATCTTAGCAGTGAGATTGAAACTACAAATTATTTGAATACAACAACTGCTAATAAAAGTGGGATCATGACCAAGTATGGAGTTAGTTACTTTAATAACATAAGTAATGTTGAAGCGGCGATTCACGATATACGTGTCGCAGGTTTTCCAGCCAGTCAGATTTCCTTAATTTGCCAAGACTTTTCTCAATTGCTTGGCTCAACTGATGTTACTTTAAGCGATCGCTTTGATGCCATGAGGCTAGGAATGGCAGATGAGTGGGCGCGCTTTTACAATGAGCAAATTGAGCAAGGCAATTACATACTGATCGTTAGTGGTACAGATAATGAGCTTGATACATCTAGTTTAATTCTGAGCAAGTATGGTGTTCAAGAGTGCCAAATTTATGACCCGATGTTAATTCGTTATTAAAAGCAAGTGATACTATTAAAACCGAAAATATTATTTGAGTTTTAGAAGTTGCTACAACGCAGGGAACTTCCACAACGCACTGGCTTCCCTGCGGTACCCTACAGGAAGCCGCTGGCGTGTCTACGATTTTCCCTAAACTGTGAGTAAGTCCTAAATAGAACAAGAGCTAGGCAAAATATGAGAAAATTAATTAATGAAGAAACTGCTATTTATCTGTAGTCAAAATAGATTGCGTAGTCCTACGGCTGAGGTAGTTTTCGCTGAATATGAAGGACTTGAAACTGACTCGGCAGGGTTAGACCACTATGCAGTAGTAACAGTTTCCACAGAAGCTATTGAATGGGCTGATATCATTTTTGTCATGGAACAGTCCCATAAAAGAAAGTTGAGCAAAAATTTTCAACCCTTTCTAAAAAATAAGAAAATTATCTGCTTAGATATACCCGATGAATTTGAATATATGGAACCAACTTTAATTGAGATTTTCAAGAAAAAGGTATTGCCTATATTAGGCTCTTATTAAAGAAAGTAGGGAACAGGGTTGACAGTCTTGGTGTGGATGAATTTTGCTGTCAATTCTGTATCTTTTGTAAGTGCATATTCCTATAAAATAAGCATAATATAGCGATTTTCATTCCCGTGGGAGAAAGACAACTTCCTCAATTATTTTCCTGAACATTCCACAATAACCGCTATATTCTGCTCTATATAAAATTTTATTTACCAGAGCAATAGGTATTAATTTCACCCACTATTGCACCTTCTTCACCACTACTCTTTTTCAAAGATGTTAAAGAAGCATTTGCTGCTTTGAGATTTTTTTTATCTATAGCAGCAGCGGTATCGCGTAAACCCTTACTTGTATCCTGATATAACTTGATAAATCGCCCCTGAAAGCCTTGCAATTTTTCGTCTTTAATTTCTAAACCTTTCATTTCACTAGCAAAAGTATCTATTTTGCCTGCTACTTCTGTTAATGCTTTAGAGCCTTTTTCTCGTTGCGGATTTTTGCTGAATTCTTGACTCAATGTGACTGCCTGATTAGCAACTTTGATAATTTTATTGCATTGAGCTACTTTGCTTTCACCGCAGCCTGTAAATAGAATTGCGATCGCCGCAGTTGTGGAAAGCATCACAGTTCTTTTAACAAAACTTTGCATTTTTTTGGTATCTCCTACATATTATTTCAGACAATAGGCAGCGATCGCAAAAATACTCCTGAAAACAATGAGTTTTAATTTTTGCTTACTTCTAGCTTACTTTTAGCCCTGCTAATTTATACTGCATGATTTTGAAGATGCGTATTAAAGGTTATTAATTTAACAAAACTTAAAGTTATACCTCTCCGTTGAGCAAAATCACAGGCGATCGCTTAATTATACCTATTAAACTTTAGTGAAGTGTGATTGTGTGTTGCGCTACTCCACAAATTTGTGTCGTTATGACCGCGAACTATGTCGTTATAAAACGAACTGTTGTGGTTGAAAAGTATGAAGTTTTTGTATTGCCTTTATGTGATTTTCATGAAAACTAAATATTTTAATCAGTAGAAAAATACTCAATTTTATAATTCACATAGTTGCAAACTTTGCATTTAACTTATTGACAGATAAAAATCAAAAAAAAAGATAAATGCAACTTTTTGATAGCTAAGTTTTGCCCTGCGAGTTGACATTTAACGAGGAGCAAATTGCATGTTAAAGATGAGTAACTTAAAAACAAAAATGCAAAATCTAGCAGTTATCAGTAGTACTAGTGTGCTGATGACACTTGGGATAAACGTTTCTGCAACGGCAGCAATTGTTTATGATATTACTGACCTTGGCACTCTTCCAGACCAACTTTATACTATTCCCAATGATATTAATGATGCTGGTCAAGTAGTAGGTAGGACTGGCGGTAATGGGGGTTTTTCACCCACACGTTCCTTTTTTTGGAGCCAAGAAAATCGTATTACCGACCTTGGGATCATTCCAGGTGCGTACTTGAATTATAGTGCAGCTGAAGCAATCAATAATTCTGGTCAAGTAGTAGGAAATATCGGCAGATTAGGACTCATCAAACCAAATGAAGTTAATATCCGCGCTTTCGTGTGGAGCCGCGAGACTGGCGTTAGAGACTTTGGTAATTTACTTAATTTCTTTGGAAACATAAATGTTAACGATATCAATAATGCGGGACAAGTGGTGGGTTCAAAGTCTGCGGTGAACGGAGCAGGCAGAACCTTTTTGTGGAATCCAGAGACAGGGGTTACAGAGTTTGGTAATTTTATTCCAAATGAAACTTCTAATGCTCCTATTGCTATCAATAATCTTGGTCAGACGTTAGTAGTTGCTTATTCTGAAAGTGGCTATTATTTCAACTTTTTACGGAGCAGTGATGGTAGTATTACCGAAATTAATGGTCTCCCCAATTCTGATGGTACTGACTTAGCTGATATTAATGATGTTGGTCAGGTAGTGGGAATATCTACATATATCGGTACTGGCCCCAATGGTGAAGACCTTGGTACAGATGATGCCTTTATTTCCTTTGTGCGGAGTAGTAACGGTAGTATCATAGCCATTGACCCTATCCCTGGCTACGAATATACTCTCGCCAGAGGTATAAATAATCTCGGTCAAGTAGTCGGACAATCTTACTCTTATGTCGCCCAAGCTCCAGCACCTGCTTTCTTCTGGAGCAGCAAGCAGCACAGGTACACTTGACCTCAACACTTTAATTGAGCCAAGTTTAAATTGGCGACTATTGGACGCAACAGCTATTAATACTCAAGGGCAGATTATTGGTAGAGGAATTTATCAAAATCAGGCACGAGCTTTCTTGCTAACTCCTAGGTCTACTACTGAACCTGTACCAGAACCGATAACAATGGGCGGTACACTGTTAGGCGGAGTTGGTTTAGCTTATCTGCGTCGCCGTCAGTGTCAGTTGCGTTCTTCCAAAATTGCAGGATAAATGATTGCTTAAGTAAAAACGCTCAGAAAAACTTTCATTAGGGGTATGAGAAAAATATTATCCTCATACCTCTATGCTTTTTTATGTAGGTTTTAATTACGAATTATGTAAAATGCACAAAGTAAAACACACAGGAGATAAACAATGGGATTAACTGGGGTCAGAATTGTGTTGGTAGAACCAGCTGGCCCAATGAATGTGGGTGCGATCGCCCGCGTGATGAAAAATTTTGGTTTGTACAACCTGATATTAGTTAACCCCCAATGTGACCGGCGATCGCCAGAAGCAATGAAAATGGCAGTCCATGCCAAAGACATTTTAGAATCTGCGGTAGTGGTGGCAACTTTGCCAGAAGCATTGCAAGGATGTGTCAGAGCGATCGCTACAACTGCGCGTGTGCGTGATTGGGGAACACCTCTGGAAGCACCCCGCAGCGCCTTACCGTGGTTACTAGAAGAACCAGAAAAACCCTCTGCCCTCATTTTTGGCAGAGAAGACCGCGGATTAAGTAATGAAGAATTAAATTATGCCCAACGATTTGTTTGCATTCCTAGCAGTGAGATTTATCCGTCTTTAAATTTAGCGAGTGCTGTCGGGATTTGTTGTTATGAACTGGCACAACACGGAGAAATCCGGCAACCTCAGACTATCCAAAAGACAGAATTAGCACCTTTAGAGCTTGTGGAAGCATACTACCAACAATTAGAATCACTGCTGTTAGACATTGGTTATATATATCCCCATACAGCAGCTAGTCGGATGGAAAAATTTCGGCAGCTATATAATCGCGCCCGACTGACCACCAATGAAGTAGCTATGTTGCGGGGGATTTTTCGCCAAGTAGAATGGGCGCTAAATAATCGTAATGATGATGAAAACCTATGATGTATCGATTAATATATACGCAACCTCCCCCAAAATAGATAATATGGCTTAAACTAAACACACTACTGAGTAAGTAGTAAAACTTGATTTCAGCACCAAGCTGTATGAACAGTCAGTTTTAGGCCGGGAGTCTGCAAGAAAAAATTCGAGTGAGTCACAAGGAGTAGCAGTGACAGAATCAAGTGACAAACTAAGAGCTTTCTCGCGGCGACAACCCGTAAATGGCCGCCAGCGATCGCGCAAAGCTCCAAAAGTGGAACCAAAAAAAGCGAAAGTTCCCGTTCCGCAAACAAAGCAACGTCCTCTGGTCAGAGAACCGATGCTTGCGCCTAGTGCAATTGCTATCGGTGGCGTTCCTCGGCCAAAACAAGGGCTAGTTATGCCAACGGCTGTTAAACCTATCCCCAGGAAACCAGTTAATGTACCTCCCTCCCAAACCGGCACTGTCAAGGTAAAAACAGTGCGGGTGCAAAAACCGCCACAAACCAAAGTAACCAGAAGAGTGTCGAAAAAGACGCGGTTAAAGCCAATGGCCAGAACGATGTTATATATCCTGCGGTTGTTGATCGTAGGAGTTGGCATGGGTGCGATCGTTGGTACAATATTGTCAGTTTTAGACCCAGCTAATCGCATCAATTCAAATTCTTCCGTATCGTCTAACGCCAATAATTCTGGTCAAGTTCAGCCACAAAGCACTCCTAATCCCACAATTCCCACTTCAGGTTTATATCTCTCTCAAGAAATTACCTCACTCAAAAATACTGTCCAAAATTTAGCCGCAACCACCCCAGACCTCACCCCTGGCATTTTCTTGGTAGATTTAGATAATGGCGGTTATGTAGATATCAATGCATCTGTAGGTTTTCCCGCCGCCAGTACCATTAAAGTACCAATTTTGGTAGCGTTTTTCCAAGATGTTGATGCAGGTAAAATCCGTCTGGATGAAATGCTGACCATGCAACAAGATATGGTAGCCGGTGGTTCTGGAAATTTCCAATTTAAACCAGTCGGGACACAGTACAGTGCCTTGGAAGTTGCCACCAAAATGATTACCATCAGCGACAATACAGCTACAAATATGCTGATTGCTCGGCTGGGAGGCATAGACGCATTAAATCAGCGTTTTCGCAGTTGGGGATTCACAACAACAATTATTAAAAATAAACTGCCAGATTTACAAGGAACAAACATCACCAGTCCCAGAGAATTGGGGAATTTGATGGCGATGGTGAATCAAGGAAACTTTGTGAGTCTGCGATCGCGCGATATCATGCTTGATATTATGCGTCGTACAGAAAGAGATAATCTACTCCCATCTGGTTTAGGCGCAGGCGCAAGAATTTACCACAAAACAGGCGATATTGGCACAATGCTGGCAGATACGGGTTTAGTTGATATTCCCAATGGCAAGCGATACATCATTTCTGTGATGGTCAAACGTCCCAATAATGACCCCCGCGCCGAAAAATTAATCAGTTCAATTTCTCGGACTACTTATGACAATCTCAGTCAAAGTACTTCACCTAATACCATAAATAACAATATCCCAATAACTAATTATCCGTCCCCAGGCATTAGTTCTCCCGTACCTAATAATACAACTGGTGTGATGCCTATGAGTGGTTATCAACAACCGATAATTAATCCTGTTGTACCACCTAACAACATACCCATGAGTGGTTATCAATCACCCGTTATTAATCCACAATCGCAATATTACCCCCCAAGATAATTTCTCAATTTGGATTACTCATGACATCTACTCCACCCTCAATTCAGTTTTTTGCAGGTATTTTTGAAGAACTCAGTAATGTTAGTTTGCGACGTGGCAAAGTTTCAGATAAACGTATCGTCGCTATGACTTTTAATAAATTACAAGCTTTGGACGGATTTAATAGTTTTACAAAACCATCTTTAAATTCCTTACTATTGACTGATGAAGAAGGTGAAATTAGTGTCATTCCTTCCTCAACTCGCTTTATTTTTGGTGGTGATGAAGGCGATGAGTTACAACGGGTAGAATGTCAATTTGAAATTGAACAAGATAATCATTGGGAACGCTTTATGCGCTTTATGCAGCGTTACTCTGAAGCTAATGATATGGAGTATCAAGGTTGATTTCACTCTCAAGCAGCTTGGGATTTAGGGGTATAGCAGTAGAATGGGTAATGTCCACAACATAAAAATCAGGTTTTAACGAACTTTTCAGCATTGCCTGACTTTAATTGCTATAAACTAGCTGGTGCCAAGATACAAATTCATGAGTATTTTACGAGTATTGGGCAGTGCTTGATTGAATACTGGTTTTAATTATGATGAATAATAGGAGAAGTTTGCCCATATAGACAATAGTAACATTTCATCACAATTAAAAGGTTAGAAAAATTTATGCGCCGAAATCAAACTATTATCGCAAGTACCATAGGCACATTAGCAGCAATATCCATAGGCTATTTCGGAGTTCAAATATTTGGACGAGACACAATGTATGGAGTGAGTGCTGGAATGTTTGGAATTGGTGCAGGTGAGTATCTTGGTCAAGTTATTTCCAAGAAGAAGCAGCGGCGAGTAGTACTGATATAGTATTCCTCGTTTTAGTGAGGTACATTTACTGGCAGTCAGAGGCTAGAGACTAGAGAAGTTATCCCTTGTATGATTGGGAACTGCTATATAAATGAATAGGTGAGTAGAAATACGAGTAAGAGTCTCAGGGTTTTTCAGGAATACTGTGGTGGTGGATACTGGCTTTGAATGGGAATAATACCTAAAACCATTACGGAGTAATACTGATGGAAGAATACCTAATAGAAGCGATAGGTCTAGGTAGTCCTCAAATCATACCCTAACCATTACAAAAACTTGAAACAGAACTACAACAACAAGTTACAATCTACGATTTTGCGGACTTGCTGCTAAAAAACGAACCACCGAGAATTGAACATCACCAGACTGAATAATATAGTGATAAAAATTCAGTTACTGTAGGCAAGTAATCATTGCTTTGACTTGTCTACAGTATTAATTTTGCCAAAGAAAATTTGATAACTCTCAACTATATTAGGGGCGAAGTGACGTTCGCCCCTACATCTACACATTATTTTTTCTTTTGATCTTGGCGCTTTTGTTCTAGATAATTTAGTAATTTAAGTACGTAAACTTCAAATTCTGCATTTCTTTGGTTGACAGATTCAATAGGCGGAACAGAAAAAGTATCGGGAAAATTCAAAACTACATTTCCTAGACGTAATCCTAAAGGTCGTAAATGTCCTCCTTTAAGTTTGGCTCGAAAATCTTCTGGGGGCTTTTTCAAGTGATTAAAGAACCACTCCCGTGTAGATTTGCCGATATTGTCTAAAGGAAAATAAACTAAGCCCAGTAAATTAAATAAATTGCTGTTTTCGATTAAAGCTTCGGTTTCTGCGGGGGTTGGTTTAACGTTAAAACCAAGTCTGATAATAAAATCTGCTAAAGCTTTGGGTTTAATGGCGCTGTCTAAACCAGTATTGACTGGTGCTAATAGTAGAGATGCTTGGCTTTTAATAAAGATGCTGTTAATTTTGACATTTGATTCATCAAAATCAGTTTGGCTTTGTGCCGTATCTTGATTGACATAATAGGAAGTTAATTTTTTGGCTTTTGAGCTTTGATTTTCCAGATCTCGAATGAGATTTTCTAAATCATTAACAATTTTTTGGACTTTTTTTGCTTGTTTTTCTGGAGATAAATTACCAGAAGTTTGTTTGACTATTTTCCAAATAAACGCTTCTAGTTGGTCTTGTTTTTTAGGTAAAGCGCTGAATGCTTCTAAGAGGGCAATATATTTACAACCAATACTATGACCTATCCAGGAAAAGTTAGAATCATCTAGATATGTTTTGTACTCATAACCTGATAATTCTGCCATTCTGACTAATTCTGGGATGAGTTTATATTGTTCTTTGATGAGAAAACCCGCCTCTGCATAATGGTCAAAAGTAAAGTTAAATGGCAGGAGAATGATTGTATAGCCTTGCTTAAATATACATTCAAGCAGATGGCGATAAAAAAACATCGGGACAAATGTCCCAAAAAAAGCCCCACCAATAAATTGAATTACGCCTTTAGGTTGCGGATGCAGCGCCACCCAACTAAAAGACACAGGTTTAAATCTCAAGTGTAAATTCGTCATGTTTGTAATTGAATAACAGTACAAATTGAGGGTATTCTCAGTCGTGAGAACACACATTGATAATCATCTGTCCAGATAAAATTATGTAACTTCTCAAAATCTCATTTGATTTAGAAGTTGTGGTATTTATGTTTGTGGTTTGTCATTAAATACTTCGCGTTAACCGCTTATTACGCTGCTTGTAACTTTTCTTTACAATTGCCCGCTTTGTCTTGTAGCGTTGTAATCTGCGATCGCCTCAATATAAAATTAATGCTTGTGGCAGTTAACATCTGGAGACTTTATGCCCAAGCTCAACGTTAAGCAGAAAAACTGGTTACTTTCAGCCCATGTTGCATCTGGGAGCATTTGGTTTGGTACGGCTTTGAGCATGGTAGCGATCGCACTGAAAAATACTCATACTACTAATGGTGATGAACTATATGCAATTAATGCAGCTTTAAAATTCCTAGATGATTTTGTGATTATTCCCACAGCAAACCTGTCTTTACTCACAGGCGGATTGCTTTGCTGGCTAACGATTTGGGGATTTTTCAAACATTACTGGGTAATTGTCAAATGGGTGGCGACAGTCACTTTGATTAGTACCGGGACAGTTTGGCTAGGGCCTTGGTTAAACGCAGCTACGAGTATTTCGGATGTAGAGCGATCGCAAGCCTTAAGCAATCCCCTGTACACTTTTGATATTAAGGGTGTTCTGATCGGTGGTGCAATTCAAGTTTTATGTATACTGGCCATAATTACTATTTCCGTGCTGAAACCTTGGGGTAGAAGAATAGTCAAATCACCAGAACCATCTACATCATTAAACAGTGAGACAAAAGTAAATTAAATTTTCTGATACCGCATTCCGGGGAGTTGGGAGACTACACCCATAAGTTCTAGTTGTAATAAAAGCCCAGAAACAGCACTAGCCGGAATGCCTGTTGTTTGAACGATCGCATCAAAAGGTAAAATATTACAGGCGATCGCATCAACTATCTGTTGCATGGGCGGTGATAAATTCGGCAAATTTAACTTTTCTGTAGTTGGGGAAGTAGTTACTATATCTAGTTTTGGGACTGCACCCAATAGACTTAATAATTCATCTAATTCTCGAAAAATTATGGAAGCGCCTTGGGAGATTAACTTTAAACAACCTTGGGATGGGTAATCATCTACTCTTCCCGGTAGTGCATAGATATCTCTGCCAAAATCGTTGGCGTAGGTAGCAGTAATTAACGCCCCAGATTTTAAAGGTGCTTCCATCACCAAAATTGCTCGACTTAAGCCAGCAATAATTCGATTGCGTCGGGGGAAATGGGCGCGATCAGGTGGGGTTTTGGCAGGATATTCACTCAAAACTAAACCTGCGCCTAAAATCTGCTTGTACAAATCTCGATTTTTGTGGGGATAAATGACATCTACACCTGTTCCTAAAACTGCGAGGGTGCGTCCTCCAGCTTTGATTGTGGCGCTATGACTTTCGGTATCAATTCCCTCCGCCATCCCCGAAACAACAGTGAAGCCATTTTGCGCTAAAGCTGTGCTAATTTGGCGAGTCCAACGAATCCCATAATCAGAAGGTTGGCGAGTTCCGACAATTCCCACCATCGGTTTTTGTCCAAGATTTTCTTGTAAATCAACTTCACCCCGATAGTACAAAACTGGTGGCGGACTGGGTGTTTCTAATAGCAAGCGGGGATAGTCTGCATCGGCTGGTGTCCAGAAATGGGGGTTTTCTTGTTGGTGTTGGTTCAGTAACTGTTCTGGATGTAACTGCGATCGCATTTTGATTACCTTCGTCAAGGTTTGCAAACCAAAACCTTCCACTTCTCCCAATTCCGCCTTACTAGCTTCCCAAGCGGTAGATAAACTGCCAAAATACTGTTGTAATCGTTGTAATAAAACTGGGCCAATTCCCGAAATTTGCGCCCAAGCTAACCAATACGCCCGTTCTTCTACCACTTGCTGATCCTCACACCCACTCTCGTTGAGTATTCCCAAATCATCCGCAGTAGCTACAGTTTTTTTCAAAAATAGGTGATAGGGGATAGGTTACAGGGGACAGAGTTAACAAGGATGTCTTAAATACTTGGCTATTACTGCATTGATCTGTTTTGTTTGAGCCAATCAGTTAAATTAGACAAATGGGAAAAATCTAACAAGGCTTCTCCTAAAGCTTCCAGTTGAGGTAGAGATAAAATAGCAATTTGCGATCGCACTTCCTCCGGCAATTCTCCCACCTTGCGGCTTAATAATCGCAGAACGAGCGATCGGGCTTCTCTCTCGGCTCCTTGTTCAATGCCTTGTTCAATGCCTTGTTCAATGCCTTGTTCAATGCCTTGTCTCATCCAACTGGTGACAATTTCCATCACGTCCTCCTGGTTATTCATTTCCAGTCTATCAATCTCCTCTTGAAACACCTGCTCTTCTTGCTGGTTTAACTGTAAATAGGTATCCACGAACCCAGAAATTAAGCGTGTGCGGGCGGGATCTAGCTTTAAGGTTGCCAAAAGTCGCAAACATTCGACTTTGACTTTCGGTCGGTCTGATGGTGCAATCTGCATTTTTGCCATTAAGGCCGCTGCTACCGGATTGGGTTGATTGAGATAATCACGCCAGTTAAGTCGATTGAGTTGAATCGCTGTGAAGTTGAATTCTAATACCTTCAAGTTGGGAAACTCAACTATGTGGTTATGAGGTTCTTCTCGGTATGGTTGATCAAAGGAGAACACCACAATCGGATAAACACGCTGCAAATATTTCTGATACAGTCGGGCAAAGTAGAAAAACATTCGACGGCTGAATTCTTGCTCGGCATAAGATTGGGTTTCGATATGTACTAAAAATCCAACTTCTTCTCCTGCTTGTCGCACTTCTACCAGCAAGTCAATTACTTTATCTTCTCCTGCGGTGAGGTCAGCAAAGTATTCCTGGGGTAGAAAACGGATGGAGTTGGGATCTATTGTACTGGCAATGTCTGGTAAAAATAACTCCAGAAACTCAATGAAGAAAGTCGAAAGTAATTCTTTGAATAGGCGATCATGTTCTGGCATTTCCACCCCTTTTTATCTGGCAACACCCTAATTTTTCACAACTTTTAAAGTTTGCATACTTGAATCTGCACATCCACTAATTATCCCACCCATTGCTTGAATTTGTTGCAGATATATTAAAGCTGCTGTGGTAATCACTTCTCCTGGCATTAAAACGGGGATTCCGGGAGGATAGGGACAGACAATTTCGGCACAAATGCGATCGCTTGTTTGTTCTATTGGTAAGGTTTCATGAGCAGCAAAAAACGCCGTTCGGGGTGATATCTGCACAGTATACTCGGCAAAATTCTGCTCAAGTGGAATCTTGTTCACAACTCTGTGACGGTGATACTTTTCGGCAAGAATTTGACAAGCTTGAATTAATTGCTGAATATCGTTGATGCTGTTTCCCAAACTAATAATAAAAGTCAAATTATGTAAGGAAGAAAATTCCGCAGTCACACCTAGTTTTTCATCTAAAATTTCCTCTGCCTCAAATCCAGTTAAACCCAAATTACTGACGTTAATTGTTAACCGAGTTCTATCTAATTCCCGAAAGCCGGGTGATAATTGTGGTGACAAAATTGCTAAATCGGGGATTTGGTTGATTTGGTTTCTGGCTATATCTGCAAGTTGCAAAGTCCGCGACATAAGTTGTTCACCATTCAGCGCCATTTGTTGACGTGCGGCATCTAACGAAGCTAAAAGTATGTAACTCGGACTGGTAGACTGAACAAGTTGCAGAGCTTTACTGATGCAATCGCTATCTATTCTCTCACCTTGAATATGTAACATCGATGCTTGTGTCATCGCACCAAGTACTTTATGAATTGACTGCACAGTTAAATCTGCACCTGCGGCTAAGGCTGGGGTAGGTAATTCAGTATGAAAAGCGAAATGTGCGCCGTGGGCTTCATCTACTAATAAAGGAATATTATATTGATGGGTAATATGGGCGATCGCACTTAAATCTCCGCAGACACCGTAATATGTCGGATAAACTGTCAACACTGCTTTAGTATCAGGATGCTGTTTTAGAACAGCTTCTAATGTATTTGGTGTGATGCTGTGAGCAATATTAAAAACTGAGTCATATTCGGGATTGATAAAAATTGGTATCGCCCCAGAAAGAATTAAACCAGCGATCGCTGAAGAATGCACATTGCGCGGCAAAATAATTTTATCGCCTGTACCACAGGTAGCGAGAATTGCTGCCTCAATCCCACAGGTAGAACCATTAATAAGAAACCATGTTTGTGAAGCACCAAACGCTGCTGCTGCTAATGCTTGGGCGGCTTGAATTACACCTTGGGGAGAAGACAAACTATCTAACTCAGCTAATTCCGTTAAATCTGCCCGAAATAACTTTTCGCCCAGTAAATCAGCCAATACTGGCGATATTCCTTGACCCCGCTTATGTCCAGGAGTGTAAAACGGGGCGTGAGGCTTGATTGTACAAGCTTTGAGTGCATCTAATAAAGGTGCTTCCTTCTGGTTGAGCATTAATCTAGCGGTTCCTACTGACTCAAGTTTCACACTTCACACTTTTAATTTTTCCTTAATCTGTGCTTGATTATCGGTTGATAAGTTCATCCCATTTATAGGGCAAATTCCTTAAGGGTGGATATGGATTTTATCAATTGCGATCGCCTATTATCAAATCGTTATAAACGGCGGAGTGTTTTACTGGGTGCGGGATTTTTTACAGGTTTAGCATTAACCAGCCAATGGCAACCAGCATTAGCAACATCCAGATTTTCCAGCTATCCCTTTACCTTGGGTGTAGCGTCTGGCGACCCATTACCAGATAGTGTGGTGTTATGGACAAGGTTAGCACCCGACCCCCTAAATGGTGGTGGAATGCCACCAAGAAACGTAGTGGTACACTGGGAAGTCGCCCTAGACGAGAATATGCGAAAAGTTGTCCGACGTGGTAAAACTTTAGCGATCGCAGATTTAGCCCATTCAGTACACGTTGATGTGCAAGGTTTAGACTCTAACCGTTGGTATTGGTATCAGTTCCGCGTCGGGAATGAACTTAGCCCCATCGGTCGAACTCGGACAGCACCAGCATTCCATAGTTACATCAAACAACTAAACTACGCTTTTGTGTCTTGCCAAGATTGGCAAAATGGCTTTTACACCGCCTACCGCCATCTAGCTGAAGAAGATATTGAATTAGTTGTACATTTAGGTGATTACATTTATGAGTACGGGCCAGAAACAGGCGGGCCGCGTCAGCATAATAGCCCAGAAATTATGACTCTGAAAGACTACCGCGATCGCCACGCCCTTTATAAAACTGACCCAAATTTGCAAGCGGTTCATGCAGCCTTTCCTTGGATAGTCACCTGGGACGACCACGAAGTAGAAAACAACTACGCCAACTTAATTTCTGAAGATAACGTCAACCCAGAACTATTTGCCCAACGTCGCGCCAACGCCTACAAAGCCTACTACGAACATATGCCATTGCGTTTGTCTTCATTTCCTAATGGTGCGAATGCCCAGCTTTATCGGCGCTTGAGTTATGGCAACTTAGCGCAGTTTCACGTTTTAGATACTCGTCAATATCGCACAGACCAACCTTGTAATGATGGACTCAAACCCCGTTGTGTGCAAGCCTATGACGAAAATGCCACTATGACAGGCTCAGAGCAAGAACGCTGGCTCTTCAAGGGGCTAGACCAATCTCGCGCCCGTTGGAATATTATTGCCCAGCAGACAATGTTTGCTCAATTTGATTTTGATGCCCGTCCTGAGATTGGATTATTCAATGTAGACCAATGGGATGGTTATGTAGCCGCACGTAATCGCATTGTGAACTATCTCAACTATCACCGACCTTCTAACCCTGTGGTAATTACAGGCGATATCCATTCCAGTTGGGTACACGACATCAAGCTTGATTTTAATAATCCCGCTTCCGTAACTGTAGCGACTGAGTTCGTCGGTACTTCCATTACCTCCGACTTTCCCACCTCATTCATTGCACCAGTGCAAGCTGCATTAAGAAGTAATCCCCACACCAAGTTTTTTGATGGTGCATTCCGGGGTTACGTCCGTTGCCAAGTTACGCCTAAACAGTGGCAAAGTGATTATCGGGCAGTTTCTAGCATTGTTGACCCCACTGCTTCTATCAGCACCCTAGCTTCCTTCGTTGTCCAAGATGGGCAACCAGGAGCATATCGACAAGCTTAATTTTGGCGATCCTGTTAATAACTAGATTGTTGTAGGTGGGCAAATACCACCTACACTTTTTGCATAATTTCATAGAGGAGAATATGAAGTTTTGTTAAGCAATGCGTAATTCTTCGGAGTCACTCTGAATTGATCAATAGAGAGAAAAAGTTCACACCTCAAGCTCGTGACTTGTAACTCAGCAATGCTAAACAGCTAAATTCATTTGTCTAATACATTAAAAGGCCAACCAAAATCTATGCAATCCCAAGAAACAGAACCAACAGTTCTTGATTCGCAAATATTACCAGAGTTATACGCTGATTTGTCCAAAGAAATATACAGTAGTCTAAATCATGATAAACTAGTTCAATTATTAGAAAAATATGGTCTGTCAGATTTAGAATCATTTCAATTACAGTTCTTAATCGACTTAAGTCAAGTTAAGTCTAGCCAAGAAAATCAAGGAATTTTGCCTAGTATTACCCCGCCAAAGGTTAAATTACAGTGTTATTACCAAAATGGACAATGGTATAGCTGTGGTTTTCCTTAAAAATACACTGCATCTTGCTTATACAAAGCAAAAAAGAAGATTGAGAAACATTTTTCTGTAGTAAATATTAGAATGGAGTAAACTTTCTTTTACTATTAATAATAAGTTACGACAAAAAAATAAAAGTTTTCTCAATCAAAAAAAGCGGTATTGTCCCTATTTAAATAGGGACAATACCGCTTTTTTTTCATAAATTTAGTACTTTTTGATAAAACTCTTTTCTCTACAAATAAAGTTGCACAATAGCAGTAAAAATAAACGTTGACAAGAAACATAACAAACGAATTTTGTCAATTATTCAACAGATGCTTGCATTTTAAAAGTACAATCACAATTGTTCAGTGAGTTGTGTGGAGATATGAGCAATCTTCATTGGTTGTCAAGAATTTTAGGCAGTGCAATAGGTAGTGTTATAGCTTTTTCTGCTAACTCAACTTCTGCCCAAATCATGCAGGATGGGACATTGCCCACCAATTCTCAAGTCACAACCCAGAACAATACTACAATAATTACAGGGGGTACTCGCGTCGGTGATAACCTCTTCCATAGTTTTTTGAATTTTTCTGTCCCTGCTAACACTACAGCTAGTTTTCAAAATACTGCTGCTATTCAAAACATTATCAGCCGCGTAACAGGTAATTCTATTTCTGAAATTGATGGTACTCTCCAGGCTGGAGGTACAGCTAACCTGTTTTTGATTAACCCCAACGGAATTGTGTTTGGGTCTCAAGCTACATTAAATATTGGTGGTTCTTTTCTGGCAAGTACAGCTAGTAGGATTAACTTTGCTGATGGCAAGACATTTAGTGCCACAGATACACAAGTTTCATCTCTATTATCTGTAAGTATTCCCATCGGTTTACAATTCACAGCGATCGCAGCTCCTATCCGCAATCTATCTCAAGCAAGTCCCAATGGTGCAACTAATGTGATTCATCAACCTGTTGGCTTACAGGTGCAATCAGGTAAAACATTAGCACTAGTGGGCGGTGATTTATTCTTAGATGGAGGAAATATAACAGCGAAGTCGGGAAATATTGAATTAGGAAGTGTTGTGCCTAATAGTCTAGTTACTCTCAAGCCTATAAGCCAGGGTTGGGTCTTGGGATATGAAAATGTCAATAATTTTCAAAATATTCGACTAGTTCAACGAGTAGTTGGTAGCACTGCGGTGGGTTCTGTCCTAGATGCTAGTGGTGTAGATGGCGGTGGCAGAATTACAGTACAAGGTAACATTGTCGAACTAATTAGCCGCTATGCAATTGTTACAAGTCAAACTCTAGGTATGAGAGACGGCCAAGACTTAACAATTAACGCTAAGAACTTAATTCTTCGGGATGGCGCACAAATTCGTGTTTCTACTTTCAACAAGGGGGATGGGGGAAATTTGAATGTCAATGCTTCTGATTCAGTGGAGTTAATTGGTGGGGTTTTTGAGCCAGTTGCGAATCGTTCTATAGCCACTGCATTGGTGAGTGATACTGCTGGTGATGGTCATGCGGGTAATATTACAGTTAACACTAGTAGATTGCGCCTACAAAACGGCGCAGAAATTTCAGCTGGCTCTGGTGGTAATGTAAATTCTTCAACTTCGACCTTCATACCAGCTAGAGGTAACGGAGGAAATATCACAATAAATGCGTCTGATTCCGTGGAGATAACTGGTATCTTAGCAGTAGGTTTTCCTAGCAATTTGTCTGCCAGAACTAGAGGCCCTGGAGCCGCAGGTACAGTAACAGTTAATACAGCAAAATTATTGATCAGAGATGGCGGTATAGCTGTTACTAGTCGAATTCCAAGACTTCCACCTGATACTAAATATCAAGGAAATGTCAATGAACTAGGTAGAGCAGGTGAAATAAATATAAATGCTGGCTCTATTCTGCTGGATGAGAAAGGACAAATCACCTCTAATAGTCAAGGTGGTGGAGGTGGGGATATTACGTTGCAGGTGCAAGATGTATTATTATTACGCCGCAATAGTCAAATATCCACTAATGCAGGTACAGCCAATGCTCCCGGAAACGGTGGAAACATCACTATCAATGCACCTAATGGTTTTATTGTTGCTACTCCCCAAGGCAATAATGACATTACAGCCAATGCTTTTTCTGGTGCTGGTGGTCGGATTATCATCAATGCCAATAATATATTTGGATTTGTTCAACGGAGTCGTACTGACTTAGTACAACTCTTAGGTACTGAAGATTCTAGACAACTAAACCCTGGCAGACTACCAACTAGCGACATTACCGCCTTTTCGCAACAAAACCCTTCATTAAACGGTACTGTCCAAATTAACACACCCGATGTTGATCCCAGTCGCGGTTTACTCGAACTCCCCGCAGAACCGTTTGATGCTTCGCGTCAAATTGCCGCAAATTGTAAACCAGGGGGTAAATTCAAAAAAGGTTCTCTCATCTCCACAGGTAGAGGCGGAATTATACCCAGTCCCACAGATCCATTCATGGATGATTCAGTCTTAGTAAATTGGATTACTCTTGATGGTGAGAGTGAAAATAGCACTAGTAATCAGCCCTATCGGGTAGATATTCAAAAATTAGATGCTGTTAATAAGGAAACTCAAATTATTCCCGCTCAAGGCTGGCTGACAGATGGTAAAGGTAACGTAACTTTAGTTGCCCAAGCAGCAACTGTGACACCTCATAGTCCATTACTTAATCCGGCTGTGTGTGCTGCTAATTTGTAATTATTCATTAAAATGACAGTCTTATTGAATTAACTTCTACTTCCCAAGCCTCAAAAAGATTTAACTATAGAAAAAATCAAAGTCTTTCAGAGAAATAATTCTGGCTTTGTTTAAGCGGTAATGATAAGCCAATTTTCTTTGCAGTACTTCCCATTGGGTGCGTTCAGATTTACGATCAGAAGCATCAAGATGTTTTCTGACAGAATTAATCTTACCTAGCCAGAGGGGATTATATACTTTTAATCCAGCTTTAGCCGCTGCCATACCAATAGCGTTACCTTCACCAGAATGAATTCCATGTATTTCTAAATAACGCGCTATGGCATCCCAATATTTAATAAATGCTTCAGATTTTTTGCTATGTGCGGTAACAGCAAATAAAGATTCTCCGACATAGCTAACATTATCTAAAGATAAATCTAGCTTGGCAGCTATTTTACGAAGATATATCAATCTTTCAGGATTATATTTCTGTACGTGTTCTACTATATCTTCTATATGTCCCGCTGCTAGACCCTCTGTCTGCGGAATTTCTTGAGATACATCACCAACAATTTTTGTATCTGCATCAATTTGTATAGCTGTGGGAAAATGTTTTAAAGCTTCTTGGATGACAAATCGCTTGTCATGATAGCAATACAGAATTCCTGTTTGGTGCAATTTGAAAGCAAATACATTGGGAGAGTTTTGAAAAGCTTCAGGTTGATCTGTCCCAATTACTAATGTAGTTCCTGAAGAATATTTTTCTAGAGTTTCGGCGAGTTCTTTTGCTAAGTTACGATACTTAGCTTGAAAAGCAAGAGTGCAAAAGCAAAAATCTTGATTTAAGTAAGTAGGCATATAGTAAAGTAGTGACCAAAGTGACTTGAGTGAGGGACATAAGTGTATTTGGTAGTGCTTTCTGCTGGATAACCAACTTTACTAAATCTTTTTGGGTTTGCTATGAATCTGCTTGTTTGACAGCGTTTCTTAATCGGCTACGCTGTAATGCAATAGTGAGACTATATATCGTGTGTTTTAATTGAACTGTATCAGTATTCAAATGTATCACAAGTACCTATTGAAGTATTAGAAATTTTTGTAAAAAAACTGCCCCTTTAGCTTATTATCTATCTGATTTTGAGCAGATGATTTCAGTTGCGGTGAGCAGTTAATTGAATAATGGGATTTGTCAGTTTTAGTTTGTCTAAGACCAAGAATCTAAGTCGAGGGCTTGCATTCCTTTATTTTTGGCAAAACTCAGCATACTACCCAACTGCAACCACACCAGCAAGCAAGTTAAAAGACCGAGCGGTAAAGCAACTGCCAAAGCGAGTGAGGGAGGAAAACCAAAGATTGCAAAACCTGAATAGAGAAATAGACTAACGCCAAAAGTTATGCCTAAAAATGGCACTACTAACTGTCTAGAATCAAAACTAGGTTCAGCTTTTTCTGTGCTATCTTTGCCCCATTTCTGCACAATAACTTTGAGCGTACCAGATAAACCAAAGCCAGAGGTTACAGCGATAAATAACCCAACAGCTAGAAGAAAATAAGGTGGTTGTTGCGGGAAGTAGTACATATAAACTCCGAAGTATCTTAAAATCTAGAAAAATTTGTTTTTTGTAATAATGTGCTACTCAAAAAGTAGGAGGTAAAAGTACCTCCTGACCTAAGACCAAAAGTTGAATTTTTAGCGCATTACACCTGATGCAGAATTTCCTAAATTCACAAAGGCTGTAGCTTTTGGTAAAATTGCGCCTACTCCTTCTCTAGAAAAATCTGTTAACAAACCGATCGCCACATCTAATAAACGATTAGGCTTGATGTCATCTTTGACTAGATCCCACAGGCGTTGCACTTCTTCGGTATGCAGACGGTCATCTTCGGTCAAAGCTAATACTAACTGTCGCCGCAGAAATTTACCTTCTTCGGATAGTAAGAATTGCAAACCCATTTGGGCTGTAGGTAATACATCAAAGTTATCATCGGTGCGGGCGATCGCAATTAAATTTTCCAACCGCTGCCACTGGAATTTCCCATCTTTAAACAAGACATTCAGCAACCTTCGCCGTAATTCAGGAGACTCGCCTGTGAGTAAGCGTCGGGCAACATAAGGATAACCAACCTCTAAAATTTTAAAATTCCGGTTGAGGCTAAGGGCAATTCCTTCTTGTGTGACCAACGACCGAATAATTAGCGCAAACTTGGCAGGAACTCGGAATGGATATTCGTACATCAATTCAGAAAATTCATCGGTAACTGTTTTGAAGTTAAAATCCTCAACATTCTTACCAATAGCATCGCCTAATACTGCTTCTAATGCTGGTACAATCGGGCAAATATTCGTATCGGGAGTGAGAAAACCCAAATTGACAAAATCGGCTGCTAAGTCGAGATAGTCTTTGTTAACCAGATGGACTAAGGCATCTACCAAAGTTTCTTTGGTAGTTTCTTCTAACTGATCCATCATGCCAAAGTCGATGTAAGCCATACGACCATCAGGCATAGCAAATAAATTACCAGGGTGGGGGTCAGCGTGGAAGAAACCGAATTCTAACAGTTGGCGTAAACCAGAGGTGACACCAATTTGAATCATCGCTTCTGGATCTAACCCAACGGCGCGAATACTTTTTGTATCTGTGAGTTTGAAGCCGTTAATCCATTCCAGCGTTAAAACATGATTGCTAGTGTAACGCCAGTAAATTGCTGGGACTTTCACTTGGGGGTCGTTACGGAAATTCTTCGCAAATTTTTCGGCGTTGCGACCTTCGTTAATGTAGTCAATTTCTTCAAATAACTTTGTGCCGAACTCGTCCACAATTAAGGTTAAATCATGGCCAAGATTCAGCGGTAGCCAAGGTGCCAGCCAAGCCGCAGCCCACCGCATCAAATGCAGGTCTAGGGTGAGAGTTGGCCGGAGGTTGGGGCGTTGTACCTTCACCGCTACTTCTTCACCGCTCATCAAGCGACCACGGTAAACTTGACCTAAACTAGCCGCAGCTACCGGCGATGGCGATAATTCGCTGTAAACAGCGGAGATAGGACAGTCGAGTTCTTTTTCGATAATTGCGTATGCGATCGCATTATCGAAGGGTGGTAGTTGGTCTTGTAATTTCACCAACTCTTCTAAGAAATCTTTGCGGATCAAGTCAGGCCGGGTAGAGAGGGCTTGACCAACTTTAATAAAAGTGGGGCCTAGGCTAGTAAGTAGTTCTCGCAACTGGGTAGCTCGTTTTCCCCGATTCTGCTCTACTTGATTTTGCCACTCATCCCACTTTAGACTCAAAATGAATCCAGCAAAAGACCAGATAATTCTCAGCAAGCGTCCCCATGCCAGCCAGGGGCGGTAACGATAGTGACGAGCGATCGCTTCTGGATTGTAGCGCTTTAGCTGAGCAGGTTGATACTGACCCACGCTTTTGTTTGCCTCTTCAACTGGGAAATCTACACTTTTGTTTTTTGGTATCCCAAATTGCAAGTTAATTGCTCATTGGAGATAACCTTAGCTTTTTATAAAAAACTATTAAACTTTAACTTTTTTCGGTTACACACGCGGCGATAAAAGCCTACCGTGCTTGCCTAGCTTTTTTATCTTTTTCTTAATTATACTTTATAAAAGTACAAAAATTTTCCGCAAATATTTCCAAAACAGACTGGCAATAGTTAAAGAATTATTAAGGGCAAGGTATACCCTTCTGACAGTTCAGCGTCTATGGCCTACGCACAAAGATCGTCTGAGAAGATTGGGTGTAGGGGTTTTCGATACATACACCCCTATACCCCTACACTCTTATACCCTCGCTAAAACCCTTGATTTTTCGTTTTTATGCGTAAGTCCTATGCTTTACAGTTTCATACTTAGCTGTTGTGCCACCTCAGAAACTTGTGTATGATCATCGGCTGATTGATTGACTCGATTCAGCCATCTTTCGGCTTTGGAGTAGTTATCTTTCTGCACTTGTTTGATGGCTTGTTTATAATTGAGTGTTACTCCCCAAACATCAGATGTGAAGCGTTTTTCCTGTTTCATTTTGTCAAAGAACTGGACAGCTTCTAGGTGTGATAAACCACCTTCAGTATTGGCGATCGCTAACATGACTTCATAAACATCATCCGCCATCTTGGCATCGCCACAAACATAGTAGTGGCATTTAGGATGACTCAGCATTGCCCAAATTTCTTTTGTTTTTTGCTGCATCAAATTTTGTACGTAGATTTTGGCGTTGCCTTGGCGAGAAAATGCCACGTTTAATTCCGAAAGCACTCCCTGGTTGTACCATGTCTGCAATTGCTCCTGATACAGGAAGTCCTGGTGATTACGGCAACCAAAGTATAAAGTTGCATCTGCCAAGGGTTGTCCTTGTTGCCACAGGGCTTGTCGATATTGCAAAAAGCCAATTAACGGCGAAACCCCAGTACCTGGCCCTACCATCAACATCATTGCTTCTGGGTCACTGGGTGGACGGAAGGTGGAGGTACGAACGTCAATTCGTACTTTTGTGCCTACTTCCAGTCCAGCGAGGTAGTTAGAACAAAGTCCTTGCCGCACTTTCCCGGCATCGGTGGTAATTTGTAATACCCCAACTGTGATTTGAATTTCTTGGGGATGCAATAAGGGACAGGAAGAAATTGAATAGAGACGGGGTTTTTGTCTGGGGAGTAACTCTAGTAAGGCAGCGAGGGTAATCTTGGCTGTGGGAAATTCATCGAATAAGTCAGCCACGCTCATATAATTATCGGTAATATTTTTGGTGAGCGCGATGCTGTCTGGATGATCTTCATCTTGGCGAAGAATTTCTAACCAAGTTTCTAGGCGTTGCTTTTCTGTGTGGTTTGATGTGGCGGAGTGTAAATATGCCAATAAATCATTGAATGGTTCCCGTAAGGCCAAATCTAGTTCTTCATGCAGTACATGACCGATGGTTGTGGGTACGGGAATTGGGGGTTTGTCTTCGGTTTCCTGACCGTCGGCGGTGACGTAACTGGCACTAAAGTAAGTATCTTGGGTGACATTGAGGCGATCGCAAATTCGCTGCACCAACTCCGATGAATTACAGGGATACACTGCCACATGATCACCTGTTTCATACTTCAGGTTAGTATGAGCAATATCAAAGCTGATAAATCGGGTGGAACGGCTACCGGGAATTACTTCTTGCAGCAGTTCTTGATTGGCGACCACAGGGACGGCTATACCGCGATCGTCACTGCCGACAACACAAGACAGGTTGAGAACGTCGGCGGCATTTAACAATTTTACCTGCAATTGGGGTGCATGGACTGTAGTTCCATCGGCGGCTGTGGCATCTTCACCTAAGACACGGCTAATTAATCTCACCCACTGTTTGAATGTATCAGCCTGTCCTTTGATTTCGTCAGCTTTATGTAAGGGAGCGATAGAGTTGGCCCCTGAGCGAGACAGGGCTTTATCGACAGCAATGCCCGCCGCACAAAAGTGTTCGTACACAGTACTGCCCAGCCCTAACACAGAATAATTTAAACTCATCAGGGAACCGGGTGGTTGCTTTTTCAACCAATGCAAGAATCTTTTACCGTTCCCTGGCATTTCCCCATTCCCGAAGGTGGAGGTGACAACCAGCAGTAGTTTCTCCGAAGCTAAAAGGTCTGTGTTGTACTCATCCAGTTCCATCACCTTGGGACGATAACGACTTAATTGCCGTGCCACAGTCCGGGCAAAACCTTCGGCTGTGCCAGTTTCCGAGGCATATAAAATCAAAATGCGGTCTTGCTTATTGTCGTCTTCGGCAGTGAAATTCGTGATTTTTTCCAGGTCAATTCCATCTTCCACTGCCCAGCGATCGGCTGCATGGTGATAGGCAGGTTCTAAATAAAAGTCCCGTGTTTGGTGATGCCAAACTGGACAAGCGCTACCACCAGCCGGTGGCACAACCCAACCCCACTCTGCGGGACATTCTCTGCCGGCTTTCTTTTCCCGCAGGTCGTGGGCCAGGTATTGGCGCGAGGCCGATTGGTGGTCTACCATTGTTACCTTGGCTTTTTGGAAGGAGTGCAGAACGGCAATATTCAGTTCTAAGGCGACGCGATCGCGCCACAAGGTATGCTCAGAACTAGTATCTAATTGCAGTACTTTGGCGATTTCTTCGAGTTTGTTGTAACGCCCTTCTTCGATGAAATCACGCATGATTTCTGTACCCATATACCAGCCGTTAAAGGGGACGCAAGCGTAGGTAATGCCACCAATATCCATCCGAAAATTACTGATGGCAGGGATGGCATACCAGCGCAACCCTAAAGATTTGAATGCGGCAATGGTGGGATGTTCAATATCTATTTCTAAAATTTCGTCTTTGGGGAATTCATAGAGTTTCGGCTCCATTCCCGGTACTTCAATCACTATCGGTAAAATATCGTAGGGGGTGGGCGGCTGGGGTGGTTGCCAACCCAGTTTGATAATGGCTTTAGTTAAATCTAAGTTAGCGCGATCGCCGATCACACTGCCATCTGGTAGTTCGTAGGCGGCGTACCGCAGTAATTGCGGATTCCATACGCGGGGGCCCCACCGTTCTTTTGGTTGTTTGGGGCGGAAGGCGGTCATGATCACTTGAATATTGCCGCCATTCGTCCCTAAACGCAAATGTTCTAATAATTCTTGGAACATTTCATCAGGGTCGGTGATATGCCGACAATCGCGCACCACCATATTATTCCACTGAATCCGACCAATACACTTGGAAGCGTTACGCCAAGCTAACTGTGCGCCATAAGCCAATTCTTCGTAGGTATGATTATAAGCACCTGTGGCTTGAACTTCTGCTTGAATTTCTGCCCAACGTCGCCCTTGTTGTTCTGCTTCCCAACCTTGTTCTGTGGCAATTACTTCGAGAAATTGCTTGGCTTTTTTCAGTAGCCTTTCTTCGTTCAGCTTGGGCAATTTCATCACATTGGTTACGCGGTCAAATAATGTCTGCCATGCCAGCCGTAATTCTGGAGTAAAATTCGGCACGTATTTTTCAAATAAGACAAACATGGTGTCAGAAATGGCAGAGTATGCACAAGATGGTACTCCGACATTGCCGTGGATTTGTCCTAATAACCGCAGTTCCAGTAACAGTTCATCAGTGGTTTCACTTCTCAAGCAACGCATGAGAAAATCCAAGGATTGAAACAGATGCAGCGATAGGTAATCGATATCTGCCCTGCCAAAAATTGGTAACACAAAGGGATATTTTTCAAACAAGGTTTGATAAAATACCATCCCCATTTCTTGCTTGTTTTGGCTAAATACTTGCCAAGTCTCTGTCATCTGCTGGAGTAATTCTGGTGGCAAAGCGTCTTCATAACAGCGGACAGCCTCTACCATTGGGAGAATAATATGGGTATTAAAAAACTTGTAAAGTGCTGAGTTGACACCTTTCGCTAAATCTTGGCGATCGTATTCTTCGAGATAAGGAATGGAAGGTAACATCCACATCCACACTTGTCTAACTTTCATCCAGTGGTGGGGACGCATCCCAATATCCGCAAATAAAGCCCCGTAATCTTCGACTGTATCGAAATCATCGCCTTTTTCGTAAGGCACTCCTGTGAGTGGTTCGGAAATGATGTTTTGGGTGTCGGGTTGGAGTTGGTGAATACAGTAATCAAATAACTCATAAAAGTAATCTGGCATACTGTCGATCGCTTCACCAAAAATATGTTCTAATTCTGGTTCTTCTAGCAACAGTCGTTTAAAGAACTTTTCCATTTGCAGTTCTTTCCAAGCCCGCAGTTTATTCCAGACATCTTTGACAATCACTTCTTCTGCAAGTGTCAGGGTTACAGCTTCGGGAATTTCTATTTCTTGCTCGGTTGTTGAGGTTGGTTTGATCTGCAAGCGCGAAGGACTTTGCTGATTGGCTAATACCTTGACAGTATTGCTATTTACTTCACCGACCGTTTGGGTGATCCGTGTTTTCAGGGTTAAGTGGGGTGCTAGACTCCAGGTGGTAATCGGAAATTCTAGTTCAATGGAATTGTGTCCATTGAGAAAATCTTGAGCCGCAAAGGTAACTGTCCCGGCATCTTGCCAAGGTTGGGTCATGTCGCCTTGACGGTAACATAAAGTAATGGCGATCGCGCAATCCTTATAATTGGTTAAATTCAACAACCAACTTGGCTGCATTCGTGAAAACAGATCCTTGGACAAAATAGATTGTCCTTGCTCAGAAAGTATCTGTACACGACATTTATATTTAAAATCTCCTCCCGATGGAAAATCAGTGGCTGAGACTTCTGTTAAATGAATGAGTTGTTGATTGTTGTAATCCATGTTTAAAAAATTAGTGGGATGAATAGCAAGTTCAAGTTGATACCAAAAATTGCCGCAACACTGGAGTTACTGTAATTTCTGCGGAACTAAATATATGAAACTGAGACATCAAAAGCTTTGGTAGTAAAGGTTTAAAACCCTTACATCCTCCAACGAGAAATATCTTGTTGCCTATTTGGTTACAAACTGCTTATGAAAAGGCCAGCCAAGTCAGATTTATCAAAACAGTATAGAGGAGTCAGTCAGCAGAATTAAGAATTGATGGGAGTCCAATCAATTCTTAATTCTCAGTTCTGTCTTCTTCTTCAATAAACCTTTGCACATATACACTGACTCACAAATCCTTAAACGGGCATAAACTAAGTTTAGGCTTGAGTGCTAGATAATACATAAGATTGTACTATAGAGGTCTTTCAGTGTAAATCCTTACAATCTTACCGCCAAATTTCATTTCTTTTTCACTTTTTGTTTCAATCAGTAACTAATGCGCCTTGCATTATAGTAATTGCTTGACCAGAAAGGAGGACGCGATCGCCGCCATCATAAGACAACTTCACTACACCGCCCCGACTAGAGGCTTGATAAGCCAAGAATGTATTTTGACCCAAGCGATCGCGCCAAAATGGGGCTAGACAACAATGGGCTGCTCCTGTCACTGGGTCTTCATCAATACCGAGGGCTGGGGCAAAAAAGCGAGAAATAAAATCATATTCCGAACCTGGAGTATCTTTGCTGGTAACAATTACACCATCTCCAGGTAATGTTTTGAGGAGTTGAAAATTCGGCTGCATTGACCGTACTACATCTGCTGATGCCACTTCTACGAGATAACCGAGAGAATTTTGATAAACAGCTTGATAGTTTACACCTAAAACTGTACTGAGTTCCGGCGGTGCGTTCGCCACTTGGGAGCGATTTACAGGAAAATCTAGCTCAATCCATTCATTTTGTAGCTTGGCAATCAATAACCCGCTTTTAGTGTGAAATCGAGCTACTTCATCCCTTGATAAATGCCCTTCAGACCACAACACATGGGCGCTGGCTAAAGTTGCATGACCACAAAGGGGGACTTCTACTGCTGGCGTAAACCAACGCAGATTAAAGCCATCCTCTTGTTTGACCAAATAAGCCGTTTCCGACAAATTCATCTCCTGTGCTACCTGTTGCATCCAGCGATCGGCTTGTGGTGCAGGTAAAACACAAACAGCAGCAGGATTACCCGCAAAAGGTTTATTGGTAAAAGCATCGACCTGAGTAATGATTTGTCTCATAGAGTTACTCTAGAAGTGGTAGCTATATATATTTATCAAAAGTGCATGAGATATTTACGGATTATCAAAGATAAAGGTTATGTATTTACGCTGTAACGTAGATATTAGATAACGTATCTCACAGCGCGAGTAATGTTAAATCAAGACAAAAACTTGAGAATCACCATTATCAGAGGTATCTTTGCTACCATCCATTTAGCGCTCCTTGCTTCAGGATTAGTTGGCTGTTTGATCCAAGTACACAGCCCACCAGAACAGATTGCAACACCAAAAGAGCAATCTAACAATCAACCTCAACCACAGCCTGAGCAAGCTATCAAACAAGACAAAAATGATGATCATGATCAAGATGATAAAAATCATGATCAGGATGATAAAAACGATGATAAAGACTAAATAACAGAATTTATCCTTATTTTTAATTATTTATGGTTGCATACAATATCTCTAGTTCCTTTGCCGATACCCTCCACCACAGACGGCAAAAACTCGCGCAGTTAATTGATTTCCCGGTAATTCTCTGGTCAGGAAGCAACAGCCCCCGTAACTTTACAGCTAATACCTATCCATTTCGCGCCAGCAGTCATTTCCTCTACTTTGCTGGATTACCCTTACATAATGCCGCTATTCGTTTAAAAGCAGGCAAACTAGAGTTATTTATCGATGATCCCGAACCCGGTAGCGCCTTATGGCATGGCGAAACACCCACACGCAAAGAAATTGCCGAGAAAATCGGCGCAGATGTAGCCAGAACCATGTCTGAATTGAAACATCGGGGCAGTGGGGCGGCCTCAATTCCAGTGCAGAATTATCGCACCAGCCTTGTGCAGACTCAAATTTTGCATAGAGAGATTGCTTCACCACATAACTTGGCAGGGTTAGATTTAGAACTAGCCAAGGCAATAGTGACTTTACGCCTAAGCCACGATTCCGGTGCATTAGCAGAATTACGCCAAGCAGCGGCGGTGAGTGTGGCTGCACACAAAGCGGGTATGTCCGCCACCCTCAGCGCCAAAGTAGAAGCAGAAGTTCGGGCTGCAATGGAAGGGGTAATTATTGCCCAGAATATGACTACTTCTTACAACAGTATTGTCACCGTTCACGGCGAAGTTTTACATAACGACGCATATCATCACCCACTGCAACCCGGTGATTTACTGCTGGCTGATGTTGGTGCAGAAACAGAAATGGGGTGGGCGGCGGATATCACCCGAACTTGGCCTGTTTCTGGTAAGTTTTCCGCCACACAACGAGATATTTATGATGTTGTCTTAGCGGCTCATGATGCTTGCATTGCCAAAATTTGCCCAGGTGTGGAGTATCAAGATATTCATTTATTAGCAGCAACTACTATTGCTGAAGGGTTAGTAGATTTAGGCATATTACAAGGTAAACCCGAAGATTTAGTAGACATAGATGCCCATGCACTATTTTTCCCCCACGGAATTGGGCATTTGCTGGGTTTAGATGTACATGATATGGAAGACTTGGGAGATTTAGCCGGATATGAAGATGATAGAAGAAGGAGCGATCGCTTTGGCTTAAGTTATCTGCGTCTCAATCGTCCTCTAAATCCGGGAATGTTAGTCACTATTGAACCGGGATTTTATCAAGTCCCAGCAATTTTAAATGATGTTGACAATCGTGCTAAATATCAAAATGTCATGAATTGGGAGCGTCTAGCCCAATTTGCTGATGTTCGAGGTATCCGCATCGAAGATGATGTTTTAGTGACCGCTGATGGTAGCGAAGTTTTAACAGCCGCATTACCTAACGATGCTGATACGGTAGAAAATTTAGTTACAAATATTTCAAAATCATAATTTTAATTCATTTTGAGATATAGCAATCTGATTTAATTTTTTCAAAAATCTCATTAGGTGCAGGGACTAAGCCTTATAGTTGGGGATATGAAGTGAGATTTGCTCTTTTAGTATTAAGTAAATCTCACTCTCCAGATATATTTCTTTGTGGCAAGGTATATGATACTTGTATGAAATATTTAATTAAAATGGTTCCTAATTTTTTGAAGTACAAAAACTGAGGAAACCTACATCTAAAAATAATCAATATAGTAAAAATATTAGGCTTTTTACATCAACCAGATGAGCAAATGAAAAATCTAAATAAGCATATTATTGTATGTGATGATTGTGATGTAACTTCTCTGCTCTTAAAAATAATTTTAGAAACCAATGGGTATAAAGTTACGACAGTATTTAGTGGAAAAGAAGTACTAGCAGAAATAGATTCGCAAGTATTTGATCTGCTACTTCTGGATATAACAATGCCGGGAATGGATGGTTATGAAGTAGCTCACCACATCCAGCAAAATCGCAATTTAAATTCTTTACCGATTTTGTTACTGAGCGGCCATGAAGAAAAAACAATCAGAGAGAAGTGCCAAGCAAAAGTAGCAGGCATTATCCCCAAACCTGTTGAGATGAATATACTACTAGAAGCCGTCAAAAAAGCTTTACCATCAAATAACTATCAGCAAATAAGCCTCGTTTAACAAAAGCGATCGCCAACACTTCCACAGACCGCCAAAATCAGAATTTACACACACAAGACAGTTTACCACCCTAACCCAACTCGGTATCCAGTTGTTCAAGTCGGAGTGAAAACTACTAAGCTGGTAGATAGCACGTTCAAATTCTACCGGAAATTCTGTATCGCTGTTTGGCGATTCAGGCTTCCCTATTGGCTAACTACTTGTAACTAAGATATGTTTGACGCATTAGCAGACCGTTTAGAATCCGCCTGGAAAAAACTACGGGGTCAAGATAAAATTTCGGAATCCAACATTCAAGACGCTTTGCGAGAAGTCCGCCGCGCTTTGTTGGAAGCAGATGTCAACCTCCAGGTAGTCAAAGATTTTATTAGCGAAGTTGAAGCCAAGGCGCAGGGAGCCGAGGTAATTTCTGGCGTGCGCCCTGACCAGCAGTTCATCAAAATTGTCTACGATGAACTAGTACAAGTGATGGGGGAAGAAAACGTTCCCCTGGCGGAAACTGAACAAAAGCCTACCGTTGTTTTGATGGCTGGGTTGCAAGGTACTGGTAAAACCACAGCCACCGCCAAGTTAGCTTTACATCTGCGAAAATTAGATCGCAGCTGTTTGTTAGTCGCCACAGACGTATATCGTCCAGCCGCAATTGATCAGTTGATCACCTTGGGTAAACAAATTGACGTACCAGTATTCGACTTGGGAGGCGATGCTGACCCAGTAGAAATCGCTCGTCAAGGTGTAGAACGCGCCAAAGCCGAAGGTGTCAACACAGTCATCATCGATACCGCTGGTCGTCTGCAAATTGACGAAGACATGATGGCGGAATTAGCCCGCATCAAAGCCACAGTCCAACCCCACGAAACTTTATTAGTCGTGGACGCAATGACTGGTCAAGAAGCCGCCAATCTTACCCGCACCTTCCACGAGCAAATCGGCATTACTGGGGCAATTCTCACCAAATTAGACGGTGATAGCCGTGGTGGTGCGGCGTTGTCAGTCCGCCAGATTTCCGGCGCACCAATTAAATTTGTTGGTATCGGGGAGAAAGTTGAAGCCCTGCAACCTTTCTACCCAGACCGGATGGCATCGCGGATTTTGGGGATGGGCGATGTCCTGACCTTGGTAGAAAAAGCCCAAGAAGAAATTGACTTGGCCGATGCCGAGCAAATGCAAGAGAAAATTCTGTCAGCAAAGTTTGACTTTACCGACTTTCTCAAACAACTACGTTTGTTGAAAAATATGGGGTCACTGGGAGGCATTCTCAAGATGATTCCCGGTATGGGCAAGCTTTCTGATGATCAACTCAAGCAGGGAGAAACCCAACTCAAACGCTGCGAAGCGATGATTAACTCCATGACCAAGCAAGAACGCCAAGACCCAGATTTATTGGCAAGTTCTCCCAGTCGGCGACGACGGGTAGCAAGTGGTTCTGGTTACAAAGAAGCAGATGTCAGCAAGCTGGTGTCAGACTTCCAAAAAATGCGATCGCTCATGCAACAAATGGGCAAAGGTAACTTCCCCGGTATGCCCGGAGGTATGTTTGGCGGTGGTGCTATGGGCAGCCCCTTCGCTGGCGCAGGCAACCGTCCCAGCGCTCCTGGATGGCGTGGTTACACTGGCGGTGGCGCTGGCGGCAGCAAAAAGAAAAAACCTAAAGATAAAAAGAAAAAAGGTTTTGGAAATCTATAGAAGAGGGAACAGGTGGCAGTTTTTTATTCCCTACCCACCTCACAAATGTAGGTTTTTAGTAATGTAAGGAGTAATGACTCTAAAAATCACGGTTTCATCAGCCCTACACCCCTACACCCATCACGTCCCTATTCCCCAACTTAATAGCCGGAAACACTAATCAAGTGTTAAAATAGGCATTTTAGTATGGGAAATTTTAACAAAGGCACTTTCGCCCAGTTATTTCCTTCATTTATCCGCTGCAAAAAATCCATATAAACAGGAGAACGATTCTTCAACATGATCAAACTGCGCTTGAAGCGATACGGAAAAAAGCGGGAAGCGAGCTACCGCATTGTCGCCATGAATAGCCTCTCTCGCCGCGATGGTCGTCCTTTAGAAGAACTGGGCTTTTACAACCCCAGAACCGATGAAGTAAGACTAGACGTTCCCAGCATCGTCAAGCGACTACAACAAGGCGCACAACCCACTGACACCGTACGTCGCATCCTAGTAAAAGCTAATGTTCTTGAACAGGTCAGTGCAAAACCCGCATCATAACGAAAACACACAATTTCTTCTGACAACTAATCCCAACTACGTTGGACTAGTTCAATTTTTGATGCAACCGTTTTTAGAATCTCCAAAGACTTTAAGCGTTGATTGTGAAATTTCTCACACCCTGAGAAAGGCTTGGATTCGCATTGCCTTTGACAGTGCAGATAAAGGCAAAGTATTTGGTCGAGGCGGACGCAATATTCAGGCGATTCGGACAGTAATGGCCGCCGCTGCGGAACTTGCTGGACAGTCGGTATACCTGGATATTTATGGCAGCAGTGCTATGGGGCGAGATGGTATGTCTTTTGATGAAGACCGCGAAGAGCGACCGCCACTGCCGAAAACCAGGGAAAGAGGCGGGAACAACGGGCCTAGACCTATTGCTAAACCGCGTTTCCGCTAGGTTTAAACTAAAAAGAAAGGAAGATGAGAGAGAAACAGTATGAAGTATGAAGGATGAAGTCTGAAACTTAATTCTTCTGCCTTGTGCCTCCTCTCATTAACCTGATTTCTAAATGCTATTTTTGAATGCAACTTCTAAATATCTCTGTCAGGGGGTGACAATCAGGAGTGGCTGAAGTTCGTCTAGGTGAAAATGAAACCATTGACTCGGCACTAAGACGTTTTAAAAAGAAAATTCAAAGAGCCGGGATATTATCTGAAGTTAAACGCCGAGAAAGATACGAAAAACCCAGTCTACGCCGCAAGCGTAAAGCAGAAGCTGCACGTAAAGGTGTTCGTTACTAAGCATCCAATCAGAGGTGTGAAAGCTTAATTAATTTCAACCTCAACAAAGCAGAGCCGCGATCGCGTCTCTGCTTTACTAGAAAAAAAGTCAAAAATAATTGTGTGAGATAGTCATTAGTCAGTAAAAATGACGAATCACTAGAAAATAATGTAAAAATAAAGTTAATTAAAAACTGTCATCAAAAACTAGAGAAATACTAGACCTTTGTTAAAAATAACTCCTCACACATTGAAGAAATAACTATGGCAGATGCTATAAAGATTCAGCTGCCAAATATTCCGAGTGCGATCGCTCTTGCAGGTGATGGTGAAGAAAATCTCAAAATCCTGTCTCGGCAAACAGGCGCGGTGTTAGTGCTACGTGGACAAGAATTACAGATTACTGGTACAGATGCCCAGATTAATTTAGCATCGCGGTTAGTGCGATCGCTAGAAGACCTTTGGATTAAAGGCAACAATATTTCCAATGCGGATATTTTAACAGCCCGTCAAGCCTTAGATAGCGATCGGGAAGACGAACTACTAGAATTACGCCGAGATGTTCTCGCCAAAACTCGCCGTGGTGAAGAAGTCCGCGCGAAAACATTTCGTCAACGACAGTACATTGAGACTATCCGCAAACGTGATGTTACCTTCTGCACCGGACCAGCAGGTACAGGTAAAACTTATCTCGCTGTTGTTGTCGCCGTTCAAGCACTCCTCGCCAACCAAGTAGAAAAGCTGATTTTAACTCGTCCAGCCGTAGAAGCTGGTGAAAGATTAGGCTTTTTACCAGGAGACTTACAGCAAAAAATTAATCCTTATTTACGTCCTCTTTATGATGCAATTTACGAATTTATTGATGCCGAGAAAGTCCCTAATTTAATGGAACGTGGCATTATTGAAGTTGCACCACTCGCATATATGCGCGGACGTACCCTAAATAATGCTTTCATCATAGTGGATGAAGCGCAAAATACGACACCCGCACAAATTAAAATGGTTTTAACCCGGTTGGGTTTTCGTTCACGGATGGTGATTACAGGCGATACTACACAAACAGATTTGCCTCATAATCAACAATCTGGTTTGTCAGTTGCCTTAGACATTTTAAAACACGTCGAAGGCATTGGTTTTTGCGAATTCACCCAAAAAGATGTCGTGCGTCATCCCTTAGTTCAGCGAATTGTCGCTGCTTATGAAAAATACGAAAAATAGTTATTAGTCAATAGTCGAATCACAAAATAATCAAGGTGAATTAATTATGAGTGCATATTTAAAAGAATTTTTAGAAGCTTGTGAAACTTTGGGAACCTTGCGTTTAATTGTGACTAGTAGTGCGGCTGTGTTAGAAGCACGGGGAAAAATAGAAAAACTATTTTATGCCGAATTACCCAAAGGTAAATATGCCAATATGCACACCGAAGGTTTTGAATTTCACCTCAATATGGACAAAATTACTCAGGTGAAGTTTGAAACAGGTGAAGCGAAAAGAGGTAACTTTACAACTTATGCAATTCGCTTTTTAGATGATAAACAAGAACCTGCTTTAAGCTTATTTCTCCAATGGGGAAAACCCGGAGAATATGAACCAGGACAAGTAGAAGCTTGGCACGATTTAAAAGAAAAATATGGCGAAGTTTGGCAGCCTTTACCAGTAGAGTTATAAGTTATTTTTTATTTGCTGTAGATTGGGTAGAGCGATAGCGAAACCCAACATTGTTATTAGTGTAATAAATAGATAGACTACCTAATATTTAATTAATTACAATGAAGGCAATTTGCAGTTTTTGCTTAATTGTTCTATTTTTGCTGGGATGGAGTGGAAATGCAGCCGCAGGTGAATTATCAGAACGTTTAGAGAACTTTCCTCAGTGGGAAAAATTAACTTCTGTACAACCAGCTTCCGGCGATTTAGCTTACCCTGAATGGATGGATGGTACATGGAAAGTTACAAGTACATTGGTAGATTTATTTGCACCTTTAGCACCAGATATTGTTACCCCTGGGTTTGAAAGTAACCGTCAACAACTTAATCAATCTGTAAGTTTTATTGTTAGGTTTATTAAACAAAAACCATCAGTCACAGTTGGGTTAAAATTTATTCCCCAAATCAATAATTTTTCACCGATTTTAGTAGCAGATAGAGCCTTTAATAGCTTGAATTTAGCAAAAGCTTATTTAGGTGAGCAAGCAGTATTATCAGTCAAATTAGATCCAGAATCTCCGAATCGGCAAATCACATTATTACGCGGAGAACGGCAATTAGTCTCTATTGTGACAGCACGCGCTACAGAAAGTATTTCTGAGCATAAATACATCACTGCGGAAGTATTTCAACAACTATTTAAAGGCGGTTCTCTCCCTTATTTTAATTCAGTAGAATCGACAACTGCTTACCATAAATTAGCGACAAATAATCCCACAATTGAGGCATATCAAGTTACTGCTGTCTATCTTTCACCCCAAGATCCAGATTACTTTCAGGCGGGTTCTCGACCTGTGGCGCTGTATCGCTATCATCTGGAATTTTTTCCGGTAGAACTTTCACCTCATCCAGAAGAATGATTTTTTAGATTAGCTCTTGACTACTGTGTAATACATTATGTAGTATATTCTTCCAAGCTCAGGATCGCGCTCTTGGACAGAATAGATCATGGCAAAATTTCGAGATATTCTCACTTATTTTCGTCCTTACTGGAAACAGAGTGTTCTCAGTATTACCGCATCGAGCATTTACGAAATCATTGATTTGGTTGTCCCCTATGCGATTGGTCAGATATTAAATGTTTTGTCTAGCCAACCCTTAGATAAACCTCTGCAAAGTGCGATCGCATCTATCTCCGAAGCTACCAATTACCCAGTTGGTAAAACACTATCTTTAACGGTTTTGCTGGTTATAGTTTTTATTGTAACTGTCCTGCGATCGCCTACACAACCGTGGTTAACGGTTTGGTTTCACTGGGATATTGCTCTAAGGTCGCGCCGAGATAAAAGTCAAACAGCCTTAGAAAAAATACTCTCTCTTCCCCTAGAATTTTATGATGTAAATAACCCCGGACGTATTGCTGGTAGAGTTGCTAGAGGTGTTTCTAACCATACTTGGACATATCCAGAAATTGCCGGACAGTTAATTCCTAAACTGCTGCGTGTAATCGGAATTTTTGGATTTATTTTATTGATTGAATGGCGAATTGCTATTTTATATCTGATTTCCTTTGTTATTATCCTCGCCTTTAGTTTGAAAGAACTACGGCAAATAATTTGGCACGAAGGACGCTTGGATAAATACATGGAAAACACCGAAAGTCGGACTTCGGAAATCATCACCAACATCAAAACTGTAAAAGCATTTGCGACAGAAGCTAGGGAATTAAAACGGCAACAACAACGTTTAAATCGTGAACTAACAGTAGTTGATTATCGTATCCACAAAAATTATACAAAACTAGTAGCTTGGCAAAAGACAGTCATTCAATTTTGTGTGTTTACGATTTTAGGTTTAACCTTAGCCGCTACGGTAAATGGGAGAATTTCCCTTGGTCATTTTGTCATGACCTTGACACTTTCGAGTATGGCTTATGCCGAATTAGAACCAATTAGCACCTTAGCAGAAGTTTTTGCGCGACGCTATTCTTCTATGTTGAGGTTTCATGAGTTTTTGCAGGAGCCAACCGGCTCTGATATATCTAGTTTTTCAATCTCAGAAAATGACACAGAATCATCTTATAAATTTACTGGCAAAGTAGAATTTTCTCATGCCAGTTTTGGGTATCTTGCCAACCGACAAGTTTTGCAAGATATTAACTTACTGATTGAACCTTACCAAACAGTTGCCTTAGTAGGACGTTCTGGTTCTGGTAAATCAACTTTAGTCAAACTGCTATTGCGGTATTTTCAACCCCAAGATGGTCAAATTTTGATTGATGGTCAAGATATTCGCAGCTTGGATGTAGGTAAGTATAGGCGCAGGTTGGCGATCGTTCACCAAGAGGTAGACGTTTTTAACGGCACAATTTTGGATAACCTCACCTACGGAAGACCAAACGCCACCTTTGAAGAGGTACAAGAAGCCTGTCAGATTGCCAGAGTTGATGAGGTAGTACAGGTGTTACCCCAAGGCTATTACACTGTTGTCGGGGAACGTGGCGTAAGACTATCTGGCGGACAAAGACAGCGCCTCGGAATTGCTAGGGCGTTGTTAGTCAAACCAGACGTACTGATTTTTGATGAAGCTACCTCCAGCTTAGATTATGAGTCAGAACGTTCCATTCAATTGGCGATGCGATCGATTCAGGGAACTTGCACCACCATTGTGATTGCTCACCGTCTAAGTACAGTCCGCGAAGCTGACAAGATTGTCGTGTTAGAACAAGGCAAAATTGTCGAGGTTGGTAGCCATGAAGAACTGTTGCGCCACGAAGGTATTTATCAACGCTTGCACTCTTTGCAAGAAACTGGCGAACTCTTGAGCTAAGAAATACAGGGGTGTAAGGGTTTATGGGTAGATTATGGGTTGATTCACAAGTGTAGGGTTTTTGACCAAGAAATGATTCAGAACTCTAAAAACCACAAGAGAATAATTGTTCTATCCATCCGTACACCCTTATACCTCTACCCCCATGTTTCTTGAAAGTCTAAGAACTTACTAAAATTTTTCCAACTCCCCTTGCAATTTCTAAAATCTGCTGCTAAGATTGTGAATCGTGGGACATAAGGGTCGGTGTCCGAGTGGTTAATGGAGACGGACTGTAAATCCGTTGGTTTACGCCTACGCTGGTTCAAATCCAGCCCGGCCCACCTGAAATTTTAGATTTTGAGTTTATTGAAATTCAAAATCTAGAATTTGATCAAGTTTCGCCCGTGTGGCTCAGTGGTAGAGCACACCCTTGGTAAGGGTGAGGTCACGAGTTCAATCCTCGTCACGGGCTTTTTAAATTAAGCTATCTAAAAGCTAATAGCTGTATATTACTAATAATTTGTCAGTGTTAACAAATTATTGCCATTTTTCAGCAATTTGCATAAGTCATCTGTACTCTATCATTATCAGCCTACGAATCTTAATTGCAGAGAAGTTGAATAGTAGTATCACTTATAAACTTGATTTTTCGTCTCATAGCGTAAGTCCTAAATATATAGCACTAGAATTTTGAAATGATACAAATTGGATAACTTGCCCTTCGGTTTCTTGTATAGTATATTCGTACTATCTAGATAGATGAGGAGGTTCAAGCAATACGTCGAAACCCTAGACAAAATCAGGTTTACGCTAACTTTCAAGATAATCTGACAATCTTTACAAATAGATTAAAACTCTTATCCGATTAAGATTTAAAATTAATAATATCAGCGATTCACCCCAAGGCTGAATTTAGCCGTAGTATAATGCAGAATCCGCTACATTCAACTTGGGGGGAGCTTTGCGTTTTTATTTCAAGAAAAAGAAACTCGAAGCACTTTACACAGAAGAAAAAGATGCTCATAAATACCCAGGTGTGGTTGATGACTTTTTTGAAGTCATAGCGATTATTGATGCTGCTGTAGATGAGCGAGATTTATATGCTCTAAAAGGCTTGAGATTTGAGAAACTCAAAGGGAAACGAGGAAAACAAGGACAACGTTCCTTACGTTTAAATGATCAGTGGCGTTTAATCGTGACAGTGGATGAGGATGAACAGGGACATTTCCTCACAATAATCGATATCGAAGATTACCACTAATCAGAGCAGCAGGGGAGACAGCAGTATGAGTCAGAAGCTAACACCAGCAAGAGTACCAACACCAGGAAAAATTTTAAGTAGAGAACTAGAAGCGCGTGGCTGGACACAGAAAGATTTAGCCGAAATTATGGGTCGTCCAGTTCAAACCATTAACGAAATTATCCGGGGAACTAAGCAAATTACCCCAGAAACAGCTATCGAACTCTCTCAAGCCTTGGGAACTTCCCCTGAGTTCTGGACAAACCTAGAAGCAAAATATCGTCTTCACCTAGCGGGAAAAGAAAACAAGGAGCAAGATATAACTCGTAAAAGTCGATTATATACAATAGCTCCTATCTCCGAACTAATCAAAAATAGATGGATTCAAGCAACAGATTCCATTGATGAATTAGAACAACAAGTCTGTAATTATCTTGGAATCTCTTCCTTAAATGAAACACCGCAGTTAGCAGTTAACTTTCGTTGCTCTGAGCATAGAGAACCAGAGGAAACATCTTGGATAGCTTGGGTAAAACGAGTTGAGTATCTAGCCCAGCAACAAACAGTTGCTAATTTCGACCGTGAGCAACTAGAAACTGCTATACCTGAAATCCTTGCTTGTGCTGAACAAGTAGAAACTATTGTGCGGATTCCCAAATTGTTAGCGGATTTAGGCATACATTTTGTCATCGTACCTCACCTCAAAAAAACCTATCTCGATGGCGCAGCCTATTACTTGAACGATAAACCAATTATTGCTTTGACATTGAGATATGACCGTATTGATTCATTTTGGTTTACTCTTATGCACGAGTTAGCACATATTGTATTAGGGCATCAAGGAATTTATTTAGATAACTTAGATGCTTTAGAAAACAATGATCAAGAGAAAGAAGCCAATCAAAAAGCTGCCAACTGGTTGATAGAACCTCAAGCCTTTACGGTTTTTGTTTCGGGGGTGAAAAAATACTTCTCTCGTCAAGCAATTGAAGAATTTGCTTATACTCATCATAGACATCCAGGTATTATTCTTGGCCGTTTGCACCATGACAAATTAGTTGAGTATAAAAACTTGAAAGCCTTACTTGTGAAAGTCAGCCCTATATTGGAAGATTACATTGATAACTAGGTTGACCTAGTAGGTGAACATAAATTATGTTTGAATTTAAGCAAGGCAACCTATTAAAAGAGAAAACCGAAGCCCTAGTTAACACAGTTAATTGTGTTGGTGTAATGGGTAAAGGGATTGCCTTGCAATTTAAGCAAGCTTATCCTGAAAATTTTCGTCAATATCAACAAGCCTGTCGCGCTAGTAAAGTGCAGCCTGGAAAGATGTTCACTGTAGCAACAGGTAGCTTATTCAACCCCAGATATATCATCAACTTCCCCACAAAACGCCATTGGAGAAATAATTCAAAGATAGAAGATATTCAAAGTGGACTGGTGGCTTTAGTGCAGCAAGTACAGGAATTGGGTATTACATCAATTGCAATGCCAGCATTAGGATGTGGTAATGGTGGCTTGAATTGGGCTGATGTTAAGCCACTGATAGAATCAGCTTTCGCCCAAGTACCAGATGTACAGGTAATTATTTTTGAGTCGTTACCCCAAAATAGTACACGATAGTGAGCAGGCGATCGCCTTGGTGCATGAATAAAGCGATCGCAAGCGTAAACATAGAGCAAATTTGTATTACTTCACTTCTGCCTCAAACACACCTATCGGACAAGCAACGTTTGTCCCGCCTAAACCACAATAGCCATTAGGGTTTTTGGCTAAGTACTGCTGATGATAAGCTTCAGCGTAGTAAAATACCGGCGCATCTAATATTTCTGTCGTGATTTCGCCATAACGCGCCTTAGTCAGTTCTTGTTGATAAGCTTCACGGGATGCTTCAGCTTGCTGTTTTTGGCTTTCAGAATAGACATAAATCCCCGAACGGTATTGTGTACCTGCGTCGTTACCTTGGCGCATTCCTTGGGTGGGGTTGTGGCTTTCCCAAAAGACTTTGAGTATTTGCGCGTAACTAATAACTTGAGGGTCAAATACAACTAAGACCACTTCATTATGACCAGTCATACCTGTACATACTTCTTCGTAGGTAGGATTGGGTGTAATTCCCGCTGCATAACCGGCAGCAGTGGTATAAACTCCTGGAAGTTGCCAAAATTTACGTTCTGCACCCCAAAAACAGCCCAGTCCAAACACAGCTTGTTCCATACCTGCGGGAAAAGGTGGTTTTAGAGGATTGTTATTTACATAGTGATGTGCAGGTACTGGCATTTCCTTTGCTCGTCCTGGCAAAGCTTCTTCAGGAGTAGGGAGAGCCAGCTTTTTTTTACCGAATCCAAACAGTACCATAGGTTCTAACTCTAAGGTTTGATATACATTTTGAGTGTAGTTAATATTCTAACGATTCTGGTGATCGCTACGGATATTCAGCAAAACCCTGCGATCGCACTTTAACTAGAAGCTAATATTTTGAGAGTTAAACAAGCTTATCAAGCTACTTTGGAAATGACAGATACACAAGTATGCACTAAGGGTAATAAAGGCCCTAATTGTTCTTGTCCGTTGACGGCTAAATCGCTGTGACACAAATAAACTTTCTCAGATACACGCGAAAGTAAATCTGCCAAAATTCTGCGTAATCTTTCTTGTTCTGTGTTTTTTTCATCTTCGGCTGTCCAAGGTTGCCCTAATCTATCTTGTAAGAATAACGGCGCACCAAATAACGTCGCTGCACCACCTTTTGCCCATAATGGTGAACCTGCATCCAGCCAAAAATGCCAACGATGCGATCGCCTGCTCGAACGATATTGGAAAATGGTTGCTAAGGTGACGGCTTTTTTCGACAAGCCAATGGGGCGTAAAGGGTAAGGATTGGCAGTAATCGTACCACGTCGCAACAGTTGAATAAATTCAGCTAAGGGAGTGCTGAGTGAGGAGTGCTGAGTAGAAGATTCGATTCCTCCTACCTCCTGCCTCCTGCCCCCTGCCCCCTCCCTCAACCTAGTATCAATTTCCCAATAATGTTGGGCCGTTTCTAGAAGTTCCCGCAGGGCGGCCATTTGGTCGTAGGGGGGGTTAGTGTCTTTACACAAAAAGTCTTGAATTGCTAGATATAACAGAGAAATCGGGCTAGGAATTAAACGTTGTTCTTGTTGCGATCGCTGTTTTTCAATCCACTGTAATATCTGAGTATAAGCTGTGGTTGCGGCATAGCCAATTCTATCCCAGCGTTCAAACGATGTGACAGGTAATAAGTTAGGTCTGTCGGGATGAGGTACAAAGCAATAATCAGCGATTAAACCAGCACGCACTGGGTCGATGTGAGTGCTGAGTGCTGTTAGCGGTAGCGGGGCGTTTAGCCCGTGCTGAGTATTTAATACTTCTTCTGCCTCCTGCCTCCTACTCAACACTACCAACATCTCAGCCACTGCATCTCGGTCTACTAAGCGTCCTAAACCGGGATAAACTAGTGCCAGCATGGTTAACAATGCCCGAATCATTGGTGAACTAATTAAGGGGCGTTGGTCGTTGAGTGATTCAACGGGGATGTTTTGCTTGGTGAGAATTTCGGTGATGGTGTAACGAGCGATCGCATCTAAACCGGGTGCTATGATAGCAATCTCTTCTGGTTGTATTTGCCCTGATTTGATAGCTTTGCCAATAACCTCGGCTGTGGTTCGCAGTAGTTCAGCGCGGGAAGTCGTCTGAATTGACTGTACTGTTGCGGGTAACTCTAACATCACCATTGGCTGTGTAATAAATTCTACCATTGGTGTAGCTAGTTGCTCTGCCAAGGATTCTTGGGCAGGTGCAAACAAAGTTTCTAAGCGACAATACTTTGATAAACCTTCCAAATAGTTAGGATCTGCGCCTAATCCCCAGCGCACGGCTCCATCAGGATTGTAAGTAAAAGCGCCAACAGCACCATGTTCTAAAAGTGTTTCACATAACTGACGGGCTACACCTGGATAATCATCAACATCGTCAGCTAGTATCGCTTGATACCTTTGGGTCAGACGTTCTTGGTAATGGCGATCGCTTAACAAATGCTGAGAGTAGAGTTCAGTTATAATTCCATAAGTGAGTAAGCCTCGCTCTAAACACCAGTTACGCCAATCTAGTAGCAAAGATGCCAGAAATTCCGGCTCTAGATTTATGCCATCTTCCTCTAAACCTTTTTGCAAAACCTCGGCTATTCCTTCACAGGGTGTGCCACTATAAGCAGCTAGTTGCAATAAGTCTAAAATCCGTCGCACTAAACGATACTCATTTACTCCCGCACGACGCAAGATTTCTGCATCTAATTGCTCACGCCAGAGTTTTGTGGCTAATTCCTGTTCAGTTTCTGGGCGTAATCTTACCGGAAATTGTGCCTTGAGATGCAACAACTCAATCAGTAAAGGCCAAAATAAAATAACTTCATCCTGCAAAAAACCTAATGGAGTTTTAGCCCGAATAGGGTATTTTCCTAAAGTTTTTGTAACAATTTTGTCAGATAATTCTCGACGATTATCATCATTGGCAGCTAAGACCAAAACTCCCGGTTCTGTTTGCTTTAAAACTAAGGGTTTGGAGATGGAATTGTCTGATTTTTTTCTGGCTTTTTTAGTATAAAATAATTCAAAGTTATGATTTTCTATTTGCAGCCAACGACAAAAATGATCTACTAAACGAGTTGTCTTCCCACTGCGGCTATTGCCGACAATCCAAACAGAATGCGAAGTCACAAACTTTCTCCTTCTAGATTTGGTTAGTATATCTTGTGCGTTAACTTAGGGTTAAGAATCACTAAAAAAGGCTGGATAATTGCCTGCAATGAATAATTTTGTTTTTACTCAAAAAATTTACTCTTACTTACTCTCTGCTTACCGTTGGTACTTATTAACGCCACAGCGTTCTCTTGATGAAGCTTATCAAGCAGCATTACGCATTAAATCCATCGAAGATGAGCATTTCAACGGACAGAAGATAGACGCTGACTCAACCATCTACAGCAGCAGCATGATGGATTATTTTGAGTTAGATCTAAAAAAACAATTAAAAATTGCCCGGATGCGTTTGACGGAATTCCGCGCCAGCCGTTGGTTTTCTAACGAATCTAATCAAAAAGCAGCACGAAAAACCGGGATAGAATATCCCACTGCTGACATAATTTTAGAAAAGTTAAGATTTATTGATGAAGTCATATCAAAATATACTGTACCTGATATTGAGATTAATTCTGCAATAGTTACCCAACCACAAATAGTCAAAGTTGATGAGGTTGCTATCCAAAAATCACCTGGATCATTACCTACGTCATCACCTAATAAAAATCTAGAACCAAAACTAAAATCACGCAGAAAAGCTGACACAACAGGTGTATTACCTCGCTCAATTTTAGGCACAATTAGTCGGTTACAAGTTGAATTAGACCCTAATTCTGAGGAAGATGTTGTTAAAAGCTTTCGTCAGGCGCAAAGAAGAACCATTATATCTATTAGATTTATATTATTACTAATTATTGTACCTCTTTTAGCACATCAACTATCAAAAACTTTGATTGTTGGGCCATTAATTAGCCATTTTAGACCAGATGAAACAGCCAATGTCTTCATCAATTTTGAAATGGAAGAAGAAGCGCTGGCAGAATTACAAAGATTTGAAGAAAGACTTAAATTTGAAAATTTAATTGGCATTACACCAACGCTGAATGCAGAAGCCATAGAAGATAAACTGAAAGAAAAAGCAGCAGAAATTGCTGAGGAATTTCGAGGTGAAAGTGCCAATGCGATTAAAAATGTTTTTGCAGATATTTTCTCGGTAGTTGCTTTTGTCTGGCTGCTGCTAGTTAGTAAACAATCTATTTCAGTACTCAAAGATTTCTTTGATAATATTGTTTATGGCTTAAGTGATAGTGCCAAGGCATTTATTATCATTTTGTTTACCGATGTGTTTGTCGGATTCCACTCTCCCCACGGTTGGGAAGTACTCTTAGAAGGTATATCTCGTCATTGGGGTTTACCAGCTAATCGAGATTTTATATTTTTGTTTATTGCAACATTCCCAGTAATTTTAGATACGATTTTTAAATACTGGATATTCCGTTATCTCAACCGAATTTCACCTTCGGCTGTTGCAACTTACCGCAATATGAATGAGTAGTTTTTTCCCTAGGGATATTAATTTGGGGTGTAGGGATTGATGGAACAACGATTCACTCGTGGTTTTTAGAGTCCTGACTCATTGCTTTGTTCAAAACCTACACTATAAGGTGGATGTGATCAATGAAATACAGATTAGAAACTATCCTCAGTCCACCGATAATGCTGTTGATTTTTCTGGTGGGGATGCAACCATTTGGATATCGAGAACTGAGTTCACCAGGATGTCGAGTGAAGAAATGGGATATACCAGAGTCTTTACAAAATAAGCAACAAGTCTTAATTCCCCGATCGCCTGTGAGTTGTTGTCAAGATGATCTCTCTTGTTTAGACGAATTAGCCGATAAAAAAGCTTTAATTACTTCTATTGACCGCAGTTTACAATATTTGCAAACATCAGGAGCGATCGCAGCTTATCAAAAATATCCAGTAACGGGAATTACCCGCGATCGCATCATCAAAAGTTTAACAAGATTCCGCGAACTCCTGCTCAAATCTCAATCTGCTCAAGAATTACATCAAGCCATCGAACGAGAGTTTGTTTATTACCAATCTGTCGGTAAAGACCAAAAAGGCACAATTTTATTTACCGCTTATTATGAACCACTTTATCAGGCTAGTCGCTCTCCCACAGCCGAATTTCGCTATCCTGTCTATCGCTTACCTCCCGATATCAATTCCTGGGCGCAGCCTCATCCTACACGCTTAGAATTAGAAGGGGCTGATGGCTTACAAGGAACCCAAGGCAAATTGCGAGGATTAGAATTATTTTGGTTCCGCGATCGCCTAGAACCATATATGATTCAAATTCAAGGTTCGGCGCAGCTGCAATTGACCGATGGAACTAAAACAACAATCGGTTACGCAGGTAATACAGCTTATAACTATAAAAGTATTGGCAGAGAACTAGCCAATGATGGCAAATTACCTTTACAGGGGATGACAATGCCTATTATCCTCGACTATTTTCAACAGCATCCCCCAGAATTAAATACATATATCCCCCGTGATCCCAGTTTTGTGTTTTTTCAAGAAAACCACGGCGCACCAGCCCAAGGTTCGATTAATGTCCCACTTACACCAGAACGCTCAATCGCTACAGATAAGTCTCTCATGCCTCCTGGTGCTTTAGCTTTGATTCGCGCGGCTTTTCCTTTTGTTAAGGCTAATGGCGAGATGGAACATCAAATTGTTAGCCGTTATGTGCTTGATCAAGATACAGGTGGAGCCATTAAAGGTACAGGTAGAGTCGATTATTTTTTGGGTACTGGGAAAGTTGCAGGCGATCGCGCTGGTGTTACTGTTAGTAATGGACAATTGTATTACCTGTTACTCAAGCCCTAAGAAGAACTTACGCTGTAAGACGAAAAATCAAAGGTTGAGGCATTTTATTTACACCCTATACCCCAATACGGTTCAGATCAGCTTTTTTGTCTTTTACTGTTCCCTTCTCTCCACAAGAAAACTTTCTTAACTGAACTGTATTGCCCTATACCCAATCTCAAAAACTATCCCTGGTACGTAAATTCTATTTCAAAAACTCGGAACGAAACAGCAAAAAGATTTTACATTTGGAACCAATAAAATCATTTGCCGTCATTTTTGCTAATAGTCAATATTAGACAGAGCTATGCTACAGCTTGCTTTTATTCTGTACGTATTTAAATTGATTGTTATCTGAAATGGATCGCTTTTCTTTTTTTATAGTTTTATCACAGATAAGTTACTTATCTTAATATTTTGCCCAAAAAAAAGGAAAATCAAATCTGAAATAATGATTAATTCCCTTGTATTTGATGATGTAAGTTTAAGTTTCAGTTACTACGACTAATGCTCGTTTATATTAGCAGCACCTTTATTCTCAATTCTAGCGATCGCGGGTTAACTACAAAAACTCAGTGCTGACTACGCTTCACTGTCCGGGGAGCATATTGAATGGTTACTAACCACTTCTTAGCTGCATTTATTCAGTCCATCATTGGGAGTTGAAAGTGTTCAGGATTTTAGTTGATGCCGATTTAATCTTAGATGCTTTGATAAATCGCCACAAATTAACAGAAGATGTCAGAGAATTACTCGATGGGGTGCATCCATCAATTAAGTTGTATTTAACAGATATTGGCTGGCAAAAAATAGCCGCTTACACTAGTCGCTTGCAAAACAGTCAAATTGCGGAGATAGTCATTGATTGGTTGCGCGAAAAAATTCACATTTGTATTGTTGATCAGCAAATTTTGCAAATAGCACGCGCGTTACCCTTAAGAGATTTTGAATCTGCTGTAGAGTTAGTTTGTGTCAGTGATCAATTGCTAGATGCGATCGTTACCCATACACCAGAGAATTTTGTGGAAGCACCAAATCAGCTATGGGTTTGGTCTGTAGGCGACTTGTGGTTGCGAGCCGATTTAGAAAGACAGTTACAAAAGTGTCTTTGATTGGTTCATAGTCAATGGTCAATAGTACTGAGTAGAGCATATTCTCCCCTGTATCCTGACACCTGACCTCTTTTAGTCCAAATTTTTCCGAAAGATGGTTAAAAATAAAGTTTTTTTAGGGATTTTCTAGGCGCAGGTTTTTTTTGGTGCTAGGATCTAGCACTATATATTGAGATAAAAGTGCTGTAGCTGTGAAACAAAAGCCAAAACCGAGGATTGCTTTGCTTCGTGAGAGAGCAGGGCTGACCCAGCTTGAATTGTCGCGTCTTGTTGGCGTAACTGAAAGCACTATTCAAAACTGGGAAAGCGGCAGAACTGGGACAGACCACATTGAAAGAATCATTAGGTTCTGCAAAGCCTTAGATTGCAAAGTAGAAGACCTAATAGAATATGTGAATGAACCATTAGAAGAACCTGTAGCGAAACCAAGTTCTATAAACGAAATACATCAGATATTGGGAACTGAGGCCACAGCCTCAACCATCAATTCTGAAAGTGAAGTTACTCAAAAGCGTCAAGCCACGAGTAGCTAACATAGGTCTTATGTAAATTCCCTGGACTAACCGATAGATAATCTCTCAAAAGTATTTGGCAAGAGATAATCTATCGGTAATTTTCAATTATTCAATTTTAATTAGTTTGATTGTATTTCCATAAATTATCTACTGTGACAAACTGGTAGCCTTGTTGTAGTAATTGGGGAATCAAGACTTCTATTGTTGCAGCTACATCTTGTCCGCCACAAACACCATCATGTAAGACAATGAGTGAACCATTTTGTACTTGTTGGTTGACTCGCTGTACTACAGTAGTAATTCCTGGCCTGACCCAATCTTCTGGTACAACACTCCACATTACCGGACGGTAATTCCACTGACGGAATAAATTTAAAGTTTTTGGGGTAAATAAACCGTTGGGAGGCCGTACATCGCGCACTTGTTCAGGTAGCAGGTTACAACTATCGTAGATAGCCCCTTGGGTTTTTGCTAAACTTTCTTGGAGTTCGTTAGGAGTAAGCAAAGGAAAGGAACGATGATCGTAACCATGTAAGCCAATCCAATGGCCGCGATCGCACACTGCTTTAGCAACCTCTGGTGAACGGTTGACACAAGCACCCAACCAAAAAAAACTGGCTTGAATATTGTAGCGGTCTAAAACTTGCAATACTTGGCGTGTGTATTGTGGATGAGGGCCATCGTCAAAAGTTAGGGCGATCGCCTGAGAATTGCGATCGCCACACCAAAGACAATCAGGAAAACTCGGTTGAAGAATCCGATAAATAAAAGGAAAAAAGGGAGCAAACTGCATTACTAATGTTTTCGTAGCTTTCCCTAGTCTAACTCTAGAATTCTTGTCAAGATTTGCTAATAATATTCATTTTTTAACAGGGCTTAAACACGAAGATTATCTGTTAAGACTGGGTGTAGAGGCGTAAAATTTTTGAACTCTTAAAAGAAATAAGAGTCTTGTATTCAAATGAAGGTGTCATCACTTACACCATAAATTAGCAACAAGATACTATTGTACTACGCAAGGTAAACAAATTGTAATTTGTAATATTGACTCACTCTTAAGAAACATGGGGAGTAGAGAGTATTTGCGTAATTCCTATGATGTTAGAGCTTGCTAGGGCGGGCAAAATGCCCACCCTACAAGAATTATCTCTATTCAGCAATGCCCAAAAGTTAACTGGTATTAAACCCAGTCCAAAGTCTTAATCTAAGAAATTTGGCCGGGGAGTAGTGACACCATTACTACCAACTGCGGGTATTTCCACTAGCTGATCTGTAGCAGTAGGAGTTCCATTAGTATTACCGCTGGAAGTCACTAAAGATTGATTGCCCGGATGTCCATTGGGGATGAACAATTGTGGATGGTCAAAGGGTGCTTTGTCGAGAAGGACTCGCTGATCAGTCAGTCCGCTTCTCATAAAAGTGACCAAATCGGCTTTTTGCTGTGAGTTTAAGTTCAATGGCGCTACACCCGCTCCACCATCGTCACCTCGACCACGATTGTAAAAGTCAACAACTTGCTCTAAAGTTGCCATACCACCGTTGTGCATATATGGTGCTGTCAAGGCGATGTTACGGAGAGTAGGGATTTTGAATCTTGATGTAGTAAAGTTTCCTGCGCCTGGGTCTTCTGCTGCTGGTCTGACACCGTAGTTAGGAATGAAGCCGTTAACAAAATTATTAATCAACGGATTGCCAGAATCAGTTGAAGTTACTCCTGCGGTTCTTCTGACAGAAGCCATGCTGAATTCTGGAATCGCATGGCAAACGTTACAATTTGCGCCACCATTAGCCACAGTATTAACAAACAAAGCTAGACCGCTTTTTTCTTGAGTGGTGAGAGCATTGGTATCTCCCGCCTGAAATTTATCAAAAGGTGTCTGATTAGATACAAGAGTAGACATATACTTTTGCATTGCTAACCCAGCAAATAAGGAGAAGTTCCAATCCCTGAGCGTAAACTGATTGGCAGGTAAAACCAGTTTTTCTTCACTATCAGTAGAGGTAGCCAAAGCATTAATACTGAAAGCAGCATCAGTAGTGAAAGACTCATCAGTAGCGAGAGACCCATCAGTAGTGATAGCCGTATCAGTAGTGGTAGTGAAAGAACTAGTATTGGTAGTCAAAGCTCCGGGGAGGATTGTTATTGTTCCATCACTCTCAACTTGAATAATAGACTTTGATTTCCACCATTCCGGCTTAAAGGCTTTCTGAATTAACCTATCATAGGCTCCGATTGCCAGACCTTTATAGGGGTATCGACTAAAAGATCCTAAAACACTGTCTTGGGGATGTACAACTTGTTTACCTAACGGTCTGAGACTTTTGAGCTTCTGACCTCTTCTTCGCAGAAACTTAGCACCGATTTCAGGGAAAGTCCGGCCATCCGCAGATATCTCAAATGGACTCAATGGTGGCCCAGTTACTAAGGAAGCTATGGAAGAATTGTTGAGCGAAATGGAAACTGGAGTTAGTTGGGTTTGTCCTGAAGCTCGGAAAACTTTAGCATTAAGGTCTGCTGCTCCATTTCCATTCACTCCATTGAAGGTTTCCTTGGCACGACCATCCCAAAACTGGAGTTTGTTGAAGATGGCATCAATTACGGTTGGGGCATTACGTGGTTCAACTCGGCGTACATTGATGCCATTAATTTGAAAACCATCTGGATCTGGCGTGGATGTAACATTATCCTCTGCTTGACCTGGAACGGTTGCTAAGAGAACGCTATGAAATACTCCTTGGGAGGAGGCGACATCGTTAACATCAGAAAGAACTGTACTAGTTCGATTGTCAGGATCTGCAAGTTTGTGAAATGGAAAATCTGCTGCTGTGAGTTGATAGTTTGGACTACCACCAACCTGGAAAGTTATATCTTTTAGTGATGCCAAAAGACCAGGACTGATTTGATTCTTTGATCTACTATCAGATCCGGCATGAAAGTGACAACTAGCACAAGACTGAATGCCGTCGCTACCAAGCTGCATATCCCAGAATAGGGATTTTCCTAACTGGAGTAGGGCTGTGTTGTCCCGAACAAAGCCTCCGAGATTACTTGGTTCAGCTACTGCTGTCAGAAGTGGTGGATTTGCCGGGGTAGGGTCTCCAACTGTAGCTGGTGGAAGACTAGTTATGGCATTTAAGGGAGCCGGGTTTAAAGTTAATTGTGCTGATACGACACCTCCACTAGCGATCGCTAGTGAAACTATGAGGAAAATTGTCAGAGGGCGTGAATACCTTGATAATTTTCTAGATTTAAACGCTAAATAAATCCAAAAAAGCATCACAAATATCATCAGCAAGATTGCTAATGTACCACTTGAATGTATCATAAGACCTCGTTGTACCTGTAGATACCGTGGGATTGATGTTAATTAAGAGGATGTTTGAAAAGTGGTTGGCTGTAACTTTAGGTACTCACTGATCCCCCTAAGTTTCGCTTAAGAATCAAGGTATTTTCATACATTCAGAAAAAAAGACGACTGTGTTTCAAAGCATCTCCCCTTCGTGGGGAATAGGTTTGGAGACGGGTCATAATCTCTGCTACAAAATGAGAAATCAGGACTTATGGATTTTTCTTTTTTCGTATGAAACCACCCTGCCTAAGTCTCCCTTTTTAAGGGAGACTTAGAGAGATATGAAAGCATTTGATACATCACTAAGGACTTTTCAAACAACCTCTAAGGAAGACTACGTACTAAAGTATTCAATTACTAGGTTCTTAATGCCGACATTTCTCAGGTAAGAAAGGATATGAATGGTATTTTGGATGAAAGATACCATCACAGTCAGAAATAAGATTACAAGATATTGACCACTACTGGATAGTGGCAGAGATTATATTATTAAGCAAATTATGTTTTGTAGAATGTAGATATTATTATCATTTAATAACTATTGTTGAGAATACCTAACCTATCTTTTTTGATCTAAAAACGGTCACACTCCTCTACTGACTTTGCTTCAGATGCTTTGTCACCCCACCAGACAAATTATTTGCTATCTGGATTCAACTCGCCAAATTTAGGACTCCACCAACCTTTGGCTGTACTAAAAAAAGCCACATCTTTATGCTTTTTATCTTGACGAGACGCAGCAGAACAACGCAGCATGGTTTTGTTTTGTCCATCTTTGGTGTAGCTATACTCTTCTAGAGGTTTTTTACAGACTGGACAGGGATATGAGCTTAACTTAGCAGGAGTTTGGGCGTGGTTTTCTGGCTTGGTTTCTGGGGTGCGTGGTGGTTGCCAAGATTTGCTGAAGTCACTCCAAAATAGGACTATATTTGCACAACCGCTGGTACATTTGAGGAAATATTTTTTCTTGACTTTGCTGCTGGGAATTTTAGCGAGAAAATTATTACATTCAGGGCAGCGAGTTTTAGAAGTATCATATTTGCGTTCAGCTACTGAGGATTTTGTACTTGAAGTACTTACAACAACAGTTTTGGCTTTGGCTAAGGCTGGGACGAAATAATTTTTATTCCAAGTTGTTAAGTATTGCTGCCAACTTTGTTTACCTTCAGCGATCGCATCGAGGGCGCTTTCCATTTTGGCTGTAAAATCTGCTTCTAGTAAATCTGGCAAAGCTTTCTGCAAAAAATCATCAACTTCTAGCCCCAAAGTTGTGGGCTGGAGATTTCCCTTAATTAACTGCACATAACCCCGCTTTTTGAGGGTAGCAACAGTGGGCGCGAATGTACTCGGACGACCGATACCTTTACGTTCCATGAGTTGTACTAATTTCGGTTCGCTGTAACGGGGTGGCGGCTGAGTCTGTTTTTTCTCCGAATTTGCATTATCTAGAGTTAATGCTTGTCCCTGCTGGACAACAGGTAACACACTATCTTTGCTGAGGTTATTCCAATAGCGAGCGTAACCGTAAAATTCGATTACTTGGCCTCTGGCTTGCCATAACAAAGAACCCGACTGAGTGATAATCTGAGTTTTACGGAGTTGAGCAGCCCGACATTGAGAAGCGATCGCTCTTTTCCAAATCATCACATACAAGTCAAATTCATCAGCAGGTAATTCTTGCCGTAGCTGGACTGATGGACGAAACACATCGGTAGGGCGAATCGCTTCATGGGCTTCCTGGGCTGTTTTGGCGCTGCGATGTTTGGCAACTTGCTGTGGTACATTCTGCGGATCATTTTGTTCTAACCACTGACGAGCCGCAGCGCAGAACTCAGGACTTAACATTACTGAATCTGTCCGCATATATGTAATTAACCCAGCCTCATAAAGCTTTTGGGCTAAAACCATTGTTTTGTCTGGGGCTAATTTCAGCTTGGAACCTGCGGCTTGTTGCAAGGTGGAAGTAATAAATGGTGGGGGTGGTTGACGATATACAGTTTTACCTTCAACTTGTATCACTTGATGGGGATATCGCCTTGCTTCTTCAACTAACCCTGTGGCTTCTGCTTCCGAAAGAACCCGCTTAGACTCTGGCTTTTGGGTATTATTACCTGCTGCATCGTCGTGGGCTTCTGTTTCTGGTTCTGGCGCATCGGTGGGAGAATTGACTGTACCTTTATAAAAAGCCCGGAATCCTTCGGCGTAGTCTACCCACACACTCCAATAGTCTTGGGGTACAAAGGTGACAATCTCTCGTTCTCGCTGACATATTAGGTGCAACGTCGCACTTTGTACTCGGCCAACACTCTTCGCACCATTATTTAACGCCCAAACTAAGGGACTACCTTTGTAACCAACCAGCTTATCGAGACAATCGCGGCAAAGTCCAGCACCAACTAAATTAGAATCTAGTTTGCGAGGATTAGCGATCGCACTTTGTACCGCCGATGCGGTAATTTCACTATAAATAACTCGTTTCGGTTCTCGCAATCCCAGCACTTCTTTTAAATGCCAAGCAATTGTTTCCCCTTCGCGGTCTGGGTCTGTGGCGAGAACAACTTCATCAACCTGTTTGGTAGCTGCTTTTAGCTGCTGGATAGTTTCTTTAGAGCGTTGGTCACGGGGTACATAGTTGCACTGGACGTGACCATCATCAATGACGAAACCCAAAGAATCTTCTCCCGTATCACTCAGTTCGCGGATGTGACCACAACTAGCCCGGACAATCCAATCAGAACCCAAAATCTGACTGAGCTTTTTGACTTTCCCAGGAGATTCAACAACTAGAAGGCGTTTCGGCATAGATGCTTTTGATAACAGAGATTCTAGTCTTTGATATTTAGCAGAAGGCAGGAGGCAGGAGGAAAAGTCTTACTATTCCTGGCGTTCAAGTTTTCAAATTGTCCTAACATATCTGACTACCGATATAGTAATACGATTTGATTGCTGAACTATCAATCATCACGCTTTACTTAAAAAAATGCAATAAAATTAACCGCAGATGAACGCGGATATAGACGCGATAGCGGCTTCCCGGAGGGTACGCAGATAGGTATTTTTAGGAGGTGTTGATGAATTGGGTAATTAAATCTCACTTACTTAAATATTAAACTCCTTCTTCTCTCCGCGCATCTGCGCCTCTGCGTGAAACAAATTCATTCCGTATATTTACTTTCTTATTGAATTAAAATAATCGCCTCTTGAACTTTCGTTACCAGGGCTTTTTGTAGACCTTGTTCAACTTTTTGGGTGAGTTGTTCAAAAGCTGCTTGATTATTAGTTAATTGTTCTCGAAAGACATTTTCTAATTCCGGTTTGATTTGAATGCACATATCTGCAATTTTCTGATCGTTCATTAAATTAGAACGAATCCAACTGGGGATATCGAAATTTTTCTTGATTGTTTCTTGGACAGTTTTGCGGTTGAGTTCCATCCCGGCGGCCATCACAGAAGCACCGTAGACTAATGCGATCGGCCAAGTTAAATGTCCTGTGAGAATGAGGGTAATCAGACTCGCTACAGTACCGCCACCAATGACGACATTGACGATAAACGCCACAGTATCAGCTAAAATTGCATCACCAATTCGTAATTCTGGATTAACAAAAGCTGGTTCAATGCTATCTTCAAACCTTAAACTACTTCTGGGTATTTGAAATTTGCGGCAGATGGGGTCGGTTTCTGCGGCTAAGTCTGGTTGAATTTTGTTGTTAAACCAAAGAATACATTGATTGTTAATTATCTGCTGGGCGGTATTGCTTTTTAACCACTGTTCTGCTCGATTTTTCATGGATGATTCTAAATCAGCCAAAGTGCGAATTTTGTTGGTTTGCCATTCTTTTACTCCTGGTCTAACGGCGTGTTCAATCAAATTTTCGGCTAATGGTTGAGTTAACAATTCAATTAAATCTGGAATATGTCTCTCAATTAATTGTTTGAGTTTTTGGGAATCTAATAATTGATTAACTTCTTGTTGAAAAGCCGTCGCCCGCAAATCCCATCTTCCGACTCTTGCTAAACCCAATGCAATGCACCGTTCCGGTTCAGGATCAGGGCGAAGTTGGGTTGCTGGTTCGGGAAACATTTGCTGGCAAATTTGGTGGGTAAATTTCATTCGGGATGCACCACCAGTCATCAAAACTAATTTTGGGACTGTATCAAGTTGTTCTAATTTGGTTTTGGCTTCCCTGACACTATCTTGAAACGCCTGAAGCCAACTTTTATTTCCTAGTTCGGGTAAAGGTTGGTGCAGAATTCCCTCCATCATCAATTTGTTGACTTGGGGAATAAAATAAATCTGCTCGTTGATAGACTCAAAGCCACGGGCGAAAGATTGCGGGTCGTTGTATAACTGTTCATTAGAAAAATAATCTTCTTTGGCTTTGCGACAAGCGAGTTCACAACGGGCTTGGTGATGAGGATATTCTTGAAATACTTTTTCTAGTAATGGTTTTTGCTCGTGTTTGGCAAGAGTTCTGGTAAAAATCGCTTTGTCAATTAAGGATGCGCCTAAAGTATTACTGCCGAAATCTAAGGGGATTTCATGTAAACTTTTTACCAAGGTAAAATCTGTAGTCGAAGAGCCAATATCAACAATTAGCACCGATGCGAGGAGTTTCTCATACTCCAACTTTCCGGCTTCTTTGGCTTGCATAAAAGCCGCACGGGATTCAGGTATAACGTTGAGGTGGGGAATACCAGCCTCTTGAAGTAGTTTTTGATATGCTTGGCGATCGCTCACTGACCATCCGGAAGGACAACCAATGTAAAAATAACTACTTTCGTCGCCTTCTATTTGTTTGCTTTCTTGCAGTTTGTGATAGTAAGTAGCGAGAAAAGTAGAGATTGTTTTTCTGTAATCAGGATTATGGTTGGGTTTTTGCTTGAAAGATATAGTTAACTGAGTAACGCCAGCTTGAATTAAGGCTTGTTCTCCCACAAGATAACCGAGTTTGGGATGCCAACCTAACGCGGTAATTTGATTTTTTTTGTTATTAATTTCCAACATTTGGGGCGGTTCGATGCTTTCAACGATTGCTTTCGCTACGGCTGTCTCACCGTGTCCCAAATCAAAGCCGATTGTTTCTAAAATTCTCATACTTTTATTGTCTACTATTCTCTTGCCTCGGAGTATGCTGGCTCAATTACTCGACCGCGGCGGAGTAAGCGATCGCCTTTTAACAATGCAGGTGTGATGGTAACGTAATCTTTAGTGTCAGGGTCGATACTCGGCTCAAAGTCGAAATAATCACGCTCATTTTGCGGTGCTTGCTGTTGGTAAATTTGAGCGCGGATTCCTTGAGACATGAGAATTTGGGGAAGGAGTTTTGTTAAAGCGATCGCCATTTGCGGTTGTTCGAGAAATGATGCACCCATCAGCCGTTGGAGAAAATTCAATAACTCTGGTAGTTCTTCTAAGGTGCGATCGTCTGCTAATTTGTTTCCTTCCTCAAATCTAGCCACTGCTATGTCAATTGTGTTCAGCCCATCGGCTAAGTTATCTAAAAGCAGTTTACTATCCACTCGCAGCACAGGTTGGGGTATCTCTAACAATTCCGTGGATTTAATATTACTTTTATCCAGTTGCAACACAACTTCTAAACCAAGAAGCAATAAAGTTAGTAAGATACCCATCCAAGCACTAATGCTAATTTTCGTTAAGGAAAATAAAACACCTAAAATGCCAACATAAATCAGCGCCTTTAGTAGTTTTAGAATTAATTTTTTTGGGGAAACATTTGTAGTTAAATTACTAATTGGCTGTTGTTCTGGCGGTACAACTGGAGACTGGTTAACCACAGTCAAAGTAGCGATTGACTGTCGCAGCATCTCCACAAAAAAGGATGCTAAACGTACTTGAGTTAAATTTAGCTCGCTAATATAAATTCTTTCTAAATTATCGAGTCGATGTTGAACAAGTTTAACTACTTGTTCAACACTAGTTATCTTATCAATCTCTATCTGTAGTTGGTTACGTTCTGCGTTAAACAGTGCAGTTATAGTTTTCATTGGTTAACGTTACTAATCGCCCTTCACCTTTTATAAATTTAGCTTATATCGATTCACTGATTGCCAGAAAACATTAACCGTAGATGTAGACGTGTCAGCAGCTTGCCGCAGGCTACACAGATTAATTTTTACTTTGGCAGATGAGGAAACTCTAGATAAAATTAGTCTAGCTTTATCTTGTATGTTAAAAGTTAAAAGCTAAAAGCGAGGAGTGGCAATAACTCCTCACTTTTAGCTTTTTAACTAGTTATAGATTATCAAAACTTACGTCCAAAGCTTAATTGCTCAGACAAAATGTAAGATTAATCCTCAACCAAACCATTGAGATGGTTCACAACCGGGTTCAACTGTGTCACATAGATGATTATTAATCCAAGCTGATTTATCTTGCATAATTGCAAAAATGCCTTGATGAATCAAATTCTGTATATGTAGTTTTTGCTCTAATGGACTCCGAGGAAATTTTTGCTCTATTGGATAATCTTTGATGATATTTTGCAACGGAAATTCTCTGTCGAATTCCTTGTGATAGAAACAGGGAATGCGACTGATTACGAAATCAATTAGTTCTTGACGTAATTCAGGAATCACAAAGGTTTCTTGATAGGGATGATATGAGTATGTATCTAAAACACTTTCAATTTCGCTGATTACTGATTCCCGTGTTAAATTGACTACTGTTTTCATGATTTTTTATCTCCATTTAAATACGGATAAGTTTTGTTTTAAAGACTCACTAAGTGCTGATCATCACCAAAACTGATTCCCTAAATTGGTTTTTATACCCTAAACTTCATCTTTTATTTCGGTACAGACTCAGACCTTTGGTTAGAGTTATGTAAGTTAAAGTTTATACCTTTGACCCTTGTATTTCGTCTATAAATTTCCACCAAATAGTATAGTACCGAAGCTTTATATCTACAATGCCAATTATTTCAAATTTATAGTTTTTTGGCTAAAATCTACACAAAACGCAGCATAATCATTAGGGGATCAATTTTAATATTAGATTAACAACATCCTTAAGATAGAAATATTTGTGTAAGTAAAAGTTGCTAAGTAATTTACATTACTTATTGATTTATTACCTATTGTCTCTCAATGATTTTGTGTTTGGCTATGTGTATTAGAGAAAACAAATGTTTTAAGTAAAACTGTAGCAAATCCTGAAAAAAAAGACCTGGCTACGCAGAGCAACCAGTCTAACGATAGATGTAATTAAAAGGTAAAAATTTTGAAAAAATTCACACTAGTGAGAGTTAATTGACTCAAATGATGATTAATTGCAACAGATGCAGCTAGTCCAGAAAGCATTGCACCTTCGACAAGATTACCGCCACACCAATCACCACAGCACACCAAAGGTAAAGAAATGCTGGCAGATAAAACACTTTCTGCCCAAGGATGACTAGGAAAGGCATAACGCCAACGATGTACTTGCAGCCATTCGGGTGTCTCTAACCAAGGAAGCGCGAGAGTTTGGGCGGCTTGCTGCAACATTTCTTGTCCTACAGGTTGTAAATCTGGGGTGTCTAAATGCAGTTGGGCAAATTTGGCACTGCTTTGTACCACAAATACAGGTTGTTTTGGTTGGGGGCGCTTGCTACTATCTAAACCAATCCATCCCAAAACAGGATCATCGGCAAAACTTTGGGTTTGCCAATTGGGTAACAGTTGGGAATCAGCCGGATAACCTGCGATCGCACTGATACAAGGCGTAAATTCCACCGAACGCAGGTTATTTAAAAAATCTATTCCGAGTAACTCTTCCCCCAAGGGTTCGAGTAACATCACAGCCTGGGGTGCAGGAATCGCCAGGACAATCGCTTTAGCTGTAATTTCTTCGTTGCTAGATTCGAGAATTAACCGCCAAGTATTTTCGGGAGTGGGATGAATTGCAATCACCCGTTGATTCAGCAACACATCCAAACCTTGAGCCAGAAATTTAGCGATCGCACTCATCCCCGCAGGTGCAATATAACGAGGTTCTGCGTTTGGGAGTTCGTGATGATTCCAAACAGTGATAACTTGGAGATCGCACAATAAATCAACAAACTCTCGGAAAAATTCACCCTGCGGTTTCAGGTAACAAGCGCCATGATCTGCCCAAGTTTCATGCAAGCGACGTGTCGCCATTCTTCCCCCCAAACCACGGGATTTCTCCACCACTAACACCGAATATCCCGCTTGTTTTAACTGCTGGGCGCAAACTAACCCCGCCATACCAGCACCAATCACTGCAACATCTATCATTAGTTAATAGTCCTGAGTCTTAAGTCTTTGGTTATTATCAAACAGAATTCAGGAGTCAGGAGCCAGAACTCAGAATGTAGAGTTGTTCTAGGAACCTTACCGTAGAGTATTCTGACTTATTTTCATTTTTGTTCTGAATTCTGAATTCTGGCTTCTGAATTCTTGATCCAATGACAAATACAGATGGTGAAGGATAAAAAGACTACTAAAGGCCGCCAAAAGCTAATAGTAGAATAAAGTACAGACAAGCTGCACGGAAGGGAGGAAGGAACATTGGATGAACTCAGGGCGGCCTTAGAACTAGCAACCGATGATGAATTGCAAGATTTAACGGCAATTTTATTTAGTCGAAAGTTCAATCCCCTAGATTATGTTCAGACACCTGAACCCATCGAAGTTCAAAGCCAGAGCCGTCAAGCTTGGTTAGACTCACTAGAAGAGCGTTTTCGGTTTTTGGCAGCAGATGGGGTAACAGTATTGCGGGGACGTACAAACCAAGTAACTTACCGCCAAGCACTAATTCAAGTTTGTAAATACTTAAAAATTCCTTACTCTGATCAGTTAACAACTGTTGATTTAGAAGCCGAAGTATTTTTACATCTGCTAGGGCAAGTATGGAAAAAACTGCCAGAAAAAGAAAAACAAAAATTGACTGTCAAAGTACAGCGTCATTTGGTGAAAGCAGAACTTAAAGAACCGCTACCAATTATGTTGCAACGTGACCCCTTGGGATTAATTTTTAAGGGTGGTAGTGCTTTAGCTGTGACCTCTGTAATTCAACCATTTATTCTCAAACAAATTGCTCAACAATTTGCGATGCACTTTGCTACCTATCAAGTAGCGAAACAAGCAACAATTACAGGTTCAACAGTAGCAACAACGCAGTTTGAAACATACTTTGCTCTGCAAATGGCGCGGCGAGGTATGACATTGAGTGCGGCGCGTTATGGCGCAGTTCGTACGATATTTGCTTTTGTCGGCCCAGCTATGTGGACTTGGTTTTTAGCAGATTTAGGTTGGAGAGCGATCGCGACTAATTATGGTCGCATTATCCCGACTATTTTTGCTCTAGCACAAATTCGCCTTACTCGCACAGAATGTTGGGAGCCAGCTTGAAACTAGCTTTTAATCATCCCAACCCTAAGAGCCAATTTGCTTGGAATTCTTGCCAAATTGGGCTATTGATTTTTCCCCTAGCCCCGTTTTTAGGGTTTGTGGCGATGGCTTTGGCAGCTTTAATCACTTGGCTGCAACAATACCGCACAATTATTCGCCGCCCGATTAATCGGGGATTTGCCCTGTTTACTTTATTCCTGGTAATTACGTCAGGATTTGCCACGAATCAAACGGATGCTTTTTTAGGTTTATTTAATTTAGTACCTTACTTTTTTGTTTTTGCTGGCTGGAATACCTTAATTCAGACAATTGCCCAATTGCGCCACCTCGCTTGGATTTTGGTAATTGGTGCTGTACCAGTGATCATTATGGGCTTTGGACAATTGTTTTTAGCTTGGGCTTTAAAATTACAGTTTTTGTGGATTGTTTTAGATTGGGCGATCGCACCTGGAGGAGAACCACCAGGGCGAATGGCGGCGTTATTTATGCACGCTAACCTCTTGGCTGCTTATCTAGCGATGATCTTTACTGTAGGGTTGGGGCTATTGCTAGAACAATGGCAATCCAGAACTAAAAAAAAATCACAACTTGCTTTTCTTGCCCTGACTGTAATTGCCAGTTTTGCCGCCCTTATTTTAACCAACTCGCGCAACGGATGGGCGATCGCTATAATTGCCTGTTTAGCTTACGCACTTTATCAAGGTTGGCGCATCTTAGTTGGTAGTGTTGTTGCGGTTGTCACTACCATTCTTTTGGCAGCTTTTGCGCCTTCTCCCATAGCCCTAATTTTTCGCCGAGTTGTCCCGGCTTTCTTTTGGGCGAGGTTAAACGATGAAATGTATCCAGATCGACCAATTGCTTTAATGCGAAAAACTCAATGGGAGTTTGCTTGGTCTTTGGCACAACAGCATCCTTTGACTGGTTGGGGTTTACGTAGTTTCTCCGCACTCTACAAAGCCACTATGCACATTGATTTAGGGCATCCTCATAACTTGTTTTTAATGCTATCTGCGGAAACGGGATTTCCTACTACTCTTTTATTTTGTGGTTTACTGGCTTGGATATTAATTGCAGGCATTCAATTTTTGCGGCAATCTAATTCTTTGGTTAAAACAGATAGGTTAGTATTCTTCAGTTATCTTTTAGTATTTGGGCAATGGATACTATTTAATACAGTGGATGTAACTTTATTTGATTTTCGTGTGAATACCCTCTCCTGGTTATTTTTATCAGCTATTTCTGGAGTTGTATTTCACTCTCATCAAAATCACAAGCTTTCGGCAAATAAAAACTTGTCATAGGCAATAGCTAAAGTATTTAGGACATTTTTAGAGGATAAAACTTATATTCCCAAAATCTTTTAACTTTGTCACTGTACCCTTCGGGAACGCTTTCAGCGAACCGCTAACGCTCACAGCTGAAGCCTTTCACCTATTACCTGCTATATCAGCAATTTTGCTCAAAAATAGCATTTTATTACTTGACTTGTTTTCCGTGGTTATACTGGCGGCATTTGTATTTTTTAGTTAATAAAATTACAGTATTCACATTTGTGATTTGGCTAATTTCTGATTAGCCAATGTTGCTGATAGTTGGGAAGGTGTAAGGACAACCCTTTTGGGGGTTTCCTACATGACGGGCATCTAAATCTTTAGATGCCCTTTTGTATGTTTTATTTTTCATCAGTTAAGCACTATTTTTAAATTTGATTCGTCAGTTTATAGACTGACGAATCAAATAATTTTCTCAGTAATTTGTATTATTAATGCTGATTTATAATCAATTTAAAAATGCAAAAATTAGCATAATTATGCAAATAAGTTATTGGCAATTTGTTCTCTGACATAAAATATCAATGCTATCTCACTTTAAGTAGTAACTATAGGACTAATATTTGATTTCTGAAAAAACTTAGGTATCTGTAAGGTAAGCATTCACTGCTATATTCTATGTTGATTGAGAGTTTTATTGAAAATGCACATCCTACTTATAGTTCAGAAATCACGTCGGATTGCTGTATGTTAAGAAAGCTTCGACTTCAATGAGTGTAGGCTGAGATGTAATTGCTCCTAATTTCGTCGTCGTAATTGCTCCTACAGCGCTTGCATAAGTAACTATTTTCCTGATAATCTCTGGCTCACTTAAACAATGAATGTCATATTTAATCATCTGAGATATTATTCCCGCATTAAAAGCATCTCCTGCTCCAGTAGTATCTTGGACATCAACAGAAAAGGCTGGCAAATTACCTTCATATCCCCCTATATAATAGCTGCAACCGCTTTCACTAGCAGTTACTAAAACACCTTTAAGGTTATTGAAGGATTGAGCAATTGCTTTAGGGTTAATAGTACCAAACAAAAATTTGGCTTCGTCAACAGTTAACTTGAGGAAATTAACGTCTTTAATTAATTCCCTAATTGTTTGTAGGGCAGTTTCTGTTTTTCTCCAAAACATTGGATTCCAGTTTATATCTACAAAAATTTTGATGTCATAAAACTTGGCTAAACTAATAGCCTTATAAATTGCTTCTTTACTCTTAGGATAAGCAAGTTCCAACGTTCCCAAAACCAACCAATCCGCTTCTTTAAACAAAGAGATAGGTAATAGTTCAGCAGAGAGATAAGCATCAGCAAATTCTCCAGGGTCACGACCACCAAATCCAACAAGCTTGGAGTTACCTATTTCGTCCCGAACCAGATAGACAGTCCTTGCAGGTGCTTTGTGATGACGCTGTACACCTGTGCAGTCTACGCCATAATCTTTTAGTAAATTTACCAATAGTTCTCCTAGTTCATCTTGAGCTATACAACCAATAAAAGTGGTATAAACTCCTAATTTAGATAAAGCACAAGCTGTATTAGCTGGCGCACCACCAGGACAATCTTGCCAAGATTTTACCTGTTGCAATGATTCTCCTTGTTGTTCAATAAAACGGTCAAATAAAATTTCACCAATACAGATGACACGAGGCTTTTTCATAAATTACTCGATTGCATTAGTTGGTCAGTGTTAGTTCTACTTTTTGAGTTAGCAATTTTTTGTAAAGGCTGTTTAATTGATCAACTGTTGTTGCTAAATTGAAGTATTTATTTACTCGGTTTGAGCCATTGATACTTAACTGTTTAGCCCAAACTTTATTTCCTAGAATACGGTCGATCGCTTCAGTAAATAATTCAATATTCTGGGGAGGGACTAACAAACCAGTTTCCTGATGTACAACTGTATACTTTAAGCCACCAACATCTGAAGCTATCACTGGAGTACCACAAGCCATCGCTTCTATAGCTACTAGACCAAACATTTCATAGTGACTTGGTATTACACACACATCTGCACAAGCATAATACAAAGGCAATATATGATGGTCAACTCGACCAACAAATAAGGTTTTTTCAGCAAGTCCTACTTCTTGAACAATTTGCTCAATTCGCTGACGTTCTATTCCATCTATCCGATCTGAGCAACTTCCCGCTACAATTACCAATCTTAGGTTTTCCGTCAATCGACTTTGAGACTGAGCGCAAGCCCTAACAATTGTTTCTATACCTTTTCGAGGATCAAATCGTCCGACGTATAGAACAATTTTTTCAGTTAGTTTTAACCCTAATTTAATTCTAGCTTCTGACTGAAGTATAGGATGAAAAAGGTCAACATTTGTTCCCAACGGAATAAGCTCAATACAACCCTTTTGAGAAACTAGATTACGGAGTTCTTCTTTCTCTTGCATACTGTTGACAACAACACAATCTGCTTGTTCAAGAACCTGCTGTTCAACTCTCAGTCGAGTTTCTGCAATTTCTGGTAGCTGAGTCAGGGTTTTGTATTTTAAAGCAGTATCATACTTAACTATACCTAAAGAGAGATAAGTATGAACTAGCTTAATGTTGGTAAGATTTTTTAATTTCAGACCAACCCATGCTGAGAGCCAATAGTTTGTATGAATTATTGGATAATATATGTTTTCCTGCTTGCGAAAAGCTTCAAATGCTGAAATGAATTCAGGCATATAATCAAAAATCTGATCTCTGGGAATAAACTTTTCTGGACCAGCAATCAAACGTATAGTTCGGCAGTAAGGAGAACTTTGAATTATCGCTGGATCTTCTTTGTTGTTCTTGCGAGTAAATATATCTACTGACCATCCAAAGTTAGGCAAAATTTCACCTAATTGACGAACATAAACATTTTGACCACCTGCCTCTTCCACACCGATTTCTGTATAAGGATCAGCATGATCAGAAATTATTGCAATTCTCTGTTTATGAAAAAGTGATTTGCTAACTAGTTTTTTTTGATTAATGAAATTATCCATCATGCTGAGCCTAAAATTGGATTCGTGACACACCTAAAAAGTAAAGTTTTAGACATATTTCATATATGACCTAACTTTTGATTATTACCTGTGAACTTACTTAAAGTATGTATCTTCAGAAAGATAAATATAATTTCGCAATCCTATATTAGGGTAGCAAGGAGAGATTGAACCTCTTCTGCTTCTCTTATCATACCAAGCTGATTAAACCCTTCAAGTGCCTGTTCTGCCCATTTATAAGCTTCCTCTTCATTGCCTTTTGCTTTCTCTAAACGTGCATAAGAAACTTGGTAACAAAAAATTCTCCTTTTGAGATTATTTTGTTCAGCCACAGCTAAACCTGTCTTCAATAGTTCTTCAGCATCGTTAAGTTCATCTTTTATTATTGCAATATCAGCCAACCAATTTTGTGCATAATTGCTATAACGCTGCCATTCAATTTTGCTGGCTTGACTACTTACCTTTTGAAATAATATTTTTGCTTGGTCGTAATTTTTTTCAAGATAAAAAATTTCTGCTCTACTATATAAAACTGTAGTCAAACGTCGCATCTGATAACGTTCTTCCATCTCAGCATCACGTATAATCTTCTCTTGCGTATCTAACCAAGTACGTGCTTGATTATATTCTTCTTGTCCAATATATAGTTGTGCAATATTGTGAGCTATGAAATCTTGAACACTCAAATCTACATGATTGCGAAGTTCCCAAGCTCTAATCAATAAATCGCTGGCTTTTTTCCAATTCTCTGGTGAATATCTACGTATGTATGACCAACTCGCGCTAGTTGTCATATCCACGAAAGTTACCCAATCACCACGTAATTTTGCTTCTTCTATTAACCACTCCATCCAGCGAATTCGCTCTCGCCAATAACCATAACCATAAGCTGGCTCATGGAGATATTGCCAGAAATCTGTGACCTTTTTGTAATCTTTTTTGGCTGCACACCATTCAAGCACATTTATTAAGTTTCCCCATTCTTCTTTTAGCTGAAAATACCCTTTTTTTGTAGGACCCCAATCAACACCACCAGTTTTCTTCGCAAAGTTTAAGTACCATTCTACCCAGCGTCCTCGTGCTTCTTTTTCAAAATCTGGATATGCAGCAAGTTCTGCTAGGATATAGTAGCGTGTCAGGGAAAGTATACTGTAACGACCATCTCTTTGACTTACCAGAGAAATTTGTTGTAGATGCTCTAAGCCATCACTTACTGTAAAGATAGGTTCAGTTTGTAACCCAGCAACTGCTGCGAGAGCATCACGAATTGGAGCCTCTTGAAAAATTGCTAATGCCATCAAAATTTTATGCGCTGGTTTTCCTCGCAAACTTTTGGCATCTTGGTTAAAAAGAAAATGAGCAACATTTTCCTTTGGAGACTGTAAATCATTTAGTACTGTTTCAAGAGACCTGCTGTCTGCTAAACGACCAATTGCATAAACAATCACTATGGGAATGCCATCCGTAACTTTATATAGTTTTTTTTGTTCTTCTTCTGTGAGATAAATCCCTCTATCGCCTTTTGTCCTTAGTTCCTGCTGAATCAACTCTAAACTCTTAGCCTCTGGGAGCGAAGTTAACCGAATATGAACATGGATAGACTTTTGTTCACGAGTAGTGATTATAGATTTAACAGTACGAGGTAAATCAACTAGAAAACTTAACACACTTTCTTTATCATCTATTGTTTCTAAGTTATCTACAATTAGTAGTGTTCGCTGCTTGGTAAGACTCTTATGTACAGAGTTAAGTTGCTCTTCAGGGGCTGCTTCAGTAATAATTGTATAGTCCTTTAATGTATCAGCAATTGCCCGGAAAATATTGCTTAAATTGCGCTGTTGCTGAGATGTTGGCAATATTCCTATAGGAAGAAGCCTTTCCAATTTTGCTGAAGTAAAAATGATAGCATCAAATATAGGTGTATCCGGTAGGTTTTTCTGACTAGCGTTGAGGCACTGATAGGCGACTTCCATTGCTAAAGCGGTTTTACCAACACCCCCAATACCATCAACTGTAATAATAGAAGCTGCATGATTAGAAGAAAGCAACTCTAATAACCTCTCTTTCTCCGCCTCACGTCCGACAAAAGTGTAGGTTGCTTTAGGTAGATTATGACGAATATCTCGCTCTTTAAGAACAATGTCTTGCCACTCCAATCCTAACTTCTCACAAATGTCAACAAAATAAGAATAATCAATGCGATCGCCACTAAGAAATTTTCTCACAGTATCCCTACTACATTCGGCAACTTGCGCCAAAGCTTTCTGACTTCTATAGCCTTTGTGTCTTAAAGCTAATTGGACTGTTGGAAAGTATTCAGGAGAAACCTGAAGTGAGCGTTGTGACATGGCTTGCTATGCTTATAAGCAACAACAATTATTTTGCATTACAAACTGGCATTTTCATAGCAAGTCAGTCAAAGTCCGGCATAAGTTCGGCATAAGTCCTAATTACTATTTTACTCTCTATACCTCAGTCAAAGTCCGGCATAAGTTCGGCATAAGTCCTAATTACTACCTCACTCTCTGCACTTCGTTCTCAGGCATCTCCTACTTCAGAATGGAGTTGTAGAGTTGAGTTAGACATCATGTGTAAATCTAACAAATTTAGACTATCAAATGAGAATAGAAAAGCAGAAAAACAGCCGAAACCTGGATGCACCAGTAGTCTATTTATTTCGTGGGAGCTTGTGCAGCGCATAGGAACTGTATTAACACTATTAAAAATACTTGTTGAACTAGTCTATATGTTTCCACAGTTTGGTTTAGATGTGAATGTAAATCATAAATTCAAAGAACCTTATGCTCTCACGACATCTCGCGCTCAATGCCACAAGTAGAGAAATTTTGCCTCTGCTATCAAACTATAGTTTACTAAACGAGTTCTATCAGTTATGTGGTGTAAGTACTCGGTAAAATGGGTGTGTCTGTAAATAATGTCAAGACACCCAACTCGCCAATCTGTATGTTCTCAACAGCTGATTTTCTTCAATATACCCAATGGTCTGGTATTGCCACATTAGTATTTGCTGTCTTAGCAGTACTGTCTTTTGTTTTTAAATGGGGCATTCGCTTTCGGCTAGTAGGTACAACTGGCTTTATGCTGGTGCTAACAAGCGGGTTATTTGGTCTTTCTGTAGTACCGTTGAGTCGGACAGTGATTCCCGGAGCCGAAAAATTTACGCTAGTTTATGATAATGGTGCTACACAAGCTGTAATTGCCATTTCACCAACAATTTCCCCCTCGGCGTTAGAGGCTACCTTACGTCAAGCCGCTAGTAATTTATATACCTATGGTCGCTTGGGTAAGCGAGGTGACAATTATCTGATGGTTCGCGCCCGGACTGTTGTACATCCAGAACCAGGGGTTTCTGTACCGCTTTATCTTGGTCAACTCAAACAATCTCTAGATTCACGCGAAAATGCAGAGATAACAGTTGAGATTTATACAGATAAATTTGCTCAATTGCCAAAACCTACTGCTTAACAAAGCTCCGTACTTATGCAAAAAGCTTAATTGTTAAGATTGAGTAGAAGAAGGTTAGGGGTGTAAGGGTTTTGCTGACTTACACCTCTCAAGCCTTGATTGTTTATACCCTGCTGTATGGCGATCGCATCTTGGAGATTGTGGCAGTTTTAGTCTAATTTATAAGTATATTCTCTAACATCAAAGTTATAATTTTGTGTTCAATAAGACATTATTTTTTTTGTATTTGACTATACAATAAGCATTATTTTTAGATTAAGATATTACTTACCAATTCCATCAATGGAAAAATTTTTAGTAGGTGCTGGTCGTAAGTGATGGTGAGTTTTATTGATAGGCGGATGCCTTCTGGAAATATTATGTAATTCTACTAGCATCAATACAAATTCAGGTTTTGCCTAACTAGTTATATGCCTCATCAATCAACTACTACGTTGTCTACTCAAACATCTAATTCTTTACCGGCACTGGCGATCGCTCCGGCAAAAGTCATCCGTGGCTCTGGAGTATTACCAGCAGCACTAGCCGAGATTGCGCTTTTGGGCAGTCGTCCCTTAATAGTTGCTGGCGATGCCTCATGGCAAGCCGTTAAACGTCTACGCACTCTAGATATCATCCAAAATACTTTATTAGAACAACAACAGCTGCATACTGCTCAAGCTTCCTATGGTGCAGATTGTTCCGAAGCGAGTTTGAAATCCTTAAAGAAGGCAGCTAAGGAACACAAAGCCGATCTAATTATCGGTGTTGGTGGCGGTAAAGCCTTGGATACAGCCAAATTAGTTGCCCATCAGTTGCAGTTACCAGTGGTGACAATTCCCACTTCCGCAGCTACCTGTGCAGCTTGGACAGCCCTTTCTAATGTGTATTCGGAGACAGGAGCTTTTTTGTATGATGTGGCGTTGTCTCGCTGTCCTGATTTATTGATTCTGGACTACGATTTGATTGCCACAGCGCCAAAACACACCTTAGTGGCTGGGATTGGTGATGCGATCGCCAAATGGTACGAAGCCTCAGTCAGTAGTGGACACTTGCAGCAAACTTTAATTATTGCCGCAGTCCAACAAGCTAGAGTTTTGCGCGATATTTTATTCCAAAAGTCAGCCATCGCCTTGCAACAGCCAGGCAGTGAAGTTTGGCAAGAAGTTGTTGATGCTACGGTTTTGCTGGCGGGAGTCATTGGCGGGCTAGGTGGGGCGCAGTGTCGGACTGTTGCCGCCCATGCTGTACACAACGGTTTAACTCACATTGCGGGACACAGCAGCATCCACGGGGAAAAAGTCGCGTTCGGCATCTTAGTGCAACTCCGTTTAGAAGAAATGATTTTGGGTAATCAATTAGCCACCACTGCACGCCAACAATTGTTGAAGTTTTACGCAGAGATTGGCTTACCGCAACAATTAGATGATTTAGGATTAGGCAACATCAAATTAAGCGAGTTAAAAACAGCGGCGGAAATTGCCCTAGCGCCGAATTCTGACATTCACCGCTTACCTTTTAAGGTAGGACTAGAACAGCTAATGGCTGCAATGGTTTCTACTACTGCACCAACTGATAGTAGAGAATGCAGTAATCGAGTTGCTGTTAAGGCAATGGGGGAGCAAATTGAAGAGTAAATAACTTCCAGCTTGCAGGATGAAACTTTATTCTTGATTTTTTGCCAAATATATTACCCAGACCAAAAACTTTTATCAAAGTCAGATTTTGCTAACTCATGGTTTTCTCAAATTTATCCACAGCCGCCAACTGTGGTTGATGAGAGAGATTTCACTCACAAATCAACTGTATCAAGAAGTGGTACATCAATGACACTGAATTGGATTGCCCCAGCAGGACGCATACAGAAACTGCCCCCTTATGTATTTGCCCGTTTAGATGAACTGAAAGCAAAGGCACGGGAACAAGGACTGGATTTAATTGATTTGGGTATGGGAAACCCCGATGGCCCCACACCGCAACCAGTAGTAGAAGCGGCGATCGCTGCTTTGCAAAATCCCGCAAATCATGGTTATCCGCCCTTTGAAGGTACTGCTAGTTTTCGTCGCGCCATCACCAATTGGTACAATCGCCGCTATGGTGTAGTGCTTGATCCCGATAGCGAAGCCTTGCCGCTACTTGGTTCTAAAGAGGGATTAGGACATTTGGCACTAGCCTATATCAACCCAGGTGATGTAGTGTTAGTCCCTTCACCTGCCTATCCGGCTCATTTTCGTGGGCCTGTCATTGCTGGGGCGCAAGTCCATAACTTAATTCTCAAACCAGAAAATGACTGGTTGATTGATTTAGCAGCGATTCCCGAAGAAGTAGCCCAAAAAGCCAAAATTCTTTATTTCAATTATCCCAGTAATCCCACTGCGGCTACTGCACCGCGAGAATTCTTTACAGAAATTGTCGCCTTTGCCCGTAAATATGAAATTATGCTGGTGCATGACTTGTGTTATGCCGAGTTAGCTTTTGATGGTTATCAACCCACCAGCTTATTAGAAATTCCAGGCGCAAAAGAAATTGGCGTGGAGTTTCATACTTTATCCAAAACTTACAACATGGCTGGTTGGCGAGTAGGTTTTGTCGTCGGCAACAGTCAAATTATCCAAGGTTTGCGGACACTGAAAACTAACTTGGATTATGGGATTTTTGCCGCATTGCAAACAGCCGCTGAAACCGCCTTACAACTACCAGATGTCTATTTGCATGAAGTCCAACAGCGTTACCGCACCCGCCGCGACTTTTTGATTCAAGGGTTGGGAGAATTGGGGTGGGATATTCCCAAAACCAAGGCTACTATGTATCTCTGGGTAAAATGCCCTGTGGGTAGTAGTTCCACAGATTTTGCGTTGAATGTATTACAACAAACAGGCGTTGTCCTGACTCCAGGGAATGCCTTTGGGGTTGCAGGTGAAGGGTATGTGCGGATCAGTTTGATTGCAGATTGCGATCGCTTGGGTGAAGCCTTGCATCGGTTTAAGCAAGCTGGCATCTCATATCAATCAGAAACATTAGTTTCTGTGCCACTTTAATAAGTGACCTCAGAGTTTAATTACTAAATCCCCCACTAGACTATAGTAGGGGGTTAGATTCCTGAATGATGTAAATATCAATCTTCCCAAAGTTGAAAAACCTGTTTCTAGGATTTTCCTCTATCTATTCAAATTCATCTTCTAAATGGGATTAAAAAATCTTTTGTCGAGTTGTAATATCGTATCTGCAAAGCTATTTGGTCAATAGCTAAAGTTTTTTTCCAGTTTACAGCCAGCTACAGGCATAGGCATTTCCTGGGGAATTTTATTAGGTTTTTCATAATATTTTTATAATGCAGAAACCTTGTATTGCCTTTTGTAGTGTCTTCAGACTTAGGCAGCCAGCGCCCGTATCAATTAGCTCATAGCTACTGAATAACTAAGTTATATAAGCTGGCAAATTTTAGCATAGTTGTTGATATTTACAGCAAAAAATTATGCTTGCTTGATATATCAAATCACACAGAACAAATTTCAGTAACCAAAGTCCTATATACTAGACATGACTTAAATAGGTTTGAATTTTTCGTTAACTATGATACAAAGACTATTAATCTTTAGATGAAATACTAGCGCATCTCAAGATTTTCAGATTGAGTAAAAAGTATATCCCGTATCATCAAGAAACTTTCAACTGCATGTGGTGTAAAAACTCAGAGGGGAGTGAAAACATGGATTTACGTGGTGATGCCTTGCAAATCCTCAAAGAAACTAGTCGAACTTTTTATATTCCAATTAGTATTTTACCGTCAGGATTGCAAGAAGCCGTCGCATCAGCATATTTGTGTATGCGTGCCATTGATGAAATTGAAGATCATCCAGAATTGGATAATTCAACAAAGGCACAACTGTTACACAAGATTAGTTTGACATTACAAGCAGGAGTTGATGGGTTTGCAGTTGATGCTTTCTCAGTAGGATTTAACGGCTACGAGGATGTTTTAGCAGAAGTAACTCTGAGAGTAAGGGAATGGTCATTATTAGCCCCTGAGACTATTGCACCACGAATTTGGGATGCAACCGCAGCAATGGCTGATCGGATGGCTTATTGGGCAAACAGAAACTGGAAAATTGAAACAGAGTCTGATTTAGATCGTTATACCTTTGGGGTTGCAGGTGCAGTTGGGTTGTTACTGTCTGATTTATGGACTTGGTACGATGGTACACAAACTAACCGGACTCTGGCTATTGGTTTTGGTCGTGGCTTACAATCTGTGAACATCCTCCGCAACCATATTGAAGATATGGGACGTGGTGTAGACTTCTTTCCAGAGGGTTGGACAGTGACAGAAATGCAAGAGTATGCCCTACGCAACTTAGCGTTAGCGGATGCTTACACTCAAGCTTTGCCTGCTGGCCCTGCTTTAAACTTTTGTCAAATTCCCTTAACTTTGGCACATGGTACGATTGATGCTCTCGCCAATGGCAAAGAAAAACTCAGTCGCAGCGATGTCATTGCCTTGCTTGAGCAATTAAATGCTGTCAATGTCAAAGCCAGTTAATGTCGCAAAGTGCTGTAAAGCTCTGCGGGTATGGCTGCGCTTAGATCGGTCGCGGGGCATTTAGCCTGTTCTAAGTTCTGAGGATAAATCCAGCTACTTCATGGCTTTGAGCAATCCACACTGTCTTAACATATCTGACTACGGCTATAACTTTGATCAGTACGATTGATGCAGTAAGTTCCAATTTAATAGTACTGATTTTAGATTCTGGTGTATTTTGGTTGTTAACCCAAATTTTTCACTACATCGTCAATCTAAAAAGCTAGTAACTATAGAGTACAGACGTGGATTAGTCACGTCTGTATTTTAAACCAACCCAAAATTATTAACTATCGGAAATAGAAAGCGTTAGGATGCAGCGAGAGCGTATTTTTTTAAATCTGCTAAAGAACAGACTTCTATAGCTCTGGCGTGGGTAGATTTTAGCACTACAGGTGGTGCAACACCTGCTTCCAGGGCTTCTTGCCAACGTGCTGCACACAAACACCAGCGATCGCCTGGCCGTAATCCCGGAAAATTATATTCAGGAAATGGTGTACTCAGGTCATTACCTTGAGATTTGGTAAACTCCAAAAATTCCGTCGTGACTTGGGCGCAAACAACGTGCATTCCCATATCTTGACCACCTGTACTACAAAAACCATCACGATAAAATCCAGTCATAGGCGAAGTACAGCAAAGTTGCAAATCTGTGCCGAGTACATTTTTAGCTTCTGCCATATTTGACTCCTTCAATTTTGCCGTAGTCTAGTTTAAGGGAAATCAGTGAAAGACTAGCGTTGTGTCCCTCATATAGAGCAAACCGCTTTTACTTCATATCTTGCACTTAGCGATTTATCTTTGCTAGGTGCAAGACTTTACGCCCTTAGATCTAAATTTATCTAACTCCTGCCAAATACAGTTCCTAAAGAACGGGCAATGTTTTGCGGTTGCATTGCATCCATTGCGGCGGTTGGTTCATAACCGCAGTGAACCATACAATCGGCACACTGGGGATTACCACTGGCGCGGCCGTATTGACTCCAGTCTGTTTTTTCGAGCAATTCTTTAAAGCTGGTGTAATGCCCTTCATTCAACAAATAACAGGGTTTTTGCCAGCCAAGCACGCTATAACTGGGACTTCCCCAAGGTGTACATTCATAGTCTTTTTCGCCAATCAGAAAATCTAGGAACAGAGGATTGTGATTGAAGTTCCAGTTTTTCTTACCTGATGTGTAGGGTGCGAGGATTTCCCGGAAGAGGGCGCGGGTTTGTTCGCGCTGGAGGAAATGATCTTGATCTGGCGCCCATTCATAGCTGTAGCCAGGGGAAATCATCATCCCATCAATTTTCAGGCTATCGAGAAAATCAAAGAATTCCTGCATTTCTTTGATATCTGCACCTTCAAAGATAGTGGTGTTGGTGGTGACACGAAAACCTTTGGCTTTAGCTGCACGAATCGCTTGAACAGCAGTATCAAACACACCTTTGCGATCGACACATTTATCATGCCACTCGCGCATTCCATCTAAATGGACGCTGAAAGTAAAGTAAGGGGAAGGTTGAAATTTATCGAGGCTTTTTTCTAATAACAACCCATTGGTACACAAGTAAACATACTTCTTGCGTTCTACTAACCCCCTGACAATCTCATCAATTTGGGGATGGAGTAGGGGTTCTCCGCCAGGAATAGAAACTACAGGCGCGCCACACTCTTCCACAGCGGCAAAGCATTCTTCTGGGGTGAGATTACGTTTGAGAATTTCCACGGGATGTTGAATTTTCCCACAACCAGTGCAAGCCAAATTACAGCGAAATAATGGTTCTAACATCAATATTAAGGGGAAGCGTTTGCGCCCTAAAAAGCGCTGAGTCACCAGATACTTCCCAATATCCATAGCTTGTTGTAGATTAATTCCCATTTTTTATTACTCCTCTCTTATAAGTAAAAAGTGTTGAGTGCTGAGTAAAGATTTCTTCTGCCTCCTGCCTTTCATTTGACATAACCTTCAGCGATAAACCAATCCACAGCGTCCTTGAGGGCTGCTTTTAAGGGAGACTGGGGTAGCCCCAACTCGCGGACAGCTTTACTAGCGTCATAATACATATGTTGTTGAGCCATCCGCACACCATCGATGGGGACTGAAGGCGTTTTTCCTAAAGGTGCCAGAATTGTCTCATCAATCCAAGCGGCACTCAAGGGTATCCAAGCAGGGATAGTGTGCTGGGGTGCAGGTAGATTGGTGATTTCGGCGAGTTGTTCTAGGAGTTGCTTGAGGCTGAGGTTTTGATGCCCTAAGATATAGCGATCGCCTGACTTCCCTTTGTGCAATGCGAGTAAATGTCCCCATGCGACATCTCGCACATCGATAAAATTCAGCCCAGTGTCTAGATAAAAGGGCATTTCTCGCCGCAAAAACCGCAGGATAATATCGCCGGTGGGTGTGGGTTTGATATCTAAAGAACCAATGGGGCTACTAGGGTTAACAATGACGACATCTTGCCCTCTTGCAGCCGCTTGTTTTGCTTCTTGTTCGGCGAGATACTTGGATTTTTTGTAACTACCAATGAGTTTCTCGACGGGACTTTGATAAGTTTCATCGACAGGTTTACCGTCTGGGCCGACTCCAATTGCTGATACCGAACTGGTGTAGACTGTGCGTTCAATTCCCGCTTTGCGGGCGGCTTCGAGAATATTGCGTGTCCCGATGACGTTGTGGCGATACAGTAGTTGTTTGTCTACTTGCCACAACGAATAATGGGCAGCAACATGAAACAAGTATTGACAACCCTGCATTTGTTGCCAAATATCAGGATCAGTCAAATCGCCTTTGACAAGTTCCACATCCAAGCCGCATAAATTGTCTAAATTGCTGCTGGGACGCACCAACGCTTTCACGGCATATCCTTGTTGCAGTAATAACCGCACCAAGTGGGAACCGACAAAACCAGTTCCCCCTGTGACAAAGGCCTGCATTAATTTTTTGCCCCCTGACGAAAGCGCGGGAACCAGTCATCTAAGATGGCGTAAACTACGGGTACGACAATCAAGCTCAAAATTGTAGAACTAACTAAGCCTCCAGCAATAGCCACAGCCATAGGCGATCGCAATTCTGAACCAGCACCAAGACCCAAGGCAATGGGTAGCATCCCTAATAGTGTAGAAGCAGTGGTCATCATAATTGGTCGCAGGCGCACTGGCCCAGCTTTCAAGATGGCTTCTTTGCGGCTTAAGCCAGCTTGACGTAGTTGATTGATGTAATCCACCAACACGATCGCATTTTTGTTAGCCAGCCCCAACAAAAATACAAAGCCAATTAAAGAAATCATGCCAAAATCACTCTTGGTAAAGAGTAACGCCAGCATGGCTCCCACAATTGACAAAGGCAATGAAACACCAATAACAACAGGGTCTATCCAACTTCGGAACAACAAAATCAGTACCACAATGATGCAAAGTGCCGATAGCACCAAAGTAGAAGCAAAGCTGCTAAAGACTTCGTTTTGCCGAGCCGAATCGCCTCCCAGGTCTAAAGTTACACCAGCAGGTAAAACTTCTTTGGCTTCCGCAACAATTTTGTCTGTGGCACTACCCAAAGACAAATCCTGCCCTAAATTGGCACTGATGTAAGCCACACGCTGATTATTCAGTCGCTCAATTTGAAAAATTCTCCCTTGGTTTTTACTGTCACCTGTGACTGTCACATCAGCAAATCCCGGTATTTTGGCGATGCGTTCTTTAATCGCTTGGGCTGCTTTGTTCAGTTCTTGAAGATTTTCTCCCCGCAATGACACTTGTAAGGGTTTTTGCCCACCAGTATCGATAAATTGAATGTCTTCCACACTGGTAGTTACACCAGATATATTAGGCAACTGAGCGCGGATCTGGTCTTGTACTTCCACCGTCTTCAGGTTTCTGTCTTGCTTCAGCTTGACGTAAAGGGTACCTTTATTGGGTTCGCCTTCGCGGGAACCAACAGTAGTAAATACTGTTTCCACTGCTGGGGATTTTCTCACCACCGCTTCTAGTTTTTTCGCAACTTCTGAAGAGTCGTTCAAAGGGTTGGGAAGGGAAATTGGGGGTTGAGATGACAAGGGAATTCCAGCTTGTGCTGCCTGTGCTGCCTGTTTTTGCAAAGCTGCTAAATCAGGTATTTGTGGTAAGGGAGCCGTATATGTAATATTAAATTCGCCCCGGTCTAGTTTCGGGATAAAGCCTTTGGGGATGAATGGCACTAGGGCAATACCCACTACAAAGCTGATAACAGCTAAGAGAACCACTGTTTTGCGGTGATTTAACGACCAATACAGCAATTTCCGGTAAGCTTGGGCAAAACCTGACCACAGCTTTCCTTCCTTTCGGGGAGCATTGGTAGAGATTGGTTTGAGCCAGTAAGTAGCCAAAACTGGTGATAGTGTCCGAGCTACTAAGGTAGAAGCAATATAAGAAGCAGAAACTGTAATCCCAAAGGGCTTGAAGAACTGTCCAACGACACCACCCATCAAACCAATCGGTAAAAACACCGCCACTGCTGTAGCTGTTGTGGCGACAACTGTTAACCCGATTTCACTGGTGGCGGAGTAGGCTGCTTGACGAGGGCTTTCTCCTTCTTCAATATGCCGCATGATATTTTCGACATCGATGATGGCATCATCAATCACGCTACCAATGACTAATGCCAAAGCTAACAATGTAATTGTTTCTAAGTTGAAGCCGAAACTTGCCATGACGATAAACGTCGCTAACAAAGAAGTAGGAATCGCCAGTGCGGAAATTAAGGTGGCTCGCCAACTCCACAAGAAAGGAAAGATCACAACAATAGCCAACACTATGGCTTCAATCAGCGCGTCAATTGTTGATTTGGTGGCATGACGAATATACTCAGCTTGGGTAGATGCTAAGGTGAGTTTGACATTCTTCAGGTTAGTTCTTAGCTGTTGAACTTCTTTTTCAACCCGACTCACCACTTCTAAGGTGTTAGCATTACCCCGTTTGATCACTTGAAACGCCAGTGCATTCTGCCCATTAAACCGGACTAATGTGGCTCCGCCTTGGGGGAGAGCAGCCGCGGCATTTTGGGCTGTGGGCAATGCTGGTGTAGGGCTAGGCGCTCCCAATAAATTGACTTTCAAGACTCCCGGTACTTTGGCAATGACGGGGATAATTTGATCTTGCGCCACCTTCGTCAATTCTGGGAGATTCTGCGAAGAACTCTCTAAGGTATAGCTAACGGCGGCTGATTCATTTAGGTTCAGGGGAATAATTTTGTAATTTGCACCCTGGGGTAGATTTAACTGCTTCAGTGCAGTTTCTACATTGCTGCTGGATTTTTCTAAATCAGTACCGACTGCAAAAGCTAAACTAACGGCTGTTTGACCAGGATAGGCAGATGAACGAAGATTATCTAGTCCTTCCAGAGAGCGTAGGCGCTCTTCAATTGGTTTGGTGAGCTTGGCTTCTGTATCGATTGCTGTTGTCAGTGGTGCTGTGGCGTTGACGACCACCACCGGAAACGTAATATCTGGAAACAAAGCATACTTTAGGGAACTGAACGCCAAAAGCCCAGCTACCGTTACAGCAATCCAGAAACTCACTGTCAACCACGAGAAGTCAATTGCCAATTTGGAAATATTGAAGCGTTCTCGTGCAGATTTTGCGCTACTAAGCTTTACCATCTTGGAAAATTGTGCTGGTGTCCCAATTAATTGTCATGCTACATTAATCGTCTAAAGTTTGGGTGGTTTAGTTTCCTTGGGTGGGCAATTTTACTTAATTAGTTTCTTAAAAAAGCATAAAGGATAAACGGTAAAAAAATTTCTTCTACTCAAACACTTAATAATTAATACTGAGCAATCAGCACTAAGTAATCAGTAATGTATTGCTCTATGCTGAGAACAAACTTGTGTTACTCATTACATCATCTTGGATCTGACTGCAATTTTAAGCACACATAACTTTACTTATGAAAATTGGTTCTGTTGACCATAAGGAATTATTCTGTCGTAGTTTTATGGAGAGCTATCGGGAATATGAGCCTGAGCATCTCCCTTGGCCTGATCTAGATGATGCAGCCTTGGCACGTATGCGAGGCATCCCTTTCTGGGATCAGGCGTTGAATAAGGAGCGTCAAGCTGGGGTTATCGTCAGTCAATATGCCACAACTGTAGACGATCGCATTTTACAACCAGCGATCGCTCTCCAAGGTCAAGAAGAATCTCGCCATGCGCGGTTACTCAAAATCCTGATTGAGCGTTATGGCATCACCATGCCTCCCTGTCCACCCATAGAAGTTCCCGCCAACCTGGAGCAAACATTCATCGAGTTTGGTTTTGAAGAATGTCTGGATTCTTTCTTTGCTTTTGGCTTATTTGAAATTGCCCGTGAAGCCAGAGTTTTTCCTGAGCAAATCTTCACAATCTTTGACCCAATTTTAGATGAAGAAGTCCGGCATATTGTATTCTTTGTCAACTGGTTCACATATTTGCAAATTCAACGTGGTGACGGATTTTTACCCTTGCGAAGCGCCAAAACTCTCTGGTATTACGGAAAAGCACTGAGCAGTGTCATTAAGGCCTTTGGTGAAGCTGACCCCAATGGCGCTGGGTTTACCGCCAGCGGAGCCGGTGTGTTTAGCCAAGATTTGACTATTGAAAAATTCCTCCAAGTGTGCATTAAAGAAAATCAACGGCGGATGAGCAAGTATGACTCGCGGTTATTGCAACCTCGACTTATTCCTAGACTCGCCAGTATGGCTTTGAGTACTCTCCAGTTACTCCCAAAACGTAAAGCTTTTGGGGAAGGTGTAAGGGTCTGAGGTTGTGGGGGTATGGGGGTGTAGGTGTGTAAGAGTATCAGGTTGTAAGGTATGGGGTGTGGGGGTAAGAACTAGCTGCAAGGCTCAAGTATTAACCCGTCCTTTTACTTATGATTTTGGAATTTCTCTAGCCTATACCCCTTTCATTCTTTCTTCATACTCAACACAAAGATGATGATTAATACTGTGATTTTAGTGCCGCAGGGTGCGGAGTATCAAGCTGTGTGTCGTGGCTTACGTCGAAGTAAAGGGTTGCGACCAACGGTTTTGTCCATACCTGTGGGGATACAACCTTTGACGAAATACTTGCAACAATGGGAGCAACAGAAGCAGTCGCCATCAAAGGTGTTGGTAATGGGTTTGTGTGGGAGCTTGCGCCAGCGTTACGCTGTTGGGGATGTGGTGTTGTATCAACATTGTACTTATCAGCGACAGGTGCAAGAATGCGATCGCACTTTTACGGCTCAGTTGTATTCTCGCTTACATCAACAAGTATCTCTGGTGAAAGGCTTGACAAGCGATCGCGTCATTTGGTCTGCTAGAGAAAAATCCTCTTTAGGTGAGACATCCGACAGTGATGTTGTTGATATGGAAAGCTTCGTTGCTTTGCAGTTTTTTCAACAAATGGGAGTAGCTATTACAGTTTTGCGCGTCATCAGTGATGACTGTCAACACGATATTCCTGACCTCACCCCAGCTATCAGCGCCGATGGTTCACTGCAAACTTTACCCCTAGCCTGGGGTTTAATTAGTCAACCCATAGCGGCTACTCGATTAATTCGTGGTTCCTTACAAGGGCTAAAAGTATTAGAAAAAGCTATTCAATCACTGTTCATCAATGGATAACCTGTTTTATAGTAGGTCTACAGGTTTTGCAGCAAAGTATATTACCAGTAAAATAAGTGCCATAATTTTTGCTAAAAGCTAAGTATTACTACTTAGCTTATGCTACTATGTAAATACTTAAAACTTTTAACCAATAATTCACAATTTCTCTACATAAGGTTGTGATAGTTTTATTTTATAACAATACTAACTAACTTAGTCTGGTTAGTAATTTTATTATTTATTGACGAGAGAATATAGTGTCAGATGAAACCCAGATGGGAAATAAAAAAATCAAGACCAGCAAGGGGTGATTAGTTTAGCTAATTCCTAGCTAATATAGCTATTTAACCTAACCATAATATAAATTAATTTTTTTTTGATTATCTTGATGAATGTCAAGATTTAACAGTTCTTACTATCAATAAAGATGAGAATAAATCAAATTTAAGATATGACATATATTAAAAGTGCATTTCAAGAATTTATTGCGACTTTAGAAGGATTTGAGCAATTACCGTTAGAAGTAATTGTGAGTATTTCAGAAAAACTAGAGGCTTGGCGCTATCGTATTGGGCAGAAAATTATAGGCAACGAAAATATACCACAAAAAGTCATATTTTTATATGAAGGGCAAGTCCGCCTTCTAGGATACGAACCGCAAACACAAACAGCAATTACTTTAAAATTGCTCAAACCAGGAGCGATTTTTGGGGAAATTAGTTTCTTGCGTCAGGTTCCTTGTGAAATTGCGATCGCCTCTACAGAAGTAATATGTTTAGCATTGAGTGTTGAAGAATATTCCCGCCTATTGTCAGAATATCCCGATTTTGCTCACACTCGCCAAAATCATAGCAATATCTCCGAAGTTTTTAGTGTTTTGGGAGTACAGGTAGCCAAGCAAGCTAATGCTGTAGCAAATTTTCAAGAAATATCAGAGCAAGCTTTATTAAACGCTAAAATACATTACTTATCTCCTGGAAAAACTGCATCTAACCAACTAGATAGCAACAAAATTTGGTTTGTTAGTGGTGGCGAAATCAAAAATTTTGCTCCAGGTTCTCGCCTTGAGTTAAATAATTTGGCTATGGAAATTTCTGGTAAAGCGCCTGCACGATTAATTGGTTTTGACCCAGAAGATTTATCATTTATAGATAACTATTCTCAAGCTGAACAACTGTCTATTAATAATACTCAAATAACCATTACAGACGAGTTAGATATTCCCTACGCACCCGACGAAATTACTCCAGCAGATTATCCAAATTCAAATAAACAAAAGCATTTAAAATATCCATTTATTTCCGGTAGAGGCGAATTAAATACAACCTTAGCTTGTTTTCAAATGCTGTCTAAGCATTTACAAATTCCCTTGCGGAAGGAAGTAGTACGTCGGATTTTATCTGAACAAATTAAACGTCAAGGTAGTATATCTTTTCCCGCTTGTGCTTATCTAGCAGAATTAATTGGGTTAAAAGCGCAGTTAGTAGATTTACCAGTTAATACCCTTGAACGTATTCCCACCCCAGCACTAATTCGCTATCGAGAAACTTTTGCCGTATTGTATGCAACAGATGCATATCATGTTGTCGTTGGTTTACCATCTCAAGGCATAGTACGCTGTAAACCGCGAGAATTACTGGCACATTTAGAACTTGAGGAAGGTAACTATCAGCCACAAATGCGGGTATTACTACTGAGTGCTACCAAAGAAACCCCACAAGAACGATTTGGTGTATCGTGGTTTTTACCTTATTTATCGCGCTATCGTCGAGTTCTCATTGAAGTCTTTATTGCTTCCTTCTTTGTCCAATTAGCACAACTTGCTAACCCCCTCGTCATTCAGTTGATTATCGACAAGGTAATTGTCCAAAATAGTATTAGTACTCTGAATGTTTTAGGCGTATTACTGTTAGTCGTCGGATTATTTGAAGCTGTAATTACAACTTTGCGGACTTACTTATTTGTTGATACGACTAATCGCATCGATATGGGTTTGGGTTCGCAAATTATTGACCATTTATTACGGCTACCACTACGCTATTTTGAACGCCGCCCAGTGGGGGAATTGTCAACTAGAATTAATGAGTTAGAAAATATTCGGCAGTTTCTCACAGGGACAGCGTTAACTGTTGGGTTAGATGCGTTATTTTCGGTGGTTTATATTGTTGTGATGCTGTTTTACAGTTGGCAACTGACTTTAGTCGGTTTAGGGACAATTCCCATATTTATTGTCATTACCTTAATCGCCTCACCCACCATCAGTAAACAGTTACGCAACAAAGCCGAACGCAACGCCGAAACTCAATCTTATTTAGTTGAGGTGATGTCTGGTATTCAGACAGTGAAAGCCCAAAATATCGAATTGCGATCGCGCTTTTCTTGGCAAGAGCGTTATGCTCGTTATGTTGGCGCAGGATTTAAAACTGTTGTCACTTCTACCTTAGCAAATTCTACAAGTAGCTTTCTCAATAAACTCAGTAGTTTACTCGTTTTATGGGTTGGTGCTTATTTAGTTTTACAAGGCGAACTGACATTAGGGGAATTAATCGCTTTTCGGATTATCTCAGGTTATGTCACTGGCCCAATTTTACGCTTGGCGCAACTCTGGCAAAACTTCCAAGAAACTGCCTTATCTTTAGAACGATTAAGTGATATTGTAGATACGCCAGAAGAAGGGGAAGCTGACAGAGGTAATATTCCCTTACCAGCAATTGACGGTGCAGTTAAATTTGATAACGTTTCCTTTCGATTTACCCCTAGCGGCCCGTTGCAACTTTCTAATATCAGCATTGAATTTACCGCCGGACAATTTGTCGGTATTGTCGGGCAAAGTGGCTCTGGAAAAAGTACGATGATGAAATTACTGCTGCGGCTTTATGATGTGGAGTCGGGCAGAATTTTAATTGATGGTTATGATATTGCCAAAGTCGAACTTTACTCTTTAAGAAGACAAGTAGGCGTAGTTCCCCAAGAAACACTATTGTTTGATGGGACAGTACAAGAAAATATTGCTTTGACTAACCCCGAAGCAACCACCGAAGAAATTATTGAAGCAGCGCGGGTGGCTTGCGCCCATGAGTTTATTATGGGCTTACCCAACGGTTACAATACACGCGTTGGCGAAAGAGGCGCTGCACTTTCTGGGGGACAACGCCAAAGAATTGCGATCGCTCGTTCTGTACTCCAACGACCAAAACTGTTAGTCTTAGATGAGGCCACCAGTGCCTTAGATTACCCCACAGAACGCCAAGTTTGTCTCAACTTAGCCAAAGCCTTTCAAGGTAGTACAGTATTTTTCATCACCCACCGTCTGAATACTGTCAGCCATGCAGATACCATTGTTGTCATGGACGCAAGCCGAGTCATAGAACAAGGAAGTCATCAAGAATTAATGGCTGCTAAAGGTCATTATTATTACCTCTATCAACAGCAAGAAGTTAATTTGTAATTGGTCAAGGGTTAATCGCTAGTTATTCATCAAGGGTAAAAATACTATGACTCAAGTTAATGGTAATCGTCTCAATGGCAATAATGGTAACGGTAAACATCATCCAGAAACTACAACAGAATCACCCGGATTAATATCGTCAGATAAAGTTTCGCCACAGCCTTTAATTAATCAAAAATTTGATAACTTTGAGCAATCTGTTGTATTGCGTCAATCTCCGATTTGGTCACGGACAATTATGTTGACCTTGATAGTATTAGCTTGTTTTGGTATTGTTTGGGCTTATGTTGCCAAAATTGAACAAGTTGTACCTGCAACCGGTCAATTAAAACCCCAAGGAACCGTCAAAGATGTGCAAGCGCCAGTCAATGGTGTAGTCCAAGAAATCTATGTCAAAGACGGACAAACAGTTAACAAAGGAGAGTTACTACTAACCTTTGAAACTGTGGCAACTTTAGCCGAATTTAATTCATTAATTCAAGTTCGTAATAGTCTAATTAGAGAAAACCAAATTTATCGTCGGTTGATGAGTTCTAGCTATACTGTCGGCTCAGAACTGGAATTTTTACGGAGTAAGTTACCTACAGATGCAGTCTTTTTGTTGAAAAGTCGCGCAGCATTAGTTGGCGAAAATGAATTGTTGCGTAAAGAATTAAGAAATTCGACTGCAACTCAAGGACTGGGAGTTGATGAAAAACAACGTTTGCAAGTTTCTAACTTAGAATTAGCTACCCGTGCAAATGCAGCCCAATTAGAAGTTGAAAAAACCAAAAAACAACTTACCCAAAATCAAGTTAAAATCGCCGATACCCAGTCTAGTTTAGCTATTCAACAGCAGATTTTCGATAGACTTAAAACCCTAGCTGAACAAGGTGGTATTTCTCAGCTACAATATCTCAATCAACAACAACAAGTACAAACACTACAAGCCGAAGTCGCCCAATTACAAGAAGAAGAAAAACGTCTCAAATATGACATAGAAAAAGGACGACAAGAATTAACTAATACTGTTGCTGTTTCTGGTAAAAATGTTTTAGAAAAAATCTCAGAAAATAAACAAAGAATCGCAGATATCGATAGCCAATTTATCAAAATTGTCCTGGAAAATGAGCAGCGTTTGTCTGATATTAGCAGCAAACTTTCGCAAGCTCAACTTAACCTCAGATATCAAGAACTACGCGCACCAGTTAGCGGGGTAGTTTTCGATTCGCAAGTAAAAAATCCCGGTTTTGTAGCCAACGCTACACAAAAGCTACTGCAAATTGTCCCTAACGAGAAATATATTGCTGAGGTATTTATTACTAATAAGGATATTGGGTTTGTGCGGGAAGGGATGAAAGCTGATGTGAGAATTGATTCCTTTCCCTTCAGTGAATTTGGTGATATTAAAGGAGAGTTAATTTCGATTGGTTCTGATGCTTTACCACCGGATGAAACACATAAATTTTATCGTTTTCCAGCCAAAATATCTTTAGATAAACAAGCACTAAATCTCAACGGTAAACAACTACCATTACAATCAGGGATGTCAATCACCGCTAATATCAAGGTGCGGGAAGAAAGAACTGTGATGAGTTTGTTTACTGAGATGTTTACCAAACAAATTGACAGTTTGAAAGAAGTCCGCTAAATCAGTGATTTTGGCGGATTGGATGATAGGCGATCGCATTTACGCTAAAGTGGAGGCGATCGCATATTTATTTTTACCTATTTGTATGTTTTCCCCTCAACGCATCGAACCTGCGCCCGGACAAGAATCAGTATGGGATTATCCCCGTCCCCCTCGCTTAGAACCTACCAACAAACATATCCAGATAATTTTTAATGGCGTAACCATTGCAGACACCCATAACGCCAAACGTGTATTAGAAACTAGCCATCCGCCTTCTTACTACATCCCCCCTGAAGATATCAAAATGGAATACTTGATATCAGTACCCCAATCTAGTTTTTGTGAGTGGAAAGGACGCGCAGGTTATTACACCATCCGCGTTGAGGATAAAGAAGCCCAAAACGCAGCTTGGTTTTACCCCAGCCCGACATCAGCTTTTGCATCCATTCAAGATCATGTCGCTTTCTATTGTCATGTTATGGATGCTTGCTATGTAGATGGTGAAAAAGTTCAACCCCAACCAGGAAACTTTTATGGTGGTTGGGTTACAAGTGATATTGTTGGGCCATTTAAAGGCGGGCCAGGTACTTGGGGATGGTAAATTTCTGAGTGTTGTACACTGAGCGCAGTCGAAGTGTGAGTGCTGAGTTGAAATAATCAAAACGCTGTCACCTGTCACCTATCACCTTCTTCCTACTATCAATACTTAAAACAACAACACCCAAGCATCTACTCACTTAGCAATTTCCTCACATTCATCACTTACTTTAGGCTGTTACTGATATATCTTCAATCATCAGTTACAACGCCTCAGTTTACCAAGCAGAGGAAATATTAGTGTTCGAGTTGGGTGTTGTTGTTAGGACGAGACAGATTGAAATCAAACAGCGTTTTTACCTCTTAACTAATTTGAACATTGGCTGTTAATCTGCCAGGGAAGCTTTTCAGCTTCAATTACTAATTTATCACAGCTAAATCAACACAATAGACTTTGATACTAAACTTTACTTTTGCATAGATGCCCGACTTCTCAAAAAATCGGGCATCTGGCGATCGCTCAATATCAGATTTTGGACGTTGCTCAACTACTGATTGTTTCATGAGACTTTTCTCACACTATCTTAATTATATTCTCATCAAGGTCTAATTTAATTTAGATTAAGCCCAAGTTAAACACTAATCATTGAGGCTGTACTTACAGCCAGGAGGCACATTCATAATCAAGCTTGGCTAAGGAAAGTAAGGTAAACACAAACAAATGAAACTATCTGTAGATAAATATAAGGATATTTCTATAAATACATTCATAGAAAGATTAGGGGCATTTTTTCGGACTTCAACCCGTTGGCAGTTCAAATCCCTTCTAGCATTATTTTTAACTTTTCTCTCTGGGGTCGTAGTATTTTTACTGAATGGTTTATCTACACAAGGACGGTTGACAATATTTGTGTTTCTCCTAGCCGTAATTTTGTGGTCAACCACCTCAATTAATGCTGGTTATGTAGCGATGGTTTCGGTGCTGTTGCTGCTGTTAACTGGAAGCATTTCTCAAGAACAATTTTTTGAGTCTTTGGGTTCCGATGTTGTTTGGTTAATGATAGGTGCGTTTATTTTAGGCGGTGCAGTTAAGCAAACTGGTTTAGCCACACGGCTGACTCAAATAGTTGCAGCGAAAGCGCACAATGTCAGCAGTTTATTTTGGTTACTGACGACAGTTTTAATTCCTCTGTCATTTTTAATTCCCTCCACCTCTGGACGCGCTGCTGTTACCCATCCAATTTTTCGCAGCGTCGCCTATGCTACAGAGGATGAACGGACTCGTCGCGCTCTAGCATTGTTAATGCCGACTATTATTCTTGTATCTACAATTGTTTCATTAACTGGAGCCGGTTCACATTTAGTCGCCCAAGATTTATTACAAGAAATTTCCGGTAGAAGTATTTCTTTTAGTCAGTGGTTGCTTTACGGCTTACCCTTTGGAGTTGTTGCTAGTTATGCCTCTTGCTGGGTAATTATGCGGCTATTTTTAGATAAAAAACGCTTGCAACAAAAGCTAAATGTGGAATATTTGCAATCAGCGCCTGTATCTCCACCAGAACGCAAAACATTGTTGATTGTATTGTTAATGTTGGCATTGTGGATAACTGAACAATGGCATGGTTTAGAAATTGCTACCGTCACCGTCATCGGTGCAATGATTCTCACCGCGCCTAACTTTGGCGTTATTAAATGGAAAGATGCAGTTAAAGCTGTTTCTTGGAATCTGATTATTTTTGTCGGTGCAACTTTAGTGTTAGGACGAGCGTTAATTAGTTCTGGCGCTTCGGGATGGTTAATTAATAATATTTTTCAATTTAGTAACATCAACAGCGCCAAATCCCATTTTTTCATTCTCCTACTCATTGCCATTATTTCTCTAACTTCCCACATATATATGACTTCTCACACCGCTAGAGCCGCGGCTTTAGTTCCGCCGCTGCTTTACCTCGCTAGTAGTTTAAATATCAATCCTGTCGCTGTGTTGTTTCTCAGCACTTTAGGTATGGACTATTGTCTCACCTTCCCTGTCAGTTCTAAAGCACTGATGGTTTACCAAGATGCAGACGAAGGCTTTAAACCAACAGATTTACTCCGCCTAAGTTCAGTGATGATTGTGATTCACTTTGCTTTAATTCTGTTGTTTTACTTTACCTGGTGGCGTTGGGTAGGATTATCTCTCTAATTCTCTAGATAATGTTTACCCATCTCTGCACTGTCCAATTTAACGACAAAAAAAAGCGGCTGGATTGCCGCAGGAAATTAATAATGACACTAAACATTTTAATCGCTCCTTCTGGATTTAAAGAAAGTCTTGACGCGGAACAAGTCGCTGATTGTATTGCTACAGGTATCACCAGGGTTTTACCCGATGTAAATATTTGCAAAGCACCTTTAGTAGATGGTGGTGAAGGTTTTACCAAAACTCTAGTAGCAGCCACAGGTGGTACTTTGCATCACTTGGAAGTAACTGGCCCCGTGGGAAAAAAGGTACAATCTCACTTCGGCTTTTTGGGTGGAACTACTAAAAAGACAGCCGTGTTAGAAATGGCGGCTGCTGCTGGTTTGCGACTTGTACCTAGGGATATGCGAAACCCCATGATCACCACAACCTATGGGGTAGGTGAGTTAATTAAAGCGGCGTTAGATGCTGGCGCTGAACGTATTTTAGTGGGATGCGGTGATTCTGGCACTAACGATGGTGGTGCGGGAATGGCGCAAGCTTTGGGTGTGAAGTTGCTAGATGAAAATGGGAATGAGTTAGGTTTAGGTTGCAGTGAATTAATTAAACTCAAACGCATTGATTTCTCACAAAAAGACTCTCGCTTAAATCAAGTTCAGATTGATGTTGCTTGCAATTGGCATAATCTTTTGTGTGGTGAGAAGGGTGTGGCGAGAGTTTTCGGCCCGCAAAAAGGTGCATCCCCAGAAACAGTAGAAAAAATGGCTTTAGCATTAGAACACTACGCCGCGGTTATCCAAGCAGATTTAGGTATTGATATGCGAGAAATGCCGGGTAGTGGTGCTTCTGGTGGTTTGGGTACTGGCTTACAGGCGTTAATTGGCGCTAAATTACATCCACGCTACGATATTGTCATGGACTATTTAGAATTAGATAGTTTGATTCCTCAAGCTGATTTAGTAATTACGGCGGAAGGTTGCATTGACTTTCAAACCCCACGGGGGAAAATTCCGGCTGAAGTTGCTAAACGTGCCAAGCGTTATCAATTACCAGTGATTGCATTAGTGGGTACGATTGGCGAGGGTGCAGAAATTAATCTTCAACAAGGGATTGATTATTTCAATAGTATTTTGACTCATCCCTGTCAATTGCATGAGGCCATTTCGCAAACTGCAAGTTTGTTAACTAATGCGGCTGAACAAGTTGCACGGTTGTTGTTAGTTGGTAAACAAATTAGGCGCTATCAAGATTTACGTCAAGGTAAGGAAAAATCGAACCAGAGAGGGTAAAGAGAAAGAAGAGTTGCAGAGAGTTATTTAGTCAGTTCTGGCTATAAAATTAGAAGTTAGCAATTTAACGTGAGTTCGACGGATCTAAAAAAACTCTCTCGAAACCTCTACGTTAATTTATAGCTAGAATTAATTGAATTTTTCCCCAGAATCTACTATTTATCAGGTTATTTTGGGGATTTTTGAATGTCTAAATTTTAGGAATAGTTATGCAGAATATTCTAATTGTTGATGATGAAATTCGCATTGCGGCTTTTATTGAAAAAGGCTTGCGTAAGAATGGCTTTAATACTGCGATCGCCAACAATGGTGAACAGGCTTTAGAAATGTTGACCACAGCTAAGTTTGACTTGTTGCTGTTAGATGTTAACTTACCTGTAAAGGATGGTTTAACTGTATTAACTGAACTTCGCGCTCATAATATGCTAATTCCGACAATTATAGTTAGTGCCAATCATGATGTACTAAAACAAATCCCGCAATCGGCAAATAAAACTGTTCCTTATATCAGCAAACCATTTAAATTTACTGATTTGTTGAACAGCATCCGCACTCACTTATCTAAAAATAATTAAAATTTCAATGTGGTGCGGATAGTACCTACAAAAAGACTCTTGTTATTAGTGTTATGTTCCGGATTCGTAATGAGAAAAACTCCCGGTGTAATGGAAATATTTTCTGTCACCCGCAAGCGATAAAACCCTTCTATGTGTAAGGAAGTATCCCTATCAGCAACTAAACTACTACTGATAACTTTTGGTGGCATTCCAATAACTAAACCAGCTAAATTACCTTCACTTCCCAAATCAGGAAATGCTAAACTCACCGCATAATTTAAAATATCAGCATCATCATTTGTCACTGGTGACTCTGCTTTTGTATAACCAACCCAACCAGAAACAATAAATTTGGGATTGATTCGCCAGCTAGTTTCTAAACCAAAGGAATTTGCTGTAGTTGAAACATTACCAAAAGGACTACGCGCTGTTAAACTACCTGTGCTACCTGTCAAATTTATGCCGCTTTCCCCACCGCCTGCATAGTAAGCATGAATATAGGTAAAAGCAATGCCTAAATTTTCAATTGGTTGATAATTTAAATGTCCTAATGCAGCAAAGTTACCATTAAATAAACCATTTTTTGCTGTTGGTAATACTGCATCATTAGTCATGTAAGCAAAGCCAAGATTAGTATTTTGATTTAGTTGATAGTTTAGTCCTAATCCTGTTCCATCCATACCACGGACAATCGGGTTATACCTACCAAAGCGCGAAACTGCGCCATTCCCACTACTGGCTAAAGGATTGATTGGTTCTGCAATATCGTTTAATTCCAGTTCAGCGATCGCTAGTGTAGTTTTGATTCTATCACCAATAGGAAAAGCATAATATACTTCATCTAGACCAACATTGTTACCTGTATCTTCATCAAACCCTAAACGAGTCATTCCTGTTCCAGTAATATTTTCATCAAATTCTGGAATATTCCCTGACTCTAAGCGGAGATTTAATTCATCTTTCCCCGTAAAGCTAGTGACAAAATTTAAGCGCACCCGTTGAGCAAATGTGAGATTATTATCAGAATTATCAGCAATATTTTCACCAAAAACACTAGCAACAGTCATGATTGCTTCCGCTTCTAGTTTTTTTGTAGTAGCAAATTGATTTGCTGCTAACTCAGCAGTTTGATTTTTTACAGCATCTACCCGATTGCGGATTGTTGCTAATTCTGCGGAAAATTCTGATTGGAGTTTTTGGATTACACCTAAATCTTCTTTAGTGATCAAGCTATCTTTGGTTGTACTAATTAGTTCTTGAATTTTTGCTAAACAAGTGCTTAAACTCGCTGCAAACGCATAGCGAGACATAGCGCGTAGAGAAGCGGCTTGTCGTGAGACATCGCCACGAAATGTACCATTAGAATAACCAGCAATACAACCGTATCTTTCTATCAGTGATTGTAAAGCTAGAAATGCCCAATCTGTAGGTTGAATGTCAGAAAGTTGAGAAACTGATGTTAATTGTGAGATATCTGCTGGAAGAGTCTCTGGCTGATTTTCTAAGGCAAATATTGGGATGGTAACTAGTGATGTAGCGAATATAAAGTTCGATGTAAAAATGAGATTTTGATACAAATTAGGCATTTTTAATGCAATGATTAATTATCAGTATGTAGTGGGGTATACATAATAAATTAGCATCAAAATATGTAGGAAAATATGAGAAATCTCTCATGATTAAATATTAGTCTTCATATAAATCTAATTGCCTATTACCGTTGACATCAAAATATAGCTCATATTCAATTTCTCCATCAGTAATATCTACCTCATAGAAGTTACCTTCAGGTGTAATTTCTATTTCATATTTTGTAATTTTAAAGTTAGGATATTCTTGGTGGATGCGTTTTAACACAATATCAGGAAATTCTTCTCCTGCTACATAGTATTCAGTTTCTAACCATTCACCTGTATCAGAAAATTCAGCTTCGTATTTGATATTATTTTGCATATAAGTCGCCTCATAGCCGTAGTTAGTCTTTTCCCAAACACGAGGGATATGAGAATATTTTTCTGTAAATGCTTTGTCTACAATCTCAGGTGCTTTTATCTGGTTGTTTTGAGTTTGTGAACTATTGCAAGCAGAGAGAAAGAAAATTAGCAAAGGACTAAAAGTGCCAAATATAATTTTTTGTATGTGCATAAGATTATGTCAAGCTAAATGCTATTAATTGCCGTAGCTTGTAACGCAGTTTAACCCAACTCACACATTCAGACGAATTTTATTTTTACTTTATTAATAGGTCTTTTAAATATTTTTATCTTGAGGTGTTTCTAAGGGTAATGTAATTGTGAATGTGGCTCCTGTTCCCAATTTACTTTCCAGGGTAACTTGTCCACCGTGAGCCTCTACAATGGCTTGAACTATCGATAATCCTAACCCGGCTCCTTCGGAACGACGGCGACTATTTGCAGCACGCGCAAAACGTTGAAAAATTCTTTGTTGATCAACTTTTGCAATACCTTCGCCACTGTCACTTACCCAAAAGCTAAGTTTACCTTGATGAATAGCCGAACCCAGGGTTATTGTATCGGTAGTTTTTGTATGCTGAGTAGCATTTTGTACTAAATTCATGACAGCCTGAGTCAAACGCTGGCGATCTGCAACAATTCTACCTTTAGCAGTAGTCTTCAGTTGCCAGTTGCGATCGCCTAAAGCTTGAACTTTCACAAATAATTCTTCGGTGAGAGCGCTAATATCGACTGTTTCTAAATACAAAAAATCAGGACGTTCCGCCTTTGCTAATAAACTTAAGTCATTCACAAATCGGTTCATCCGTTCTAACTCATCCATTACTAATGCTAGAGTTTCTTGGATTTCTTGCGGGTCATCACCCATCAACTCTAAATGACCACGAATAATTGTAATAGGCGTGCGTAATTCATGGCCAGCATCGTTAATAAAGTCTCGCTGGCTGATAAAAGCAGCTTGTAACCTATCCATCATTTCATTAAAAGTAGCTGCTAGTTCTGCAAGTTCACCCTCACCAGGAATAGAGAGGCGCTGATTTAAATCTGATTCGCTAATATTACGCACAGTTTGAGTTAACAAGCGTAAAGGTGCAAGAATTCTTCCTGAAGCAAACCAAGCTAAAACTAAAGCTAAAACTAAAATTCCTGCACTCACAGGGATAATAACTCTGATAGCTTCTACTACTTCCCCATGTTCCCCTGCGGTAGTATGTGCAATTACAAATACCCCTATAATTTCACCCTTAATTTTTACAGGTTGAGCAAGATAAATAATGCTTTCGACACTGCTACCAGGAAGCCTTTTTTCCCCTTCCTCTGGTTGAGTTAATTTTGACCAATATCGCATGAGTGATGAGTCTCTGCTCAGTTCTTTTGGTCTACCTCTTGGGCTAGATTTATAAAATTTTTCTTCTGTTAAAGCAATTAAGAATGTGTCGTCTTCGGGAATTTGATTTACCAAAAAAGCATCAAAAAACTCTTTTAACTCTTCTAAAGATTTTGGCGGTTTAATTAAGCGGTTATCAGCTTCTCTAAGTAGATTAATTGTATCGTCTTTTTGTCCATTTTCCAGATAATCAAATAATTTGGAATTTCCATTAACTAATTCAAGAAAAGTATCCATTTTTTCGTTGATTTCTTTATGAACCCGCCTCTCAACTTGTGCATATAAAAAATAACGAAATACTGGCACAAAAAATATAAAAATAAAGCATAGGATGAGAAAATACCAAAAAAAAATCTGGGTACGTGTAGCCCAAAACAGACTTTTAATATATTTTAAGCAAGTTTTTGTTACCTGTTTTTGGGAATTTTTATTTCTCCGCATTGTTATGTAGAAATAGCTATATTTAGCTGAGATTATGCTATTAATATATTATTTAGTTTATTAACTGTTGATCAAAGAAACGATACGACACATAGAGTACGAGTATAACCGCTAAGTGTCGCATTTTGAATATCATTAATTAACTACTATAAAAATGAAACTTATCATCTCATAATTCACTCCTGATTATTTTATTTTTCTAAGATAAGAAGAAGATGAAAGTTTCATGAGAAATTTCTCATGTTCGCAGACGATAACCCATACCTCGGACAGTTTCAATGAGGTTATTGCCTAATTTTTTACGCAAGTAGCCAACGTAAACATCAACAATATTAGAACCTGGATCATAGTCGTAACCCCATACCCTATCTAACAATTGTTCACGACTCAAAACTTGGCCAGGATGGCGAAAGAAGGTTTCTGCAAGAATAAATTCCCGTGCTGGTAGTTCTAGTGTTTTGTTACCAACTTTTACTTTACGCGATCGCAAATCCAAAATTATATTCCCAACCTTAAGTACCATCTCATCACTAGCTTGGCTACTAACACTGTTACGTAATCTCGCCTTTACTCGTACTAACAATTCTTCAAATCGAAAAGGCTTAGTAATATAGTCATCTGCACCTGCTTCAAAACCAGCAACTTTATCTTGAATGTCATCACGCGCAGTCAAAATAATTACCGGGAAATTTTCACCTTGTCCGCGTAATTCTTCCAAAACATCTAAGCCGTCTTTACCCGGAAGCCCTAAATCTAAAATCATCAAGTCAAAAGCACTACCTAACGCCATTTCCGTAGCTGAGTGTGCATCAACCGCCACAGAGGTTGTAAAACCGTGAGAACGCAATCCTTTCTCAATAAACGCCGCTATTCTGGGTTCATCCTCAGCAATAAGAATTCGATTCATCCGATGCACCTATTTTTTGGGTTCTAAAGGTAAGACATCCGTAAATGTACTACCTGTTCCCAATGGAATTTTTTGGTAAACATTGCTGAATTTCCTATTCTCTTAGAAAATACTCTGTATCTTGAGCTTTTCAAATAGCTATGAAGGTAGAAGTTGTACCCCATAATCCTAACTTGCTGAGTCAATTTGAAAAAAACATATAAACTAGCAACTTATTAAATAATGCTACTTACTAACTTTCGGTTGAAATATTAAATAAGTTCCTCCAAGCCCCTCGACAATGGTGCGTGTATTCGCAACCATCATTTTTTGATAACTATCACTATCACTTTTGGTTTCTCCCAGACTATCAGTATAAAGCCCTCGTTCAGAAACTTTGACTTCTGCTGCTTGTGCCACTGATTGAATTAATTTAGGGTTAATATTTATTTCAGCAAAAATAGTTGGTACTTTAGCTTGCTGGATTTCGTTAACTAAATTGTTTATCTGTCCTTCTGTTGGTTTATCTTCTGGGTTAATACCAGCCAAAACTCCTGCTAGTGGAATACTATATGCTTTAGTATAATAAGCCATTGCATTATGGTAGGTAACTAATTTACGTTTCTCACGAGGAATAGTAGCTATTCTTGTTTTTACCCAACTATCTAACTGAGTGATTTCACTTTTAATCCGTTGAGTATTACTATTATAAACTCCTGCGTTATCAGGCTCTAATTTCTTCAGATTGTTGCTAATTACTTCTACCATTTTGATACCATACTTAGCATTGTGCCAAATATGGGGGTCTGTAATTCTTTGTCCATCTTCAATAAATCTTTGCGGTTTAGGAACTGCTAACTGACTTACAGCTATTTTGGGTGCAGTATTGCTAGTTGATTTAATAATTCTGATCACGCCTGATTCAAAATTATAGCCATTGTAGAAAATCAGATTAGCTTGGTCAATCGTTTCACGATCTGCTGTATTTGGTTGATAATTATGAGGATCTGTACCTGGAGGAATTAAACAGGCTAGATTCACTGTATTTTCTGCAACTTGTTTAATTAAGTCACATAATATGCTGGTTGTAGCAACAACTTTAGGAAGACTTTCATCTACTGTTGTGGTTTGAGTAAATGAAGTATTAGTAGCTTGCCTTGCACAACTAGCCAATCCAATTATCAAGGTAACAAAAGTAGCACGTAACCAATTGTTCAATAGTATTTTATTTATCATAATCAACTGCTACTAGCTTTCCTGAATTAATCTAACGATTATCATTATGATCAAATAACAGCGAAATGTTAGATATTCAGGATTAACGATTAAAACAAAATCCCTTCTAACATTTCTGTGAAGGGATTTTGTTTTATGTTACGGTCTAAGCTTTTAGTTCAGTTAAAGTTTTCAGTATTGCTTTAAAATCTGGCTGTGCTGAAATAACACATTAAGCAGAAATATGAAGAGGCTTGGTTTGTGAATAAGTTCTTGTTTTCAGCCACTTTTGCCGTTCTTTATGGCTCATTTCAGTTTTATAACCAACTCTAACTTCATTAGGAGTCAATTCTTTCTGAGTGTCCGTGTGTGTTTGTGTACCTTTGACAGAAGTCTCTTGCTGCTGTAACCCTAAATTGGAAAGCATAACCTTCTTCTCCTGGGGCAATTGTTACCCGCCCTAAAGGCTACATACCAATTATATCACCATAATATGGGATAGCATCATCTAAAGCGTCAAGGTAAACCAACGCATCATCATTTTGATTAAAAGTGCAAAAATTTAACGCTGTTTGAACTGCATACCATAGAAGCCACTTTCCGACAGGCGCAACCATTCTAGAGTCTTTAGGCACAGATTCTATATGTAATACTTCTAATAAATAAGGTATATTTTCATCGGTTAAGTAAACAGCATACCTAATTAAGCCTAATATAGTGTCGTTATCAGAAAGTTTTATAATATTTTGATATTCAAAATCTGTTTTTTTCCATAGTTCCCGCCAATTAAAATTCCACTGACTAGCTACAGGCATATCTTCTTCCTTTGCAGGTTCTAGGCAAACTAGGATAGAAGTCTGCGCCTGTGTTTTAACCGGAACTTGATAAGCCCCTATTGAGTACATTATTTTCTGCGCCCAACATCCGTTTGAGTCAACAGCGTCATACTCCGCCAGAAACTTCAGTTGTCCAAATAATTAATTCGCCTTGTTCACCACCTGCGGCGAGAAACTGACCTTGGGGATGCCAAGCTAAGGTGGTGAACCCCGCGCTAACGCCTGTGAGAATTTGTGATACTTGCGAAGCTTCTGTCCACAAACACAACAAACCATCAGCGCCGGCGGAGGCTAACAAAAAGCTTTGGGGTGCAAAGGCGATCGCATTAATCACATCCACATGATTAGTTAACACTCGCGCTTCCCAACCCAAGGATTCATCTTCTAATTTTTCCCAGACAACAATTCCGTCAACACTAGAAGAAGCCAGTATAGGCGCACCTAGTTCTGTAGTAGCTTCCGACCAAGCTAACTGGCGAATCTTCCCAGGAAAGCCACGCATTACCCAAGGGTCAGGGTTGTTCCAATCCAACACAGTGACGCTGCGATCCATATTCCCCGAAGCCAAATATTTGCTATCAGGCGACCAGCCCATAGCTACACTTACAGTTGGCATACTCAGAAAGTATGGTTCCTCATTCCAGTCTTGACTATGCCAAATCTTAACTCCTTGATAACCACTAATAGCTAAATACTGGCCATCGCTACGCCAATCTATACCTAAAACCGAGGAGTTATCAAAATTCAAGGTGACGACGATCTCACCCAAATCTGCATCCCACACTTGCACATAACGCCCCAAACTAAAAGCTAGTAAGTTACTAGTATGATTCCAAGCCAACTTGTCAACCCAAGCAGGTGCATTTTCTAACGTGGCGATGAGTTCATTTTCTTGCCAAATTTTCACTTGTCCATCCTGTCCGCCAACAGCTAAAAATTTGCCATCAGCCGAAAAAGCCACACAGTCTACTGATTTACCACTACCATTTTGTAACTCTACTACATTGCCATCATTCCATAGCACTACCTCTCCAGCGGCCGAAGTAGCGGCGAGAATTGCACCTTGGAAAGACCAAGCTAATGCTGTGACATAATCTGACAGCATCCCGGAATCATATTTGGCAAATTCTGAGGATTTGTTAGTTGTAAAGTTCATATCTGGGTACTGGGAAATTTGTGAAGGTTGATGATGTTGGTTATTGTTCTATCAAGAAGCCGGAGTAGGCAAAATTTCTAAACCATACTTGGGTGCAGTAGCCAGCAACTTGTTGATATCTGCTTCAGTTACAGGCGGTGGTGTAGTATTTTGTTCTAAGATTGGCGTACCCACTTCTCTAAAAAATTTCTCCAGTCCGCCTGGGGTTAACCAGCACAAAAATTTGGCAGGTTTTGTATTAATGTTGCGAAAACTATGTGGCTGTCCTTGAGGAAAATGTAAGAATGTTCCAGGTGTAGCCAAAATTATTTGTTCCCCAATTTGGAACTCTACTTCACCCTCTTGAATATAAAAAGATTCATTTTCGTTTGTATGCTTATGAGGTGGAACTGCACTATCAGGCTGCATGACAATCTCAATTAATGCGTAGGCTTGATTTGTATCTTCACTAAATACCTTGAAGGTATATAAGTCTCCCAGTACCCAAGAGGCAGTACCTTCTCCTGGTTGCATGATGATGTTGGGTTGATTAATAGTCATAATGATTAATTCCTCATGCTAAAAAAGCTTAATTCTAGTCAATCTTAGATTTATAAAAATAGATTTTTGTTTATAACTCAGAAACTTAGGAAAAATTACGTTTGAGAATAAAATTTACGTCGGATTACAAGATTTATCGTAACTTATGCTAAGTAAAAGCAAACCGAAAAAATTGGGATAGTTCTTGTACAAGAACTATCCCAATTTCATATTTTAGATTGTTACCGCGATCGCTTAAGCAAAGGCGGCTGTTTTTACATCATTATTTGCCAAGATTTCTTGCAATTCTTCGGCATCTACTGTTTCTTTATCAACCAGCATTTGGGCTAACAGATCAAGGATGTGGCGGTTATTGATTAACACTTCTTTAGCGCGGGTGTAGGCTGTATCTACGAGTTTCCGCACTTCTTCGTCAATGGCAGCAGCAGTTTCTTCGGAAAAGTCACGCTCTGACATGATATCTCTTCCCAAGAACATATTACCTTGCTGACGACCGAGGGCAACAGGCCCTAAGCGATCGCTCATCCCAAAGCGGGTGATCATCTGACGGGCTACGCGTGCTACTTGCTGTAGGTCGTTAGAAGCACCTGTGGTAACTTCTTCTTCACCAAAGATGATTTCTTCAGCCAGACGACCACCTAATGCCACAGCCATCTGATTTTCCAGATAAGCGCGGCTGTACAAACCAGTGTCCATCCGGTCTTCGCTGGGGGTGAACCAAGTTAAACCACCGGCACGACCGCGAGGAATGATACTAATCTTCTGTACTGGGTCATAGTCGGGCATCAATGCACCAACTAAGGCGTGACCAGCTTCGTGATAAGCTACCAAGGTTTTGCGTTTTTCGCTCATTACCCGGTCTTTCTTCTCTGGGCCAGCTAACACGCGATCGATGGCATCATTGATTTCATCCATCGAAATTTCGGTTAAGTTGCGGCGGGCTGCCAAAATTGCTGCTTCATTCAACAGGTTAGATAAATCTGCACCTGTGAAACCAGGGGTACGACGGGCAATTTTATCCAAGTCCACATCTTTGGCTAAGGTTTTGCCACGGGCGTGAACTTTCAGGATTTCGCTGCGTCCGGCGTAGTCGGGACGGTCAACAACAACTTGACGGTCGAAGCGACCAGGACGTAATAAAGCTGCGTCTAATACGTCGGGACGGTTGGTAGCAGCAATAATAATAATCCCGGTATTGCCTTCAAAACCATCCATTTCGGTGAGTAACTGGTTAAGGGTTTGTTCCCGTTCATCGTTACCACCACCTAAACCTGCACCCCGTTGACGACCAACTGCGTCAATTTCATCGATGAAGACGATACAGGGAGCGTTAGATTTAGCTTGCTCAAATAAATCACGGACGCGGGAAGCACCCACACCCACGAACATTTCTACAAATTCGGAACCGGAGATAGAGAAGAAAGGTACACCAGCTTCCCCAGCCACAGCACGAGCCAGCAAGGTTTTACCTGTACCTGGAGGCCCTACTAATAATACTCCTTTAGGAATTTTGGCACCGACTGCCGTAAAGCGATCGGCGTTTTTAAGAAAGTCTACAACTTCGTTTAACTCCAGCTTGGCTTGGTCAATCCCAGCAACATCACCAAATGTTACTTGGGTTTGAGGTTCCATTTGTACTCTGGCTTTGGATTTACCAAAGTTCATTGCTTGGCTACCAGGCCCGCTTTGGGCGCGACGGAGTAAGAAAAATAAACCAACTAACAGCAGTACAGGGAAAAATAAACTGCTCAGTGCCTTAAACCAAAAGCCTTCGTCGGTTTGGGGCAATACAGAAATATCAACACCTTTGGAGGTAAGAGTATTAATCAGGTCGGGGTCGTTGACTAAGGTAACTTTAATCTGGGTGCCGTCCTGAGACTTAACAATTGCTGTCGAACGATCTGCACTCAGCCTAACTTGTGTAACTTTACCTTTTTCAACTTCTTGAATAAATTGACTGTAGCGCCATGTTTGTGTGTTTTGTGGTTGTTTGTCAAAGAATGCTGTTCCCAGCGCAATGACAACAATAAACAGTAGTGCGTACAGCCCCGCATTTCTCCATCTTTTATTCACTAAGGTCTATCTCCTGTATATTCTGTGCTTTCGCGGAGTGTCTCTGTATGAGAGGCATTATTAAGAATTATGTTAACTTATTTTAAGGTATACCAAAATGGTACGGTTGTCATGCTAAAAAGCCTCCTGATTTGCTGAAAATTCTGATGGTGGGGATTATATTGTAGCGACCCTGAAGCTTGCTCAACGGTATGAATGGGGATAATTTCTACCACACTATTAGTGTAGGCGATCGCTTCAAATTCGGTGACTAACTCAGGTGTCCAAGGTTCCTCTCGCACCCGCAAATGTTGATTTTCCAGCCATTGGATAATTTGCGATCGCCTAATTCCGGGTAAAATCCCTACATATTCGGGCGGTGTCCACCAATCACCATCTCGCCATCCCCAAAGATTACCAGTACTCGTTTCTAGCCAATTCCCCACCCCATCAACTAAGATCGCTTCCTCGGCTGCTAAAACTTGCACACTATTTTTTGCTAACCAAGCACTTAAATAATTTCCTGTTTTATGAGAAGGCAAGTTGCGGGAAAATTCTGGTTGTGCAACGGCACATTTCACACCATTTTGTTGTTTTTTGCTTAAATCGACTGGTAAATTTCTGCCAATTATCCACTCTCTACCATCAGGAAACAAAGTAATTCTGAGAACAGGGAAATGTTGCAGCAGGATTTGTGCGCCTTGATATATGCGCTGCCAATTTGGTTGTTGCCAAGCAAAAACTTGTAAACTCAACTTCAGGCGATCGCAGTGCGCTTGCCAGTTAGTTAAACTACTATCCAGGGAATTCTCATAAACCCGCAGTGTAGTAAACACCGTCGCACCATAAAGCAACCCCGGCTCATTAATATCTAATTCCAGGGTTTGAGACTCGATTAATTTGCCGTTATACCAATAAATAACTTCACCACCTTTCAATAAAGACTTCGCGTACCCTTTGGGTTTACCTCAGCGCCACTCTGCGTTTAAGAATGTTCCTCTAATTCTCCAGTTTCCGGCGAGTTCAGCCAATGACCAAATTCTTCCATAAATGAATCGTTCAATATAGCTTGGCGAATCTTTTGGGTGAAGCGAATTAGTTCGGTGATATTGTGAATGCTAAGTAAGGTGTAAGCTAAAATTTCTTGCGATCGCACTAAATGAGAAATATACGCCCGACTAAAATTTTGACACGCATAACAAGGGCAGGTTTCATCCATTGGTGTGAAATCTTCACGGAACTTAGCATTTTTCAAATTCCAGCGTTCGCCTTGCACTATTGCTGTACCATGTCTCGCCCAACGAGTCGGGATGACGCAATCAAATAAATCTATCCCAGATGCGATCGCGATCGCCATTTCGCGGTAAGTCCCCACACCCATCAAATAACGGGGCTTTTCTGGTGGTAATAGTGGTGCTGTAGCTTGGACAATCTGCGCCATTAATTCTGCGGGTTCGCCCACACTCACACCACCAATGGCATATCCAGGCAAATCTAATTTAGCCAACGCGACAGCCGCCTGGGAGCGCAAATCTAAATATACACCCCCTTGGACAATCCCAAATAACGCCTGATCTTGGCGTTGATGGGCAGCTATACAGCGCTCTAACCAACGGTAAGTTCGTTCAGTAGCCGTTTCTACCTCTTGGCGAGTTGCGGGGTAAGGCGGACATTCATCAAATGCCATGATCACATCCGCCCCTAAAGTATTCTGAATCTCTATGGAACGCTCTGGTGTCAAGTTGATAATCTGCCCATCATGAGGCGAACGGAATGTTACACCTTCTTCCGTAATCTTCCGCATCTCACTCAAACTGAACACTTGAAACCCACCAGAATCAGTGAGCATCGGCCCATGCCAGCCCATAAACTTATGTAACCCACCACCACCAGCCACAATTGCTTCTCCTGGTTGCAAATGCAGGTGGTAAGTATTGGATAATACCATCTGTGCGCCAGTATCTTTTAACTGGGCAGGTGTGACTGTTTTGACATTGGCTAATGTCCCCACAGGCATAAATCTTGGGGTTTCTACAGCACCGTGGGGCGTGTAAAATATCCCGGCTCTCGCTTTTGTCTGGCTACAACGAGCTAAGGATTGAAAAGAAAAATTATCGCTCAAAGTAAAAATTAGATAATTATACTAAATCATTGCCAATAGTTATTAGTCATTTCTCCTTGGCTATTGACAATTTTATTTAAAACGAATCAGAGCAGTCATCATCAATTTCTGCATCCCATTTGGCTGAGAGAACTTGTTCCATCATCGCTTCAATTGCACTGACGTTGAAGGTTTTCTCTCGACGCTCTTGGATAGGGGTTGTGAGGGGAATTAGCCGTAAACACATTCCTTCTTGCATCAAATCAAAACAGGTTGCTTGTGGCGATGACTGTTTTAACTCTATGTAATCAAAACTATAAACGTTTAAATAAAGCGCACTGTTAGCTACTAAAGTAGAGCGTTGCGGGTTTGCGAATACTTCTATGACATCTCCTTCACCCTCACTCACTACCTTGTCTCCGTGGGTGTACATATAGTGGACTCGACCTAAATCCGAAAGTAATCGCCGCATGTCGAGCTTATTCACAATCACGCCCGTGTCAACAATGCACGGAGCCGGTATCCTGGTGTCGGGTAGATGATGACTCATAGGAAATTTCAAGAGTGAGAAAAGGTGAGAACGCAGCTAAAAACTTAAATGAATAGCTTAAGTAGTTCCCTACATTTAAAAAAATATCAATTTTGTGGTGCGATCGCTTCAATACTCTCGATCTAATTTACTAGCTAATGAATACACAAAATGTTGTGCTATTCTTACCTTGTTAAATTTGTTTTTTTATGCTATTATTGCAAGCTAAAAACTTAGCTTGACGAGTCCAGCATAGCAAAATTTTTCCGCAGAGTCTGTAAACTAATAACTATCTTATCCAAAGCTTTAAATTTTCTTACTAGTGGTTGTACCACAGTAATCAATATTATCCCGGAAATAGCTGCTCAATAAATGTAACTAAAATGACTAATTTTTCTCAGTGGTGGAAATCACCTCTGAATACTCTGATAGCTAGTGTAATATTTTACAGCGTTGTGCCTTTGCCTTATATTAATGGCTTAGATTTTCGGAAAGTATCTCTATTTGCTCCAATAGTTGGGTTAGTCATTGGGGGAATTTTAGGGCTGTGTGACACTGGGATGATTTATCTAGGTGTACCAGTATTAACTCGCAGTACTTTAATTGTGTGTGCTTGGATTGCTTTGACTGGCGGATTACACTTAGATGGTGCAATGGATACAGCTGATGGTTTAGCAGTCGGGAATCCAGAAAAACGACTAGAAGTAATGGCAGATAGTGCTACAGGGGCATTTGGGGCAATGGTAGCGATCGCCATAGTATTATTAAAAACAGCAGCCTTAACAGAAATTGAAGCTCATCGTTGGTTAATATTAATCGCTGCTTGCGGTTGGGGACGCTGGGGACAACAATTAGCAATATGGCGATATCCTTACCTGAAACCAACTGGTAAAGGTGCATTTCACAAAGAAGCTATTCGTTCCTACAAAGATGTAATTCCCGGACTACTTTTGCTGTTGAGTTTGAGTGGTTTACTGTGGCTACTAAATAGCCACAGCTTATTTATCGCACTAACAATGATACTTTCTGGCAGTGCGATCGCTTGGCTCACAGGCTTATGGTTTAATCACAAATTAGGGGGACACACAGGTGATACCTACGGCGCAGTCGTCGAGTGGACAGAAGCCTTCTTTCTCTGTGTGTTAACTGTCTTTTAGTTACAGAAAGAGGCTAGAGACTAATATCATTAACCTCTCATAGATGAAGGCTGCTGTAAAAAGAGACAGTATAATCACTCAGCACTTTACTTGATTGGTTGCAGTTTTGTCACCTTGAGTTTAAAGTTACCCACTCCAGTTTCCCCAAAAGACCGAACCCGAATAATATATACTCCTGTTTCGTTGATGCGAGTAAATAGGAGAGAGTTACTAGTCCCGTCGGGGCCATCATCGTTTTCGGCTACCGTTGAGCCATCTGGTGCTAACAGGGTAATGATGCAGTCAAAGTTTTCCGACGATAAATCAACTGCCAGATTATCACCTTTATTCAATTTAACTGTGTAGTCACGGGCAAACCCACCCTGCCCTGTGGGTATATCTTTTTCGGAGAGTGTATCAGATAGTTCAGTGAGATTAGTTAAAGGAATTGGACTGTACAACTTACTTTGAGCTAATGCTGCTGTTGTACTGATACCAATTGCCAAAAAAGTAGTAGGAACAATGATTAATTTTCTTAAACCTGCTGCAAAAGCTTTACTCATAATCTCCGGCAGTGTTGCCACACAAGGTATTCGCTTAATTATAGATTTATCAGAGATGACTCGCCTAAGAACTAGTATGTTGGTCTTTGATGGCAATGGCAACTGCTGCTAACCCCAAAACTTTAATTCCCGACTGATGAAGTGTTTGTACGGCAGATTTGGTAGTCGCACCTGTAGTGTAAATATCATCTACTAACAATACTGAAGTACTGGGAGAGCGATCGCGAAATTCTTTACCAATTGTAAAAGCTTCAGCTAAGTTTTTTTCGCGCTCAGACATCGATAACCCAAATTGCGCTTGAGTTTCCCGCACTCGTTCTAAAGCATTTAGTTTTAATTTTAACTTAGTTGTCTGACAGAAGCTTTCGGCGATTAACGCTGCTTGATTGTAACCACGTTGCTTTTGCTTTTGCGGGTGCATAGGTATAGGGACGACGAGAAGTTGAGTATGGCGCTGAGGTGAGTGTAATAACCATGCTTCGCCTAACCATGTACCTAACATCCGAGCAATATTTGGCTGGTTTTCATATTTCATCACCGCGATCGCTCGTTTCAAACTACCACCATATACACCCCAACCAAATACTGGTATTCCACCTTGCCATGATGCACAAGGATTTTTCTGACCGCAGTTTTGTAATTGTCTGGCACAGTATTCACACAAAGTATCAGATGTACTTCGCTGACACAATGGGCAATGAGATTGTAAAAATAGGTTGAGTAAACTTTGAAAATGATCAGTCCAACTGGGCATGGAGAATTAATCTAGATATTTAACATAGACGCGATCGCACCTTGCTGTTTCTACACCTGTTTCTGATTGATAACCACTGCTTTCGTATAACTTGACGGCTTCTACCAAGATGCTGGCGGTTTCAATCCAAATTTGCTGAAAACCACGGGTAGCGATCTCTGCTTCTAGCTGTTGTAACAAATATTTGCCCAATCCTATACCTCTGACACTTGGTAAAAGATACATTTTGCGGATTTCCACAGCTTTTTCCCCACGAGTGATGGGGTAATAAGCCCCAGTACCTACTATTTGGCTTTGGTGTTCAATTACCCAAAACTCACCACCTGTTGCTAAGTAACATTCCTCTACTTGCAACACATCTCGATCAGCACCGTTGGGTTCCCAACCCAAACCATATTCTGATAATACATAACTGATGACAGAGGCCGCTCTGGTGCGATCGCCCTTCTCCCAGTTACGAATTAAGAAATCTCGATAATATTCTCTCATTCCGATGTGTGGGTTAGGTTTAAACAGAAAAATTTTCTGGATATATATCCCAATTTACCCACTAGATAGCTATTCGTGCAGAAACAATATCACGGAGTACTTTTAATGTACGTAATGCCGTGTGCAACTTTCTACCTTTATTTACTTCTGTTATCCCCTCAAAGTCTTACTTACGGTGTTACAGACAAGTAATATGATCCCCCTAAATCCCCCTTTTCAACCATATCCCGCCTAGAACTAAAGTTCCAGGTTCATAGCCAAAGTCCACGCTTTATGGACTGGAATATATTTCTCGTTCAGTCATCTTGAGATGACTTGCACTATGAAACTCGGAATGAATTCCGAGGCGGGATAGATGCACTACACGAATATTGGTGTGTACACCATAGCCCCGCAACGGCGAGAGGTTTCCAAAAATAAGTCGCACATCGCGTTATCGTTTTGTATTCTGCCCAGATTACAGCAAGCCGACTTCACTTTTCATCTCTAAAGCAGAAGTATGTTTGTTTTGCAGAACTTCTGTGGCTTTCTCGGCTGGTAGAGGTTTATAGAACAAATAGCCTTGGACATCTTCACAGTGAATAGATTTCAAAAAATCTAGTTCTTCCTGCTTTTCTACACCTTCCGCCGTGAGTCTTAACCCTAAGTTACGACCCAAGGTAACAATTGCCTTCACAATATGAGCTACGCGCACATCTGTGGTTAACTCTTGAATAAAGGAGCGATCAATTTTCAGGTTGTGCAATGGGAGAAGCTGTAGGCGTGAGAGGGAAGAGTGACCTGTACCAAAGTCATCTATGGAAAGGTGAACACCCATCTGTTCTAAGTTATGTAAAACAGTTCTGGTAAATTCTAAATCAGCGATCGCTGTCGATTCTGTAATTTCCAACTCTAAAAAATTGGCATCTAATCCTGTCTCTGCCAGGATTCTGGCTACATCTTCTACCAAGGTAGATTGGCGAAACTGTTTTGGTGAAAGATTCACAGCAACAGTTAAAGGCGGCAATCCAGCCTCTTGCCATGCTTTATTTTGCAGACAAGCTGCCCGTAGTACCCATTCCCCAATAGCAATAATTAATCCACTTTCCTCAGCCAAGGGAATAAACACATTCGGCGCTATTAGTCCCATTTCTGGATTTTGCCAGCGGACAAGAGCCTCCATCCCGGTGATTTGTCCTGTTAAGATATTGACTCGCGGCTGATAATAGACGATTAATTCTTCCCGTTCTACGGCATAGCGCAAACTTTTTTCTAAATTTAATAATTCTGGAGTTTTGGCACTGAGAGTGGTTGTATAAAACTGATAATTATTTCTGCCTATATCCTTGGCGTGATATAAAGCCGCATCTGCATGTTGAATCAGTATTTCCGCATTATTACTGTGTTCATCAAACAAAGCAATACCAAGGCTGGCACTTATATAAAGTTCGTGTCCATCAAAACAAAACATCTTTTGTATGCTTTGCAGGATTCTATGGGCAACTTGGGCTACCTCATCTAAATAATTAACTTGTGGGAGTAAGATCGTAAATTCATCTCCTCCCCAACGGGCAACAGTATCTCCTTCTCGGAGCGAATCTTTCAGCCTTTGCGCCACAATTTGGAGTAATTTGTCTCCCAAGGTATGGCCTAAAGTATCATTAATCACTTTGAAGCGGTCTAAATCGAGAAACATGACTGCTAAACTTTCACGATTGCGCGTTGCGATTGGGAGAGCTTTAGCCAGCAGTTCGTTAAACAGCACCCGATTGGGTAATCCAGTGAGCATATCGTGCAGTGCTTGGTAGCGAATTTTTTCTTCTACTTGTTGACGCTGCCAAGCACCGCTAATACTAGCCGCCATTGTCAATAAAGTCGATTCTTCATGTCTTGACCAAAGACGCTCTTGAGAACAGTCGGCTAAACCCAGATAACCCCAAAACTCATCTTCTAGTCGTAAAGGAACTAAAAGTAAAGATTGAATCCCATCTCTGGCTAGTAGCTTTTGTTCAGCTATGGGAAAGTCTTGGATAGTACCGCTGATAGATTTTCCGCCGGAGAGAGTAGTATACCAACGTGCCAGTTCTGAAGATTGATAAAGCTGATTTTGCCAGTGGTGTCGAGTGGATGTAAAGTTAATTCTTGTCCATTCAAATTGCAGGCTGACAGCCATTGCGCCTGTATCTAAATGGAGATGGTTTTTAAATAAATAGGCGCGATCTGCCTTAGCTGCTTCTCCTAAAACAGCCAGAGCTTTATCTATGCCAGTTTCGTAATTCATTTCCACTAGCAAATAATTTGCTGCTTCTGCGACTGCTTGTAATAGGCGATCGCGTTGGCGCAATTCAGCTTCTGCTTGCTTTTGCTCTGTAATATCCCTAACTATAAAAGTTCTAATTAAGTCACTTTCAGGTAAATAGTGGATACATTGTTCAAAAACTTCTTGATTAACTGTGATCTCGCGCGAAAATGAATTTATCTTGCGATCTTCCACCGCATTGAGCAATCCTTTCAAAATCGGATGCTGGGTGCCAATTTCTCGGATCTTGGGAAATTTCACTGATGCCGCTGGATTAAGATATGTGATTGTTCCCCCTAAATCCATCTCGATAATTGGGTTGGGGATGAGTTCAGGGAAAGATGCTAGGCGTGCTAGAGCCGTTTCACTGGCCGCTTCAAAGTTAGGATCAACAATCACAGTTTGAAAAGGATTGGCAACATTAGCCTGCTCTAACAGAAAATCAGAGATGTTTTCCGCATCACAACTTTCTGAAAAGGCTTTGTCGGAAATAGAAGAAACTGCATAGTATTTAGCCTGGACTTGATTATTCCCAAACTCAACTACATCTCCATGTTGAAGATTATGGGAGATGCATTTCATCCCATTTACATACAGCCCATTAGTACTGGATTTACCCTTGAAGTTGCCATCAATAATCCTAAAGCCATACTGGTCAGTTTCTGGAAGCGTGACCCGGAGTAAAATTGCATGTTGTCTAGATACTGAGCGAGAACGCAGAACGATCGCATTTCTCGAATCTCGACCAATGGAATAAGTGGTTTCTTGAAGTGGGATGGTTCTTTGCCCTTGCAAGTCTTGGACAACCAACAGGTGACGTATTTTTTCCCACTCATTTCCTGGCATTGCTCTTCCTCAAAATCTCATATCCTGGATTGAATGCTGAAAAATCCTACTTGTGGTCACTTGCTATCAGTTTAATACCTTCTCAAATATCTAGAATAAAATTAAAAGTATAGTATTTTACATAGTAAATATACTTATTTTATGAGATAATGCCAATTTGCATTACCTTAAGATGCTTTCTTCGTCAAATAATTAAGCTAAACTTATAGGGAAATAATACTTAAATAGTAATTAATAGTTGATTGTTATATCCAACTAGTGTCCGTCTTATATGGTTGACTGAGATTTGCCAATCGCAGCTTTTTTCTCTTGAAAGCCCCCAGCATAGTTAATTACACACATGGTTTTATAAATTTTATGATTTCCATAAGCAACGCCACTTACCTTAAATGCAGGGTTAAAGATATTTATTCGATGACCACGTGATGGCACGCCATCATCAATAATTAATTGCATCACAATATCTTGGGCTGTACTAGGGCCATAGCTAATATTTTCAGCCGCAGTTATTTGCCATTTACCATAGCGATTAATGCGATCAAAAGGACTGCTACCATCACTACCAGAATGCCCTGTAGCCCCTGTATTTCCCTGGTTTTTTACATGAGCTTTTGCCGCTAAAGACATCCCTCTAGATATACTTAATGCTCCAACAGGAGGCGCTGATTTGAGAAATGAGATCGCCTCATCAACAGCTTTTCTACCTTCTTGAGTAATTAAGAAAGAATTTTGTGCTAGTCTGACATTTTTCCCCTGGAAGCGTTTTCTATAACTTTCTAAAATTGGAATATATGCTTGAGGATTTTGTCTAACTTTGTTCATTTCACTAATAACTTGTTGTTCTAAACTTGAAAGATAATTTGCTTTTGCTACCAAAGACAAACTAGCTTTTTTATCCGAAATTAAATTAGCTGCTGCTAAGGATGAGCCATGTTTAAAAGTTTGAGTATAACAAATGGTAACTAAAATGCTGATGATCAAGACTGCTGAGTTCATATATTTCATAATTTCTGCATATTTTTTAGATAGATTGTATTTTTTATAACATACCCTCCTAGGAGGTCTGCAATAAGCTAAGTGTAATAAATTATTTATATCACTGAGGAAAGTCGGACAAAGCCAAAGTCAACGCAGTTGTTAGGTATAAGTTATCGCCATACTGGCATTCATTCTGGAATTCGGGAATTACGCCAAAGTTGCATCCGAGTTGGGCAGCAGTCTAATTGGTAAATCAGGTAAAGTAAAGATAAGTAAAGAAAGCGCTTTAATCATAAATGGCAGCTCTACCCTTACAGGAAATTTCTGCTCAGTTAGAAAGTTCAAATTTACGCGATCGCATGGTTGCACTTGCCAGTCTGCGGGATGTTCCGGCTGAAGATGCCGTCCCCCTAATTAAAAAGGTGTTGGATGATGATTCGCTGCAACTACGTTCTATGGCAATTTTTGCCTTGGGAATCAAGCAAACTGACGAATGTTATGCAATCTTAGTCAGAATTTTGCAAACTGACCCTGACTATGGCATCCGGGCTGATGCGGCTGGTGCATTAGGCTATTTAGGTGACATTAGAGCATTTGAGTCCCTAGCCAGGGCATTTTATGAAGATACTGATTGGCTAGTCCGCTTTAGTGCTGCTGTGGCTTTAGGTAATCTTAAAGATCCACGCGCCCACGACATTCTCATTCAGGCGTTGGATAGTAATGAAATGGTCTTACAAGAAGCGGCGATTTCGGCACTAGGGGAAATTGGTGACTTAACAGCAGTTGATAGTATTCTCAAATTTGCCCAATCAGATGATTGGCTAGTTCGACAACGCTTGGTGGAAGCCCTTGGAAATCTCCCCACACCGAAGAGTATCTCGGCTTTAAAATATTTAGAGAAAGATAGCCATCCCAACGTTGCTGAAGCTGCAAGAATCTGCCTCAAACGGATTGAAGAAAAAGACCAGCAAACATAAAATTTACTTCTCCTGCTACCTTTTAATAATAAGAGGGACTTTTAGTATTTTGATGCAGGGTAATTTATGAATATTGAAGAGTTTTTTGAATTAAGTGCTGGTAAATGGTTTTCTCACCGTACTAGCCACCATTTAGCATTTAAACAGTCTGAAGATGGCAAGTCCGACATTGTAATTGAGATGTTAGCAGCAGATCATCCAGAAGTGATCAAACTATGCGAACAGTATGAAGTCAACCCCAAGGAGGCTTCCTGTGGTGCGAGAGTCACCTGGAACGGCACAATGGAATGGGATGAGGAGAAGCACACGGGTTCGACTGTGTTAGTTACTGTACCGGATGCTGATAATTCCAGTGAAGGTAAGTTACTACGAGAAATGGGTTATGCGGAAAAAGCACCTGTCGCCGGACGCTATAAGATGGGTAGCGATGACGCATTGACCTTAACCACAGAGTACGAAACTATGTGGTCTGAAGAACGCCTGTGGTTTGCTAGTCCCAATTTAAGAATGCGAGTTAGTATTCTCAAACGCTTTGGCGGCTTTAGTATGGCTTCCTTTACTTCGGAAATTCGGATGGGTGTTAGTCCAGCGGCGGCAAAAGCAGCTGAAGTTAGTAATTCAGCTAACTAAAGACAAAAGCAGAGCGATCGCCTAATGAAGATTATTTTAGGCGATCGCCCACTATTGGGATAGTTGTGAACGATGTTTAAATTTGCAGTAAGTTAGCGATCGCCTGTGGTAATGGCAAAACAATGATAATTAATAAAGCCATAGCCATTAATCCTAAAATGTCACGTCCATTATTCAACTCAGTGACATCATTCAAGGCAGGTTCATCAATCAGTGGCATAAATAATAAAATTATCGCCCAGACAAAAAATTCTGACTGCACCAAAGACAGTAATAGCAATAACAAACGAGCTATTTGACCAATTACGATTGCTGTGCGTTGCCCAAACATAGCATGGACAATATGCCCACCATCAAGTTGTCCTACGGGCATTAGATTCAAGGCTGTAACAATTAATCCTAAAAAACCAGCCACAGCTAAGGGATGCAAATCAATAGCAGATTTAGCAGTAAGTTGACCACCCAAGGCTAACTTAGAAAGTAATGCTAATAAAATTGAATATTTAGGATTCAGTGCATCTGGATTGAGAATTCCCGTTTTGTCAGTGAGAGGAACTATCTCAGAATGAGCCAAACCCCACATTAAAAAGGGTAATGTTGCCACAAATCCTGCAATCGGACCAGCAATACTAATATCAAATAAAGCTTTACGGTTAGGAATTGGACTACGCATTTGAATAAATGCGCCGAAAGTCCCCAAGAAAAAAGGCATGGGGATAAAATATGGCAGAGTTGAACTAATCTTGTAGAACTTCGCTGTTAAGTAATGACCAAGTTCGTGAATGCCTAAAATTGTGATTAACCCCAAGGCATAGGGCAATCCTTCTAATAGAACATTGGGATGAGATTGTAATGTTGTTAGGTCAACACCAGCAATTCTAGCCCCCACAAAGGTGGTAGTTAAAACAGTTGTAATTAGTAGTAAAAGTGCTAATCCTGGTCTGGTTAACTTTTCTGGTTTAGTTTTGTGACTTGCGGAAGCCGCCTGTGCATTAGGCACTAACACAAAAAAAGGTTTGCCATTCAGTCCTTCTTGAAAGATAACTAAAAAGCGATCGCCAAATTCTGATTCAACATTGGCTTTAATTCGCTGGTAAGCTTGCTGCGGTGTAGTTCTTAACTGACCTCGACAGATAATAGCTTGGGGTCGATACTCAAGATTTTGAATATAGTATACAGACCAGGGAAAACAATTTCGCAGCTGGCTTTCTTCGGTAGGTTCAATGGGACGCACTGGCACTGGTTCTGCGGTAGGATGGATAGCCGATTCTAATTGAGGAGTTTGTGGTTCAGTTTGCTTATTTGTTGGCGCTGTTCGCCCCCATTGAAACAACAGCCAGTATAACAAAAGGCAAACAATAGAAGACCCAATAATCAATGGCGGTGGTGGCGGTTGTTTGATTCCATATCTCACCGTCCATCCCGTCAATAATAATGCTGGTGTCATTAACACTAGCCACAATAACCAAACAGGTGTGCGGGTAATGCCAACAGCACTGCGTTGCACCATCAGATAAGTAACTAGTCCCAGTAGGAGGAGAAACCAAAAAGTCATGTGTTCTTTAATAATTTGGCAAAATATCCCACTAGTAGTGTCAGCACCACAGCCATCACCACAAAGCAGAATCTAAAACCCTAATTTTTAACAATAGTTAACTATTAAGGGTGAATTTTTGAGTACCAATTTGCAGAATGATTGCCACAGATAAATTGCTCAAAAGTTTAGACAACAACTGTTTTACAATCTAGAATCCACAATGGTATCAGTAGTTCAACTCTGTTACTAAATTTTTATCACTCCTCATTTTTGTTGAGTTTTTCCCATGTGTTCCTTACCCCAACAGCCAAGTCATGCAGCTAAAGCCCCACGGCCTGTGCTAGATAGCATTTTTGCTTTTCCACCAAATCGGGACACATTGGGAGGAACCTCCTATTTCATTGTAAGAAATGAAGGGAATATCCTCATCGACTGCCCAGCCTCAGACCAAATAAATTTGGATTTTTTGCGATCGCATGGGGGTGTTAAGTGGTTGTTTATCACTCACCGTGGTGCTATTGGCAAAACAGCAGAATTTCAGCAAGCTTTGGGTTGCGAGGTTTTAATTCAAGAACAAGAAGCTTATTTATTACCAGGCTTAACCGTTACTAACTTTTCTCAAGAGATTACGCTCACTTCTACAGTTCAAATTATTTGGACACCAGGCCATTCTCCTGGCTCATCTTGCCTTTATTACAGCGAATTAGGCGGCGTTTTATTTTCTGGTCGTCATTTACTTCCCAATCAGCAGGGTGAACCAGTCCCATTACGCACAGCTAAAACCTTTCATTGGCCCAGACAAATTAAAAATGTGCAATCTTTACGAGAACGCTTTACTCCCGAAACCCTTGAGTATATTTGTCCCGGTGCGAATACCGGATTTCTCAGAGGTCAGCGGGTTATTGACCAAGCATACAAGCGGTTGACTGCATTAGATTTCCCCACTTTGTTGCAGCTACAACCGATTTTGTAAGTGCTGAGTAGGAAGTAGGGGCTACTTCCTACTTCGGAGTCTCTAACCCCTACTTTCTACAGCTACCGTACTTTTCGCCAACACTTCTACTGCGGCTTGATATTGCAAATCTGCTTCTGTGGCTATTTGTTCGCGGGTAATTGGCTGTTGGGTAACTACTTGATCGGGCTTAATTCCTAATTTGTTAATATCTCGATGTTGGGGAGTTTCATATTTGGCAATGGTAACTGCCAAGCCAGCACCATCTGATAATTCAAATAAAGATTGAATTAAGCCTTTACCAAAAGTAGTTTCACCAACTAATTTCGCCCGACCATTATCTTGCAGCGCCCCAGCGAGAATTTCACTAGCACTAGCAGTTCCTTGATTGACCAAAATTACTAATGGATCTTTTGTCAGTGAAGGGCCGAAGGCTTCAAAACTGCCCTGAATGCCTTGGCGATTAACTGTGTAGACAATAGTACCCGAATCTAACCACAGCCGAGCAATTTCAATCCCCGCTTGTAAAAGCCCACCCGGATTGTTGCGTAAATCCAAAATATAGGCAGTAGCACCTTTTTTTTCTAGACTATCAATAGCGTGTGCCAACTCCGTAGAAGCGTTGGCATTAAATTGAGTCAGGCGAAGATAACCAATGGATGTACCTTGAGGAGAAGTCCGCAATTGGGCAATAACTGGGTTGAGTTCAATGCGATCGCGCACGATGCTAACTTCTTTTTGTTCCTCTCCCTCGCGTGCAATCACCAGCGTGACTAAACTGCCAATGGGGCCACGCATTCTGGCAGCTGCCTCATCCAAAGTCAAGTTCTCTGTGGAAAATCCTTCAATTTTGAGAATGCGATCGCGCGGTTTAATGCCTGCTTTATCTGCTGGTGAACCTTCAATCGGCGATACTACTTCTAGTTGACCGGTCTGAGGATTGAGGGCAATTTGCAAACCAACTCCAGTTAATTCTCCAGAAGTATTGACCTGCAAGCTGCGGTACTGTTCTGGATCTAAAAAGCGGGTAAAAGGATCATCTAGGCTCTTGAGCATGGACTGAATCGCCGTATAAGCTGCTGCTGTATTTGTCAGCGGCTTTTCCAAGACTTTTTGTCTAACTGTCGCCCAGTTTTGATGATTAAATGTTTCATCTAGATAAGAGCGATTGACAATGCGCCAAACTTCTGAAACGAGCTTTTGCTCATTTGTCAAAGCTGTGGCCGCGGGGATGAATCCCCCAATCGCTAAACAAAACACCAAAAATAGCGACAAACTTACCCGAAAAACGTACTTTTGCATGAACCCCATTTTCAATTCCACCTGAACCCAAATTGTATCGAACTGCCCAGTTCTCTTGTTATTGATGAAATCTATCTCTCGACTATGTTACTTTTTTTATAGAAGTAGTGCATTGCTCTCATCAAATTGTTAAGCAATCTATGAGTACACAAGGCACTCTACAAACGATAAGATCTACTTTGGAACTGGCATTTTAAGTGTTTGGTTGCAAAGAGAACGCCATATATTTCATATTTACAGAGTGTTAAGTTGCTGAAAACGCTGATCACTCTGACAGCAAAAAACCAAACAAACAACTTTTTTGTGAAAATCCCAAAATTGCCAATTGGGAGATTTATCAACCGCAACCGACTTTTTAGGAACTTGAGATTGTATGGCCAACGTTTACGACTGGTTTGAGGAACGCTTGGAAATTCAGGCGCTCGCTGAAGATGTCACCAGCAAGTATGTACCTCCCCACGTCAACATCTTTTACTGTCTAGGTGGCATTACCCTGGTTTGCTTCCTAATCCAGTTTGCTACTGGATTTGCCATGACGTTCTACTACAGGCCAACAGTTGCTGAAGCTTACTCTTCTGTGCAATACATCATGAACGAAGTAAACTTCGGTTGGCTGATTCGCTCTATCCACCGCTGGTCTGCCAGCATGATGGTGTTGATGATGATTCTGCACGTCTTCCGGGTTTATCTGACTGGTGGTTTTAAAAAGCCCCGCGAATTAACCTGGGTCAGCGGTGTAATCATGGCTGTAATCACCGTTTCCTTTGGAGTAACAGGCTACTCTTTACCTTGGGATCAGGTTGGTTACTGGGCGGTGAAAATCGTGAGTGGTGTACCAGAAGCAATCCCCGTAGTTGGGACATTGATTTCTGACTTGCTGCGCGGTGGTTCTAGTGTTGGTCAAGGAACCTTAACTCGTTACTACAGCGCCCATACTTTTGTTTTGCCTTGGCTAATTGCAGTCTTCATGCTGTTCCACTTCTTGATGATCCGCAAGCAAGGCATTTCTGGGCCTTTGTAATCTCATTGTTTGTTCAGCCAAAATGTGAACAGGCAATAGCTATTTCCAGACAAAGTTGTTTGTTTTAAACTGATGAACAATCTCAAAGATGGCACATCAGCAAAAAATCACAGACAGTTTGACTCAAAAATAATTGCTAATCCCTTGTCTACACAAGGCTAGGGTGGCCTGATAGCAAACGGCTAACATCAATGCTTTAACTGAAATTCAGCAGGAGAACGCATTAAAAAATGGCAACGCAGAAAAAACCCGATCTGAGCGATCCTACGTTAAGAGCTAAACTTGCCAAGGGTATGGGTCACAACTATTATGGTGAACCCGCTTGGCCTAACGACCTACTGTATATATTCCCAGTTGTCATCATGGGATCTTTCGCTTGTATTGTGGCCCTAGCTGTACTAGATCCAGCCATGACAGGTGAACCAGCAGATCCTTTCGCTACACCACTGGAAATTCTCCCAGAGTGGTACTTGTACCCTGTATTCCAAATTTTGCGATCGCTTCCCAACAAATTGTTGGGAGTTTTAGCAATGGCTTCCGTACCTTTGGGGCTAATTCTCATTCCCTTCATTGAGAACGTGAATAAGTTCCAAAACCCCTTCCGTCGTCCAGTTGCAACTACAGTATTCCTGTTTGGAACTCTCGTAACTTTGTGGTTGGGTATCGGTGCTGCTTTACCTTTAGACAAATCCTTGACCTTGGGACTTTTCTAAATTAGATTAGTTACCAAAAAGTGCTTTGACGCTTGTAAGTTTCAGTAGCATATAAAAGGGTGTGAGTGGTGGTTAAAACCACTCACACTCTCTCAAATATGCTGGTGCAACATTCAACAAGCGTCAATTTTAGTAATCCAGGTAGCATTTCGGATTTTTAGTTTTGGAGTTATATCTATGCCAAAATTTAAAATCGCTCAAGGTCAATCGGTCAAAAAATTTTTTATTGAATACTTAAGTCACGGTCAATGCTGAGAATGGTGGAGCGAGACCATCTGACTGTCAGGAGCGAGCTTCCGCTCTTAAATCAAGTTCAACAATGGTTTGAGCAATTTTGTTTACAATATTTATTTCAACGTGGTTGGTCAGAGAAACAACTCTATCGGCTCAATTTAGCATTAGCAGAGGGCTTTACCAACGCAGTTCGCCATGCTCATGAGGCTTTACCACCGGAAACAACCATAGATATTGAAGCTAGTCTGTGGGTTGACCGAGTAGAAATTAGAATTTGGGATCATGGCCAACCTTTTAATCCTGATGCGATCGCCGAGCCAACACCAGGTACTCCCCAGGAAGGAGGTTATGGATGGTTCCTGTTGCGGCGGTTAACTGACCGGGTGGTTTATGAACGTAGCCCAGATGAGAGAAATTGTCTGTTAATTGTCGAGTACAATCGCCAATAAATTCCCCTAGGAGAAGACAAGGGAATTTATGCCTAACTAAAAATTTGTGTATAAAAAAAACAACTCACTCTAGTAAAGTCAGCATACGATTGAGGTTACTCTTTTGCTAAGATTTGGCAGCAGCTTGAAGATTAATCAGGCTGTAAAATAGCAAAACTTATATAAATAAAAACGTAAATGCTGACTGATGTAATGGGAGAAAACCCAAAAGGTAGTAAAAAATTTAACAAAACTCCTCACTATGTCTTCGTTTTTATCGAAATTTTTGCCTGCGAAGGTGGAATTCAATCTTATGTGAAAGATATTTTTCAGGCTTATGGGGAATTGAACGCAGGGTATAAGACAGATGTATTTGTCCTGCGAGATAGTCCTGACTGCTCAAATACTTTTGAGTCTGATAGTTTAAAATTTCATTATTTTAAGAATCAATCCCCGCAAATAGGCAGAATTGCTCTGGCTGGGGCTTTGTTAAAGTTTCTCTTACAAAAACGCCCCCAACATATTTTTTGTGGTCATATTAAACTTGCAGCATTAATCCAAACTCTTTGTCAGCCTTTAGGTATTCCCTACACAGTCCTCACCTACGGTAAAGAAGTTTGGGAACCGTTGAAAAATCAAGAACGCCGCGCTCTCGCCGCAGCCAGAGAAATTTGGACAATCAGCCGTTACAGCCGCGATCGCGCTTGTGCGGCTAATGGAATTGACCCCAACAAAGTTAAAATGCTGCCTTGTGCAATTGATGGTGATAAATTTACCCCAGGGTCAAAATCGCCAGAATTAATAGATAAGTATGGCTTAACAGATGCTAAGGTCTTGATGACAGTAGCACGTCTGTGGTCAGGAGATATTTACAAAGGTGTTGATGTCACAATTCGGGCGCTACCGAAAATTGCTCAAGCTTTCCCAGAAGTGAAATATCTAGTAATTGGGCGTGGTGATGATCAACCAAGATTAGCCCAGTTGGCAAAAGATTTGGGTGTGAGCGATCGCGTTGTATTTGCTGGTTTTGTCCCTACAGAAGATTTAATCGCCCATTACCGCCTAGCAGACGCTTACATCATGCCTTCTCAAGAAGGTTTTGGCATTGTTTATTTAGAAGCAATGGCTTGTGGTATCCCCGTTTTATCTGGTGATGCCGATGGTTCCGCTGACCCCTTACAAGATGGTAAGCTAGGCTGGCGAGTACCACACCGTGATGCTGATGCCGTCGCCGCAGCTTGTATGGAAATTCTGCATAACAAAGACCAACGTTGTAATAGACAATGGTTGCGAGAACAAGCGATCGCTCATTTTGGGATAGAAGCTTTCAAACAGCAGCTTTCGGCGTTAGTCCAAACATCTTAACCAATCACAAATGACAAATGACCATAGACCATCTAGAAACTCGCTATCCTAGAAAAAGAGCAAGACAGTAATTAAAAAATGAGCTTTAACAATTCGCAATTGAATCTGGTAAATCTCCGCCCTTTGCTCACTTTATTAGCAGTTATCTGGTTGCTAGGTTCATTGGGCTTGGGTTGGTTAGTGAAGTCTGTATTTATTCTTTTTGCACTGCTGTCACTAGCACCTGTGGTTGCATTTTTTGGGTTTCGCTGGTGGCTGCAACGCAACTTAGTCGTTGACAAATGTCCTGTTTGCGCCTACGAATTTACTGGGTTAAATAATAGCCAATTACAATGTCCTAACTGTGGAGAACGGCTATCAGTTCAGAAAGGTCACTTCCAACGCTTTGCACCAGAAGGCACAATTGATGTGACTGCGGTGGAAGTACAAGCCAAATCTTTAGAAGATTAACAAAAAAGTATTCAGGGGATAGGGGACAGGTGACAGGTGACAGAGTTAAAGTCTTTTATTGTCTAAGTTTTATCGCTTACCGATGTCCTAACTACCTTGACTACAGCTATAAATGATGAATGAAGTGTGAAACTAGAAAGAAAGCTCAATGGTTAGCACCAAAGTGCTAACCATTGAATTAATTTACAGTAGATTTTCAGGAGTGTGAAGTACAGAATTGAGGTTGCAAAACCAAGTAAAGAGTCTTTTGTTCTGACTTTTGGATTCTGCTGTGTTTAACTGGCCTTAGCCAATCTACCTTCAATTTCTGAGGCTTGTACTGCACCAGTGTAATTATCTGTATTAATCACTAAGAAGGGTGTGCCAGCGATGCCTAATTCCTCAGCTAGTTTGAGGTCTTTTTCAATGGCCTTCTTAGCCAGCTTGCGATCGCTCTCAAATTTCACTAAATTGAGATTCAGTTTTTTAGCAACATCCACGTATAGAGTTTCACCTAGTTGCTTTTGATTTTCAAACAAAGCATCGTGGTATTCCCAAAACTTACCCTGTTGTTGAGCAGCCCAAGCCGCTTGTGCTGCGGGTAATGCTTCTGCATGGACTCCAGTCAAAGGAAAATTTTTATAAACCAATGTCAGATTATCTTTGTGCTTGTCTACCACGGACTTAAGAGTTTTATGTACCTCAGCACAGTAGGGACATTGAAAGTCAGAAAATTCTACTAGCACAGTTTTAGATTTAGCCGCGCCAGTTGTTGGTGAATTTCCAATTATATTTCCAGGATTAGTCTTTAAATCGTCTAAAAAAGCCTGTTGTACTTTTTGTAATTTCTCTTGCTTTGTCAGTTGATACTCTTGCAGAGCATTGATTACGAATTGAGGATTGTTACGGATAACTTCTAAGACTTGCTTTTCAAGTTTGGCATCAACATCGGTAGCTGCTTGTGCCGGTAGTGTCCAGCCGAATACCAGACAAAGCAGGCAGATGATAACCCAGGTACGTAAATACTGAAATAATTGTCGCATATCAAAATACTGAAAGTGTTCTAGCACTATTTAAGTATTACCTACTGTCTCTAAAGATAAAAAGTAGGGAAATGTAAATATTTCTTGTTGAGATCAGTCAGGATTAAAGAGGGTTGTAGCCTTGTAATCTTTCTATAATAGTTATCTTTATCGGGACTTTCTACTTAATTAAAAATTAAGGATTACCTATAAAGACTGGCATCACTTAGTTAAAATTTTGGCGATGATTTGCCAAGAACTAGTAATCTAGTTGTGCTATTCCATTGCTATGGTGTTTGTCACCATCCTGTCACCTTATTACTCATAAAAAGTCTATAATGCCGTGTGACACGGCATCATAGGGATGAATACGTGCATGAACATTTAGCAAGACTAGAGTGAATTTATGGGTAAGCAGCGTGTGCTGTCAGGAGTTCAACCAACTGGTAATTTGCATTTGGGTAACTACTTAGGGGCAATTCGCAACTGGGTAGAAACCCAAGACCAGTATGACAATTTCTTTTGTGTAGTAGATTTACACGCGATTACTGTACCGCATAATCCAGCGTCTTTGGCGGCAGATACATACACAATCGCGGCTCTTTACCTGGCTTGTGGGATTGATTTAAACTACTCCAGTATCTTTGTCCAGTCCCACGTTTCCGCACATAGTGAGCTTGCTTGGCTGCTTAACTGCATAACTCCCTTGAACTGGTTGCAAGACATGATTCAGTTTAAGGAAAAGGCTGTTAAACAAGGAGAAAACGTGAGTACAGGGTTGCTAATCTACCCTGTGCTGATGGCGGCGGATATTTTGCTGTATCAAGCTGATAAAGTGCCGGTGGGTGAAGACCAAAAGCAACATATAGAACTGACAAGGGATATTGTCAACAGGTTCAATCACCAATTTGCTAAGGATCAACCAGTATTGAAGTTACCAGATCCCTTGATTCGCAAGGAAGGTGCAAGGGTGATGAGTTTGACCGATGGGACACGCAAAATGTCGAAGTCTGATCCATCAGAGTTAAGTCGAATTAATGTGTTAGATCCGCCAGAGCAAATTGCGAATAAAATTAAGCGATGCAAAACTGATCCTGTGCGGGGTTTAACTTTCGATGATCCAGAACGTCCAGAGTGTCATAACTTGTTAACCTTATATATGCTGCTGTCTGGTCAGACCAAAGAAACAGTTGCAGCAGAATGCCAAAATATGGGTTGGGGACAATTCAAACCTTTGTTGACAGAAACGACAATAAACGCTTTAAAACCAATCCAAGAAAAATATCAGGCAATCATGGATGATAAAGGTTATCTGGAGTCTGTGTTGCGTGATGGTAGGGAAAAAGCACAAGCGATCGCTAACCAAACTTTAGCTCAAGTTAAGTTTGCTTTGGGCTACTCCACACCTATATAGGGCTTTCGCTTTGAGGTGTGATTCGTTATACCCTGGAAGAAACCCAGACTATTAAAGTGTATGCATCACACCCATAGCCCTACTGCTTTGAGTTTATTTCCAAAAGCTGCCCAAGCAGGCGAATTTTTAGTAACTGCTGAGGTAGCACCCCCAAAAGGGGTAAATCCGGCTCATACAATTGAAATGGCGGCGACTCTTAAGGGGAGAGTTCATGCTGTCAACATTACCGATGGTAGCCGCGCTGTGCTGCGGATGTCGTCTTTGGTGGCTTCAGCGATTTTATTACAAAACGGCATTGAGCCAATTTGTCAGATGGCTTGCCGCGATCGCAACCGTATTGCTTTACAAGCCGACCTCATGGGCGCTCATGCTTTGGGTATTCGGAATATCTTAGCTTTGACAGGCGACCCAGTAAAAGCAGGCGATCACCCTGATGCTAAAAGCGTATTTGACTTAGAATCTGTGCGACTGCTGCAATTAATTCAGAAAATGAATCAAGGTTTTGATTGCAACGATAAACCCTTGAGCGATGGCGCAACCGATTTATTTGTTGGTGCAGCCGTAGACCCTCAATCTGCGAGTTGGTCAGGTTTGCAAAGTCGATTTGAACGCAAAGTTGCCGCCGGAGCGCAATTTTTTCAAAGTCAATTAATCACCGATTTTGACAGACTAGAAAAGTTTATGGACAAGATAGCTTCTGTGCATAAAAAACCAATTCTTGCCGGAATTTTTCTGTTGAAATCAGCCAAAAATGCCCAATTTATTAATAGGTGCGTTCCCGGTGTCAATATCCCTGAACACATTATTGATAGATTAGCCAAAGCCAAAGACCCATTAGAGGAAGGTGTAAAAATTGCTGCCGAACAAGTGCAGATAGCACGGCAATTGTGTCATGGTGTCCATATCATGGCCGTCAAGCGGGAAGATTTGATTCCCAAGATTCTGGATTTGGCGGGAGTGCAGCCTGTTAATTTGGTTATGGCGAAGTAAATTAAGTTAGGCAGAAGGCAGAAAATACAATTTCTGTCCTCTGTCTTGAAAAGTTTTGTGGATGGAAACCATCCCCACAAACTTTAAAATATGGAGATTTTGAGGATTTATTTTTTTGAGTTAGTTTTGATTCTCTGATAAATTAAATCTCGGAAAACGATCATACTTTCCCTTGAGTTATCTATTAACTGTTTTTTGTTGATTGCCACAGTAATATATAGACGTTCCAAATAAAAACTGAGGCATGGAACAAACTATATTTTTAGACTTTTTAGCCAGCCTACAAAAACTGTTCGTAGGTTACATTCCGGCTGCTATTTTTGGCAGTTTTATTGGATATTTCATTGGCATAAATGTTACAGTGTATCAAATTTTTAGAAGGATATTTCAGATACCCAATAGCATTCCACCTTTAGCCCTACTCCCAATTGCTCTCATCTTATTTCAAGATAGTGAACCTGCTGCGGTAACGGTGATATTTATTGCCACTCTCTGGACAATTATCATTAATGTGGCAATAGGTTTACAACATTTTCGTAGACAGAATAATAACTTTCGGGCTGCAATATTTCATGTCTTTCATGCCCTGAAAGTTGGCATTTGGGTAGCGTGGTTTACAGTTATTGCCATAGAAATGTTAATTGGCCCTAGAGGTTTAGGCTTTCTTCTCTGGGAAGCCTACAAGGCTGGTAATACTAATAACATCATTCAGTTTTTACTTTACATCGGTATTATAGGCACTTTGTTAGATCAATTTTTAGATTTTATGGGGTCTTTACTGGCACAGATGATTTCTGAGAGTAAAAAATCTACTTAACCTTTTTAGGACTTACGCACGAGTTACGGAATAACGAACCACAGAGACGCAGAGGACACAGAGGAATGAGAATTTGAGAGGTTTTTTGCGTAAGTCCTACTTTTATCTGGGTTTACGAATTGCACTTTGCCAGTTAATAGTTTGCTTGGCTGAAAGTTCTCCTAATGAGCGCGTTGCTATCACTTCAATATCAACATTGATACCAGGACGGAGGGCATTTTCTGGTATTTTTAACTTGCCTAACGCCAAAATAAAGCGATTATAGTCACGGGTGACAAATTCAGGCGGAACATCACCTTCGTAAACAGTTTTATAGTCAGAGAAACCACCAAAGTTATCCCGCGCCCGGAATTTCACGCGAAATTTAGTCTGAAGCACATCAGATTTGGCTGCTAAATCGACTATTTTTAAATTGAGGTTTTCTCCCGCATCCGCAAATTCGGCTACTGCTAACCGGGTAACATCTTGTTTGAGAATTGCATGGCTAACGGTATAGGTTGTCAAATTATTCTCACTTTTACTGTTAGCATCAACCCACAAATCTTCAGGCAAATTAACTTCTACTTGTTTACTATCATTTAAAGTTACTGTTACAGGTTGATTGCCAAAACTGTCACTAGGTTGTTTTTCCTGCCAAACCAACTGAAAAGACTCTTGCAAACGCTGTTCAAATTCGCGGTACTCATCAGCAATCACCGAACCAGGGGCGAGTAACGAAGTTGCACCTGTACGCAGATTCCATTTATTTTTCGAGAGTGTGAACTGTTTACCAGTTAGTTCTGTAATGGATAATTTAATGCTAGGGGTATCAGCCGCCAAAGGTTCTTTACCGTTCACAATACTCAAAACTCCTAAGCGTCCGTTACTACCCTCCCTACCGTCACTACCATCGCTACCATTCCGTCCGTCGTAGCATCTGTAACGCTTCTTAGTACATTTGTAATCAGAACTGCCAGGAGTGCCTTTACAGGTTTCCACGTCCCAACTGCGTCGGCGACAATTACAACCAGCCGTACCATTACCGCCGCGTCCACCGCGTCCGCCTTCGCCTGGGGTGGCACGAACAAGAATTTTGCGTAAGTCGGCTAAATTGGTGTAATAAGCTGTGAGAGAACCACCATTTCCGCCATCTCCACCTTTACCACCATTGCCGCCAGCACCGCCATTAGCCGCGTAAATATCCCGATTTCCCTTCTCTGGTTGATAACCGCAGTCAGGACGATAACCATATCCACCGTTTTCCCCATCCTCACCATTTTGACCTGATAAGTCCAGGTTGGCTGATGAACCATCAACAAAAATGGTTTGGTTTTGTCCGTCGCGGCCATCTCTACCCGATCGCCCACTTGTCCCCACACTCCCATCTCTGCCATAATCTCGATCAGCAAGGTATCTGCTATTAGCGATCGCTGGACATAATACCGAACCAGATGCAGGTAACAAGCTAGTAAATAAGCAAAATGTCAGCAAAAGTGGCAGCTTACCCCTAAGACTGTTGGACATCGGCTGAAACCTAATCTTGAGTGATATTTACTGAATATGACGCTGCATAACAGGAATTTGCTCCTGATTTCTACTCATACAATATTACAAATATGAAGTGTGAAGTGTGAAATCAAGTCCCATTGTTTGATCTAGTTCAGAGGCATTGCGATCGCTTACTTAGTGCGTTTGATTCTCGGTTAATGATTAAATCCTACAATTCCTCGTTAGACAATAAGGGTTCAAAAGATTGGTAAGCTTCGTAATTGCGAAAATGGCGGGTATATAAGTCAACACCATCTTCAGAAGAATCAAGGTCATCATCCAAAACTGAGTTAACATCTACTACTTGTTGCAAAGACCAAGTAATAGTTTCGCCATTTTCATTTTTATAGCTGACACTCTCATTCTTCCCATACTGCACAGCCTTAGCTTTTGCTGCTTCTAAAGAAGTAGCTTTTATTAAAACAAAACTTTCTTGGTACAAAGGCTGATAATCAGGTTTGTCTGAAGATGATTTGTAGAGAATTATCGCTATGTAGAAGGATTCTTTTTTATTTATGCTTTCAGTTTTCATCAATAATTCTCCAAAGTTATTTTTTGAATCTGCCATCATTCAATAACTTCCAAGCTTTTTTACCAACAGCAGATTTGTTGTTCTTGATGTCTTCTAAATAAGATTTCAAAAACTCGCTGGGAAACTCACGCCTAATTGATGCTTTCCGGCACACACTAATAAAAGTATCAGCAAATAAACTTAAGTTGTCGTTGGCTTCACAACTATCCCCTGGTCTAAATTGGCTGATTAGAGAGGATTGCTGAGATAAGCGTGCATAGTTGTCATTATAGGTTAGAGTCTGGGAGTGAGCAGCAATAGGTTGTATCAGCCATCCAATAGTTAACAGACAAGCTAGTGGTTTCGGTAGATATTTGTGCAGCATATAGTTAAGAAATAGCTAAATTCTAATTTTTTCATAAATAGCAAACTGTTTTAACGGCGAAACCAAGAGCGAAGCCAACGCCACAACCAACGCAACCACGCCCAAAAACCACGGCGAGAAACTACAGGCGTTTTTGGTTGAGAAAGACGCTCAATTGCATTGTTGCAATCTTGCACCTTAGCATCAAGTCCCATTTTCTGAAATAGTTCACGAGCATTGCGATAAGCACCAAGCGCGTCTGATTCTCGGTTGACTTTTTCTAATGTCAAACCTAAATTAAACCAGACTGTCGCTTCCCCTCGAATATCACCAATCTCCCTTGATATTTCCAAAGACTGCTGGAAGAACTCAATCGCTCTTTGGTACTGTCCCAGGGAGTAGTAAGCATTGCCTAAACCGATTAAGGAATTACCTTCGCCATTACAATCACCTATTTCCCTTGATATTTCCAAAGACTGCTGGAAGAACTTAATCGCCCTTTGGTACTCTCTCAGGGAATTGTAAGCATTGCCTAAATTGTTTAAGGAACTACCTATGCCATTGCAATCGCCTATTTCCCTTTTGATTTCCAAAGACTTCTGGTGGAACTCAATCGCCCGTGGGTACTCTCTCAGGGAATTGTAAGCATTGCCTAAATTGTTTAAGGAACTACCAACGCCTAAGCGATCACCTATCTCCATAAATATTTCCAAAGACGGCTGGAAGAACTCAATCGCCCGTTGGTACTCTCCCAGGGAATCGTAAGCATTGCCTAAATTGTTTAAGGAACTACCTATGCCATTGCGATCGCCTATTTCCCTTTTGATTTCCAAAGACTGCTGGTGGAACTCAATCGCCCGTTGGTACTCTCCCAGGGAATTGTAAGCATTGCCTAAATTGTTTAAGGATTTACCAACGCCATCGCGAGCGCCTATCTCCCTAAATATTTCCAAAGACTGCTGGTAGAAGTCAATCGCCCGTTGGTACTCTCCCAGAGAACGGTAAGCATTGCCTAAATTACCCAAGGATCTACCAACGCCATCGCGATCATTTATCTCCATAAATATTTCCAAAGACTGCTGGAAGAACTCAATCGCCCGTTGATACTCTCCCAGGGATTTATAAGCATTGCCTAAATTGTTTAAGGAACTACCAACACCATTGCGATCGCCTATTTCCCTTGATATTTCCAAAGACTGCTGGAAGAACTCAATCGCCCGTTGGTACTCTCCCAGGGAATTGTAAGCATTGCCTAAATTGTTTAAGGAACTACCAACACCATTGCGATCGCCTATCTCCCTTGATATCTCCAAAGACTGCTGGTGGAACTCAATTGCCCGTTGGTACTCTCCCAGGGAGTTGTAAGCATTGCCTAATGAAGTGAGAGCAGCCCGATAATTCCAATTTTCTCTATCGTCAATTTCTTGCCATTTAATGACCAACTGCCCATATAATTCCACTCGGTCGATGTAATAACCCCGCAAGGTTAAAAATTCATCGCAAAAATTTAAGACATCAAATGCTGAGTCATAATTTTCTAGCTGATACCAGTGATGAAAAACTTCTAAATATTCTTGGATATCTTCTTTAGTCTGCCAAGGTTTTTGTTTAACATTCAAAAGATAATAATTAATCGCTCGTTGATGTGCCTGTGTCTGTTCGCCTGCTTTATACCGCACATACTCCAACACCACTGGCTGAAACCCAAATCGCCGCTTACCATTGAGTTGTTCTACCAACAAAGAACGCTTAACAATATTCCTTAATTCTCTCTCAATCTCTGGTTCTGAATTTCCCGGCAACACTGCCACGACTGCTGCACTGTCAAACGCACCACGATAAACACTAATATTCTGCAATAACGCCTTTTGTAACTCACTCAATCTTGCAAAACTGGCATCCAATACCAAAACTATCCCGACATTTTCCCGACGATGCACACCTACCACTTGGGGATCTGTCAACAACTGCTGCAAATTCCCCAAGCCTAAATCTGCTAATCTGCTTAAATCCGGGTCTTGTGAATATTCTTCCTTTAATAAATCTGCTACCAATCTCAACAATAGGGGATGCCCATCTACTAATTCTACAAACTCGCCTAAATTCCCTTTAATGCCCAATTCTGTTAACAGCGCCACCCCTTCATCTACTTGTAAACCTTTTAAGGGTAGCCACTCAAAGCCTTTTAATTCTGGTCTTTCTCTGGTGGTGACTAACACCTTACTATTACCACCAGATTCGATCCATGTTTGGAAAAACTCACCGTAAAATAGACTTCCCCATTGTCTATCGGGTTGTAATAAACTTTCTAGGTTGTCAATAATTAGTAGAAATTGCCCAGAACGCAGACACCTGATTAACGCTTCTACTAACTGCGCTTCTTGTTCTGGCACAGGAAAGCCAAATTGTGTTAATACTTCTCTGGCGACATCGCTAAAACCTGCCCCATTACTGACATCAGCCCAAAATCGCTTGGGGAAACCCGCAATTTCATCATAAATTTTCGTCGCCAGCATAGATTTACCTGTGCCACCGATGCCTTCTATACCAATTAAACAGGTATTTTCATCACTTAACCATTGCTGTATTTGAGCAATTTCGGTTTTTCTTGCTTGCCAATAAGCCAAATTTTTAGGGGAGTTACCAGCTTTGAGAACCCCCGGTGATTCTGCTTTGGTACTGCGTTCTAGCAACTCCACTATTTCTTGCTGTACAGTACCATAAACAGCAATGTGGTTAGTTACTTTGGGCTATTGATATTTCGGCTGAAATCATAGTTTGGCTGATTAACATCACCTGCTGTATTGATCTGTATACTTTCGTCGTAAGATTGAGCGTTGAGGCTAACAGAACTATCATCAGATTTTGTTGCCTGCAAAATCTGGGCGATTTCCTCAGCCAGCGCTGTATCAGCATCCAAAATCTTTTTCAGTTGCACTCGCAAGCTTGCTTGTAAATCTTCATTGTCTGGAGTTTGCGCTACATCCGCAGCAGCTTCCTTTGCGGCTTCCTTAGCTTCTACCTTGGGTTGTAACTTCCCCCAAATAGCTTTAGCTTTATTCCAAACATCCTCACCAACTTTTTGTGATGCGCCTTCTGCAACTTTACCACCCACGTTGAGCAGAAATGGCAGACAGGGAGCAAGAAATTTGACGAGCAGTGCAATATCCATTTATATACGCAGTTAACTAAAGTTATTTATACAAGCTCATGTTATGGCATTGCCAATTCCGGTGAGTTATACAATTACCCCTCCCCAACCCTCCCCTTGGCAAGGGGAGGGTGCGCGACAGCGCGGGTGGGGTGTATTTTATATGCTTGGGAATTGGTATAGCCTAATCGTAATTGTAATTTATTTTTGTTTTTGGCTCAAAATAACAAATGCGAATGCAAAATCTATTTCTGCGACTCCACACATAACAAATGCGATCGCTAAAATAACAAATGCGATCGCTAAAATAACAAATGCGAATGCAAAATTTACTTCTGCGACTCCACATATAACAAATGCGATCGCTAAAATAACAAACGCGAATGCAAAATCTATTTCTGTGACTTCAGAAATAGATTTTGCGTGCTTACTTATTACACCTTCTCCTTGGGAGGAGTAGCAATACCCTGCTTGAGTAAATTTGCTTCTAGTTCTTTGATAAATTTACAGTCTTCCTCTGATAAAGGCTGACTTTCTCTACTTACTGATGGCTGCTTTTCTAAGAAACTGAATGCTTGGCGAAATTGACGGGGACTAGTAGCAATAGGCGCATCAAAATGACAAGAAATAATCTGGTAAAAATCCCAAGTTGCAACTTTGTTTGCCCAGTCAATGACTTGTTGTGGTGCTTGGGGAAGAATCAGGGTTTGCAAAATTGGGGCGACAAATGGACGACCATTAGCACTCAAGGCGTGAAATGACTGTTGCCAATTTGCTTGCCAACGAAATGGATATAAACCGAAGTAGGCTTTTCTCGAATGGTCTGGGGCTTGAACTGCATCACGGAAACTTTCACCTAGTGCTGTGACTTCCAACGCACTGGGGCGGAAATAGACAGCAAATAAGGAAATACGCTGCCATCCTTGACGGCGGTTTACTGGGTTATCTTCAATAGGCTGGAGGGCATTTTCCCTGGCATGAAATAACAAGGGGTATGGGTCTAATTGAAAGATAGCTGGCGGGTTTTCGGCTACAGATATGATTGTATCGGTTAGGAGTAGAGTATGCGATCGCTTATGCAAAAATGCTACTTCGACAAAAGAACCTCGTCCCAAATTGATATCTAACACCTCATACTCGAAATCATCTGCAAATGGCGCAAGACTAGCATCTTCTGGTAGTTCCTGAGTTCTATTTTGCGGAAAACCTAGCCAACTCAAAGGTAAGTTGAACGGAAAACTCCATTGATGGGGTGCAACAAAAACCTGTGCTTGGGGAAAACATCTCGCAAAAGGGCCGACGAAAACCTTATGTTCTAAACCAGAACTCGTTGGAAGAATAATGTACTTCACCGCACCATGCTTGGCGACCAACTCTTTCACCATACGCACACATTCTTTAGTTGGTGCAACAGGTGCATAGACCAGCAAACCGCCACCTGTCAGCTTAATTACAGTCATCCGCATCGGTACAATAGTGTAGAGAATGCCGTGAAACTGCTCAAATGTCCAGATTGTATCTTTAACAATTTCTTGGCAACGTGTTCGCCGTCTGCTGTAAGGATAAAGGGGAACAACAGGCCAAAACGGCCATGACCAATCTTTTGGGTTGTTGCTGGAATGCATAGATGAATTTACCCAATGCTAATCTCTTGCCATATCCCTATCCTAAAATACTCATACCGTTTCCTTACAAACTATCTATTCACTTTTTTACAGGTATCAAAATAGGTTGGGGGATGGTTGTAAATTTATCAACTGCTCCCAAAGAATAATCCTCTAAATTAAAATCTGCAAAAGGCTGATTTATTAACCTATCGCGCAATGCTTCATCTAAAATTACACCTTTTGATTTTTTTCTCACACCAATCATCATAATACTGCTTTGATAAGTAGTCTTATCTTGAGGGGGTTGACATTTATGGCGCTGAAATTGACCAAGATTTAATAACCGATAACCTTTCACACTAGATGTATTTTTAAAGAGTTTTTTAGCTAAAATTTGTACTTGCTTGGCACGTTCTAGAGCGCGGCGTTGGGCAACCACCAAATCACCTTCACAAGTGGACGTACCTACAGAAATAATTTCTGTAGGGTATTCCATAATTTTTTGGATGCCATCTTGTTCTAGGTTTAACTTTAAAAAATCCAGACTGACAACTTGATCATTATGTTTAATTTGAAAATTGCTATTTAACAGCCATTTATATTCTGTTGATAAAATAGCAATACTAAATTCGGCTGTTTTACCTTGACTATCTCTACCCTCTTGATATGTAAATAAGTCTATTTTACCTTTTCTTTCAGGGGCTTGGCTTTGAGTAATTAAGGCAGAAAATTTAGGCGATCGCATTCCCAAAGCAATCAAAGCAACTAACCCCAATGACACTATTAATGCAGCGAATAATGCCATCAAAGGCAGTTGTGCTTTTATTTCTGTTTTAGCAATAGTTGGCGAGAAATGCCTTGCTTGTAGATTACTTACTATATTGAATTTAACTTGCTGTTGTTCAATTTCTCCTAACTGTTGCAAAATTTCCTGAGCATTCTTTGGTCTTTTCTCTACATCCGTTGCCATCAACCAATCAACTAAATCTAATAGTACAGGTGAGACATGAGAGGCAAAAGTTCGCCATTGCAGACAGTTTTTGCGGACATCATACATATCTAAAGGATGCCGACCTGTTAATAAAAATGTAAAGGTGCGTCCCAGGGCAAAAAAATCTGATTGGGGTATAGCTTGGCCTTTCATTTGTTCCAATGCACTGTAGCCAGATGAAATAATTGATGTCATTTCACCGCTATGACTAAATTGAGCGAGGTACTGCTTGGCCACTTCTATAGATGTGCCAAAATCAACTAATACCAATTGCCCATTACTACGAAGTTTAATATTTGCTGGTTGAATATTTTGATGCAGATATTGCTTGCTATGTACTAAATGTAAAATTTCTCCTAATTGTTGCAACCAAGCAATAGCTTGTGTTTGAGAAATTGGCCGATATTGCTGTTTATTCATCCATTGTTCTAAATCCCAGCCATCGATTTTTTCTTTTGCGGCACAGTGTAATATCAAACCGTTGCGCGTTTGATATTGAAAATAACCATCAACTTTGGGAATCCCCGGATGATGTAATTGACTTAGAACAGTCGCTTCTTGTTGAAAAATCCTGATTGCGGCTGTATCAGCTGATAAATCCTCTCGCAGTACTTTGAGGACTTTTGGCATATCTTTTGCGTATGCTTCGTAGACTTTGCCAAAGCCAGTTTTGTCACTCAACAAGCGAATGACGCGGTAACGTCCCGGTAATTCCAACGGAGAACCACAACTTTGACAGAAGCGGTGTTTATCGTTATCTTGATTGTTCGGTTTGGGACAAACTGGATTTATACAAAGGCTCATGGTAAGGCAAAAGTCAAAAGTCCAGAGTCAAAAGTCAAAAGTCAAAAGTCCAGAAATTTTTGACAAATGACTAATGACAAATGACCAATGACGAATTACTCATTTACACTCTGCTAAAAAAGCAGCCACAGTCCGGTTAAATGAGTCAGGTTCAGTCAGAAAAGGCCAATGGTTTCCTGGAACTTGGCACAAACGGAGATTTTTTAGATTGGTTTTGTAGGGTTTTAATTGCCATTCTTGGCGGTTCAGACCTTTATCGGACTTGACGAATAAGGCGGGTGTATCGATGGGGCTGGTAAAGCCAGGTACGCGCATCACATCTTCAAAAATGCCATCACGGGCGGCTATGGTGAACTTACTACCCCAGCTACCATCAGGTTTTTGTTCAATTCCCCCTTGAAACACCTGCTGTTGTAATTCGTTCCAGCCTTGGTATTGGTTTAATTGTCGGGCTAGTTGTTCAGCTTCTGCATAACTAGCAAATGGCCCCATACCTTTGAGAAAAGATAAAAAGCGGTACAAAACCGGAAACGTCGCCTTTAGGAATTCGGGCATTTTCCAGATAAAAATCGGGTCAACCAACACCATACTCCGCACCCGTTGAGGATGTTGTCTAGCCCAGATCACAGCTAATTTACCAGTCCAGGAATGACTCACAATATGGGCGGAAGACCATCCTAATTTATCCATCAAAATTTCGAGGTCGGCGATCGCACTTTCAAAGCTATAATCTTTCTCTGGCTTGCTACTGTCACCATGACCTCGCATATCTGGTGCAACTATATGGTAATCTGCTGCTAAATATGTTCCCAAGCTAGACCAAACTAGCGCATGGTCGCCTAACCCGTGTAATAACAGCAAAGGTTCTTGACCTTGATTCCACTCTAAATACGAAAGTTGAATATCAGATTTAACTAAGGTTTGTCGTGTAGGGATCATTGTCAATCTAACTTTGGAAAAGATAGCTTTGCGCTTATATGTTACTGCGAAAGGCTGCACATACCAAGGGTAAGTGTTCATGGTTGCGTAGATCTAGCCAGTTGCCGGCATTAAACTTTATTTCCAACACGGAGTTATAAATTGCTTACATAACTTTATATAACGCTTTTGGTAACTCACCCCTGATAATGGCTTGCTATGTCATACTAGAAAGTGAGAGTTAATTCGGCGACCGCGTTTGTTTTTATTATTGACAGGCTTTTTCCTTTTGGTATCTACAGACTTTTCTCCGAAACCTAAATCTCCACACACTTACGATTTCGGAGACAATCTATGTCAGTTTATGTAGGCAATCTTTCTTATGAAGTTACAGAAGATAGTCTAAATGCAGTTTTTGCAGAATATGGTTCAGTAAAGCGCATTCAGTTACCTACTGACCGTGAAACAGGTCGGATGCGCGGTTTTGGTTTTGTAGAAATGGGTACAGATGCTGAAGAAACAGCTGCTATTGAAGCCCTTGATGGTGCTGAATGGATGGGACGTGACCTGAAAGTTAATAAAGCTAAACCAAAAGAAGACAGAGGTTCATTTGGTGGTAATCGGGGCAGCTACGGCGCACGTAACCGCTACTAAGCTTGATAGATTTAGCTCTTGAAGCTAAACCATTAATCCAGAACATGAATTGCATTTAGTACCGGCTTAGGCAGAAATGCTTGAGCCTTTTTAATACAAAACCTGGGCTGGACAATCAGCTAAAATCTAATCTCTGGAGTTCTCTATGTCAAACTCAACCTCTCCCGTTGAGCCGGCTATTTTAATCACCATTATTGGTGAAACAGTACTGAAAGACCGTATTGTTAAGCTGCTAAAAAGCCATAACGTCAGCGGCTATACGATTAATCAAGTGCAGGGTGAAGGCGGTCACGGAAGACGATTGGCAGACTTAGCTGGCTATAACACTAATATTGAAATCAAGACAATAGTTTCATTAGAAGCCTCAGATGCCATTCTTTCTGCACTCAAAGAAGAACAAGGTAAGCACGCTTTGATTGCTTTTCGCCAAAATATAGAAGCCTTTTATTGATTAAATTTTTTCTTAGGCAGTCTTTATAGATATGTAGTCTTAGGTAATTAAAAGCTTTGAGATGACTAGCTTTAATATCAGATAGCTTAATGTCATACTCAGGAGCAGTACAAAATCATGTTTTCCCTAACAAACAATTGCAAGGTGTATCAAATATGGAAACTACTTCAAATATAATTCCAGAATTTGAAAAATTATTCAGACAAAAATTACAACTAAATAATTGTAAGCTGAGAAAAAAAAGACAAGAGAATAATTATGAAATTATTACACCTGCTAAAGACATTTTTTTGATGTACTGGTGCGAATTTCCCGAAGTTAAGTTAATCTATCAGGCTGTAGGGATACGCACACAGCAAACTGTAGTTTATGAGCGAGCTATTCGCTCTCATATTAGTTTTTGTTTAAATAGCATCCAAGAAAATACAATAATTGCTGCCCAGTAATGTCAATTTCCATTCATAAGTAAATGACAGCGCTCTATCTATGTTTCGTGCATATAGAGCGCTGATTACGTTTTACGCAGGCATAATTTGAACAATCAGTGAGCGTTTATCCAGCGACTGGACTTTACCAACTTCACCCAGATCAGTGACAATGCGATCTAACATATCTCCAGCTTGCTGGCGATATTGATTTTCTCGACCCCGTAAACGAATAGCAAATTTTACTGAATCACCTTTACTCAACCACTGAAGTGCTTGATTAATACGCAAATTATAGTCACCCGCACCGACATTAGGACGGAACCGAACTTCTTTTACAGTAGGTCTAGCACTTGAACCTTGGCGTTTCTTCTTTTGATACTGAAGCTTGCCATAATTGAGAATCTTTGCTACTGGAATGTCTTCGTTTTGGGACACTACAACCAAGTCAAGCTCAACGCTCTGAGCTATATTTAGAGCTTCATAGGTGTCTATCAAACCACGATTATTATTTTCATGGTCAATCAAGAAGACTTGAGGTGACTTGATTTGCGAGTTAATTAGCTGCTTTTGGACTACGATAATTTTTTCCTCTCAATTATTCAACACTTTGCATTGCAAGTATTACTAAGGTAACACAGTACTATCTCTCCTTCTTCAGCCATCTGGCAGAAAATGTTGAGTTTTTGTTACCTAACCTGAAATGCCGAAAATACTCTTATTATTTTGAGTATTCCCTAACTATTTTAATTTTATTTCCTAATTGTGTACATCGAAGAGTTATTTATTAATTTTTAATGACTCTATCAGGGAACGATAAACAGCTTCAAAGCCCTCTAATGTAGGGATTTTGCAGTCAACCCTGTTTCTTATTCAAGTGTATAGTGTGATATGTCTAGGACTTACGCACAAAGATTAGCTTTGGAGACTGTGTGTAAGGGTTTTAGATACATATACTCCTTTACCCTCTCCCCAACCCTTGATTTTTCGTATTTATGTGTAAGTCGTAATTTATTTATAGTTTATTTATAAACTATTGGCATAGCAAGCTTAGAATATCAAGTTATGGTTTTCTGCGGGGATAGACTTCTAGCATGTCTGATGTAGGCGCATGTCTGATGTAGGCAAGGTGCCTAGTGCCTACACCACAAGAGTTATATTTATGTACTATTTTAGCCTTGAGCCGCCACTACTCATCTTCATCTCCTGGAGGTCTTTCACTACGACTTTGTTGGGCATTCCACTCCAAAACTATGCGCTCTAACATCTCAATTTGTGTACATTCGTTAACAGCAGCATACATCTTGATCAACTCTCTGACTTCAAGACTAAGGTGACTTATAGCTAGTTCTTTATCTTTTGCCATATTTATTAGCTGTGGTTGTGGTTAAGCCTCAAATTAATTACTAACTTGAAAATAGATAAGGCAGAACAAGCTCTAGAATAATATGTCAAAATCTTACTTTATTGCTGCAAGTTATCTGTGTTGAGTTCTCCACTAACATCTACTTTTCCTGAGCCATTGACATCAATTTTTAATGCTTCTTTGGTAAAGTATTTTAAAGTTGAAGCTAAAGCTAATTGAGCAGCTACTTGATACGCAAGTTCTTTAGAAATTTCCTGTTGTTGATTTAATAACTCAACAAAGCTTTCAAAATCGCGCATTACGCAATATCTGTGTAAGGCAGCTTTTTTATCTATCAGGTTAAACTTTTCATCAATTTTTTCTTTAGCTTCTTTTTCAGCTTCAGAAATTGAATTGACAAATCCACTGTTATGGCACAATTCGCCAGAAATTTTATAGTAGTAGGCTTTTCTACTTAATAATTCCTCTTCAATAGAGATTGAATGAAACTTGTACTCAATTTTGTACTTATTAGATTCCATAAATATATAACATCACATAATTAACTAACAATTATTTGGGATTCCAGGTGAAATCCTGTTAACTTTTGAGAAACAAGGGTGTAATGGTGCATACCTTCGACTGCGCTCAGTAACCAAGGGTGTAGGGGAAGAAAAAGTTTTTCTTTCATTTATTATGGGCGTGTGATCGCGTCTTTTGGGTGCTTATATTTTGCACCAGCTAGTTTATGGCAATGCTAAAAAGTTGCTCAAAACCTGATTTGTACGTTGTGTACATTGCCCACACACACTACGGTTATTGATAATGGTGGAAGATATCAGTTAATACTAAAAAAATATGAATGAATTTTACTCCTATCTTCTACCTTAACACGATATTCAAAAACTTTACAGAATATCTTAACTAAAGTATGAGTAAATATATGTATTGGATAATAGTTTTCCAGTACAACTTAATTTAATTAATTATTTTTTAGTTTTTGTCACAACCATCGCACTACTTAACTCGCCAGATTTTGATACTTCTATCACTAGAACCACTGACTAAAGTTTGTGAATCTGGACTAAAAACTACAGAATAAACAGTAGTAGTGTGACCTGTTAGTGTGCGAATTAAACTACCATTATTTAAATTCCAAAGTTTAATTGTGGTATCACCACTACCACTCGCTAAAGTCTTACCATCTGGACTAATAGATACAGAAAATACTTCGGCATTATGACCTGTTAATGTCCGAATTAATGAACCAGTTGTCAAATTCCAAATCTTAATTGTTTTATCATTACTACTACTTACTAAAGTCTGATCATCTGGAGTAATAGCCAGAGCAATAACCGCATCATCATGAGCTTTAATTGTCCGAATTAATTCACCTGTTGCTAAATTCCAGATTTTAATTGTTTTATCATTACTACCACTGACTAATGTTTTACCATCGTGACTAATTGCTAATGACATTACGGAGCTTAAATGGCTAGTGAGTGTTTTAATTAATTCACCAGTTTTGAGATGCCAAATTTTGATGGTTTTATCACCACTACCACTGACTAAAGTTTGCCCTTCTGGGGTAATAGTAATTGACCATACTGCACCTTTATGTTCATTTAAAGTATGAATTAATGCACCACTTTCTAAGTTCCAAATTCTGATGCTTTGGTCATTACTACTACTAACTAAAGTTTGGTTGTCTGGGCTAATCGCCACAGCAATTACTCCACTATCATGACCAGATATTGTCCGAATTAAACTGCTATCAGCTAAGTTCCAAATTTTGATGGTCTTGTCACTACTACCACTGACTAAAGTTTTGCCATTTTGAGTGATAGCTAGGGTCTTAACATAGTGAGCATGATCTGCTAGGGTGTTGGCTAGTTGCAGATGTTCTAATTGATTGTGATGTAAAAATGAAAGTTTAGGCAATTGATATAACCCATAACTTAATACTCCTCCGAGAAGTAGTAGTGTCCCAGCAGTTATTACTCTCGGAAATTTACGAGAAACGTGGATGGGCTTGAGTGTTGTTGTCTGTTCTAGTTGTTGCAGTTGTTGCAAAAGTATTTCAGGAGTTTGTGGTCTATCTGCGGCTTTCCTTGCCATCAAATTATCTAAGGAATCGGCAAATTTTGGGGAGACATTTGCTGCCGATCGCCAGTTTAAAACATCATCACGGGCATTGTAAAATCGGAGAGGATATTGTGCTGTGAGTAAATAAACAAAAGTGCGTCCTAGGGAGAAAAAATCTGATTGCGGTACGGCTTGACCACAGGCTTGTTCTGTTGCGGTATACCCGGCTGAAAATACGGCTGTAATTTGGTTCCCTGTTCCTAATTTAGCTAAATAAGTATGAGTGGCATCTCTCGCGGTACCAAAATCAATTAACACTAACTGCCCATTATTTCGTAACATGATATTAGCAGGTTTAATATCACGATGAAACCATCCTTGACTATGGACTATATTTAAAATTTCTGCTAATTGCTTTAACCAAGCGATCGCCTGTTTTTCAGAAATTGGCTGATGGCTTTGTTGTTGTAGCCATTCTTCTAAATTTACCCCATCAATTTTCTCCATGACTAAACAATGGAGCTTGAATCCATTGCTAGTTTGATACTGAAAATAACCATCAACTTTAGGGATTCCCGGATGATTTAATTGACTCAAGACATTCGCTTCTTTCTGAAAAAGTTCCACTGCTTTGGGGTGGTTGTTGAGTTGTTCTTTCAGGACTTTGAGAATTTTAGGCGTATTCCTGGTGTAGACTTCATAGATTTTGCCAAAGCTAGTTTTATCACTTAAAAGACGCATGACCCGATAGCGGTCTTCTAGAAGTAGTTGGGAACCACAACTTTGACAAAAGCGGTGATTATCATTCTCCGGGTTTTCTGGATTAGGACAGAAGGGGTTGATGCACAGGCTCATATCAAGCTACAGGCAGAATGTATCCGTAGTATACGTTGTGTTGAGTGAAGAGTTCTTCTCTTTATCTACTTATCACCCCAACTCGGTGTTTCTACGCTATAAGAATAATAATGGGGACTAAGAAAGTACGAAACACTCTGCGACAATCACTGTCCGTATTCCGTTACAGCGGACGGGCGATAAATTTAGTGTGGACTACCAGCCGTGGTTTGACGATGACTTTGGCGACGTTAACTTTAGTGGCGGGGCTTTTACCAGCGGCGATCGCCTACATTGGTAAACTGATTGTGGATGCTGTGTTATTGGCAGCGCAAGGTGATGTAGTCACTGGTTATCACCCTTTATGGTATGTTGGCGTAGAAGCGATCGCAGTTATTTTGTTAGCCGGGAGTCAGCGCGGTTTGCTTGTTTGTCAATCTTTACTACGCGTCTTACTTGGTCAACGGGTAAATGTTCTCATCTTAGAAAAAGCCCTGACTTTAGAACTGCATCAGTTTGAAGACTCAGAATTTTACGACAAATTAACCAATGCTAGGCGCGAAGCCTCAGTCCGTCCCCTTTCTTTGGTTAACCGCACATTTGGCTTAGTGCAGAACGCCTTGTCTCTTATTACCTACGGCGTGTTGTTAGTGAAATTTTCTGTTGGGGCGGTGATAGTTTTAATCGTAGCAGCTATGCCTGCGTTCATTGCCGAAACTAGATTTGCAGGTGAAGCCTTTCGCTTATTTAGCTGGCGTGCGCCAGAGACTCGCCAACAGCACTACATCGAAAATCTCTTAGCGCGGGAAGACTTTGCGACAGAAATCAAACTCTACCAGCTAGGAGAAATGCTGTTAGGGCGTTACCGCGAGGTTTTTCATCAACTCTATGGCGAAGACCGAGATTTAACTTTGCGGCGGGGACTTTGGGGATATCTTTTAAGTTTAGTCAGTACCATTGCTTTTTATATTGCCTACGCTTGGATTGTCATAGAAGCAGTGGCAGGTAAAATTTCTTTAGGCGATATGACAATGTATCTCACAGTATTTCGTCAAGGACAAGCGACTTTTTCTAACGCCCTGACTTCCATTGGTGGGATGTACGAAGATAACTTATATTTATCTAACCTCTACGACTTCTTAGAAGAAAAAGTCACTACACCTTGGGGTTATGCTAATCAAGGTCTATCTCCCCAAGATGGGATTCGCTTTGAGAATGTATCCTTTACTTATCCAGGTAGTAATAAACCAGCTTTAAAAAATATCTCCCTACATTTAAAACCTGGAGAAAAACTAGCAATTGTTGGTGAAAATGGTTCTGGTAAAACTACCTTAATTAAACTCTTGACCCGACTTTACACTCCAGATTCCGGGAGGATTTTATTAGATGGGTTGGACTTACAAGAATGGGATGTTGATATATTGCGGCGACGCATTGGCGTAATTTTCCAAAACTTTGTGCGTTATCAATTCACCGTTGGTGAAAATATTGGTGTTGGTGATGTTAAAAATCTTGAAGATAAACATCGCTGGCAAGTTGCAGCCCAAAAAGGATTAGCCCAGTCTTTTATTGAAAAATTGCCCCAAAGTTTTCAAACCCAACTGGGGCGTTGGTTCAAAGGTGGACAGGAACTATCGGGTGGACAGTGGCAAAAAATTGCTCTTGCGCGTGCCTTTATGCGTACGCAAGCAGATATTTTAGTGTTAGATGAGCCTACATCTGCTATTGATGCTCAAGCTGAATTTGAAATTTTTAATCATTTTCGTACCTTGACGCAAAATCAAATGGTATTTTTGATTTCTCACCGCTTTTCTACTGTCAGAATGGCTGACAACATTGTGGTAATTGATAATGGGGAAATCAAGGAACAAGGAACTCATGAAGAGTTGCTAGAAATTAGGGGAATTTATGCCAAGTTATTCTTATTGCAAGCAGCAGGTTATCAGTAGATTGATAACCGTCTAGACAATTGTTAATTGATTGATAACGATAAATATTTACGTCTAAACTACTTATAAAAATATGTAGATTTGATAAAGTAAATACAAAGAGATCCAAAAATATATATCGTATATTTACTTATTTGTGCTTAAATCACAATAATGAAGTGCTGTTTTCCATGCAGCAACAGCAGGGTTAATACTGAATTGTATAGAGTTCAGTACGCATCTTTAAATTATGAGTTTTTCAAGTTTTATCTTTGCAATTGATTGCAAAGATTAGTTAAATAAAGAGATGAGTTTTTCCATGATTAACAATGCTTTGAAGAAAGTTGTCGGAGTAGCAACATTAATGACTCTTGCAGCTACTATGATGCCAGATGCTGCACAAGCGCAAAGAGCGCGTTATTCTGGTGCTTCCATGAACGGCCCAGTCGTTACTTTTGATGTAAACACTACTGTTACTGAATCCTTACCAGGTTTAGGTAATGACAATTTAGGATATTTTCCAGGAGCAATTCAAAATTTTAATATTACACTGGATAATTTCTCTATAAATAATTCAGCTATTTGTGGTCAAGATCCTTGTCCATTAGGCAATTTAACTGTTCGCCGATTAACGACTGAAGCTGATGGGAATACTATCAGTGATCTGAATATTGATGGTGGATCTGACGTTACTGTAGGTTTCTTACAGGATTTCTTCGATCAATCTGAAATCAATTTTTCGGGTAATGTATTGAGGTATGATGTTAGCTTCTTAGCAGGAACAGCTAGTAATCAGCCTGATGTAGTTTGGTTTATTCAGTCTGACGATTCTAGGCTGATTAATAATTTAACCGGGTTCGATGGAATTAATAGAATTTTCGGTATATTTCCTAGTCAGGCTAGTGGTGGTGGAACATTTGCTATTAACCAGCAAAACAATAGTCAACCAGTTCCCGAACCATCTACTGTTGCAGCTAGTTTACTGAGTGTAGGCGCTTTGGGGATGCGATCGCTACTGCAACACCGCAAGCACCTGAAGAAGCAGTCATAACTTTTAACTATTCATCAATAACCAGATCCTCGACTTTTTGAAGAAGTCGGGGATCTGAGTCTCTCAATTTTTATGTAATTAAGGTGCGATCGCCGTGGTAAAGGTAAACTATCTGATGCGATTCTGGAGATGGAATTGTACGGCAATATTGTGGTTGTTAGCTTGTCACCCAGCCGTTGCAGACATCATTCCAGATACAACCCTCCCTGTAAATACCACTGTCAGCAACTCTAGTAATATCAGAATCATTGAGGGCGGTACGCTGAGAGATACAAACCTATTTCACAGCTTTCAAGAATTTTCCTTTTCTGTCAATACCGCTGCAATGACAGGCGATACTGCCTTTTTCAACAATAACTCGGCAGTCAGAAACATCTTTGCACGGATAACAGGTGGCTCAATTTCTAATATAGATGGCATCATTAGAGCCAACGGCACGGCTAATCTATTTTTAATTAATCCTAGTGGAATTGTTTTTGGCCCCAATGCCAGCTTAAATGTTGGCGGTTCCTTTATTGCCAGTACTGCCAATAGTATTAAGTTTGCTGATGGTAAAGAATTTAGTGCGACAAACCATACTCCTGACCCATTATTAACAGTCAGCATTCCTATAGGTTTAAACTTTAGTTCTACTGTCGGTAGGATTGTTAATCAGTCCCAAGCCAGCCCGAATGGAGAAATGACTGATGCTGATCCTCCTAACCCTATTGGTTTAAAAGCTCCTATTGGTAAAACCTTGGCATTGATAGGAGGTGATGTAGCAATAGAAGGAGGAAATCTGACAACGACAGCAGGCAGAATTGAACTAGGTAGCGTTGGTACAGGTTTAGTCAAATTAACAGAAATTGAGAAAGGTTACACCTTTAACTATTCAGGTGTACAAGATTTTCGAGATATTCAAGTTTCTCAATTTGCAATTATTTATGGTAGTGGTAATGATGGTAGCGACATTCATTTCCAAGGGAGAAATGTCAACTTGACCGATAGTTCTTTAGTATTTATTAATAGTTTTGAGCGAGGCAGACAAGATAATTTGTCAATCAATGCTAGAAATTTAAATATTGATGGTGGTGCATTTCTGGCAACTTTTGCTTTCGGTGAAGGGAATGCTGGAAATATACAGGTGAAAGCTTCAGATTTTGTAGAATTGGCAGGTTCAACCCCAGACGGTTTTTTTCCTAGTAGTATAGTGTCTCAAGTTCTAGAGTCAGCTACAGGTAACGCTGGCAGCATCACAATTGAAGCTCAAAAACTACTCATTAGAGATGGCGCAACTGTAGATTCTTCCACTTTTGGGTTGGGTCAAGCAGGAAATATCAGTATCAAAGCTGCAAATTCTGTGGAATTGCGTGGCAGAAATCTCATTGATAGTCAGCAGCCTAGTGGAATTTTTGCTCAAGTTGCTCAAGAATCCATAGCACAATCAACTAATGCCGGAAACTTAAAGATTGAAACACAAAAGTTGATTGTTACGGGTGGCGCACAGATAGCCACCTCTGTTCGCAATAATGGTAAAGGCGGTAATATCACGATTCAAGCTTCAGATACAATTCTTGTGAGTGGAACGTCTTTGCAAGCTACTGCTTCGTTCTCCGATAGTAATCGGAGTGGAATTTTTATCGGTGCTGAGGCTGGTGCTACAGGCGATGTCGGCAACTTGAATATTACAACTGGACTGCTGACTGTGGAAAATGGAGCTAGAATTTCTGCTGCTAATTTTGGTTCTAGTCAAGTAGGCGGTAATGCAACTTTCAATCTCAGACAGTTGGTAGTGCAGAATGGCGGAGAAATTCGCTCTGCTTCTTTTGGGGAAGGGGCGGGTGGAACCTTGAATATCAACGCTACTGATTCTATAGAGGTTGTGGGTGTTGGTAATATAGGTGGTGGGAGTGTCATCAGTAGTCTGTTTACCGAAGCTCAAGCTGCGGGGAAAGCTGGTAATTTAATTATTAATAGCGATCGCTTGTCGGTACGAGATGGCGCAGAATTATCAGTAAGTAGTGACGGCTCTGGACAAGCTGGCAATTTAGATATCAAGGCGCGGTTTGTCCAATTAGATAATCAAGCCAAGTTAATTGCTGAAACAGCCTCTGGTGATGGTGGTAATATCACACTCACATTAAATGAGGTACTCCTACTGCGCCGTAACAGTTTAATCTCCACCACAGCAGGAACTCTACCTGCTGGTGGTAACGGCGGCATCATTAATATCAAAGCTCCATTTATTGTGGCTATCCCCTCAGAAGATAGCAACATCAAAGCTAATGCTTTTACAGGTAATGGCGGTCAAGTTAATATCACAGCAAGAGGTATTTTTGGTATTCAACCCCAACTATTTGAAACTCCTGAAAGTGATATTACTGCCAGTTCGACTTTTGGTATAAATGGATTTATTAACATCAACAACCCCGATGTTGACCCAACTCAAGGTTTAACTACTTTACCTCAAACTTTAGTAGATGTTTCCCAACTAATCGCTCAAGGTTGTGGCACACAAGCAGAACAAGTAGCCAACCAATTCACCGTAGCTGGGCGTGGTGGCTTACCTCCGAGTCCCAATGACCAACTCGATAGTGATGAAGTATGGTCAGATACACGCCGCACTGTAGCCGCAAAGCCACAATATCAATCAAAAATTCCTGCTGTGCAAGTATCCAAACCACTTAATAGTCTTTTTCTAGTTCCTGCATCTGGTTGGGTCTTTAACAACAAAGGCGAAGTTACACTCGTTGCTCAGGTAGCTAATTCTGTGCGTGAAAATTTAGGCGTTACCTCTACGGTTTGCCATAGTCGCTAAATAGTGATTAATTGATCAAAATCAATGAAGAAATTCAACTTGCATTAATGAGTGAAGAATCAAAAATTATAAAAAAAATGATTTGGCAAACCTATTTGCATTATCTAATTACAATGTAGAAATCTTAATTTGATTTCTCAACTAGTGGTGACGGGAGGGCATAGGAATACATTTGCTTGGGAGGCGGTGAACTTGGTTATCAAAAGATTAAATCAAGTTAATGGTTAGTTATCATTTTTTACATTCACTGGTAACATCAAGTGATTTGATGATAAATAGTCAACATAATTTCCTCTAGAATTTCAAGCGATCGCCCAAATAAATATTCAAGCGATCGCTCTTCATTCTTATCAAGCAACTTGTATAAGAATAGTTAACTTTCTGAAGTAATTTAACAGTAAATTGCAATTTTATATATAAAATTAATCTTAAATTTTCATAAATTTATCTATTTAGACATATATCTAATAGGACTTACGCATTGACAAAAAATGTCTCAAACTTTGGACTAAAGAACAAACACAATATCTTCCAGGTAGTCTTTACTGAATATTTTGCACTACACATAAAAAAGCCCCCCGGTAGTTAGCCGAGGGATTCTGCAAGTCGGTAATTGTCGCACAAAGACATTCGCGGATATCACCATACCAACTTAGACTTGAGCAAATCTGCCAAAATGCCAAATTGGTAATTAATTGTGTTAAAAGTTAAAACTTTTGTTCCAGAGCATCAATTTGGTATAAAATCTGTAGGGATTTATCTGTTTGTCCCAATTTTCTATATTCGTCAGATATCTCCCGCCATAAAGAAACTTTTTCGTAGTCCTCTACATTCTCTTGAGTTAGTTCTAGGGCTTGTGCCAAAATTGGTAGAGCTTCAAGTTTTTGCCCGTTTTTTCGATATCGAGTCGCAATTTTGACTAATACTTCGGCTTTTTTTGGTTTAGTGGTAATTGTTTCGGCTATTTTAAAAGCTTGGGAAAACTTCTTGTTTTCCGCTAGATTAACGGCAATATCATATAATGCAGAATTACGATAATATTCATTAGATATGCTATTAACTATTTCTATAGCTTGAGGAATTTTTTGATCTGCTAAAAGTTTGCTAGAGATTTCACTAAAAGTAGAATCGCGTGAAGTTTCTTCTTGGATTGTGCTGGCTATTTGTAGAGCTTCAGATACTTTCCCTGTTTCTGCTAATTTGATGGATATGCCTTTTAAAATAGAGCATTTTTGGGAATTATCACGACCCATTCTCGCTATTTCTAAGGATTCGGGGATTCGCCCTAACCCTGTTAACTGAATCGCTATATCACTCACCACCGAAGCCCGTTCATCGGTTTCTTCAACGTTGGCAACAACTTGTAAAGCGTCTTTGAGCTTACCAGACAAAGCCAGATTTCTGGCTAGATTACCGAAAATTTCAGCTTTATAGGAGGCATCAGTAATTTTTTGGACAAACTTCACAGCCTCGGAAATCTTGCCAGTCGCAGCCAAACTATCAGCTATGCTATTTAAAATATAGAATCTTTCTGAGTCATCGGGGATGTTTTGGGCAATTTTCAGCACTTCGTCAAGTTTTCCATTGCCAGATAATTCCAGAGCTTGGTAAAGTAAAGCTGAATTCTTCTGTTCTGGGGAAGACTGAAGACGGGGTGATCTGGGGAAATAAACCCGAAACGGACTTGATAAAGAATCTTCTTTTTGGCAAATACCAGATGAATTGATAGGTGCGGACAAAACAGGACGAGTTTGTACTAGGATAATGAAGCTAAGAAGCCCTATTAAATATTTTTGGTGATGCATAGCTATAAACGGCAAAATATCACAATCAATCTTGTGTTTAAGGTTTTATCTTGGCAGCGGATTTAAGATCAAGAAAAAGACATATTTTGTAGCAGCTTACGGGCATGAAACGGATCGTCTTAATTGCTGGGTTTGAATCGTTCAACGCTGACTTATACAGAAAAGCGGCAACTGTAGCTGAATCTCGCTGTCCTGATTTAGACATTCGCGTGTTTAGCGATCGCGATATTATCAGTAAGCGTGCGGAAGTAGAAACAGCACTAGATGGCGCTGAGGTATTTTTTGGCAGCTTATTATTTGATTATGACCAAGTTGTGTGGTTGCGCGATCGCCTTACTCAAGTTCCCATCCGGCTTGTCTTTGAGTCAGCTTTGGAATTGATGAGTTTAACCAAACTGGGAGACTTTGCCATTGGTGACAAGCCCAAAGGAATGCCCAAACCAGTTAAATTTATCCTTGACAAATTCAGCAACGGACGGGAAGAAGACAAACTCGCAGGTTACATCAGCTTCTTAAAAATCGGCCCTAAACTCTTAAAATTCGTCCCAGTACAGAAAGTTCAAGACTTACGCAACTGGTTAATTATCTATGGTTACTGGAATGCAGGCGGCCCCGAAAACGTTGCATCATTATTCTGGACACTAGCAGAAAAATACCTCGGCTTAAAAATTGGCGACATTCCCCCACCAGTAGAAACCCCCAATATGGGATTACTGCATCCCGACTATCAAGGCTTTTTTGAATCGCCAAAAGCATACTTAGAGTGGTATCAAAACAGAGGCAGGAGGCAGGAGGCAGTAGGCAGTAGGACTGCTTCTCCAGTTGTTGGAATACTGCTTTACCGTAAACACGTCATCACCAAACAACCATACATTCCCCAACTAATTCGCCGCTTTGAAGAAGCTGGTTTAATTCCCTTACCCATCTTCATCAACGGCGTAGAAGGCCATGTAGCTGTACGCGATTGGATGACGACTGACTACGAACAGCAACAACGGCAACTTAATAATATTGAAACTCCCTCACTTTCCCAAGATGCAGTTAAAGTTGATGCCATAGTTTCCACCATTGGCTTTCCTTTAGTGGGTGGCCCGGCTGGTTCAATGGAAGCAGGACGGCAAGTAGAAGTAGCAAAGCGCATCCTAACTGCTAAAAATGTGCCTTACATTGTCGCCGCACCATTATTAATTCAAGATATACATTCTTGGACACGCCAAGGTGTCGGCGGCTTACAAAGTGTAGTTTTATATGCTTTACCAGAACTCGATGGGGCAATTGATACCGTTCCCCTTGGTGGCTTGGTAGGCGAAAATATTTATCTCGTTCCTGAACGGGTACAGCGATTAATTGGTAGAGTCAAAAGCTGGGTTGCTTTACGACAAACACCAGCATCAGAACGTAAAATTGCCATTATTTTATATGGTTTCCCTCCTGGGTATGGTGCAGCCGGCACAGCTGCATTATTGAATGTGCCTCGTAGTCTGCTCAAATTTCTGCACGCACTCAAAGACCAAGGTTATAACGTTGGCGACATCCCAGAAGATGGGGAAGAATTAATTCGCCAAGTGAAAGAAGCCGACGAGAGAATAGAAACAAATTCCTCCCCACTTCCCAATACTGTAAATGCCCAAAAATTAGAAAAATGGTTAGGATATCTCCGCACATCTCGCGTTGAAAAACAATGGAAATCTTTAACAGGTAGCGGGATTAAAACCTATGGTGATGAACTGCATATTGGTGGTGTGCAGTTAGGGAATGTCTGGATAGGTTTACAACCACCGTTGGGCATTCAAGGCGACCCGATGCGGTTAATGTTTGAACGAGATTTAACTCCCCATCCCCAATACGCCGCTTTTTATAAATGGTTGCAAAATGAATTACAAGCTGATGCTGTGGTTCACTTTGGGATGCACGGCACAGTAGAATGGTTGCCGGGTTCGCCTTTAGGAAATACAGGTTATTCTTGGTCGGATATTTTGTTAGGTGATTTACCCAATCTATATATATATGCGGCGAATAATCCTTCGGAGTCAATGTTGGCGAAGCGTCGCGGTTATGGCGTGTTAATTTCACACAATGTACCGCCTTATGGTCGTGCAGGTTTGTATAAGGAATTGGTGGCTTTGCGTGATTTAATTGCAGAGTATCGAGAAGATCCGAAAAAGAATTATGTGCTGAAGGAAGGGATTTGTAAAAAGATTGTTGATACGGGTTTAGATGTTGATTGTCCGTTTGAGGATGCGAAAAAATTAGGCATTCCTTTTACGCCAGAAAATATCAGAATGTTTAGTGGTCATGCTTTTGATGATTATCTGGTGAAGTTGTACGAATATTTGCAGGTTTTGGAGAATCGGCTGTTTTCTTCTGGGTTGCATACGTTGGGTGAAGCACCAAATGAGGAGGAGATGGCGGCGTATTTGGAGGCTTATTTTGGTAGCGAATCACAAAAACAGGGAGAGAAGGAAATTAGAGATTTATTAATGCAAACCACAGATGAATTAACAAATCTATTACGTGGGTTGAATGGGGAGTATATTCCGCCTGCGCCTGGTGGTGATTTGTTGCGAGATGGTGCTGGGGTTTTGCCGACGGGAAGGAATATTCATGCGTTAGATCCTTATAGAATGCCTTCACCTGCGGCGTATGAAAGGGGTAGAGAAATTGCACAGAAAATTATCGCCCAGCATTTACAAGAACATGGAAAATATCCTGAGACGGTAGCGGTTTTGTTGTGGGGTTTAGATGCGATTAAAACTAAGGGTGAATCTTTGGGAATTCTGCTGGAATTAGTTGGTGCTGCACCAGTGAAGGAAGGGACTGGTCGAATTGTCCGTTATGAATTAAAACCCTTGGCTGAGGTAGGACATCCGCGCATTGATGTGTTGGGTAATTTGTCGGGAATTTTCCGAGATAGTTTTGTGAATCTCATCGAATTATTAGATGATTTGTTTTTACGGGCGGCTGAGGCGGATGAGTCGGAAGACGAGAATTTTATTAAGAAACACGCTTTGGCTTTAAAGGCGCAAGGTGTAGAAAATGCTTCAGCGAGGTTATTTTCTAATCCTGCGGGTGATTTTGGTTCTTTGGTAAATGATAGGGTTGTCGATGGTAATTGGGAATCTGGGGAAGAGTTAGGTAATACTTGGCAAAGTCGCAATGTGTTTAGCTATGGGAGACAGGATAAAGGCCAAGCTAGACCAGAGGTATTGAATCAGTTGTTGAAAACTAGCGATCGCATTGTTCAAGAAATTGATTCGGTAGAATATGGTTTAACCGATATTCAAGAATATTACGCCAACACTGGCGGTTTGAAAAAAGCAGCGGAAAAACAAAGCGGTAAAAAGGTAACTACCAGCTTTGTCGAAAGCTTCTCGAAAGACACCACCCCCCGGAATTTAGAAGATTTGCTGCGGATGGAATATCGCACAAAATTGCTAAATCCTAAATGGGCGCAAGCAATGGCAAATCAAGGTTCTGGCGGTGCATTTGAAATTTCTCAACGCATGACAGCCTTAATTGGTTGGGGTGGTACTGCCGATTTTAAAGATGATTGGGTCTATGACCAAGCCGCTAATACCTATGCTTTAGACCCAGAAATGGCAGAGAAATTACGCCAAGCCAACCCCGAAGCTTTCCGCAATATTGTTAGCAGAATGTTAGAAGCATCTGGGCGTGGTTTTTGGGAAGCTGATCAAGATAAGTTAGATAAATTGCGTCAGTTATATGAATTAACTGACGAACAATTAGAAGGTGTGACAGTTTAGAAAATAGGGGTAAATAATGAAATTTCTGATTACTATTTGGCAAGACGAAGATGGAATATTTATTGCTGAATGTCCATCAATTCCTGGCTGTATAAGTCAAGGCAATACTGAACAAGAAGCTGAAAAAAATATCCAAGAAGCAATCAAGGAGTGTTTAGAGGTAAGGGCTGAAAAAGGAATGCCTTTGACAGTAACAACTCGTGAAGTGGAAGTTTATATTTAAATGGCTGCTGTACCAATATTAAAGCCTTCGGAGGTTATTAAAACATTTGAGAAACTTGGGTGGGAAGTTGCTCGTCAGCGTGGTAGTCACATTATCCTGACAAAAGAAGGACAACCAGCTACACTTTCAGTACCAAATCATGACGAAGTAGCTCGTGGTACTTTACGAAGTTTAATTTCCAAGGCAGGAATAACAGTAGATGAATTTTTAGAAGCCTTGGAAAGTTGAATTTGCATTTTTGACATTAACCTATCCACTCAAAACATGACTGGATAGGTTATCGTGTTGCTAAATCTTTAAACTAGAAATTTTGTGCAATACACCACTCTTCTAGTTCTATATTAGTCATTGCGTTAACGTGTCGAGGAGTGGAAATTCCTTTCTTTATCGCTATTTCTACTGCTCTACGCTTTAGCTGAGGATCTGGTTGTGCATCCACTTGATCTAATTCGTCTAGCTTTAATAGTAGCTCTAGTATTTTTGCATTCTCTCTTGGATTTTCAGATAGCTGGTCTGCTAATTCAAGTCGAGAAATTTTTTCTTTCATTGATTTTCTCTCTTTCTAAAAACGTTACATGGTGAATCATATTTAGCTTTAAAGGGCTGGTACTCCCTATGACATAAAGCTAAGTAATATTGACTATACAAGTAGGTTATAAAGTCGTCAAATGCAAAATAAGGCAATATAACAGCAAAAAATTTGAAAATTGCTGCAAAATTGCCTTTATAGTTAATATTTCACCTTGTAACGCTCTAGAATGTATTGCTAACACATATAGCTTTTTAAGTACCAGTTAAAAAGCCAAGCATTGAGATTTAGAGCAAGAGACCTAGACTATACTTTTATGCTGAAGCTGTAAATACAGCAATACAGTTTCAATCCCTAATAGGGATTATATAGTATATTTCTATTATGCGATAATAGAAATACTTACTGGTGAGTAAATAGTCTAGTTTCAATCCCCATTAGGGATTGAGCAATAAAATATACGATGACTATTTTTAAGGTGTACGTTCTCGCTTACTGTTTATTCATCCGCAATATCCAATAATCCTTAGCTCCTGTGCGATTTAATAGAATTACTAGATGCGTGCGAATTCAACCTTTCCAAAAACTGTTTACCACACTCTTTGCAGAGATAGCGTTGCTTACCGTGACGATGCCCATTTTTAGATAAGCGGGATGAATGACAGTGAGGGCATACCATTACTTTCATTACTTGCTGCGGCAATGTGTATGGTGTTAAATATGCCACCAGCATTGCTTTGAGTTCTGCATACAGAACTTGACGTTTGCTTTCATTTTGTTTCAGCGCATTTAATAGTAAGGCGTTGTAGGTTCGATGGACTGTTTCAGCTAGGAGTTCACTTTTTTCTACAGCTAAGTCTGGATTCCACTGGCGAAAAAAAGCGGCGAATTGTTGAATTAGCTGCTTATCAAAGGTTTCGTCAAATAGCTCAAATAATTCTGGCGCAACAAAATACTGGATATACACAACGCGGGGGATAGGATCTGCAAAATATTTAGCGTAGATATCGACTGTACACTCGATAAACTCTAACAATGATTGATGCTGGTCGGCTGACTGCATAAGTTTGGTATGAATTGCTGTCACCCGTTCCATGTGTATCGCTTCGAGTGCATGAAATATGGCGAGTTTATCGGGAAAAAATTGATACAGAGAACCTATAGCTGTGTCCGCTTTTGCTGCAATTTGATGGGTAGTCGCAGTTTCATACCCTACTTCCGCAAAGACTTCGGCTGCTGCTTGAAGTATTTTTTCAACCCTCTGCTGACTGCGCTTTTGCTTGGGTTGACGGCGCATCAAATCAGGTTTACTTATCGCCATAGTTCTTGACAAACATGAATAATCTGTCGTATTTTTAAATCAAACATGAAAGTTTTGTCACAATTTTACTCTAACGCGGTCGAAATTAGAGCGATCGCATCATACCAAATACCCTAAACAAATCCCTAGGAGGCTCCTATGGTAGTAATTCTCCCTGGCGCACCGTGGTTAATTGCCCATCGTTCTATGCTAGGCATTAACAAGCCTTATAAAGTTGCGCTCAATGGTCGAGATTATGTCCTTTGGCAAAATCAACAAGGTGAAATTTTCGCCCTTGATAACGTTTGTCCGCATCTGCAAGCGCCTCTATCTGACGGCTGGATTTGCCAAGAACGGGGTACAATTACTTGTCCCTTCCACGCATTGGAATTTGATGGACAAGGAAGGCTGCATCAGTCCGGTCAAGTGGGAAGTCAACCTCTGCTAACTTCGCTAGAACTGATTATTAAAGATGACTGTATTTGGACATACGGTGGTCACGTTCCAAAAATTACTGTACCAGACCTGATCTCAAAAGTTAGTGAAGGTATGAGCTTTGTTGGTGTGGCGGGGGAAAAGAGTATTCGCGGGACTTTTTTAGATAACTTGTTAATCAACTACGACTACAACCATCAAAGCGGTACACACCGAGACTTATTTGGTATTAAAGCTAATCGCGTTCCGGTGTTTGAGCATGAAGGATATTGGGCGAAGGTTGTCCAAGAACTAGAACGTGAGGATACTACCTGGAATGATATCCTCCGCAATCCTCTTGTTGTCACTGCACCTAAAACCTACACGGGGAATCTAGAGTATGCTTTCCCTGCACTAACAACTTTTCGCACCTCATTCTTGTTAGGAGAAATTTTGCAGGTGCATATCTTGTATCCAGAAACGGAAACTCAAACTAAAACTTTTGTGTTGGTCTTTACCAAACCCAAACATCCAATTCTCATACCATTATTAAGACGCTCAATGTTAAGTGCAGTGACAACTGTTGTTGAGCAAGATACACGCGCCATTGAAACTTCTTATCCCCGCCAAACACAAAAAATTCGCCTACCAAACGAGGAAATTATGTTTCATGCTCGAAAGCTGTATCATGATTGGCGATAATTTGTCTCAGCAAACCTTTGCGTGAACCTCAGCGAAACTTTGCGTTAAAAAGCTTAACCCTCCAAAATCTGCCGTGCAAACTCAATTGCTGCTTCTGCTGTGGTAATTATACCCTCTGCTTGGGCGATCGCAATCTCTATCAGCAACTCACCGACAACTGGCGACGCGGGAATATTTAATGCTACCATTAGATTTTTACCACTTACTAGCTGAGTGGGATGAGCGACCAGATCATCAGGGTTAAGGTAGCGGCTGATTAATGGTGAGTAAACCAATAACGATTTGTCGCCTGACATCGCCTCTACCAAAGTATCATGGGCTACAGCCAATACGACAGCAGTAGGAAAGACATTACCTGCTTCTTGGAACAAAAGATATTGTTCTCGGATGGATTTGTTGGTAGATTTTAACTGCGGGAACAGTTTTAGAGCAGTTGTAACGGCACGAATTTCGGCACGGCTATAGGTGAGTTGTTGTAACTCGACTTCTGCAACTTCGGGATGAGGATCTACCAGACAAGCAAGTTTGGCGATACCTAACCAAGTAGTTTTGACAGTATCCCGCACATATTGTTGGAGTTCTGCACCAAGTTGCTGTGCAAGTATGACAGATGCGGTGTCAACTGCGGCGAGTTTATCAAAACTTTCGGCTGTAGCATTTTTGAAGAAATAGCCCAGTAAACCATCTTTCCCGGCGTTGGCTAACCAAGGGGTACCTTGGGGACGAGCTAAAAGATAGCCTATTTCTGTGCGGACTCGTTCAGCGGCGACAGTAGTAATGTGTGATGCTAAAGTGCGAATTGTAGCTTGGGTAGTTGGTTCAATAGTAAAATTCAGTTGGGCGGCTTGACGATAGGCTCGCATTAACCGCAAAGGGTCATCTTCGAGGTTGGTTGGTGATACCATGCGTAAGACACCTTGCTGTAAGTCAGCACAACCTTGCAATGGGTCGATGATTTCTTGGGTGTAGGGATTATAGGCGATCGCATTAATTGTAAAATCACGTCTATGCAAGTCAGTCTCTATACTATTGCCTTCTTGTTGAGCAAAGTCAGCCGTAGCTTGGGGAAATACCACACGGGCAATTTTGCGTTCTGCGTCGAGTAAGACAAACCCAGCTTGATAATGTTTAGCGATCGCTCTCGCTACCTTCACCGCATCCGATGGTATCACAAAGTCAAGATCCCAATATTCACGAGTTCTGCCCAAAATAGCATCACGCACTGCACCACCTACCAGATAAGCTGGTTGTGGCAACCATTCCAAGCCAAAAGGCCAATTTTGCGGTGCGAGAATTGTATGGACAGAACTGTGCATTGTAATAAAAATCAACCCAGTAACTAGTGAAGAATAGCTTTGCTTACGTTAGATTAGCAATAAAGCTCCTGGAGTTGGTTATATTATGTGTATTTGCGTGAACTGCCACTACGTAGACCGCTGTGTAACCTATCATGCCGTAGAAGCCCAACACCAACAGCCTCATTTAACCGAGAACCCAACTTTTGACCCGAATGAACCTTCTATCAATGTCAACATCCGCACCAAAGAGGATTTCATTGAAATGGAATGGGACGTTGTTGGTTGTCTTAGCTTTAAGCAAGAAACAGGTAAGTGGTCGAAATTGCGTCCAGGTGAACTAGTACCAACGTGATGCAAATGATAGGTAAATTTCCAGCGACTACTGCTGTCTATTGCAGTAGTCGTATATTTTTGTGATTTTATGCTTGAATAAATATCACACCAACTCTAGATAAATTAATATAATTACTCATTTTGACAACGGAATTAACCACTATCCCTGCTGAAAAATACGCTTTATCACTGCACACTACCACGCCAGAATTAGGCTTGGCTATAAGTAATAATGCTGGCGAAACTCGCACCAAAGTCTGGAATTTAGGGCGTGATTTATCCAGTTATGTGCATCAATATTTAATTGATTTTATCCAACCACAAACTTGGTCAGATTTGGAATTTATCGCCGTTGCGAAAGGGCCAGGCGGCTTTACGGGAACTCGTATCGGTGTAGTCCTCGCCCGTACTTTAGGACAACAATTAAATATTCCTGTGTTTGCGATTTCTACTTTAGCGGCGGTAGCTTGGTCACACAAAAATGCTCATCAAAAAGCAATTGCGGTAGAAATGCCAGCCCAAAGAGGTAAAGTATTTGGTGCTATTTATCAAGTTAATTCAGCCACTTCTGAAATCACAGCTTTATTTCCTGATACATTGCTTACACCAGAAGCTTGGCAAGAAACTTTAGCTAATTGTAATACTGAGTATCAGCTAATTCAAGCACAATCTGAGTTAGCCGCAACTGTAACCAGTATTTTGGAACTTTCTTCTCTAGAATGGCGACAAGGAAAACGTCCTAATTGGTCAGATGCCTTACCTTATTATGGGCAGCATCCAGTGGAGATGTAAAATTTACTAGCATTTCTCCACATGATAGTTATACTGCTGTCATCACAACGCAAAATGCGTACGGTAAAACTAATAGAACTGTAACTAAAAATGTGTTTAATCTTTAAGGTATGTATTTTGAGTCCAACGCTCAATCAACCTAGAATATAGTAGTGAATGTCCACCCTATATATAATTTATAAATTAAACCGAATTACTATATAAAGGGATTAATCAATATTAATTAAGGAGTATCCATGTGCTAAACCGGAAAATATGGCAATTTATAACAATTGGAACAGTTACACTCATTGCTACGGCTAGTAGCTTAAGTTTGACAGGATTTTTGCAGAAAGATTATCTTAACAATCCTTTAAATTTTTCCCAACTGTTAGGTAATAAATCACCAGATAGTCTAAATGGGTCAACATCAGTAACAGCACAGAATATTGCTTTAAATACAAGCAAAGAAGCTATACCGCGAGAATTTCAGGGCAAAACTATTTATGAAGCCAAACTACCAATAACCGATAAAGTTATTGCCCTGACTTTTGATGATGGCCCTGGTCCGAAAAATACAACACAAGTATTGGATATTTTAAAGCAAAATCATATCAAAGCTACATTTTTCCTAGTAGGACAAATGGTTAGCTTTCATCCTCAAATTGTCAAACAAATTGCTGATGAAGGTCATGTCTTAGGCAACCACACATGGCATCATTGGTATCGGCGGATGGATGTAGCGACAGCCGCAAGTGAAATTAATCGTACAGCAGACATCATCTATAAACTTACAGGAGTCAAAACCACATTATTTCGTCCGCCTGGGGGCTTTTTACATAATGGTTTAGTGGATTATGCCAAAAGTCAAAAGTATGCAATTATGATGTGGTCGGATGAATCAGGAGATTCTCAAAGTCGGGGACAGGCTGCAACCCTAATTAAAAATGTCGAAAAAAGTGTCAAACCTGGTGGAATTGTCTTGATGCACGATGGCGGTGGTAATCGTTCTCGAACTGTTAAGGCATTACCGCAAATTATTGCAGATTTAAAGGCTCAAGGATATAAGTTTGTCACGATACCTGAATTACTGGAAATGCAAACCCAAGCCAAAGATGTCGTTACCGCAGAATCATCTATAGTTACCAAAGATGAGCATCCTAATCATCAATTACATCATCAATAATGCTGGATTATCTGCTTTCGACAAATAGCCTGTCAAACACAAAGGAACACAGAGGTATGCAAAGAAACCTCCGCGATACTCTGCGTTAATGTCCAGAATTGGTATTACACATTAGGTGTCAACATTACCAACTGTTGCTTAATCAACTTTCTTAATTCATCCAACCCAAATTCCACATTAGCCAAAATCTCTCCTACTGTCGCCTGTCCATTACAAGCTTGCATAAATTCAAACTCTGCCGTTGACAAGTTGACAATTTGGTAGTCGTAATTAAAAATACATTGACTGGGGAAGCCGTCAATACAAGGATTTAATTCAGGAATAGCTGATAAAAGATTATTATCACTTGACCAGTCGGCTTTGATGATAGGAGGACGACCAAGGAAAAATTCGTAATGGGTAACTTCTGGGTCGAGTAATTCTATTAAACGATATAACTGACGCTCATTGAGATTTTTTGTTCGTTCAATTAACTCTGGTGCTTTTTCTAACAGTCTCTCTAACTGCCAAAAACCAGGATTTGAGAAGCCAATAAATTCTAACCCAGACGCATCAATTAATTCAAATAATGTCTCAACGTTGTAATCAACCTCTTGGGGATGAACGTACATATCTGCGAAGCATTCATCTCGCTGATTTTCCATTGCCCAGCGTTGTTTTTCGTATTTGACAATTCGATTGTTTTCTGGTAAGGAGGAAAATATTTTGCGTCCGACTTGCACACCATCACGGTAGTCACCGCGTTGTTCGCCTTGGAGAAGGGCGATCGCTTTTTGCATGAGTTGAATTTCCCAACGTCCCAACTCGCCGTACACAAAAATGTGCATGAAACCGCCTGGGGCTAATTTCTTAGCTAAAGCTTGAATACCCCGAATCGGGTCAGGTAGGTGATGCAAAACCCCGACGCAATTAATCAAATCAAATTCACCTGCTAACTGTTCCACATCGTAGATACTGAGGTGATGAAACTCAGCGCGGTTTGCGCCAGAACGCTGACAACGTTCTTTAGCTACAGCCAAAGCACCCGCACTCAAATCAATCCCAACTACAGAAGCCTGGGGGTTGAGGTGAACCAAGTATTCTGTACCGACACCAGTACCACAGCCCGCATCTAAAATGCGAATATCTTGCTTTTGCGGTTTTTGACCTGTGCAGAAGTTATAAGCTGCTAACCAATTCCAGCGCCAGTTATAGCCTGGGGGTGGTTCATCTAGCAGGGGTTCTGGGGGAAAGGGATAGGTATTGTAGAGTTTGGCAACAGCAGCACTAACGCTTTGGGAATCTGACATGATTAGCAACATCGCAGCATTTCTGAGTTTATCGAAATGCTGGACATTTGTGGTAAGAGTTTTTTAACGCAGAGGGGCGCGGAGTTGTTATTCCCGTTCTTGGTAGTCTTCAGAGGATTTTGGATCTAGTTCCCAGCGGCGATCATCGCGTTGTTCGAGAATGTCGTTGGTACGGAGGAAAGCGCGATCGTCCATTTCTAAGCCGACTGCTGCTTCGATTTCTTCGGTGACATCTTGTTCAGGGACAGCGACAGTACCACCAACGGCTTCATCACCTACGGTATCTTGCCAATAGGTGTAACTGTCATCAGCTGTCACTTCAGGGCTATCGGGATACTCTGGGCTATTTGGGTCTAGCGATCGCTCACCAATATTGTACCCTGGTAAGTCTTTCACTCCAGTGCCGTAAGATTCGGTAATTTCCTGTGGTAAATCTTCAGAATTAATTTCCTGATGTTGATTTTTTTCTGCCATGATATCTGCCTTTTCTGCTTCCTTACAATAACGTTTTTGTTAGCAAAATTTGTCTCACTTTAGAAGTACAACTTTAGAGATAAAAAAATCTATCCCCTTAGAACGAAGTTAAGGTAGTTTTTACAGCCTAATCTTGTAAGTGTAAATTCAAGGTCAAGCCACTTGTAGTTGAATCTGTTAGTTATGAGTTGGAAGTTTTTCAACCACACAACAAAATCCCTCTATTATTACTTCTTCACTCATAACTTTTTTTGGGTACAAAATCACTATTTATATTTTTATTACTGAAAGTTTTCATACCCAAATAAGTATTTAATTTGCTTTAGTGGAGGTAGAAAGTGGAATATCACGATTTTATTACCCATGTCCAAAGCCTATCTCAATCCAATTCTCTGGAAGAAGCGGAACTTGCTACTCGTGCAACACTAGAAACTATTAAAGAACGGATTGCAGACAGTGACATTCAAGATTTAGCTGCACAACTTCCACAAGAACTAAGTCATTATTTACAAGCACAAACACAAGACAGTAGTCAAACCTTCAATCTGCAAGAGTTTATTCACCGTGTCAGCCAAAAAGAAAATATAGCACCGACTACTACGGCAATTCATGTCCGGGCTGTTTTTGCTGTGTTGCAAAATGCTATTAATCCGGAAAAATTTTCTAGATTTCAAGCCCATTTTAGTCACGATTACGAAGAACTTTTTGCTGCACCACCTACTAGTGAAGTGCCTGCCTAATTTTGCCCTGCTAATTGTAAAAATTCCCAATATTCATCACAATAGGTAAATCCATGTCATATCAAAACAATCATTCTGCCAAGAAAAAAGTCGCAATTTTAATTGAACATGATGTCGAAGATGCGGAGTTTACAATTCCTTGTAATGGGCTGAAACAAGCGGGGATAGATGTAGTTGTCCTCGGTGCGCGGATGAACGAAAAATACAAAGGTAAACGCGGTAGAGTTTCCGTTCAGCCTGATGGTACCACGACAGAAGCGATCGCCAGCGAATTTGATGCAGTTATCATTCCTGGTGGTATGGCTCCTGACAAAATGCGCCGCAACCCCAACACAGTGAGCTTTGTCCAAGAAGCCATGCAACAAGGAAAACTTGTAGCAGCGGTTTGTCATGGGCCACAATTATTAATTGAAGGCGATTTGCTCAGAGACAGACGCGCCACTGGTTTTGTTGCTATCCGCCGAGATATGCTCAATGCAGGGGCAAATTATCAAGATGAATCACTGGTTGTTGATGGTAATTTAATTACTTCCCGCGAACCTGGAGACTTGGCAATTTTCACCACAGCTATTCTCAGTCGCTTGGGTTACGGCGGTAAAGATGTAGCGCTTCCCGATGAAACAGATACTAACGCCGAATGGTGGAAAATTGCTGATGCTTGGGGTGGTTCTACTAAAGGTGAAATTGCCAAAGGTTTGAATACTGCTTTAAGTGGTGAGCGTTATTCCTTAGAAGCTTTAGAAAAGTATTACGAAAAAGAGTCTGATACTCAAGCTAAAGCACTCTTTCAAGAGCTAATCGCTCATAAACAGCGTCACATTGAAATATTAGAAACCTACCTGAATAAATTAGGTGAAAAGCCTTCTATAGCCGCCAATATTGCTAATCAATACGCCAAAGTAAAAGCGGCTCTATCTGGTAGTGATGATATCTATCAAATTCGTTGTGCTTTGGGTGATTTGCAAACAGGTATTGGTGACATTGGTAATTTGTCGGCGATGTTTACTGACCCAGTAGCAACTGCTATTTTCAAAAAGATTTACGGCGATTTGTTAAAAGACGAACAACGTTTAGTAGAGCTATATCGGGCGCGGCTAAGTGCGGGAGTGCAATCTCCTAAGCCGACAACTGGTGCAGCTGTTTCTATGTAAAAAGAACCACAGAGGCGCAGATATCGCAGAGAAAGATATTTACGCCTCTGCAATGATTTTAGGGAGATATTAAAGTGACTTCAACAGGCGATCGCACAACTAAAAATCCCCCAGAAGCTAATGAGATGGAACGCTGGGCTTCTCTGATTGGAGGTGGGGCTATGGTACTCACAGGTTTAAGCCAACGCTCTTTAAAAGGTGTGCTGACGGCGCTGGCTGGCGGTGGTTTAGTTTACCAAGGTTTAACTAAACAAAGCACGATTCAGCAAGCCCAGGATGCTATTGGAATTAATAAACCAATCAAAGTTGAAAAGACGGTAACTATTAATAAACCAGCCGATGAACTTTATCGTTATTGGCACAACTTTGAACAGTTACCCACCTTTATGAAGCATCTGCAATCGGTGAAGGTATACGACACAAAACGTTCGCATTGGATTGCGAGTGCGCCCTTGGGTAACAATGTTGAATGGGATGCAGAGATTCTCGAAGATAGAGAAAACGAGTTTATTTCTTGGGCTTCTGTCGAAGGTGCAGAGATTGATAATTCTGGCTTCGTCAGATTTAAACAAGCCCCAGGCGATCGCGGTACAGAAGTCAAGATTGTTTTAGAATACAACATCCCTGGTGGCGGATTAAGTGCGGCGCTTGCCAAACTTTTCGGTGAAGAACCAGAACAACAAATCGGTGATGACTTGCGCCGCTTCAAAATGCTCATGGAAGCCGGAGAAATCGCCACAACCGAAGGACAGCCAACAGGCAAAAGATGAAGGATAAAACTCACACTTTCTAATTCACATTTCATACTTCATACTTCACACTTCATACTTTTATGAAAGCAGTCTGTTGGCAAGGTGCTAATGAAGTGCGGGTGGAATCAGTACCAGACCCGACTATTCTCAATCCCCGCGACGCGATTATTAAAATTACTTCCACTGCTATCTGTGGTTCCGATTTACATATATATGGCGGCTATATCCCGACAGTCCAAAAAGGTGACATTATTGGTCACGAATTTATGGGAGAAGTCGTTGAGGTTGGCAAGGGCGTTGATAATTTAAAAATAGGCGATCGCGTTGTTGTTCCTTCTACAATTGGTTGTGGTAACTGTGCTTATTGCCAGCGGGATATGTGGTCGCTGTGTGATAATTCCAACCCTAACAGTTGGCTAGAAGAAAAGTTATTTGGCAATGTCACCTCAGCAATTTATGGCTATTCTCACCTCTTAGGTGGTTATGCAGGCGCACAAGCCGAATATATCCGCGTCCCCTTTGCTGATGTTGGCGTTGTCAAGGTTCCGTCAGATATACCCGACGAGAAACTATTATTTATTTCCGATGCTATCCCTACTGGCTACATGGGTGCAGAACTCTGTGACATTCAGCCAGGAGATACAGTCGCCGTTTGGGGAAGCGGTGCAGTTGGACTCTTTGCCATGATTAGCGCCTACATGATGGGTGCAGAAAAAGTAATTGCTATAGACCGTTTCCCGGAACGCTTAGAAATGGCGAAAAAATATGCCAAAGCCGAAGTAATTAACTACGAAGAAGTTAATGCAGGTGAAGCATTAAAAGAAATGACTGGCGGACGAGGCCCTGATGCGTGCATTGATGCAGTCGGTTTAGAAGCCCACGGTGTTGGTCTAGAAGACTTCTACGACCAAACCAAACAAAAGCTCAGATTAGAAACCGACCGTCCCCACGTATTAAGAGAAATGATGGTTGCCTGTCGTAAAGGTGGCACTCTCGCAATTATGGGTGTTTATGGTGGTTTCGTCGACAAAATACCCTTGGGTGCAGCTTTTAACAAAGGTCTGACCTTCAGAATGGGACAAATGCACGGACAGAAATATATGCATTTGTTACTCCAGCAAATCTTGGACGGTAAACTCGATCCTTCTTTTGTGATAACTCATCAACTCCCACTAGAAGAAGCGGCTCACGGTTATCACATTTTTCAACAGAAAAAAGATAACTGTGTCAAAGTCGTCCTCAAACCATGAATTGGCTAATAGCCGTTCAGTTGTACACACAAATAAATAAAACAAATGAGGTTATTTATGAAGCAAGTCATTTCTAGCTTACGCAAAATTATGGTTGTTTTCTTAGTAGGATTTATGTTCTTACTAGGACAAGCCTTTAGCTTTGTCAACATAGCTCAAGCTGATGTGACAACTCCCGAAGGAATTTATTACAAAGGCGTACCCGAAGGACAAAACGATAATCAAGTGAGAAATGCTCAGTCGAAACTTAAAGGTGCTGCTGATAATATCCGCGAGAAACTAAACTTAGATGAGGACACTCCCAGAGCTACAAAAGAGTTTCTCAAAGATGCAAAAGACCGAGTAGGTGGGGCGGTTGGTAATCAATCCACAGAAAGCAGAGAAGGCTATTACCAAAATCCTCCTAGCAAACAACTCCGAGATAGAACATAAAGCAAAAAGATAGCCATTTAGGTGTGTTAGGCAGTCTTTTCAATGTTTCACGAAAAAGATCATTAAAGCCTAATACCAATTGTTTATGAGGCTGCATAGAATTCGATCCCCCCTAGCCCACGCCAGTCGCTCCACTTGGGGAGACTCCAAGACCGCGCTGGCTCCCCTTAATAAGGGGGGAAGCAGAAAAATCTATCAAAGTCCCCCTTTTTAAGGGGGATTTAGGGGGATCAAGATATGTGCAACTTCACATTAAATTGGGATAACGCACCATTTTATATAACTGTAATTTACTAGCTATTAGTTATTTGTTTATACAAATAACTTAGAATAAATGACAAAGGACTAAAAATTATGAAAGCAGTTTGCTGGCACGGAGCAAACGACGTGCGGGTAGAAACCGTTCCTGACCCAAAAATTCTTAACCCGCGTGATGCCATTATTAAAATTACTTCCACAGCAATTTGTGGTTCAGATTTACATATTTATGATGGCTACATTCCCACCATGCAAAAAGGCGATATCCTGGGGCATGAATTCATGGGGGAAGTTGTAGAATTAGGCAGTGAAGTCAAGAATGTTAATATAGGCGATCGCGTCGTTGTTCCCTTCACAATATCCTGTGGTAACTGTTTTTTCTGCCAGCGCGATTTATGGTCACTTTGTGACAACTCCAACCCCAATGCTTGGATGGTAGAACTGCAAATGGGTCACTCACCAGCAGGCTTATTTGGTTACTCTCATTTATTTGGTGGTTATGCTGGCGGACAAGCAGAGTATGCACGGGTACCTTTTGCTGATGTTGGTTTATTCAAAATTCCCGACCATCTCACAGATGAGCAAGTTCTATTTTTAACTGACATCTTTCCGACTGGTTACATGGCGGCCGAAAACTGCAACATCAAACCCGGCAATATTGTGGCTATTTGGGGTTGCGGCCCAGTCGGGCAGTTTGCCATTAAAAGTGCTTTTCTTCTCGGTGCAGAACGCGTTATCGCCATTGACCGCATCCCTGAACGCCTAAAAATGGCTAAAGAACAAGGTAAAGCCGAAGTCCTCAACTATGAAGAGGTAGACGTTGGCGAAGCACTTAAAGAAATGACAGGCGGTCGTGGCCCCGATGCTTGTATTGATGCCGTAGGTATGGAAGCACATGGCACAGATGCAATGGCTATCTATGACAAAGTAAAACAAGCAGTCCGGCTAGAAACAGACCGTCCTACAGCCTTACGTCAAGTAATTCTGTCTGCGGGAAAAGGCGGTCATGTCTCCATTGCTGGGGTTTACGGTGGCTTCCTCGACAAAATCCCGATGGGTTCGGCTATGAATAAAGGTCTCACCTTCAAAATGGGACAAACCCACGTTCATAGATACTTAAAACCTTTGCTCAATCATATTGAAAACGGTGATCTTGACCCTTCATTTGTAATTACTCACAAACTACCTTTAGACCAAGCACCCCACGGCTACGAAATTTTTAAAGAGAAAAAAGATAACTGTATCAAAGTTGTTCTCAAACCGTAAGGTAGGTAATTAAATATGACTGACACAAGTGTTAAAAAAGTAGATTCTAGCCATTCACCCAAAGGTCAAGATGGTCAAAAATATCTAGCTTCTGGCAAATCCCTTTCGATGCGCCTTTGGGAAAATGAACAACCAGGAAAAGATAAACAACCAACTGCACGGGACTATGAAACTGTTGGTTATGTAATTAATGGTCGTGCAGAGTTGCATATTGAAGGGCAAATGGTTTTGCTAGAACCTGGTAGTTCTTGGGTTGTCCCCAAAGGTTCACAACATACCTACAAAATCCTAGAACCATTCACCGCCGTGGAAGCAACTAGTCCACCCGCCCAAGTTCATGGACGTGATGAAAATTAACCTTTCATAGTTCACCTAACTTCTATGCCTATTGTCATTAGAGTGCGTTGAGTTTTGATTAACGCACTTTTCTCTTATGTGTGTATGACTCAGATTATCGCCATTCGCCTTGCAGAGTAAAAGCCGCCCAATACAAAGGTTTACGCCAAGTAGGATTTTGCCACAAACTTAATTGTGCAGCGCGGAGGGCGGCGATCGCCACTTTCTATCCACAGAGATAATGCTTAATTATAAGTTTTTCAACTTTCAGGATATGCCCCTAAAGATGAGTAAATGGTACCAAGAGTTAATAAAGTATCTGCTTGGGCTAAGTTAATAACTCAGGTTATATATCTGAAGTTGGGGTTTGGTCTGACATGATTCTCTCTTATGGTGAATGAAAGCTGCTTTTTAGATAGCTAAATTGAGAACGTGAATCAACTAAAAGTTTTTACTGACTGTCAAAGTCAAAAACTATAGTTCGTTACCAGGAGCAATATTATGTCAGATACTAGCAAACGCGGCTTTGCTTCTATGGATGAAGATAAGCAACGCGAAATCGCCAGCAAAGGTGGACAAGCTGCTCATGAAAAAGGTACTGCTCACGAATTCACTTCGGAAGAAGCTCGTGAAGCTGGACGTAAGGGTGGGGAAACTGTCAGCCAAGATAGAGAACACATGGCCGAAATTGGTCGAGAAGGTGGAAAGCACTCTCACGGTGGCGGTCGCAAAGCACAACAGAATGATGCTGACGACGATATTGAAGATTCAGATGATACTGAATCAACAGGTACACAAGGCGGTACTAGTGAGCAACACGCCGAAGCCGGCCGTCAAAGCCACAAGAACAAGAATAAGAACAAATAATTTCTTGTTATATCCTGTCCGCTTGATGACTAACTAAACGCCAAAGTTATCCTTAGTCTCCCTTTCTCGTTCACACTGTGGTGTACCCACAAGTTGCAAATTTTCAACCACATCCCGTCTAGAAGAAAGTTCCAGGCTCATAGCCAAAGTTCACTTAAGTTGACTAGAATGCATTTCTCGTTGAGTCATCTTGAGATTACTTGCGCTACAAGACTCGGAATGAATTTCCAGGCGGGATATGGTTTGAGAAAAAGCGATCGCATAATTCATGAGACTATACATTTTGAGTTTTACTAGATCAGCTAATCGGCATTTAAGTTGCATGATTTGGCCATGCGCCTTAACTTGACACCTATGCTGAATCCCCGACTAATTAATTCTGACTCCTGACTTCTGGATTCTTTTTCAAGCAAAAATTTTATACATCATGATATTTTCAGTGAGGGTAAGGAATTGAATATTGGAGATTATGAAGCAGTAGAGAATTAAAATTTCTCTATCCCCAAAAGTAATTCCTGATCTCCTTATAAACGAGGAGTTTCTTTTGTAACTAGTTTCCAACCTTCAGCTTGATCAATAATCTTCATTGATTCTAGTTGCAGGTTGTGAAGAGCAGCTGCATTGAGTAAAAAGTATGGTTTGCTGTCGTAGTGCCAATAATATTGTAGTTCGCCTACTGTCGCGGGAATAATAGTGCGATCGCTATAAAAATCTAAGGAGGAACGATGCTGGGGAAAAGATGTATAAATCTTTTTCACGGCGGGATTAACACGGGATATCATCGTCGCTACTGGTTTGACTGGATAAGCTTCTGATAATTCCCAAGCCCAATAATTAGATTTCACTAATAAAAATAGCGAAATATAACTTCCCCAAAATAAAATCTTCAAAAATTGCTTGTCACCGCGTTCTGCTAAAATTGCTGCCAAAATCATGGTTATCCCAACTGCGGCAAAAATCAGTTGTAAATCAGTTTTTGGCGGTATCCCCCAACTAAAATACATACTACTAGCCGAAGCTATCACAGCAAGTACAGACAAACCAGCTACCCAACTCCGGGGATAAGCTGATAGTAAAGGTAAGTTTTCGGTTTCGGCTAATAACGCCCCAAATGCTAAAGCTAAACCTGGATAAATGGGGAATATATACCAAGGTAACTTGGCATCAATCAGGGAAATACTTAACAAGTAAAATCCACACCATACCTGAATTAATTTAGCCCAACTCAGGTTCCGATTTTCCCAGATGTAACTCACAGTTTGTGGTAAAAACAGTAGCCAAGGCCATGTCCACTTCAAAAGCTCAATCATGTAATACCAAGGTGCTTGAGAAGTTTTGATTCTAAATGTCTCAACTTGGTTGCGAGATTGATTTTGCCAGCCGACTTCGATAAAAGCATAACCATAGTGCCAGATTTGGGCAACATACCAACCCACAGCCGGCAAAATCCCAATGAAGATACCTGTCCAGAAATAATAACTGGTAAGCAATCTGGGGGTATCCCAAAACAAAAATATAATAGCGATCGCACCAAGAATTATGCCTAAAAATCCTTGCGTTAGGCAAATCAAGCCAAAACTTACACCCACTCCTAAGCAATAACGCAAATCACGCCGCGATCGCAATACGCACAGCATCATCACTAGCAAAAAGCAGACTACCACCCCATCTATCATGGCTAATCTGCCATAACGCACCACAGGTAGCATTGTTAGATAAATTAAAGCACTATAAATAGCCGCCCAACGTTGGCGAAATATTTCTCGACCAATACAGTAAAGCAACGGTACAGACAGCGCTGTTAAAATTGCTCCAGGTAAACGTGTTGTCCACTCATTTACACCGACAACAGAGTAAACCCCAGCAATTAACCAATGGGTCAAAGGTGGCTTGTTATAGTAAGGTTCGCCGCCTAAAGTGGGATAAAGCCAACGCATTGAACCAGCGGGCGCACTCCAAATCTCACGGGAAACTTGGGCGATAGTCCCTTCATCCCAATCTCGTAGCGGTAAGCCTCCCAAGTTGATACTAAACAGTAGCACCGCCGCCAGCAGCAATACCAATATCCAGACTCGATCAATCCATTTATCAAGCGCACGATGCTGCTTTTCTCGATGACCCCAAATAAAGCTTCCTTGTTGCATATTCTACGATCATCATTTTACTTGCTAGTTTGACCTTACTTAGTGCTGAGTTAAGAAAAAGTACTCATTGATCTGTTACTCATTTAAATTTCACTCTAACTAGCATATGAGTGCTAATGTGGATGGTCTTTCAACTCAGCACTTTGCATTGCATAGAGACTAAAGCGTATCTCTAATGTTGCACCCTGTCACAACATTTGTCTTTACAATTACTAGATTCCCAGGTTAACTCAATTTTCTCTGATTAGCGATAATTTTTTTTCACTTTATTTAACACTCATTGGTTGATAAAAATGATACAACTGTTACCAACCAGGTGTGTGAATTATTCGTTAGGAAACATCAATGAGTCTACCTTTTATACTAGATATAACAATTGGATTAGTATTTATTTACTTAATATTAAGTTTATTAGCTTCAGAAATCCAGGAACTAATTACAACAATATTGCAATGGCGGGCTGTTCACCTAAAAAAATCAATCGAAATTTTGATAGCAGGCGATGTCAGTAAATCAGATGATGATAATGTAATTCAACTAGTAAACGACTTATATAATCATCCTTTACTGCAAAGCGTCAACCAAGAAGCCAAAGGATTTCTCACTGTCTTACCTCGTAAGTTTATTTGGTTATTATCCTCTCTGCTAAATAGTTTTACTCCTCCCGGAGAAAAAAGAACAAAAAGTATTTTTGGCTATAGCAGGAATGGTAAGGAAGATGTGAGAAAACAAAAGCACAGTGCGCCTTCTTATATACCTGCGGACACTTTTGCTACAACACTAATGGACACATTAGGATTACCCAAGTTAGTCCAAAAATTAACAGAATCAAGACTGATAAATTTTACACATCAGCAATTAGATGAAATCAAAACTATCTTATCAAAATTAGACGCAAGAATTGATCATAACGATGAGCATATTTGCCAATTTTTAGAAAATACTCATGATGAGTTTAATAATACTGTAGAAGCTAGTTTTAAACTGATTATTGCCGATTTTCAGAAAGATAAAATAGATTTATCGACTAGTCTTAATCGCATGGCTAAGAGTTTTGATAAATATATCGGCTGTTTTACAGCTGATATGCCTGATCATGAATTAATCGGTAATGCTCTCCAGCGATTAAAAGTTTTAAGAGCCGATATTTTTGATGATGTTGAGCAGACAATTAATTTAAAAGGCTTGCGTCCGAATATTAACGAAGTTGTGCAATTAATTAGTGTCGGTAGTGATATTCAGCAAGAGTTTATCAATGAGTTTCAAGATAAAGACAGCGAAGCATACCAGACATTTCAATACATCAGCCAAAGATTAGAACAGTTCAGCCAAAAACTACCGCCCTCTGTTGTGGGTAACATGGCGACATTAGCAAGACGCGCTCAACTCAAAGCCAAGTCAACGGAGGATGGCGTGAATATATTACGCCGAGAAATTGAGCAAACCTTTAATAACTCAATGGAACGAGCCTCTGGTGTTTACAAGCGTAATGCCAAAGGTGTAGCGTTGTTAATTGGTTTTGCGATCGCAATTATTGCTAATGCAGATACCTTCCATATTGTCAGCAGATTATCTAAAGACACAGCTATCCGCACAGCTATTGTGAATAATGCTGGACAAATCGTTGAAACCAATACAACACAAGATTTACAACGGCTCAAAGAAGCAACCGACCAAGTTTTGACAGATATATCTCTACCAATTGGTTGGAACCAAGTTAACCTAAATCAACAACTCCCACAAACCCCACAAATTGAAAAAATTCCCCCCGCCATTAGCCATAAATTAACTCCATCCTTCATCAAAAACTACATAACAATGGTTGCTGGCTGGTTCATCAGTGGAATTGCTATTTCGATGGGTGCGCCTTTTTGGTTCGATTTATTGAGTAAGGTTGTCAATGTGCGTAATTCCGGTAAAAAACCCGCAGTTGCTCCGCCTGAACAGACTACTGAAGGTTGAAGAATACATCTGTCAGAATATATCCGTCAGAATACAAGCAGTGGGGGATTCAGACCCGCCACTGATTGTAGACCACCAAATCTCTAATTTGGTGGGGGTCTTAAACCCATTTATTCATCTACCAGTCGCACAGAATTCATACTGAATTCTGGCTCCTGACTACTGAATTCTGTTTGATAAAGCAACAGCGTTTTGCTGATGAACTGTAGGTAGGATGGGCATTTTCAGGAAAATCGGAATGAACTGATATAGTACTTAATGCCCACCTTATAGATATCTCAGTTTTTCAAAAATCAAATATTAAGTTTGATGGGGCAAAAAGTATTTAAAAAACATAAGTTCCACTGACTTTAGTGAGAATTGGACAGTTAGAATACCAAAAATTTTAGTAGTTTTAGTCTGGACTCAGCAAATCTAGTCTTTTAGGAACTCATACCTAGAAGATTTATAGGAATCATATTTGATTTGGAGAAAAAAACTCAGTACACCTGTGTTATACCAATTCACGAAAAACATGATAGAAATAGTTAAATCAGAAATATGAGCAGACGTTCATGGCAGGAGTCACCAAAGTAAAAATAAAAGAGTCAGCCGAGGAATTACGTGAGCGGCTGAGAAAACA
>NZ_JADEWI010000040.1 GCF_015207705.1 Nostoc sp. LEGE 06077
TGTTGGGTGAGCGTCTCGACGTAAATGTTTCAGGATTTGTAATTCCACATCCATTGCCCTGCTTACCTTCCAGAGTTTTTTCTTTTAATCCTTTTATTTAGAATACTCGGAAAGTGACAGAAGAGGGATAGTCATGCACCAGATGATACCCAAATTGTGCGATCGCGGGAAGCTGCGGCAATGGTGGCTACGGCGCGTTGGATGTACAACAGTGGTTTGCAACGTCAGGAAACTAGAGGGATGCACAAACGCGATGATTACCCACAACAAGACCCCAATCAGCAATATCGTCTGCGGAGTGGTGGTTTAGACAAAATTTGGGTCAAACCTGAGTCAGTGGTTGCTAACAGGGAATTAGTCACGGTGTAATTTTTGGGTATGGGGGAATTTCTCAACCTTTGAGCTAGGAAGGAATTAGGCTATTGTCTTGTTTCTTCCTGTTTCTTTTTTTAAACGCAAAGGTGTGAGGAGGTTAGCGCAGAGTGTTTTTCTAGTCAATTTGCTATAAATTAATGAAATTATTATCTAAATATAGATTCAAGTTGAATCTTGATCTTCCTGCTTTGCGATCGCGTAATTATCGCCTTTATTTTGCTGGACAAGCTTGGTCGATGACTGGCAGTTTCATGACGCAAGTAGCGATTCTCTGGCTGATTTATCGATTAACTGATTCGGCTTTATTATTAGGATTAGCAGGATTTTTTGGACAATTACCAGTATTTGTCCTAGCGCCAATTTCCGGTATTTTAGCCGATCGCTACAATCGGCATCACCTGTTACTGCTGCTTCAGATTGTGGGGATTTCCCTATCTGTAATTTTGACAGTGATGACGTTTCTCGGTTGGGCAGATTTCTGGACATTGCTGACTTTTAGTACATTGTTAGGTTTCTTGAAAGGGTTAGATGTTCCTGTACGTCACGCCTTTGTTAGTGATATGGTGAGCCGTGAACTCATGGCAAATGCGTTGGCGTAGCCCGCCGAAGGCATCGCTCTCAATGCGGCCTTTCTTCATGCTGCGCGTTTGATTGGCCCTGCACTTGGTGGGATTTTTATTGCCAAGTTTGGCGCAGGTTATTGCTTTTTGTACGACACTCTCAGCTATATTGTGGCTATTTGGGCGATATCTGCAATGCAGATTACATCGAGAAAAGTAGAAATACAGACGACTAATCCTTGGCAGAAATTAAAAGAAGGGTTTCAATATGCTTATCATTTCTTGCCTGTACGTTCTATCCTGTCATTACTCGCAGTAGCCAGCTTAGTCGGGATGTCATATACAACACTTCTCCCCATCTTTGCAGTCGAAGTTCTGCGGGGAGGTTCGGAAACTTTGGGTTTTCTCACAGCCGCAGCCGCAATGGGTTCAGTGTTCGCCTGCGTTTATCTCAGTTTCCGGCAAAAGGTGGCAGGTTTAGAGCGTCTCATTGCTTTTTCTCCAGCAATTATGGGAATTGGCTTTATATTTTTCTCTTTATCTCAAGTTTTCTGGATTTCGCAATTAGCTTTAGTTTTAGTTGGTTGGAGTTCTACACTTCAGGTAGCTGCTAGTAATACGGTGCTGCAATTTATTGTGGAAGATAGCAAACGGGGTAGGGTGATGAGCTTTTATGCTATGTGCTTTATGGGGATGTCGCCTTTCGGTAACTTGCTCGCCGGAACTTCGGCATATTACTTTAATGCTCCGAATACACTGATTGCAGGCGGTGTAGTTTGTATTATTGGTTCGATACTGTTCATCCAGCAATTACCCCAAATGGCGCGGTTAATCCACTTGGGGAAACATCCAGTGGCGAATAATTAAAGTATTGAGCAGAGCGATCGCTTTTGAGACTCCAGTTAAGTAGAACGTAGCTTGAAAACCTCTTCTCTCCTGCCTTGTCATAACGACAATTTTTAACACCGAGCTACTTAATACTGTAAATAAATATTTTATATCTTGACCAAATACGTGTATTTACCGGAGAATAAACCTTACTTATACAAAATAGGGAGATAAACCTTGAGTAACACAAATTTGGCACTCAAGAAGATTACCACCGAGATTAGTGGGACGGTGTTCTCTTTGCCTTACCACGTAGCTCGTGATCAAGGATATTTTGCTGATTTAGGAATAGAGATAGAGTTTGTCAAACGCAACTATAGCGATCGCCCAGCCAATATCACCCTAATTGACGATCATCGCCAAGTGAGTTCTTTTGGTGGCCCTTCTCTGTTTGAGCAAGGACAAAGCACCCTTTATCGCGCGTGTGAGTGGGGACAAGTACGCCGGACATACGATAGTTCCCGTGGTGGACAGGTGATAGCCAAGCGGGCGGCGATCGCCAGTCAAGCGATTATCGTACGTCCAGATTCACCCTACAACATTCCTCAAGACCTAGCTAATGTACCTGTTGGTGTGAACTTTCACCACGGTTCGCACTACATCGCTATCCAAACCCTTGAAGGCTTCTTGGCTCCAGAGGAGATTAAAGTAGTACACATTGAAGGTGGTGGACAACATAAACAATTCAACCGCTTTGTCGCTTTGCGTGATGGGCTAGTTGATGCAGTTGCAGTCATGGAACCCTGGATTACAGTTGCCGAAAAACTGGGCTACAAGATTATCGCTGAGGCTCACTATGTCGGTCTAGAAATTGCTAGTCCCGACCTAGACGAAGAAAGTTTCGAGGCGATCAATAAAGCTATCCGTCGCGCTGTTAAAGATTTGCAAGCAGACCCCATCCGCTATACAAAGTATCTGATTGATGACGTATCGGAAGAGATTGTCAAACTCGAACCATCAGACTTCCGGCGCAACCGCCTGCGCTACAACGACCCAGCACCATACTCGGAAACTGATTTCCACCGTACCTATCACTGGATGGTGAAGTGGGGACTGATTCAACCTGATGCAACCTTCCAGCAGATTGTTGATAACCGAGTTATTGCGGCTAATTGAACAACCGAGAAAAGTGCAGAGTGAAGCGTAAGACTAATTATTCAAGTAGTCTGATTTCAACCTGCTTGAATAGTTATTGAATCAGGTTTTAAAGTCGGCGTTGTCTAAATTTGGGATGAATCGTCTCACGCCAAAAGAATAATGAGTTTCACATTTTAGGTAAGAATTCAGCACCCAGGAGGAGGCAGTGCGGTGGACGGGTTTCCCGGCATAAAGCAACTGCCGTTCAGAAGCCAGAATTTAGAAATATCTAGAGGATGAGCAAATTAATTCATCAAATATTTCTCCTGATTCTTTAAACCTTCTGACTCCTGAATACTTACCATTTTAGTCCCTGAGATTTCATCCCCTAATTCAGCAACGCCTTAAATCCAAATTCCCACATTAATATTACTTGCTTGTAATTTAAATAAATCTTGAATAAGCAAATGCACACACGTAGAGACTTTTTAAAATATGCTTCTTTAGGAGTCACAACTGCTCTAGTTACACAAGCCTGTAATAACATAACTAAACCTGCTGCTAATCAAAGAACTATCAGCATTAAATTGGGGGCAGTAAGTGGGATTAACTCTATTGATGTTTGGATTCCAGAGGATTTAGGTTTTTTTGATGCTGCTGGTTTGAATGCTGAAGTAGTTACCTTTCAAAGTAGTGCCAAAATGCGAGATGCGCTGATTGCAGGTGAAATTGATTTCACAGCCCAAGCACCTTTACACGTTTATCTTTCTCGTCTAAAGGGAGTTCCTTTAAATGTTGTCGCCAATCGTCGTAATCTTGTTGATACTTCCTTGATTGTACGTTCTGATTTGCGTTCTCAAATCAATAGTGTTGCTGACCTCAAGGGAAGAAAAATTTCAGCAGGTGAAGTTGGCACTTGGAGTTGGGCAGTGTTAGTCAAATACCTGCGTCAAAATGGTCTAAACGATAAAGATGTTGAGTATGTTCAAAGTACAACTGCTTCTAGTTATACATTGCTGAAAACTAAACAAGTAGATGCAGCGATCGCTGGTGCGCCCGACCTCCACAAATTACTCAAAGAAGGCACAGTTTTTCAACTATTGAATGCTTTAGATCCAGATGTGCATAAGAAATATTTTGGTGCTAACGAGGCGATGACTCGTGCTTGGCTCAGTCATGAGCGCGTTGCTTCTGAGAAACCGGAAGCTATTAAAAGATTAGTTGAAGTTGTTAATCGCACTTTTATATATATGCACCAAACTGCACCAGAAGACATTCTTAAAGTCGTCGGTAAACGGTTTGATAGTCAAAATTTAGACGCTATCCTCACAGGTCTGAATACAGAACTCAAACGCTCAGTCCCGAAAGATGCCTCTATCAGTGAAGCTGCTTATTTAGCTGATCAAAGAGTATTTTTTGATACGGGAATTATTAAGAAAATGGTTCCTTATGCTGAAGGGGTCTTTGATAAATTTGCCGGTCATCGAGCTTAAGGAACAGCACAATTATGTTAGTCTCGACAATCACTACTCAAAATCTCAGCATTTCTTATTGGAGTAAAAATAAGCGAATTGACGCACTACAGAATGTCAGCTTAACTATTAATCGTGGTGAATTTGTTAGCTTAATTGGCCCTAGTGGTTGCGGTAAAAGTACCTTATTAAATGTGATTGCAGGTTTAATTAGTCCGGGTACAGATGTCAATGGTAGTTTCAATACCAATGGGATTAAAGAAATTGGCTACTTGTTCCAAAAGCAAACTTTGTTACCCTGGCGGACAGTTATAGATAATGTGACTGCACCTCTAGAAATTCGTGGTATACCTCGAACTGAAAGAAGAAAAAAAGCCTTGACAATGCTGGAAAAATATGGGTTGTCTGGCTTTGAAAATAGCTTTCCCAGAGAATTATCAGGCGGAATGCAACAGCGTGTGTTGTTAATTCGCACGCTGATTTATCAACCAGATGTGGTGTTACTTGATGAGCCGCTAAGTAGTCTAGATGCTCAAACACGCGCTCTATTACAAGATGAATTTCTGCGATTATGGCGTGATACTGGATGCACCTTTGTTTTGGTAACTCATGACTTGGATGAAGCGATCGCACTTTCAGAGCGTGTATTCCTCCTGAGTGCGCGTCCTGGCAGAATTGTCAAGGAATTTAAGATTGATTTACCTACAGAACGATCGGCGATCGCCATTCGTACCGATCCGAGATTTCAGCAAATCCAGCGTGAGATGTGGTCAGAGTTAACCACACAAGTATTACAACAACAAGACCGAGGATTCGCACTCTTTAAAACATAAAATGAAAACTACCCGCCATAAAATTTTCCCTCTCGGACAATCCACGCTCTCTGCTACTAATAAACAGCCAAAAACACCCAGCTTTCAACCCCATCAAATTCAAGGGTGGCAACGCTTACAACAAATAGCGATACAACTCACACCTCTGGCGGTAATTTTGCTCGTGTGGGAAATTGGGACAGGAGCATTTAACATTCCTCAGTTTATTGAACCAGCATTGGTTGGTAAGCCGAGTGCAATCGTCCAAGAGATATGGAAGTTATTATCTAGCGGTAGCATATTTCAACATATCTTTGTGACATTTCAAGAGGCAATGACTGGACTGGCTTTAGCAATGACTGGCGGTGTGAGTCTGGGAATTCTGCTTGCTTATTCGCCATCAGGGGCAAAAATCACTCTTCCTTATGTTCAGATATTTAATTCTCTACCTCGGATTGCTTTAGCTCCCTTTTTTATTGTCTGGTTTGGCATTGGATTACTCTCAAAAGTATTATTAGCAGCTTTAGCCGCGTTTTTCCCCATATTTTTTACAACTTATCAGGGACTCCAAAGTATTGAACGCGAGTTGGTTTCGGCTTTTCAGGTGATGGGTGCAAATCGTTGGCAGATGTTGTACATGGTTGTCTTACCTTCAGTTTTGAGTTGGGTAATTGCCGGGATTCGCACAAGTTTGGGTATGGCTTTAGTCGGGGCGTTAGTCGCTGAATATATCGGTTCAACGCAGGGTTTAGGTTATCTATTAATGTCAGCCCAGGGAACTTTAAATGTTGATCAAGCTTGGGCAATATTAGTAATTTTGGCATCCATTAGCGTTTTTCTCGATTGGGGAGTGCGTGTTTTAGAAGCTTACGTTTTACGCTGGCGAGCAAATCCTAGAGAATTGTAATCTTAGATCATTAATCACTCATGTTCGGATATCAGTTGGCAAAGCTGCTGCATATCATCAAACACTATCTTAGCTCCAGCCGCAGTCAGCGCAGTGCGATCGCTATGTTGGGCATAACCAAAAACTGTCATTCCTGCTGCGTATCCTGCTTGTACACCTGTTACAGAATCTTCAATCACAACACAATTTTCTGGATTTGTGTTCATTTGCTCGGCTGCATAGAGATAGACATCAGGAAAAGGTTTAGGACGTGAAACATCATGGGCGCTGTATAACTTGCCGTCAAATTTATGCAGAATTCCTGTTAAATTTAACACCAGTTGAATATGACGGTGGCTGCTATTTGATGCCACACATTTTGGTAATGTCATTTGCTCTAATACTTCGTTAATGCCGGAAACTGCTGTTAATTCTTGCTGCAATGCGGCTATTTCTCGTTCCTTGCAACGTTCAATAAAGTTTTTGGGCAATGGTTTATTATAAGATTCCTCAATAATCTCTAAACAGGTTTGTAGGGACTTGCCTATAAATTTTTGAGTTACTTCTGCATAGGTGATAGGAAAACCAGCTTCGGTGAGCGTTTGTGCAAAAATGCGATTGACTATTGGTTCACTATCAACCAAAACTCCATCACAATCAAAAATCACAAGCTTGAACCCATTTTTACCCATTTTTTGCCTCAAATCTAGCAATTTACAAGTGCTAATTATTGTAACTTTGTGTCTTTGCGCCTACCCTGCGGGTTCCGCTTGCGGTATGCGTAAGACGAGTTCATCTTTTTCATCAGCAACGCCCCTTTTTTCAAACAACCTCTAAGAGTAAAAGTTGGGTTTTGGTAGTTCATCGTTTAACGCCCAATTTCCTATATCTCGGATTTTGTAATCTACTGGATCATGGAGAGTGAACGTGCGGAGATTCCGCCAATAACGGTCAAAACCATATTTGGCATTAGTAGCGCGTGCGCCCATCACTTCAAAGATGCGGTTGGTGATGTCTAAACCAACTCTAGTAGCGACGACTTTGGCTGTAGCGATAAACAGCGCACATTCTCCTCGTTGTTCTGCGGTAAGTGACCATTCTTGTTCCCAAGCTTGTTGTAATAATTCTCCTGCTCGATCAACCAGACAAGTAGCCGCCTGAAGCTCAACCCATATATTGCCGTAATGCTGGATAATGTATGGATCTTGGGTGGCACTTTCTACACCTGATGTCAGCCAAGGTTTGGTGTTAGTGCCAGTATAGGTTTTAGCCGCTTCAAATGCTCCTTGGGCAATTCCCAGGTAGATATTAGCCAGATTCAATTGAGTTAAGCAGGCGCGAATAGTGGTGAAGGAGTAACTGGGTTTATCTCTAATACCCAGAATTTCCTCTGGGTACACCAGCACATTTTCAAATGTCACAGTACCGCTGTCTGTTTGACGTTGCCCCATATTATCCCAATCATTATGAACAGTCACACCTTGGCGTTGGGTAGGAATTGCCAGAATTTTCAATTCACCAGTTTCTTGATCAGTAGCAGTGATGGGTAATATATCTGAATCTTGGGAGCCAGAGCAAAAGCTTTTGATGCCGTTAAGACGGAAATAATTATTTTCTGGTATCAGTGTTGTTCTTTTATCTAAAGGGTTGAGGGCATTGCACCAAAACCAATTGTTGTGAATAGTTTCTGAATAATATCGCTGTTTCTGCTCTGCCGAACCAAAGATGTGAGGAACTACTACACCTAGATGATGGTAAGAAAAGACGTGAGCAATAGAACTATCAACCTTGGCAAACTCACGGGTAATTCGTAGAACGGTAATCCAGCTTTCTCCTAAACCACCGTACTCTGTGGGTACGATCAGTTTTAGCAAGTTGCTTTGGCGCAGGCGATCGCGTTCATGTTTTGGTGTTCCCCCTTGGGCATCTCGCTCTACAGCAGTAGCAGCAAATTCCTGTGCTAAAGACTTAGCTATATCAAGATATTTTTGAGACTCTTTAGTTTTAATTAATTGCATACTTCGCAACTTCTCCTGCGAATACTTTATTAAGTAGTAAATATAATTTTTCTAAATAAAATAGCTTTGAAATAACTTCTTAAACTATCTTTTTTACACAAAATTAGTATTGCATAGACTCACTAAATAAATCAAGTTCAAGTAAAAATATGCTTTTTATTTTATCGGTCATTTTCACATAAGAAAAAATATTGTATTCAAGGCAAAACAAAAATTTATGTTTTGATATTTTTCATTTACTTGTTGTTGTAGATTATATAAATATTAGTAAATTATTTTTTTACGCAGAGATGCAAAGACTCAGAGAGTAAGAGTTGAGAATTTTTCATTTATTTTAAATAACACTCTTATATTCTTCTCTGAGCCTCTGCGTGAGATAAAAAATAAAGCACCTAATTTACCGAACAATACCGCGCTCATCTAAGGGCGATCGCCTAGCCTATTTGGTAATATTAGATTTTAATCAATTATTTGCCTTCTCATTGACTTGATTTGTCCGTGCTTAGTTTTACTGTCAAGACGTTTTCTTTGAGAACTGCGAGTTCGTTTAGTGGGTTTGCGGATTTGAGGCAATATGACTGCGCTGAGTATGAGTTGCTTTAGTCGTTGCAAAGCTTCTTCCCGGTTTTGTTCTTGGCTGCGGTATTCTTGAGCTTTAATGACCACAACTCCCTCTTGGGTAATGCGTCGGTCGTTGAGCTTGAGAAGTTGCTGTTTATAGAAAGCGGGTAGTGATGAAGCTTCAATATCAAAGCGTAAGTGGATAGCTGTCGCAACTTTGTTGACGTTTTGACCGCCTGCACCTTGAGAACGAATCGCGCTAATTTCGAGTTCGCTATCAGGGATGATGATTTTATTAGAAATTTGCAGCATAACTTAATATATAGCTTACTGGGTCGCTGACCTGTTCACAAATTACTTCCTCTTGAAAGAAAGTCTGATAAAACAAGGGTAGAGTTTGAGCTACCACTAATGACTAACACCAAGATTAATTTAGTTGTTGGCATTCAGAACTTTACCCTTGTGGTATTTTACACAGAGGCTGATTGCTGGCAGTTCCGGCTGATTAGTTCTGGTGGTGCAGTGTTTGGAGAGCGCAAGCTTTACTTTACACCCGAAGCTGCGGAGAAAGCAGGGCGTGAGTGGATTGGACAGGGTTATTGAAAATTTTGTGTCTACTGTTTTCTGGAATTCGTAATCTCGTCGTTGTAGTAATTAACAGAAAAGCAACTTATAAATAACTTCTATAACAAGCCTTGGGGAATATAACTCCATCAAAAGCCCAGTCATCCCGACTGGGTTTTTGGTTTAAAAGCGATCGCATTTCCTCTGGTATAGCAGAGTACTGAGTATAAAACCTGTAGCTAGTGAATACGGCTATAAATCTGTTCAAGCCGTATTGGTAGGAATTTCATATTAGAAAATACATTGTTTTTTTCTGCTACTTCCTCTTCACTAGAATATTTTAAAGCATAGATTCCTGCTGAACATGCGGCTTGAATTCCTACATCGCTATCTTCAATAACCACACAAGATTCGGGCGGAAATCCCATTTTATTTGCTGCGTATAAAAACAAACCTGGAGCGGGTTTCCACGAGCCAATATCATAAGAACTAAACAAGCGATCGCCAAAATAATGCGACAGTTTGGTTACATTTAAAGCCTTGCGAATTTTTGCTATTGGCGCACTGGAAGCAACACAAACAGGATATTCCAAGGTTTTTAGCATCTCTGGAACACCTGTTACTGGTTGCAAATAAAATTCAAATAACTCATCTACTCGCTGGCGATAGGTTGGCTCAAAATCTCTGGGCAGTTTCTCGCCAAACCTCATCTCTATGTCTGCTAAGATTACAGCTAGTTTTCTGCCACGATATCGATAAATTAGACTTTCAACTGAGTCATTGACAAAAGGGAGCAAATCAATCAATGCTTGGTTACAAAGTGTCTCACTGTCAACTAATGTTCCGTCCAAATCAAAAATGACACAAAGATGCTTCATTGATTATCAATTTGCCATACTTTCGGTTGACGATGTGAGACACCCAAATTAACTTTGATAGGGGCGCGGTAGTTGGCGTAGTTTATGAGCAGTATCTAATTCACTATTGTTTTTTCTGCCATATCCCCAACCCAATATCTTACGATATTCACCCATGATGCCACTTTCAATTAAATCATCTTCATTGACTGCAATCTCAGTGTGAGATTGGGGTGCAACATAAAGTGCATCTGCTGGGCAATATGCCTCACACATAAAACAAGTTTGACAGTCTTCTTTGCGAGCAATTACAGGTGCTTCGTTGGGAACTGCATCAAAGAAATTGGTAGGACAAACTTGAACACACAGATTGCAATTAATACAAAGTTTATGGCTGACAAGCTCAATCATGATTCTGCTCCTACTACAACTTTGATACAGATGATACGGTTTGAGTATTTAATGCTGGCAGCTGGCAGTTTACTTTTAAGTGCCTTATATCAAGGAGTAGCAACAGCCGCACGAAACTGGTTAGTTGATTATTTAAATGAGCGATCGCCTACCAATTTAGGTGCAAGTCTGGCAACCCTGGAATCAGATGTCAAGGAAGTACATTTATTTGCCCGACGGTCAGAAATCGCCTCTCTGCCAGTGAATCGCGTGCGGGGCTATCCTGGTGCTTATTACAACTATCCTCAATTGCCTGATGCGGCTCGTTGGTTTCAAGCTTGGCGGTTTAATCAAGTTGGCTCGACACCACCACCAGATGCTATTGCGCGGGTAACTGCTTTTTCTAACTTCCACCTACATTTATCTGCACCGTGGCGAACAGCGCACAATCAAGGCGATCGCATTTTGGCGCAAGTGCATGATGATGTGTTTGAGTTCGATTTTGCGATCGCTGGGACTGGCTATTTTGTTGACCCAACCAAGCGCCCAGAACTTGCCGATTTTGCTCATCATATCGCCCTCTGGCGCGATCGCTATCAGCCACCAGCCGACCAGCAGCAGGAACAACTCAGTACATACCCTTACCTGGGTAGCGCCCATGAATACCAAGAAAAAATCCTTGGTAGCGCCCCTTACCTCAAGGATATTCACGTATTTAACCCGGCTGGCTTTGTCAGCTTCGGTTTACCCATCGGTGATGTCCCCAGCATCTGCCGGGATGTGCCAGCCATAGTAGAGCGCATTAGTCACGACTTATTCTTTGCTGACTGGTCGCGACACGAAGCCCGGATTACTAGCAACAATATTGCACCAGACTTCGAGGCATCACTGTATGCCAATGCCGTGTGGAAACAGCCCGCTAAGGTGGGAGTCAGCTAAATCTGGCTATACACGGGCGTACAAGGATTTAGCCGCACGGGGTATAGATAATATTGATACTTTAGTCAAACAACGATTTGCCATTATCAATGTTTGGCGAGGAATTGCCAACACAATCCAAGACTCACCATTGGCGGTGTGTGATGCTCAAAGTATTGCACCAACAGACCTTGTAGCTGGAGATTTAGTTTATCGCGTAGACGCTTTGCGGCTTGTCGCCAGACATCGCATCGGTGAAACCTACGCTGTCACCTATAATTCCGCCCATCAGTGGTTCTATTTTCCGCAGATGCAAAGAAACGAGGTACTGTTTATCAAATGTTTCGACTCGGCGGAAGACGGACGCGCACGTTTCGCCGCCCATACAGCCTTTACAGATCCCAGCAGTTCTTTAGATGCACCACCTAGAGAAAGTATCGAGTTGCGGACATTCGTTTTTTATTGAACTTTCTTAATATTTATACTACGACAAATCGCTAGATTTGTCGTAGTATATTAGTTGGCTACGGATGCTTCTGGGAAATTTTCTGGGGCTTAACCTTCCTTGAGAAGCTGACGAATAAAAACATTCACCCATAGATCAAACTTTGGAGAAGAGAAATGGGCTACAAGCACATTGAAGTTAAACCTACTTCTGGTTTCACTGGTGCAGAAATCAGCGGTGTGGATCTTTCGAGTCATCTGCACGATGACGTAGTTGCGGAAATTCGCAAAGCACTATTGAAGTGGAAGGTCGTATTCTTTCGCGGCCAAAACATAGATCATGCTGCACAAATCGCCTTTACATCTCGTTTTGGCGAAGTTACTTATGCTCATCCCCACGAGGATGAACCAATAGAAGGCTTTTCCCAAATCTTACCAATTGACCGTAGCCGTTTCGAGCGACGCAACGGGTTACGGCGCACCAGCTATGAAAGCCGTTGGCACACCGATGTAACTGCGGTTGTTAACCCACCTGCGGGTTCTATCTTACGGGCAGTTAACGTTCCTAGCTTTGGTGGTGACACACAGTGGACTAATTTGGTAGCAGCTTATGAAGGTCTATCTGCACCCATCCGCGCCCTCGCCGATGGATTAAAAGCCGAACACCGTTTCAATGCCCGGTTGCGTTTACCCAGCAACAGCAAATATGCCCAGCGCGTAGCCGCAAATCCACAGGTTTCGATTCACCCAGTAGTGCGTGTTCATCCTGAAACTGGTGAACGGGCATTATTTGTGAATCCTGGCTTCACCTCTCACATTTTGGATGTGTCGCCACAAGAGAGCGAACTATTGCTGGAGTTGTTCTTTAACCAAATCACCAAACCGGCTTACACCACCCGCTTCCGCTGGAACAATGGTGATATCGCATTTTGGGACAACCGCGCTACCTCGCATTTAGCCCCACAAGATTTGGATCATATAGAAGTTGAGCGCGTACTCTACCGCACCACCATTACAGGTGATGTTCCCGTTGGGCCAGATGGTTTCCGTTCACAAGTGGTTGAAGGTGAGCCTTTAACTAGTGATTTACCAACAGTCCTGAAGCAAAAAACTGAAAAGGTGTTGGCAGAACCAGCACTCAATTAAGGGATAAATTCAGGCGATCGCCTAAAATAATCACAACTCATTGAGGAATTCTATAGGAATCATATTTGATTTTTGAACGAGGGCGGTAGGAGATCGTACTTCATGTTCCCCAACGGTAGGGGCGAACGGCCGTTCGCCCCTACTTAGATTTTTTCAAAAATAAAATCGGACTGCTATAGATTAATTCTGGTTACTTGAGTGATGCGATCGCACATCACAAAAGTCTAGATGTAGAATACTTACTTGTTAGGCTGAAAATAAAGCTTTCACTTTACCAAAACGGCGATCGCGTTGTTGGTAACTCAATAAAGCCTGATGAAATGCTTCTTTGTCAAAATCCGGCCAGAGAATATCAGCAAAATACATCTCTGTATAAGCCATTTGCCACAACAGAAAATTACTCAACCGCATCTCTCCACTAGTCCGAATCAGCAAATCGGGGGCGGGAGTATCTACTGTATACAGGTGTTCTTCTATCAGGGTTTCATTGACTGCTGCTGCATTGATTTTGCCTTGTTCCACCAGTTCCGCTACTTGACGACAGGCTCTAGCAATTTCGTTGCGGCTACCGTAATTGACAGCAAGGGTAAAATGAATTGCCTGATTATTGGATGTCTCTGTCATTGAATGAGCTATTTGTTTTTGCAGAGATGGAGGTAAGGCTGATAAATCACCAATGAAGGAAATTTTGATGCCTTCTTGGTGCATTTGTGCTAATTCCCGGCGCAGAAATCGCTCAATTAAGCGCATGAGAAAGTCTACTTCTTCAATGGGACGTTGCCAATTTTCCGTTGAGAAGGCGTAGGCGGTGAGGGCTTTAATTCCCCAATCTTTGCAGTAACGTAATAGTTGTTTGAGGGTTTTTGCCCCTTGGCGATGTCCGGCTATGCGGGGTAGTCCTCGGTTGGTTGCCCATCTACCGTTACCGTCCATAATGACGGCTACGTGCTGGGGGATTTTTTCGGGGTTGAGGTCGTGGGGAAAAGTCATGGTTGTTGGTGTTGATGAGGGGATTTATTCAGGGTTTCGCGCAAAGACGCAAAAAATTGATTATTTCAAGAGGTTTTGTAAATACTCTGGGGTGAGGGTGTTGTGCCATTTCCAGAGGTGGTGCATGGTGCGGGTAAAGGTATAAAGGAGGGTGGTTTTGTTGGTGAGTGTCCAGGCGTTCCAGTTGAGTGTATTCATCATGCGGCGCAGGGTACGCATCAGGTTGTTGCGTTGATAGTTTTGGGAACGGGTTTTAATTAGGGTGTTGGTGATACGAATGAATCCTGTGTTGGGGTACGCCCAGACTCCAAAGCCCCAGAATTTAGTCATGTGGTTGATTTCGTCTTTGGCGAGTTCTTCTAGAACGTCGTGGAGTGCGTCGGTTGTGTGCGCCATCATCCACAAGTAAAGACAGGTTGCACCGTATTCTGTAGCGACGCGATGTAAGCCGTGGCGATATAAGTCTTCCTGGGGGTCATTTGTGGGGAGGTAGCCTCTGACTGTGCGGTGTTTGGGGATGATTTTTTCACCTGTTAGTTGGGTGTAAACCTTTAGTAATGCAGGTGTGTGCTGGCGTTCTTCTTTTTCCCACAAACCAATTTCTTGGAGTTCGCCGTCTTCATTAACTGTTCCACCAACAAACCGCGCCATCTGGGGATGTAATTTTTCTAAATACTGACGGCTGGTTTGCGTGTAGCCGCGAATGGGTGCTTCTGTATCCATTGCACCTATCAAGATAGATAAAAATACTTCTGGTGCTATACCGATGATTTGATTGCGGTTGATGGCTTGCCAATCAATGGGTTTCCAAGGACGCGGCTGAGGATTGGTAAGTTGTATCGGTAAATCTTGTAAGCGGTCATGTAATTTTTCGACAGCTACATAGTTATCTATTAGTGAACGTAGACGGTGTTGTGTTTGCCAATAGCGAGGACTAGTATAGCTTTGGTCTGCTAAATCTGCTATTGGTGGGCTAGTAGTGTTAACCATATTTTTATACTTTCTACTCTACGCCCAATAGCCTAAGCGATCGCCCTTTCTTTTGTCAGTCGGTGAAAGTCGGCAGTTTTATCTGATGCTGTTGCAAGAGGTAGGTAAAAAAGTCGTCTTTGCTTGGCGATCGCATTTCACAACAAAATATACTGTTTTGTCCATAATTGAGAATTATTTACATTAGTTAACAGTAACCTGATAATTTAAATGATAAGATTTACTTAACTTTAAAAAACTAAAAATTTATTTTTTTTATGGATAATCAAGAACTTTTGAGCCGTTATGCAGCAGGAGAAAGGGACTTTAGTAACGTCAACTTAGTTCAGGTCTGCCTGACTAATGCAAATTTGATTGGCGCACACCTAGAGGGAGCGCACTTGATTGGTGCAAACTTAAAGGGAGCGAATCTGACTCATGCACATATTAGTCAAGCGAAATTGAATCAGGCAACCCTTGCTGATGCGCGAATGATTGAAGTGTGCTTAACTAGTGCAGAAATGGTTGGTGCAGACCTGAGTGGCGCAGACTTAACTAACGCAAATCTAAGTGGTGCAGATTTGAGCTATGTCAAACTAGGTGGAGCTAACTTGAAGGGAGCAAACTTAGGTAAGACGAACCTTACTGGAGCTGATCTTAGGGGAGCGGATCTGACTGGAGCTAACTTAAAGGGGGCAAAGCTCCGTAAGGCAGACCTAGACGGAGCTGATCTAGATCAAGCAGATTTAAGAGGCGCAGATATCTACGAGGCCAATATGCGGAGAACCGAATTGGCAGGAACAATGATGCCTGATGGCAAAGTTCACGACTGAGTAGCTTGATAAAAGTACCTCGCAGGAGACAATAGGCTTTCCTGCGAGCCGCTACGTGGATCTGGCTTCTGTGAAGCAGTATTTTCAGTCGTCAGGCTAGGCAAAAGAGATATTTTCGGATATACAAATTAACTAAATGAACTAGGAAAAAGTCGGGGAAAAAGCCGGATTCATAGAATCTTATCCGAAAATTGGGGTGTAGAAACTGTAGATTAATCTATAGTTCTGGAACCTAACTAACCTTGTCGTTACACAATGGACGCTGAAGCAGCATTAGCATGGTTAGAAACCATAATTCCTGCTCAGACCGGGGAACGGTTGAGCGATTTGCAAAAAGTTATTCTTGGGCAGGTGTGGTTGGGGAGAAAATATTTAGATATTGCCCATGCTTACGGTTGTACGGAAGGCCATGTTAAGGATGTTAGTTCACAGTTATGGAAGTTACTGTCTCAGGTATTGCGAGAGAAGATTACTAAAAGTAACTGTCGCGCTACTTTAGAACGGGTTCTGAGAAAAACTGCGGCTATTTCAGGTGTGATTGATGACTCCCCATCGCCGCTACAAACGGTGCCACAACTAGAGGATACTAATTTTATTGGACGACAAGAGGCGATCGCTCATCTAAATACTCTGGTAAATCAAGGCGCGAAAGTAATTGTTATCCAAGGTGAGGGAGGGTTAGGTAAAACGACTCTCGCCCAACAATATCTGCAAACTCAGGGTTTTGACTTGGTTTTAGAACTTTTGATGGCGAAGGAAACCCAAAACATCACCTCAGTGGAACGAGTTGTCGAGGAATGGCTAAAACAAGACTTTGGGGAAGAACCAGGGGTGGAGTTTGGGGTAACATTAGGACGACTCAAGCGCCAACTTCATAATCGGCGGATGGGGGTGTTAATTGACAATCTCGAACCTGCATTAGACCAACAAGGAAAGCTGATTTCGCCTCACCGCAACTATGTAGAATTGCTGCGGATTTTAGCTGATGCGCGGGTGCAGTCTGTGACTTTGATTACTAGCCGCGATCGCCTGTGTGAACCTGGGTTAAATGTACACCATTATCGGCTTCCAGGTTTAGATCAAAGGGCGTGGCTGAAGTTTTTTAGTCACCGTGGGTTAATTATTAACCTTTCTACTTTGCAACAAATACATCATACTTACAGCGGTAATGCTAAAGCAATGGGTATTCTCTGCGGTGCGATGCAAGAGGATTTTGGCGGTGATATGTCCCTTTATTGGCAAGAAAATCACGCTGATCCTTTAGCCGCAACGGATTTAAAAAATTTCGCGGTGAGTCAAATTAATCGTCTGCAAGCCCTTGACCCCCAAGCTTACCGCCTACTTTGCCGTTTGGGTTGTTATCGTTACCAAGATATACCAAGCATTCCATCTCCAGGACTGTTTTGTTTACTCTGGGATGTTCCACCTGCTGAACATCGTCAAATCATTGCTTCTCTGAGAAATCGCTCGTTAATAGAGTGCAATCAAGGTGAATATTGGCTGCATCCAGTCATTCAAGCCGAGGCGATCGCGCGGTTACGCAATAGTGATGAGTGGGAAATTACTCACCACAAAGCCGCAGAATTTTGGACAGCGAGTGTTCCTAAAATTGCCACTTTTCAAGATGCTTTACAAGCACTGGAAGCCTATTATCACTATATAGAAATTAATGAATTTGAGTTGGCAGGCAAAGTTATCCTCAAGAGCCGCCATAATCAGTGGCAACAGTTTTTACCGCTGGGTAGTACTTTATATCGTATGGGATTAATTCAGCCTATCTTGGCCGCAATTAATCAAGTGGTGAACAATATTGAAGATGAACAAAGTATTACTGAATTATACAATATATTGGGTGATTTATATTGGATAAATGGGAAAATTAGTCAGGCGATCGCTTGTCAAGAAAAGACTATCACTCTGGCAACACAAGCACTTAAATCATTTGTTCCTCATTCCGAGAATAAACACAAAGTTTACTATCTGCGAATGTTGGAAGTAGATTCGCTATTAAGCATTGGTCTATATAAAATAGATTTGTGGGAACTAGCAGCCGCTGTAGAGTTATTTCAACAAGTCATTTACCTAGCGCAAAATAGTGAGCATCATCGCTGGGCAGAAAAAGCTTCGGTCTGTTTAGCTTTAGTTAATTCCTATTTGGGTTTTTGTGATGCTGCATATAATTTAGCAGATGTAGCATATCAAAATATTGCCAACGAAAAACTTCTCAAGACGGGAAGATTTGCTTACTTTATGCAGATTTTAGGGCAAACATATCTCAATTTAGGTGATTTTTCTAAAGCACATCAAATGTTTCATCAAGCATTGACGTTTGCTGAAGCAGTTCATTATATGCAGGTCAAAGCAAAAACACTCAATGGGTTAGCCGAAATTTATCGCCAACAAGCAGAATATCAATTAGCTCTTGCTCATCATACAGAAGCAATCGAACTTTTGGATAAAATCGGCGCTAAATGCGACTTAGCTCAAGCTTATTTTCAATTAGGTTTAACTTATAAAAAATTGGCAAAGGCAGATGTTAGCCAAATTTATTTTCATCAAGCAATTCAGTTATTTAGAGAAATCCAAGCCCCAAAACAAGTTGTGAAAGTAGCTACAATTGCTAGTGGTTATAGTGATTCATCAAGTTGGACTAAATCCTAAATTGTTTAACGCAAAGGTACGCTGAGTTGAGCGCAGAGTTACACAGAGGTTTTACTAATGAATTGCGTAAATAGAGATAAATGAACCACGCTACAATTGCAAAACAGAAGTTCAATAAAAAGCGACTCAAAATAAATTGCCAAATCTCTGGGTACAAAAGCTGTGACCAACGCAAAGGGCTGAGAATTCTGGCTAAAAGAAACAGTCCAAAAATCGCATTTCCACCAAGGATGAGGGCGAATACTATTAAGCCTCTTTGCCAAGCACGATGCTGGGGTGTGTGACCAGAAATCAAGATTATTGGGTGTTGGTTTTGTACTCTTCGCAGTAGTTGTTCTAATCGCCAAAACATCCACACTAAAAAGGGAAATAAACCATAGCTGAGAAAGTTGACTGGTGCAGAATAGCGCCAAGCAATAGATAAAACATTCACCAGCGCATGACAGATTACTGAATTAATGAATGCTGCCAAAATCAATTTTCTACGGCGATTTATGCGGAGACTAGCAGCAAGATAAATGCCTAAAGCATAACCCCAAGGTGCAGAAAACATGGCATGAACTAGCGTACCGATACTCCGGTCAAGAAAGGATGCTGTACCGTAGTAAAAGTAAACCCAGTTTTCTTCGGCGGTAAAACCTAAAGCGACAGCGATAGTGAATAGCAATATACTACTGCTGCGTAGCCGATACCTGCGTTGGAGATAGATTGTCGGGATAATAACAGCGATTAACTTGCAGCCTTCTTCAATTGGCCCAATTTCTATAATTTGGCGTAGGGCTGCACCCAAAAGCGATCGCTGGATTTGTTGCCAATTTACAATGGAGTTAAATGCTATTTCTGCTAACCATTCTAAGCCGAGGGCAACACCACCAGAAATTGCTCCGGCGATAAAAAACAACAGCAAGCGTGGTAAAGCCGGAGCAAAGGCAACACGGTAATAGTAATAACCTAAAAATAACAGTGGTGGAATTGCTGCCCACAGCAGTAAAGCTAAATTAGTCACGCACCTGGGCAATTACAGTCCGGTGACGCGGGGTATTGCTGGTAATTGTGGGGCGTTTGAAACCTGCATCAATTAAGGCTTGTTCAATATCCAAAGAGAAGTACTCATCTAAATATGGTTCAGTACTTTTGAGCAGCGTCAAAATGTAGGCTGGCATTTTTTTGTAAATTTCCGATTTGGGATTCATATCCATGATTGCCAAATGACCGCCGGGACGTAATAGCCGCCGCGCTTCCGCAAAAATTTGCTTGGTTGGTGCTTGGGGTAATTCATGGCAAATAAGAAACAGCGAAACTAAATCAAATGACTTATCTGGTAGCCCTGTAGATTCCGCTGCGGCATGAACCCAATTAATATGAGCTTGATGCTGCTGGGCGCGGTAGTTGGCAACAGCCAGGAAATAGGGAGATAAATCTAAGCCTGTAACTTTGGCTTGGGGATAAACTTGCTGTAAGGCAAAGGTGCTTAATCCCACACTACATCCTACATCCAGAATGTCCCGTGGTTCCTGAGATAGAAGGGGCTTGAGAATATTATGATAGCTTTGGCGGAGTTGGCGATCGCCTTGGGCTTCAGCACCAGGCCAAATTTTAGCGTGAACAGCATGGGCAGCAGGTTCTACTTCAAAAGCCGCTAACCAACTGAGATTGCCCTTGTCGTAAGCATGAAATGAAGTGGTGTAATATTCTGGATAAGCAAGCTGAGGATTTTGCACCTGGGCTAAATCAGTTGACCAATCACGCGCTTGTAGTTTCTCTACTGCTTTTGTCCAAGGTACACCAATTTTTTCAGCACGTTTAATCATCATTTGCCGGGCTTGGTGCTTGGCAATTTTAGCTAAAGGCTTAATTGCCAGAATGCCGTTTACCAAGTGAACAGCCCAATTAGGAGAGTTTTGTACAGCAGCGGTCATAAGTTGATTTGCATTTAACAGCCTTTTTTACTTATGACATAATTTCTGCAAGCCAGTCTAGAAATAAATTAAGTTACGTAAATGAGTGCTGAGTGCTGAGTGCTGAGTGCTGAGTGCTGAGTAAATGAATATTTGAACTTCTGCCTCCTGCCTCCTGCCTTCTGCCTCCTGCCTTCTTTCTACAATGAAATTTATCTTATCTAAGTTTCTAACTGCACATTAATCTTTAGAATTAAAATGCTTTGGGATAATTGCTCTAGGTACGGAGGGAGGAAAGTTAAGCAGTGGATATTTTAGATCTGTTTCAAAAGGGTGGGCCAGCGATGTGGCCTTTGGCAGTTCTGTCAATTCTGGCTTTAAGTGTAATTTTAGAGCGTCTGTGGTTTTGGTTGCGGATTTTAAATCAAGAAAAGGAAACAGTTAACCGTGTGCTAGACGCAGCCCAAGAAAATTGGGATATAGCCGCGGATATTGCCAAACAAGCCACAGATCAGCCAATTGGGCGATTTCTCTACGCGCCTTTACGCTTATTAAAAGTTGATTTAGAAACTTTTCGTTTAGCACTGGAAGCCTCAGCCGAAGACGAATTAGCCGGGATGCGTCGCGGTGAAAAACTCTTAGAAGCAGTGATTGCACTATCTCCACTGTTGGGGTTGTTGGGTACTGTGTTGGGTTTGATTCACTCTTTGCGCTCAATTCGCATTGGCGATTTAGGCACAGAATCGACAGCTGGGGTAACAACGGGGATTGGTGAATCTCTGATTAGTACTGCTACAGGGTTAATAGTAGCAATTGTTAGCTTGGTATTTTATCGGCTATTTCAAAGTTTTTTGGTTAACCAAGTCAAAATTTTTCGTAAGGCGGGGAATGAGATGGAATTACTTTATCGTCAATCTCCACCGGAATTTAGTAAGAGTACAGCAATTGTACATGAAGCTTCCCGCGAAACTTTTACTCCACCGCGCAAACAAGCCAAAAATTCGTTTCCGAAAAATCCAGAACCACCTAATAATGTGACTGATTCATTAGATTCTGAGCAATAAACTGCAAGTATAAGACAGAAGGCAGAATTAATTTATTACTCAGCACGGGCTGAACGCCCCGCTACCGCTAACAGCACTCAAAACACAGCACTTTGCTATAACTAAAATTTCTAAGAAGATGAAAGTTAATCTGCATACTCCTGTTGAAGAAGTACAAATTCAAATCATCCCTTTAATTGATGTTGTTTTTTGTATTCTGACATTTTTTTTGTTAGCAGCATTGCAATTTACTCGCCAACAAGCTATTAACGTTGATTTGCCGAAAGCTTCTACAGGTACAGCGGCTAGTGTGGCGGGACAAAGTAGCACTCAAATTGTCACCATTGATGCTGTTGGGAATACTTACATAGAAAAACAACCCGTAAAACGAGATGAGTTAGCCCAGAGGCTACAGCAATATCTCCAACAAAATCCTAACGGTATTTTAGTATTAAATGCTTCACGGACTGCAACTTATAATGATGTTGTGGAGACGCTAGATTTGTTACGACAAGTAGGAGGCGATCGCGTTTCTTTAGGAATTATCCCAGGGCCTAATCAACCTTCAGTTTCTCAACCTGGTTTGCCGACAGATCCCTATATTCCCACTAATCCTGGAGTACCACCTGCACCCGTTCCAGAAATTAACCCACAGGGGAATTTTGACCCCAATATCCCTGTTAATCCTAACCAAATACCCACAGATGGACAAGGTGTGATTCCTGGTGTACCTAATGCACCAGCAACACAAGTTCCAGTAGCACCAGGAAATACTAATTCTGCTCCAAAAAGATAAATGTGAACAGAATTTTTAATATCAGGATGCAGTAATGGAAGATGAGGCAGAACATACTTCCTGATCTTCCATTTTGGATTTTGGATGTGAGATTGTAGATTGGGAATTGTGACTTCTGACTTCTTACCCAAACCTAAAGATATAAAAAATAAATTCTGGGTAGAGTAAAATATCTGCTAATTTACAAGTAATTGGCAAAGCTTCAAAGATTCTGAAATCGGTTGCTTAAATTAAGCGATCGCCAATCGCCATTCGCGTTTCAAGGGTTGTGGCAATGAATGCAATTGTGACGCTTTTAATTGTTTGGGTCGTAACATCTATCAGCTTGCTGATTATTAGTAAACTCCCCCTAGGAGTTGAAGTAGACTCACCCAAAAAAGCCTTTATTTCGGCAGCAGTTCTCGGTATTGTTACGGCGATCATCAGACCGATTTTACGCCTGATCTTTGCAGTACCAAATTTTCTCACTTTTGATGTATTATCCGGCATCTTTACCTTTATGATTGCCGTTGTTTGTTTTAGTATTGCTGCTTGGTTAGTAGAGGGCTTTCGGTTACGTTTCGGTATCTGGAGTGCTGTTTTAGGTGCGCTGACGCTTACTTTCATCAACAGCTTAATCTACAAGTTACTAGGTGTCTGATATTTTTGCGGCTAGAGGTTAAGGATGAGTATTTTGTACTTAGCAACGCCATTGGCTACCCTGTACGTCCTACCGTTAACAGCACTTTCAAGTTAAGTAGCCATCAGACAAAACTACGTAATCAACCGAAAAACTCTCTTCCCTCGCCTCTAGTCCTTAGTATTTAAGTCCCTTTTTTCCAGGCAGAGAGATGAATAACTAATAACTAATTCTCAGTGTCCAAACCATGTTAAGATACATCTCAATTATGAAAGCTGTGTTGAATAGAGTGGATAAAAACGAACATGGAAGCAGCACTGTTATTAGCGAAATTGCCTGAAGCTTACCAAATTTTCGATCCTCTGGTAGACGTTCTTCCAGTAATTCCTGTTTTCTTCTTGTTACTTGCTTTCGTGTGGCAAGCAGCTGTGGGATTTAGGTAAGTTAAGTAAATTTTTAATTCCTAGGACAGGTGTTATACCTGTCCTATTTTTTTGACAGTATATTCTTGGTAAAACTTGATATTTCTTAATTATTTGTAACAACTAACTATAAGTTAAGTAATATAGTTGATACAGCCTAATTAAAGCTTAGCCTTTTCAGCCGAGTGTTTTACAGTCAACGAGGAATTAAATATTTATGGGTAATATTAAATTTGTTAAAGAGGATAAAGAAGTAATAGCAGCAAATGGTGCTAACTTGCGGTTAAAAGCGGTGGAGAATGGCATTGATTTGTACACACTATTTGGCAAAATGACCAATTGCGGTGGGTATGGGCAGTGTGGTACATGTGTTGTCGAGATAGTCGAAGGTTTAGAAAACCTTTCGCCGCGGACAGAGGTAGAAAACCGCAAATTTAAGAAAAAACCCGAAAATTACCGTCTAGCCTGTCAAACTATAGTACATGGCCCTGTTAGCGTGGTGACAAAACCTTAAAGTTTAAGCCTTACACGCCAGCAACATTGGCGACATAAGAAGTAAAAAAATAAGGCTAACACGGGCATCGATGATGCTATTCTAAAGTTGTTGACTGGAAATTATAGAGAGGCTTCTTTGCCATGCAAGTTAATGACTTAGGGTTCGTAGCGAGCATTCTGTTCGTATTAGTTCCCTCTGTGTTTTTATTAATTCTGTACATCCAAACAGCCAGCCGCGAAGGTAAAAAAGATAGTTAATAGTTTGTGCATAATATAAAAAACCCCTACACCACTGGTGCAGGGGTTTTTATTTATCAACCGCTAAATTGAAGTTGCAAGTGCTAAGTGTTGAGTTAAAAATACTTTTTCCTAATTACCCACTTTACGCAGCTGTCCGTGCCAACAATACTGGACAAGTAGCGTTAACTCGAACATAATCAGACAGAGAAGCACCGATGAGTCGGTCTATATCCACAAAACTCTTAGCGACAGATGGACGACGATCTGGAGAACCAAGTAACAGTAAGTCTACTTGCAACTCTTCGGCCAAGCGACAAATTTCTTCACCGGGTTTACCGCTGCTGCTATAGCAACGAGTTTGGACACCATATTTTTGAGCTTCAGCGTAAGCTGCGCCAAAAATAGGATTTTTATCGGGGATAATTTCGGTGACTTCTGATGCTTTACCGCGCAAGTCAGTATTAACGTGAGTCAAAATTAACTGGCTACCGGGAATATCTCGCAGCAAGAATAAAGCTAAATTCAAACAGTGTTTTGCTGCATCAGAGTTGTCAATCGCCACCATAATGCGCTTAATTCTTTTGACATAAATATCATCTTTAACCAGCAACATGGGGCGGGAAGACAATTGAAAAACATACTGACTGACAGAGTTTGACAAAATTGACTGTAAACGCTTGAGTCCGCGTGAACCCATAATAATTAAGTCAGCATCAACTTCATCAGCAACTTGACAAACTACATCTTTAGGATCGCCTTGCCGTAAAATTGAAGAAACTTGGCTGGCATCTAAATTCAAAGACTGAATAGCATTGGCAAGAATTTTACCACCTTCTTCCCATTTATCTGTCATTGCAGATGCAGTACTTTGGGGAGGAACTACGTGCAGAACGTTAACTTTGGCACGTTGAATTGATGGGATTTCTTTTAAGGTTTTGAGCATTTCTTCTGCATGACCTAAGCCCGAAACCGCTAACAAAATTTTTTCTATCATTGTTAGTTCTTACTTGTAAATGTTACTGTTTGCTATTAGTAATTGGCTGACGTTGATTTATCAACATTTTGCTCAATACCTAGCTTTGTGACGCAGAATTCCAAAGTCAAAAAACTACTTTAGCTTTTGCTGGAATATTAATTATTTCTGCCTAATTGTCTGGGCTAAGTAAGTTGGTCTAAATCAAGTTGCAATCACTAGTATTTTTTCCCTAAATAACATGAGATACACTAGTAATATTTAGCTTAATCTGTACCTATTACTTTAGACTTTTAGTTAGGCTTCAATAATTAAGCTTACTCTTAATTTAGCTTAGTTAACTTTATAAAATATGATGTTATTTATTATTTTTAATCTATATTAACTTTTGTTCATTAGAACCAAGTTAAGTATTGCAAAGAAGTTTCATAAAATTAGCGCAATTATACCATTGTTTTTTGGAGCGATCGCCCATTTTAAAAAAAGTTAGCTTTATCAAGAATTAAGCTTTTAATTATAACTTTAGTTCTGTTTATGGGAACAATAAACTATAACTATTTAACTGAATAAAAATTTGTGATTATGCAATTTTCTAAAATTACTGTAAGTATTCTGCTGACTTTAGCTTCTCCAGCTTTGGTATTGTATCATTCACCACAGGCAATTTCTCAAGCGCCAACACCAACAGCCGAAGAAAGTATCACCGCAGCCATTATGTTAAATAATCAAGGTGAAGGGCTTGTTTATAAAGACTTGGTTAGTTTAGCTGATTTACAAGCGGGGTTAGAACTCTTTCAGCAGTCCTTAGCAATATTTAAACAATATGGTGCGAAAGCTGGAGAAGCCAACAGCTTAGTAAATATTGGCTACGTTAACCTACGGAAAGGAGAGTATGCCAAAGCACTGGAATTTTTTCAGTCAGGCTTAGATATTCGCCGCAAACTCCGCGACAAAGAAAACGAATGGATACCTTTATCTTATATTGGGGAAGTATATGTAAATCTAGGAGAATATCAAAAAGCACTCGATTTTTATCAACCAGCTTTAACAGTTTTAAAAGAATTAAAAGCAGCTAATCCTCAAGGTTATAGTTACGCTACTAGCGAAGCTAGTCTATTAGCAGATATTGGCTCAGTTTACTTCCGTACAGGTAAATATTCTCAATCTTTAGAGTTTTATCAACAAAGTTTAACAATTCAACAAGCCAAGGGAGATAAAAGTGGAACTGCCCAAGCTTTAAACAACATTGGGGTAGTTTATCTTAATTTGGGTAACTATGTCCAAGCACTTGATAATTATGAACAGGCATTAAAAGAGTTGCAAGAATGCTGCTCAATATTTTATGGTACACAAGCGGCAATTTTTAATAATATTTCCGGCGCATACTTTAGCTTAGGACAATATCAAAAGTCTCTGGAATTTGCGGAAAAATCTACAAATATTTATAAAAAATTAGGTACTGGGGAGTACAAAAGTACAGATGAGCAAGCAATAAAGTTACTATATAATGCTCTCGGTCAAAATGCTCAAGCTCTGCAACAAGTTACCAACCGCGCTAATGTGGGGGATGCTTTTGGTAAAGACTCGTTTCAGTTTCAAGGTGCAGCGTTAAATCTGAATAATATTGGACAGATATATTCTAGTTTGGGTAAGTATGACGAAGCACTAAAGTTATATCAACAGGCTTTAGAGATATACAAACAAAATAACTATAAACTTGGCATTGCCGTTGCACTAAATAATATTGGGCGCGTTTACCAAAATTTAGGCAACTATAACCAAGCTCTCGAATTTAATCAACAAGCCTTAGTTAATTATCGGGAAGTTGGCGATCGCACTGGCGAAGGCGTAACAATTAGTAACTTAGGGCAAGTTTATCAAAAGCAAAATCAGTATGATAAAGCTTTGGGACTATATCAGCAAGCGGTAACTATTCATCGAGAAGTTGCAGATAAAGTCAGTGAAGCTGCGACGCTGAAGTTTTTGGGGGATGTACTAGCTGCACAGAATCAACCACCACTAGCGATCGCATTTTACAAACAATCAGTCAATTTAACAGAAACGATTCGGCAAAATTTACGAGTTGTACCGACAGATATCCAAAAATCTTACACCGAAACTGTCTCAGAAAGATATCGCCGCCTAGCTGATTTATTACTACAACAAAATCGTCCAGCGGAAGCACAGCAAGTTTTAGATTTACTCAAAATTCAGGAAGTTAGTGACTTTATTGGGAATCGCGGTACTAGTAAACCAAAAGTCACAAATAGAAATACTCAGCGGGGAAGTTCGGGAACAGTCGCCGTTAAAACCGAACCAGAGACATTACCGTTAAAACCCCAAGAAGCCGAAATATCTCAAAAGTATAGCGCTATCCAAGATAAAGCGATCGCTCTGGGTAAAGAACTCACCAGCCTGCGAAAAATTCCCCCGCAAACCCGCAACGCCACTCAAGAAAAACGCATCGCTGAATTGGTGAAACTAGAACAAACTACTAACGCCGAGTTTAACAAGTTTATTAAAAGTCCCTCGGTTGTGGCGTTGGTACAACAATTATCAGCCACATCAGGACAGGAAAATTTAAACTTACGTCAACTCAATTCGTTAAGAGATAACTTACGTCAGTTAAATCAAAAAGCTGTATTGCTATATCCTTTAGTTTTAGAAGACAGATTAGAGTTAGTAATTGTCTCCGCTGATGCGCCGCCAATTCACCGCACTGTCCCAGTAAAAGCAGCAGAGTTAAATCAAACAATTAATGAATTTCGTGAAGCAGTTCTTGTTCCTTATAAAAATAGTAAAGCACCAGCTAATAAATTATATAACTGGCTAATTAAACCCATAGAAAATGATTTAAAACAAGCGGATGCTAAAACTATAATTTATGCTCCCGATGGCAAACTCAGGTATGTACCTTTAGCTGCATTATATGATGGGCAAAATTGGTTGGTTCAACGCTTTGTTATTAACAATATTACTGCCGCCAGTTTAACTAAATTAGTTAATCAACCACCAACATCAGTCAAAGCTTTAGCGGCTGCTTTCACAAAAGGTGAATATACAGTCAAAGTCGGACAACGCCAAGAGATGTTTAGTGGTTTAGAATTTGCCAAAGTAGAAGTAGAAAACTTAGCAAAAATTCTCCCAGGAAGCAAAGTTGTCTTAGATAAAGATTTCAATCCTCAAGCAACAATTCCCCAAATGAACGATTATAAAATTGTACATTTGGCGACTCATGGCAAACTTGTCAATGGTTCTCCCGAAGATTCATTTATTGTGTTTGGTGATGGTGAACACGCAACTTTGCGCGATATTGAAAATTGGTCTTTGTCAAATGTAGATTTAGTAGTTTTGAGTGCTTGTCAAACTGGTTTAGGCGAAAAAACAGCGAATGGACAAGAAATTCTTGGTTTGGGATATGAGATGCAACTAGCAGGTGCTAAAGCCACAATGGCTTCATTATGGGCTGTATCTGATGGCGGAACACAAGCTTTAATGAATGCCTTTTATACAACCTTAAAAACAGGAAAACTTACCAAATCTGAGGCATTACAAAAAGCCCAAATTGCTTTATTAACAGATAAGAATAGTGAATTTAACCATCCTTATTATTGGTCGGCTTTTATTTTGATTGGTAATGGTTTATGAATTAAGAATAACAAGCAAAAAAGTACTATTCTCCCCCTAGCACTCAGTACCTTGCTATAGGAATCATATTTGATGTTTGAACGAGGGTAATAGGCGATCGCACTTCATGTTACCCAACGGTAGGGGCGTATGGCCGTACGCCCCTACTAAGATTTTTTCAAAAATCAAATAAGACTGCTATATAGAACCCCAACTTATTCAAGAAGTCGGGGTTCTCAGCCTGAAAGCAAATGAATATTTTGCAGAGATTTATCAGTAATTAGAACATTTGTCACAGAAATGAGGGCTGAATTTACAAAATTGACTGCCTGTTATTGCATAAACCGTACAATAGGGAAAACTAGTAATTTCAACTCTAGCTTTTTGTGAAGTTGGCATTTTTGTAGATGCTTGAGTAGACCTGATTTTAGCTAGAATCCCAGATAGAAGCTTGGGGAATGCTAAACAAGCGATCGCATTAATCAGAGTGAGGCAGATTGCATCTGTGAAGTTTATAGGTAATCACCCCCATTGAGAAGTTAGGTGGTCGCTGTTTTGGTTGGCAAACATCTAAATTAAGCAATCGTTGGCGGATGTATTGCTTAAAGTTTATATAAGTTCACTTTAACATAAATTTTTATCAATACAACCGTTGATTTTGCGAAATAGCGGACACAATTGGCGATGTCAAAATTCAGGAGAGTATTGTAGTGTCAATAGCAGAATAAACTGGAACTAAAAAATTACTACACTTTAGGCAATGTGTTATGTCAAACACCCAATCTGCATCTTCCGCATTATTTAACATCAGTCAGCGAGAAAAGCTGGCATACCAAGGTTCTGTCGATTACACAAAAGTAAATTTACTTTGGGAGATTTGGCCTTTAGCCGCCAAAGAATTTGGCAATATTGTGGCGTTGCGAAATCCCCACTCAAAACCAGAAACAGTGGTTACATATACCCAGTTGGCGGATCAAATTCAACAATTTGCAGCTGGGTTACAGGCCTTAGAAGTCAAAGTAGGCGATCGCATTTCCTTAATTGCCGATAACAGTCCCCGCTGGTTTATCGCCGATCAAGGTATCATGACCGCTGGAGGAGTTAACGCAGTGCGTAGCGCCCAAGCGGAAAAAGAAGAACTGCTATATATTATTGCCAACAGCGGCAGTACAGTTGTAGTAGTTGAAGATTTAAAAACTCTCGGTAAATTAAAAGAACGTCTGAATGACTTGCCCATTCGATTGGTCGTGTTACTTTCAGATGAAACACCACCAGCTGACGACGCACTCAAAATCTTAAATTTTTCCCAGCTACAAGCAGTCGGTGCAAATCAGACATTAGTCAAGCCGCAGCAGTCGCCTGATTCCTTAGCAACTTTAATTTATACATCTGGCACAACAGGTAAACCCAAAGGTGTTATGCTGTCTCACAGCAATTTAATGCACCAAGTTATCTCCCTCAGAGCCATAGTCCAACCACATCCGGGTGATATTGTGTTGAGTATTTTGCCCACTTGGCACAGCTACGAACGCAGTGGTGAATACTTTTTGTTATCACAAGGTTGTACCCAAATTTACACAAACTTGCGTTCTGTTAAACGCGATTTGAAGGAATTTCAGCCGCATTTCATGATTGCTGTCCCTCGCTTGTGGGAATCGATTTATGAAGGCGTACAGAAGCAATTTCGAGAACAACCTGCTAACAAACAACGCTTGATTAACTTTTTACTGGGCATAAGCGAAAAGTATATCAAAGCGCAACGCATTGCCCAAGGATTATGTTTAGATCATATCAATGCTTCAGCCATTGAACGAACCACCGCGAAGATCCAAGCATTAGCCCTGCTACCGTTGCATATTTTGGGAGAAAAGCTTGTTTATGCCAAAGTGAGGGAAGCCACAGGCGGACGCATCAAACAAGTTATTAGTGGCGGTGGGGCGCTACCAAGACACATCGATAACTTTTTTGAAATTGTTGGTGTAGAAATTTTACAAGGTTACGGTTTAACAGAAACTTCTCCCGTGACTAATGCTCGTCGTCCTTGGCGGAATTTTCGGGGTTCATCCGGTCAACCAATTCCCGGTACAGAAGTAAAAATTGTAGATCCAGAAAATCGCCAGCCTCTAGCCAAAGGACAAAGAGGTTTAGTGCTATTGAAAGGGCCACAAATCATGCAAGGGTATTACCAAAACCCTGAAGCCACAGCCAAAGCCATTGATCCTGAAGGATGGTTTGATAGCGGTGATTTGGGTTGGGTAACACCAGAAAATGACTTAGTGCTGACGGGCAGGGCAAAAGATACAATTGTCTTGACTAATGGGGAAAACATCGAACCACAGCCAATTGAAGATGCCTGTTTGCGATCGCCTTATATTGACCAAATCATGCTTGTAGGGCAAGATCAGCGCAGTATTGGTGCTTTAATTGTTCCCAACCTCGAAGCCTTAGAAAAATGGGCTGAAAGTCAGAACGTGCAACTCAATCTACCAACTCAACTCAGCACTGGTGTTGACCTAGAGAGTAAAATAATCCAGGATTTGTTTCGCCAAGAATTGAATCGGGAAGTACAGAATCGTCCAGGTTATCGTTTAGATGACCGCATTGGGCCATTCAGGCTGATTCTCGAACCGTTTTCTATTGAAAATGGCTTGATGACCCAAACACTAAAAATCCGGCGACACGTTGTTGCAGAACGCTACGGCGACCTGATTAACAAAATGTTTTCCTGATCTTCAAAAGTGCTGAGTACTGAATGCTGAGTATCAAACCTCAATCATTGCCAACGCAAATTTTATAGAGTGAACGCGAAATATGGATGTCTCCAACCCCCAACTACTTTTGAAGCGCATTGTGAATGTCAAAGTTATTGTTACTCCCCTCTGGAGAGAGGAAGTACAACAGCAATTGCAAGCCCAGATCAATCAACTTGATCAGCAATTGCAACAACTTGACCTAGAAGGACAAAGAGCGATCTCCGCCATTCAAAAGCAAAGTATCCAACCACCTAGCCCCCAAACTCTGCAACAAATCGACAACATCCAACTGCAAGTTAATCAAAAGAAAAGCGAATTCCTAGAGCAAAAAAATCAAATGCTGCAAAATCTTCAGCAAGTGCAGATGCTGGAGTTAGATCAAGAAGTTAACCAATTTCAAATGGAAGGATTTTTCCGTGTAGAAAAAGGTGATAACTTAATTAGCAAAATGCAGGTAGAAATCGTCATGCGCGATGGCATTATCGAAGATATTCGCGGCGATATCTAAATAAAGTATGAAGTGTGAAGTATGAAGTCTGAAAGTTTATACTTCACACTTCATACTTTTATTTTGGCGACTCCCCTGCTTACACTGTATCTGGGAGCCAGCCCAGATAATTTCCCACACGGGCGGTGAACTAACAAAAAGCGATCGCCCAAAAGTATTCATCTCCACACGATATTTAATCGCATTGACTGAATTACTATGCTGGGGAATTTGTGTAATGGTGACTAAGGCTTGATTGTGTTGGGGATAAATTACTTCTACCTTCCGTGTTCCTGTTTCTATCCCGACATCTTCAATTGCATTCAACGCCAGAGTTGTGGGGTCACTGCCTTGGCGAGCCGAATTGAGACTTTCCAATGGTATAGATTTATAGTTAACACGTTCTGGATCAACCACAAGATTTTCCGAATTATGCATGACTGAAAATTGTGGTCTTTCTTGTTTTGCAGTATTTATAACTGTTGTCGCAGGTTGATGCTGAGTGATATACACACTAGTAGCAGCAGTAGCAATAATACTGAGTAGTAAAATTCGCAGAAACTTCCACTTTCCTGAAAGCATAGCTAACAAAAATTTGCCACAGACTAATTGTTAATTCTGAATTTTAAATTGTTTTAGCAATAAATACTGTCCTAAACTAAGTGACTCTGGCTATACATAGACTCTGATCTTGTCTGAAAGTTCCAGAGGTAAACAGCCATTCTCGATAATTCTAGGGTGATTAATATCGGCAACGATTTTTGCGCCGCAAAGTGAGAAAATGATTAGAGGAAATGCGATCGCCAATTAATTTTCTAGAGAGCTGACAATAACAGCATAGATGTGTAAAGTAGTTGAGGAACATCTAGCTTTCTCAATATTCACACATCCATCTATGGATAGAAAAACAAAACGCCTACTGCTGCTTGTAGCTTCCTGTAGTATTGCTGGGGTCATTTTAGGTGGTACTAGCAGCTGGGCAGAAAGTAATCTTTGTTTACGTGCGAATCAAGTTACCAGCAATTGCTTGACCCAAGACCCCATTGAAAAAACTATCCAAGGTATGAGTACCGGGTTAATCGCCGGGGCTGGGGCAGCTTTCGGTGTAGCATGGAATATCCGCCACGAAGACTAAAATTGATAGTTGCGATCGCGTACCCATAGACTCACAGGCATAGCTTTACCCTGTGGGTCAACTTTCACCTTGACTATAATTGATCGCAATTGTCCGTCTCTCGTTTGTCGCACAGCTTGAGAAACATCGTTATTGATTTGTTGCCTTTCTTCATCTGGCACATTATAATTTTCGATCCCATACTGTACATAACCATCCTGATAAACACCTTTTAAGGCGGCTTGATTAGTAGGAAGGGATCTAGGTTGATTACTAGTTACTCGTACAGGTCTCCAAGCCCTAGGAACACCACGGCTAAAAGATGGCTGCTCCTGTAAAATCACATACAAGGTAGTTCCTTCGATTAATTGTCCATTCCGTCCGCGATTTCTCCGCAGTAATTCTTGCCAGCCTGATACTCTTCTGAGGGTAGAAAGGCGAGAGATATTGTAGTCAAGCTCTAAAGAATTACCTTGCAGAACATTACGAGAATTTACAGGGACAGTTTGCAGAATTACTTCTTTACCTGTGATGTTAGTATACGCCGATAAGAAAGGTACGGCAAAAATGATTCCGGCTTGAATTGCTAAGGGAAGTATCAACCGTCCTATTGGTAACGGCTTATTTGCTCTTTGTTCTGTAGCTAACAAATAATCCCGAAAAGTCAGCTTCTCGGAAAATTCTGCTTCGGGAGACAATGATTTATTCTTAGTAGATTCAGACTTTTTAGTAGATTCCGAAGATTCATTTTTCATGAGCGTAGTCCTAGTAGTAAGGAGAAACAAAATAATTAGGACTAACGCAGAGAAACTCTAAAAACAGCGATGCACAGAAATTGATAGGGGCTAGTTTAGCGTTTTGTATCCCCAGAGAAGAAAATTAGGAGGATTTGGCTTTACCGGAAGACTTAGAGTTAGAACCTACACGGCGTTCAAACCAAAGTCCCGCACTAATTAACGCCGAACCGCACATCACAAACACCAGAGACTTGAGCAGCAGTTCTGTGTCATACTCCAGCACGCGGCTAATTACTTGCAGAGTTAACAACAGCATACCGCCCCAAAACGATCGCCTGTCATTAAACTTCAATCCTTCCCGAATGAGTCCCCAAGCTAACACTGTGAACAACACATTAAAAGCAAAAACCCCCAAATCATCAATAGGGTTGATAGCTTGATGCCAGAAAGGTACTACAGCTGTGAAGCCCAGAAAGGTGACAATCAAAGGTAAATTGAAGACGGCTTCTCGACGAATGGGGTTGTTTCGTTGGCGGGCGAAAAACAACCATTGTAGTACCGCCAAGCCGCTGAGAATTCCCAAATCAATGATTGGGCGATAGGCGAATATATTTATGTTACTAGTTGACGAAGAGAAATTGTAGCCAGAAGTCTGCCACAGCCAACGAAAAGACAGGACATAAAAAGCTAGACCAAAAGCTATCAAAGCTAAATCACGGGCTAAAGATTGAAACAGCCTGTAATTAATTGTCGGGAATAGCAGGTCATCATAGCTCCAGAATAATGCAGGGGGCAGAGTAAAAGCGAAGGATGCCACCCAAGGTGCAGTTTCCGACAGAGTTGACAGTGGTAAGGGATCGAGATTCAATTGTAAAGAACTGGCAAAAATAAAAGCGGCGATCGCAAAAATCCACCGCGAACGGCAGATATAGGCTAAAGGTACAAACAATACCCACGACAGCAAAGGCATATGTTTGATAACCAGTATTGCCCAGTTCCATTCATTGGCGGAATAACGTAAATCCCCTAAGCCTGTCCAATAGCCCATCTGAATGAGGATAATTCCCAGAATTCCTAGGGAATTGAGAGACAGACTATAAGCCATAACCAAAACGCCAAAACCCCAGGCAAAAAACAGTTCTGGCGTGGAACCGTTAATATTGAAAACATCAGCCATCAAGGCGATAGTTGCACCAAACACCATCGCACCTAAAATGAGCAATCCTTCACCCAGGAGGCGTTGACTACGTTTTGGCTTTTTACCTTCAGAGATGCCAATTGCAGCTTGTCTCCAGGTGTAAAAACCAGTGATAGTTGTAGCTATAAACAAACTCATCATGATGATGAATTTGACATCCCGCGACCATCCTAACCAGTTAGCAGCCACAAAGGTAATGATGCCTAATGTGAGGAGGATACTACCAATCATGACCGCAGTCATCATCGAGCGATCGCGTGCAGCCGCTTCTAGGTTATTAAATTGATAACGGTCTGCTAGTTGTTGATACTGCGAAGCACTGATTAGTCCTTCATCTCGCCATAGTTGTGATTCTCGGCGTAACTTCCGCTGAAAATTATCCAATATCATGACCATCTCCAATGCAATGAGGTAGTATCACGGTCATCGTCAGAATAGCGGTTATTGTATTTTCAGTATGCAGCCAAGGCATTGTCTAGCATTGTTCTTGTGTAACAGTTTTATTAGGATTAAAAATACGTATAATTATTCACACAAATAATGGAAAAACCTTCCAATTTATTACTCAAACTCTCACGGCGTTTATTTGAAAGCGCAGAAGCACAAGAAAAATTTATTGCCGCCTTAGTTAATCCCCAATTTTTTGCCCCGTCTATTTTGTGGTGTCAGCCAAAACCAGAAATATCGCCCTTTGCAGTAGAAACACCCTTAACTTGGCAACCACAATTTATCGACAGGTTAGCTTTAGGAGAAAAACCCGGTCAACATCCCCTACATAATCAAGGATATTTCTATTGCTTAGATTTTTCTTCTGTATTTTCAGCTTCAATTTTGTTAGCAATTACTCAGCCAATCCCTACAGTTTTTGATATGTGTGCGGCTCCAGGTGGTAAAAGTATTTTTGCCTGGAAAGCTTTGCAACCAGAATTACTAATTAGTAACGAAGTAATTGGTAAGCGTTTAGGAATGTTAATTTCTAACTTAAAACGTTGCCAACTCAACCCAGCTATGGTGGTGAACAGAGATTCAAGTATTTTTGCTGAAAGTATCCCCGCATCGAGTAACTTAGTAATTGTTGATGCGCCTTGCACGGGGCAATCTTTACTAGCTAAAGGTGAAAAAGCACCGGGATGTTTTCATCCTACAGCAATTAATAAAAGTGCCAATCGCCAAAAAAGAATTATTGCGAATTCTGCTAAAATTGTTGCACCTCAAGGTTATCTTGCCTATATGACTTGTACTTATTCCCCAGAAGAGAATGAGCAGGTTTGTGAATGGTTTTTATCTCGCTTTCCTCAGTTTCAACCAGTCAAGGTTAGTCATTTACAAGCGTATCAATCACACCTGACGAATATTTCTTGTTACCGCATATTTCCGCAACATCGATTGGGTGCTGGTGCATTTGCTGTCCTGTTTCAAAATACTGATGAGGGTGAAAGTCAAGAATTAGATACAAGTGCTTTATCTGCGGTGTGGATGAATAGTAAAGATGCACTATCAAATAATACTAATATTGTAGGCGCGGATTGCTGAATCAACTGTTGCAATCGTTAAGCCATGCTGTAAAGACTGACAGATTAGCATTCTATCAAAGGGATCTTTATGCAATAGTGGTAGGCTTGCGAGTTGAGTAACACTACCTTCATCTAAGTCAAGGTTTGCAATTTGATGGCGATCGCGTTGTGTGGGAATATAGATTTCAGGAGATTCTGGTAATGGTAATTTGCCCAATTGATATTTAACAATGCACTCCCATATTGAGACAACGCTGAGATAAATCTGATTATCTAGATTGCAAATGGCATCTCTAACATCTGTTGGTAGCTGTTTATCGCCACTGATAAACCATAAGAAAATATGAGTATCTAGAAGAATTTTCATCTGCCCTCAAATGCGTTTAACATATCTTCAGGCAGAGGTAAATCAAAATCATCAGGCACAGTAAACTCTCCCGCACATAAACCAAACGGTCGTAGCATTTTTTTAGTACTTTTAATTGGTTTTAATTCAGCAATCTCTTTATCTGCTTGAATAATAATAAAACTTTCACCTGCCTCAACTTGGTTGAGATATTTTAATGGATTTTGTTGGATTTCATCAACTGTAATTTTCTGCATTTGAGTAATTCAATGTATTAGCAATAGGATATGAATTTGTGCAATCTATTTGCAAAAGTTAACTTTTTGCTGTAGACATTTTTATTTGGATTTAGCCCATTTTATTAATATGTCATTTAATAAACTATTATCTTTCACATAATCCAAAAAAAATTTTCGCTCTTCTACGGGTAAAGTTGTTGATGCAATAATAAATGCACGTTTACACCATATATCCATAATTGTATAACTTTCCTTAAGTTCACGAATCCAGTCACCCATATTTTGGGAATAAGCACTTAATAAAATTTCTCTTCTCAGGCTTGAAGGGGAATTCTGATATATAGCAATTATCTGACTGGCATTATTTAGTGACGAATTTCTCGCAAAAAGGCTCATTAATGATATTTGAAAATATTCATTTGATTTAATGAGATCGGTGTATAAAATGTTTATTATTTTACTACCTAGTATTTTCCAATTACCACTATAGTTATTATTGATTGATATTAAATAATGGCATATATCGCTGATTGCTGGCGTTAAGGAATCAATATTATCAAGACAGAACTCAACAGCAGATGGAATACCTACTTGTGAAAGTCTTCTTAGAAACCATCTCAGGCGAGTATAATTTGGTTCATCATTATTTAAATAATCAGACAATATCTTATCTACAAAAAATTTGCTGAAAATATTTAACTGCTCATCATTAATGTTCTGAATATTTACAGTTGTGTATGGATTACTTGATGAATACATTTTTATTATATTAATAATACTTTCTTCATAACTATTAATAGGTTGATCCTTAGTCATTAAAGTACAACGCTGTTTTAATTCATCAGATGTATATATTTTCGTCTTTTGCCTCTGTAATATTAACCTTTGTTGTTTATCTAGTATTTCTGCCATCTGATAAATAATAATTCTTGCTTCTTGCTTGCTGTTACAAAATATAATAATATCATCAACAAAACGACAAAAATCTATACCTTTTAAAGATAAGCTATTGTCTACAGGAATTAGTGAAAGCTCTCCTAACAAATGAGTAGCATGTGGCCCAGTAGGAATTCCTCTAGAAACTTTTGCTGTTACACTTTCTAATAAATTCATCAACCACTTTTTTACCTGATTAGGAAATCCAGATTCAATTAGCTGATTTTCAATATTATGATGGTAGATTTGATTATAAAAATCTGCAATATCTAAAGAGACTGCGTATTTATAATTGAAGCTTTTTTGTTCACATGTTTTCCAAAATTCTAACCATGAAATATTAGGGTTATATAAACTCCCATCATTTTGTGGATTGAATCTGTAACTAAAAACTTTATTGTCTGATGTAGGAATTCTTCTATTTTCAATAAGCTGACCAAATTCGTAAATAATTGCTGTTAATATAGTGTGATCTAATGGATCTAGTTGTGTTGCAGTCCTATATGAAATTTCATCCTTGGGTACTATAAATCTTCTAGAAGGATTATGTTGATAGTTACCTAAATCTATGTCTTTAAAGCGATTTATTGCTTCATCTTCGACTTCATTAAGAATGTCAAACTCTACAGGCTTAGGAAATAAATCTGTGTCGCTATATTTAAACACATAATTTAAAGCCCATCTCAGTGAATTTTCTTGAAGTTTCATAATTTATACAGTCAATATAAATATCAAATTTAAATTAGTTCAATAAATTCCGCATTAACTTAAATAAGCCTTCAATCCAAAATAAACTATGGGTTACGGCTTCGCATAACCCATCCTACAAATTTATTCTAAATAATAGTTAACCCAACCCAGCTTTTAACTCACTCTGTGCTTGTTCCAAAGCCTGTGGTAATTTACTGTCATCGCGGCCGCCAGCTTGGGCGAGGTTTGGTCTACCGCCGCCGCCGCCGCCGCAGATTTTAGCGATCGCACCGACAAATTTTCCTGCTTGTAAACCTTTCTTGTTTACCTCTGGACTAAATGCTGCAACTATGCTAACTTTGCCAGCTTCGGGAACAGAACCGAGAACTACTGCACCATTACCAATTTTTTGCAGTAAACGTTCCGCCGCAGTTTTCAAAGATTCTGGGTCAACACCTTCGAGTTGGGCAACAATAATTTTATGGTCGCCTACTGTTTGGGCTGTTTCTAGTAAGCTGTCAGATTTGGCGATCGCTAGTTGTCCTTTCAGAGTTTCTAATTGCTTCTCGGCGGTTCGCAGTTCGGTTTGCAGAGTGGTGATTCTATCTGGTAGTTCTTCGGGTTTAACTTTAAAGCGATCGCTTAAATCTTTGACTACTTTATCCCGAACGTTGAGGTAATCTAAAATCGCCGGGCCAGAAACTGCTTCAATCCGCCGTACTCCAGAAGCCACACCAGCCTCAGAGATAATCTTAAATACGCCAATCTCCGCAGTATTACTTACGTGCGTACCGCCACACAATTCCATCGACACACTAGGAAAATCTATCACGCGGACTTCATCGCCGTATTTTTCCCCAAACATCGCCACAGCACCTCTAGCTTTGGCTTCGGCTAAGGGTAATACTTCGATTTTGGCGGAGTGTGCCTCAGAAATCCAGATGTTCACCTGTTCTTCAACTTGTTGGACTTCCTCGGTTGTTAAAGCACGGGGACAGTTGAAGTCAAAGCGTAGTCTGTCGAAGGAAACTAGTGAACCCGCTTGAGAGATTCCCTCATCGACAATTTTCTTTAACGCCGCTTGGAGTAAGTGGGTGGCTGTATGGTTTGCTTGGGCGCGACGACGACAAGCATGATCAATTTGGGCGGTAACTGTATCGCCAACCCGCAGAGTTCCCCGTTCGATGCGTCCGAAGTGGACAAAGAAATCTGATTCTTTCTTCACATCTTCCACGCGGACAACAAGACCATCACCAGAGATATAACCGCGATCGCCTATTTGTCCCCCAGATTCTGCATAGAATGGGGTTTGGTTGAGGACGATTTGCACTTCTGTCCCGGCTTCGGCTGCTTCTTCGGCGACACCATTAACTAGTAATACTTCCACTTTCACCGTCGCCGCAGCTTGGGTATAACCTAAAAATTCCGTGGCGTGGATACGTTCTGCGAGTTTATCCAGGGAACCTTGGACAGTTAAATCAATGGTTTCGTGGGCGGCTTTCGCGCGTTCCACCTGCTTTTGCATTTCGCTATTAAATCCAGCTTCATCAACGGTAAGGTTATTTTCTTCCGCGACTTCTTGGGTGAGTTCCAAGGGGAAACCGTAGGTATCGTACAGGGTGAAAGCACTTTCCCCACTAATTTGGGTTTGCCCTTGCTGTTTCACTTGTTGGATAATTTCTTCGAGAAGTTTTTCACCTCTATCGAGTGTTCTGAGGAAATTCGATTCTTCTCGTTCTAGTTCTGCGTTGATGGATGCTTCTCGTTGACGGACATTGGGGTAAGCTGATTCCGCCAGGGTGATCGCAGTTTCGGCAACTTGGGTGATAAAATTCCCGGAAATGCCAATTAATCGCCCGTGACGCACCACCCGCCGAATTAACCGCCGCAACACGTAACCCCGTCCCACATTCGAGGCGCGGATTTCATCAGCAATCATGTGAACTACAGAACGTACATGATCCCCGATGACTTTTAAAGAGACTTTGGTTTTCTCATCGCTTGTATGATAATCAATGCCAGCAATTTGGGCGGCTGTTTTAATAATTGGGAAAATTAAATCTGTTTCGTAGTTATTCGGTACTTTTTGGAGGATTTGCGCCATTCTCTCCAAACCCATACCAGTATCTATATTCTTATTTTGCAGTGGCGTTAAATTCCCAGATGCATCCCGGTTGTATTGCATAAATACCAAGTTATAGAACTCGATAAATCGGGAATCATCTTCTAAATCAATATTATCTTCGCCGCGTTCGGGGTGGAAGTCGTAATAAATTTCCGAACAAGGGCCGCAAGGGCCAGTGGGGCCAGAAGCCCAAAAGTTATCATCTGCACCCATATGTTTAATTCTGGGAGTGGATACGCCAATTTTGTCGCGCCAGATTTCAAAAGCTTCGTCATCTTCTTCAAAGACGCTGACAACAAGGTTTTGGGGAGAAAAGCCAAAGACTTGTGTGGAAATTTCCCAACCCCAAGCGATCGCTTGTTCTTTAAAATAATCACCAAAGCTAAAGTTACCCAACATCTCAAAAAACGTCTGATGGCGTTTGGTGCGTCCGACGTTTTCAATATCGTTGGTACGGATGCACTTTTGCGATGTGGTTGCTCTTTTAAATCCGGGTGTGCGCTGTCCCAGGAATATCGGCTTAAATGGTAACATCCCCGCGATCGTCAGCAGCACGGTTGGATCTTCCGGTACGAGGGAAGCACTGGGGAGAATTTGGTGTTCCCGTTTGGCGTAGAAGTCAAGAAATAAGGTACGAATTTCGTTACCGCTGATGAATTGGGGATTAGAAGACATGGGTGCAAAGCAGAAGAGAATAATTAGGGATGAGAGACTAGGGGCTAGGAACTAGGGATTAGGCATTTTGGTCATAAATTCAGTACTTTTCAGCTAGGCACTGATACAAATAGAAATTATAAACATCATTTTAGCCTCTAGTCTCTAGCCTCTAACCCCTATTTTTGCATTTTGTTTCGGGTTGCTGCTAGTGATTTTTACTTAGGCAGATATTTATGCAGCGATCGCCTGCGTCTATATAAGTAATGTTACTACACCACTCTTGTCAGATGTATGCTATCCCAACCCAAAAATAGCATTTATGTCTCCAGCAAATATTAAAATTTATCAAAAATACCCTTAGAACTAACCGTTTTCAAAATTACATCTGACAACTGTGCTGACAAAAATACTGAATCTATTGAGTTTAAGATCAGACTGTCACCGTAAAATCCGCAGCTTTTGGAGAGTCGATAAAATAAGTAGTTTTTGCTGCGGTCACATTGAAAGTTATTGATTTTCTCATAAATTTTTTACAAAGTTTTTAAATTAACTTATTTTCCATCCAATGATTTTATCTCTAGTGAATTCACTTATTAAATAGGTGAAGTCGACATAATAAAGCCTAGTAGAAGAAATCAGTACAACTAGGCTTTATGCACAAGCAAATCCTTGCTGATAGGAGACTACATAACATTCCTAATGTTTCTTAAGCATCTCGGATTTCACGGATAAAATTAAATTTCATACTTTTTTAATTATTAAATTCGGACAAGCATAACAGAGGTGTTTTCCGCATAAAGCCTGTTGTTTTATTGTGTTTATACTTGCCGCTAAGTAAAACATATAAAATCCAGTATTTCCATTAAAGATAAATATAATTTCCGTATTTACACTGTTTTAAAAAAAATAGATGAAGACCGAAAGTAATTATCAGATACAGAAACTTTACGGAGTGCATTAAGAATACATATTAAGATGATATTAAAATTATCAGGGTATGGTTAGTTTAGGGTTATCACTATCAAACATAGTCGAATCTATCAATAATAAAATTACTGAGAGATTCACTATTAAAAAAAATAGTAGGAATTTTTAGCTTGAAATAAGGCAGATACCAAAAAAATGAATATTTCTATTCTGGTCTTTGGAAGTGATAAATTTGTTTCCCAACTTCCCGATCAGATCCTGGATACAACCGCTTTTAGTATAGAAGTTATTGATAATTTCCATCAAGCAATTTCTAAAATTGAAATTTCTCCGCCTGATGTCATCTTTATACAATCAAGTTTAGATGGAAGTATAGAACTGTGCGGTTGGTTAAAAAACCAAAACCAATTATCTTGGTTGTATTGTATCCTTTTCGAGGATCGTTCCTATCAGTTAGCTGCTAAAAGTGAGCAGGATTTGTGTTGGGAATGGGAAATGACTGCTACTGCACTCAGACAAGGTGCTGATGCTTATATTTGGCAGTTAACAGATGACATAATCGCCAAAAATCCTGTCAGTGTAGCAGCCCATCATCAGATAATACTATCTCAATTGAATGTTGGTTTGCGGAAAGCTCACAAATACCGTGAACTTATGCGGACAAATGATTTATTATCTGCGATCGCTTTAGCAGATTCGTTAACAGAAATTAGTAATCGTCGGGCGATGGAATGGGACTTACCTCGACAAGTAAAAAAAGCGCGCACTCAAAGTACTCCTTTGAGTTTGATTATTTTAGATATAGACTATTTCAAAAAAGTCAATGATACTTATGGACATTTAGTTGGCGATCGCCTCTTACAATTATTAGCCCATCGACTACGACACAACCTGCGATCTAAAGATACTCCCTTCCGTTATGGTGGCGAAGAATTCGTAGTTGTCCTCAGTAACACCACTGACGAAGAATCAATGATAGTTGCAGAACGCTTAAATCGCATAGTTGCAGATCAACCATTCGCCATTAATCAAGACCTGATTATTCCCGTCACAATTAGCTTAGGCGTTGCTACTCTCCAAGCAGATGATGATGATAAGGGTTATAGCTTACTTCATCGTGCAGATCAATGTCTGTTGAATGCGAAAGCTTCAGGACGTAACCAAGTCGTTAGTTGGGAATACGCTAATTTCTCCCATCTCAAAGCTGTGTCTTCGTAAATAGTAGGACTTACGCACAAAAATGGTCTGTGAATATTGGTTGTAAGGGTATAGGGGTGATGCAAATCTGATTAAATCGTGATTTTTAGAGTCACTACTCATCACTCTGTTAAAAACCTACACTTGTGAGTATACCCTTATCTCCCTATACCTCTATGCCCCTACACCCTTCTTAATTAAAACCCTTGATTTTTCGTTTTTATACGTAAGTGGATATACGGCGTTTCTTGTAGTGCTTTCTTGATCTTTGGTCATTTAGATTTACAAAGGACAAATGACTAATGATAGTCTTAACGAAAAAATCTACAACTTAAACCCATCCCAGCCTTACCACTTTTCAGCCCAATAAACAATTTCTGAGGCTGCACTATCAATGGCGACACCGTAGCTATTACCATGATTCCATTTAAATCCTGGAGTACCTCTATCCTTCGCATTCAGCACTAAGATTTCATAGGAAGGTGGAAAAGATTCTCCGCCAGCATCACCAGTGTAGAAAAAGGTAGTTGGAACACCATCGGGGAGGTTGGCGTGGACGTTGGTATCGCCACCTAAGTATTGATGTTTAGCAATTTTTCTGTATTGTTTGAGTAATTTTTGAATTTGTGCGGGGGATTGTTTTTCTCGTACTTGCAAGAAACTACTAGCTTGAGAAACGCCTGGAGAGTAAGCAATTTGCACATCCTTTGCATCAGCTAAGATTTCGCGGGGAAAATGCTTGATTTCTGCTGGGCTTGTCCAAAGTTGACTGCGGATTTCACTGTAGCGAGATGTATTAGTAATGATTTCCGCATTAGTAGTACTACTAAACGCTTTTCTGATTAAAAAACTACCACCAACGATTCCTAAACTCCCAAGGGAAAGGAAAACTATCATGGCGGCTTTAGCAAGGTGCGATCGCTGCATTGCGTTGGGTGCTGCTAAATTTCATCGGCATATACCCAACAAATAAACTATATTCGTAAGATTGCGGAGCTACTACCACTAATATTGATGAAATCTTTGTGTAATCAGGGAAAATACGGGACATTTATAAAATTATTGTAAATTGCTTCAGTAGAGACGCGACATATCGCGTCTCTAGGATTAAATCAAGCCCACAATCATCCCAACCAGTAAGATAAAGCCAATCCAGACATTCTGCCGAAACATTTGCGCGTAAGCTGCATTCGGCAAATCTTTCTGTTTCAAGCGCCAATACTGCCAAATCCAGCCAATAGTAGCTAGTGCTAAAGTCATCCAAAATGCTAGGTGAATGTGAATCACAATCCCCAGCCAACCTAATAACAAGATTGTGCCAGCCAAGAAAATACCGATCGCATCTGGGGCATAATTGCCAAAAAACAAAGCACTAGAATTAATACCTATGCGTTGGTCATCTTCGCGATCGCTCATGGCATATACAGTATCAAAGCCCAATGTCCACAGTACAGTTGCACCCCACAGTAACCAAGTTGGCTGGGAAATGCTGCCAGTTACTGCACTCCAGCTAATCAACACCGCAAAACCCCAAGCGATAGATAGTACCAGCTGCGGTACAGGAAACACGCGCTTTGCCCCTGGGTACAGTATAATTACGGGGACGGCGGCAACCGATAGCCAGAAACTCAGAGGATTTAGATAAAATGCCAGCATTGCTGCACATCCGAGGGCGATAATAGCCACGGCAATGCCAACTTTAATTGATAAAGCACGAGAAGCTAAAGGGCGATCGCGGGTTCTCTCAACTTCTGGGTCGATATCTTTATCCCACAAATCATTGACCACACACCCAGCAGCACTTGTGGCGAGAGTACCCAACACAATTACTCCCACCAAAGGTAACGGCGGTTGACCAGCCGCCGCCAAAACTACAGCCCATAGGGCAGGAATCATCAAAATTAACCGCCCTTCCGGTTTATGCCAGCGTAAAAGCCGGATAATCACAAGCCACACAGGTTCCTGGTTGCGTTCTGGCGTACTCAACATAAAAATCAAGCAAAATTACTAAATTTTGATAAGTTAACACTTCTTTACATCTATAGAATAACTTTATTTGTTATTTGTAAAAACACAACCTAAATTTGCAACGATGAATACATATTCATCGTCAAAAAATAGAGGTGTAGGGGAAAGAGCATTAACTGATTGATGCACTTGAATCCTTGATATATAGGGGCTAATTCTTCACCCTAGCAACCGCCCCACAAGGGCTTAGTCACTCAATTTATCAATAGCAGGGTCAATCTACCAACTCAGGGCGAGAGACGAGAGACTTAGTATTTCACTCAGCACTCAGCACTCAGCACTCAAGAAAGCATCTGTGGCACACAGTTTCAGAGTCCATAATCTCGCAATCCCGTCTTTTATCGTCCTTCCTAATAGAGAGAGAAAACTAGATGCTAAATTTAGTTTCCGCTGGCTGGGAGAGTGTCAAAACTCAACCAATTCAGCAACACCGGATTATTGCTGCCATTGATTTGGGAACCAATTCTCTGCACATGGTAGTGGTAAAAATTGACCCAACCCTACCAGCTTTTAGCATTTTTACCAGAGAAAAAGAAACTGTGAGACTGGGTGATCGCGATTTAACAACTGGTGACTTAAAACCAGAAGTGATGGCTAGGGCGATCGCTTGTTTAAAACGCTTCCAAGCAGTTGCCAAAACTTTTAACGCCGAAACTATCATTGCTGTAGCTACCAGTGCAGTGCGAGAAGCCCCCAATGGCAAAGATTTTCTCCACCGAATAGATAGCGAATTAGGTTTAAGCGTTGACTTAATTTCTGGTCAAGAAGAAGCACGCCGCATCTATTTAGGAGTGCTGTCGGGGATGGAATTTAACAACCAGCCCCACATCATTATTGATATTGGTGGTGGTTCCACAGAAATTATTTTGGGAGACAGCGAAGAACCGCGCACACTCACCAGTACCAAAGTAGGTGCAGTGCGACTAACAGGGGAATTCATCACAACTGACCCCATCAGCAATTCTGAGTTGCAATATCTGCAAGCTTATGTCCGGGGAATGTTAGAACGTTCTGTAGAGGATGTGTTAGCAAATATTCAATTTGGCGAATCTCCCAGGTTAGTTGGAACATCCGGCACAATTGAAACTCTCGCCTTAATTGATGCTAGAGAAAAGTTGTCGATGATGCCTTCTACACTCAATGGCTACCAACTGAATCTTCAAGATTTGCAGGGTTGGGTGAATCGTTTGGCAAAAATGACTAATGTCGAAAGAACAGCCATCCCCGGTATGCCCGAAAAGCGGTCAGAAGTGATTTTAGCAGGTGCAATTGTACTGCTAGAAGCGATGATCTTGTTGGGTGTAGATGCAGTCACACTGTGCGGCCGGGCGTTGCGCGAAGGAGTAATTGTTGATTGGATGCTGACTCACGGTTTAATTGAAGACCGCTTACGTTACCAAAGTTCCATCCGCCAACGGAGTGTGCTGAAACAAGTAAGCAAGTACCACATTAATATTGATCACAGCGATCGCGTAGCTGTCTTTACCCTGAGTTTATTTGACCAGACTCAAGGCACCCTGCACCACTGGGGAGATGATGAACGCCAGCTGTTATGGGCAGCAGCAATCTTACACAATTGCGGTCATCATATCGGCCATTCGTCTCACCACAAACACTCCTACTATCTCATTCGTAACTGCGAATTATTAGGCTATACCGAAACCGAAATCGAAATCATTGCCAACTTAGCCCGTTATCATCGCAAATCTCCGCCAAAGAAAAAGCATGAAAATTTCCGAAATTTATTGAGTAAAAATCATCGCCAAATAGTTTGTCAATTAAGCGCAATTTTACGATTAGCCGTCGCCTTAGATAGACGACAAATCGGCGCAATATCTGAGGTTAAGTGTAGATATTATCCTGATGTACATGAAGTTTACCTGTCAATTTTTCCCTCTCATCCTGATGATGACTGCTCCCTAGAAATGTGGAGTTTAGATTACAAAAAAGATGTGTTTGAAGCAGAGTTTGGTGTCAGATTAATTGCCACATTAGAATCTGCAAAAGTGGCAATTAGCTAAATATTAGAGACGCGATAAATCGCGTCTCTAATATAGCAATTAGAGGATGTTTGAAAAGTCCGTGGCAATGTATCAAATACTTTTAGATCCCCCTAAATCCCCCTTCAAAAGGGGAGCCACTGCGTTGGGCGGCTTTGCCGACTGAAGCAAGTGGCGTGGACTTTAATTCAGTTTCCCCCTTTTTTAAGGGAGGTTAGGGGGGATTAATAAGTGCTTAAAATCACAGCTAACTACTTTTAAAACAACCTCTTAGGTTTGTACTCAGCACTCAGCACTCAGCACTTTGCTGTGTATTTGCTCATTTTCTAAAGCTTTGAGAATTTTGAAATATAAATTCTCGACTCTTTGTACTTGAGCATCTCCAATAGAAGCATAATTAGTTAGACCAGGCGAACCATTGATTTCTATAATCACATAGTTGTTCATGGGCATAGTGATATCATCAGTAATAATATCCAAACCTGACAATCTTAATCCCATATCTTTGGTGACATTGATTGCTAATTTTTGAAAGTCAGGGTGAATACTTTCAGTGATATCTACTCCATCTCCACCACTGGATAAATTGGCATTATCTAACAGATAGACAATCACATTTTTGGGGATAACACTATCAAACTTGAGCTTTTGTCGGTTTAATTTTCGCTTAATACGAAAATCATCAGCATCTATATTTTTTTTCCTGCCAATAGCCAACAAATATTCTTCTTTTTGCTGTAAAAGTTCTAAAACAGTAGATTTGCCATCACCGACAACACATAAAGGAATTCTTTGATATACTGCCAGCACTTCATCATCCATGACGACAATTCTGTAATCATTGCCAAGATAAAATCTTTCAACAATTAATCCTGGGGTGATGCGTAAGATTTTTTTCGCAACTTGATAATACTCTGTTTTATTGTAGACTTTAGTAACAAATCTGCCTTGGCTAAGATTAATTGGTTTAACAATTACAGGAAAACCTAATTCTTTAGCGTAATCAAATCCGGCATCAATATTTCTCTCACTGTCTATTTTTTTACATAATTTATTGCTGAAAAAAGTTTGCCCTTCAGTAACTTTATATCCAAAGTGATTTAGGAAAAAATTAGAATATGCTTTATCTTTAGCTATTTCGGCAGAACCAAAACCGTTAATATTTAATTTGCTATGACTAAAACAAGCTTTATTGCCATTTTTAAATGTTATGTGTCCGACAAAAGCATATTCAGGGTCTACGATAACTACTGCACCTATTTGCGGGGCAATTTTTTGAATTATGGATGTTACTAATGGCATTTCCTGTATCCAAAAGTATAATTCGCAGAAATTTTAACGAATTAGCAAGTATTGGTCAATAATATAATAAAAAGAAAGCACTTTTTAGGACTTTTTTCTCAACAATTAAAAAATCGAGCAAGCTAATTTAAAAATAAGTTATAAAAATTAATATTATTTTCTGGATTAAAAAAGTTTTTGTACCAGCATTTTTTTATACGGACTACTTAAAAAGTATATATTGAAACCTTAATATTTCTTTCCGGTTGGTATTAAATGTGCCTGTAGAAGTAAGTAACCCTAGTGGAGATGCCACGCTTGTTAATAATTTAAATTTTGGATTTGTTTTTTCCTTTTTTAGTTGCTAATGAAGGGTTTGAGACCGATCGCAAGTTAAATTTACAAGCTAAGTTATTGTAAATTACTCTGCTTAAATCTTGACAATCCAAAAATAATCGAATAACAAGGTGGCAGCAGCTTGAAAAAAGGCGTTAGTGCATCCCCGCCAAGAGAAGTCAGTAACGCCTTCACTGAAAATTACACACGGATATTTTAAATCATGCCACAAAATACGGAATACAAAGCTAATCAGAACGAAAATCAGGCGATCGCTTACAAAGAACGCCTCAATGCTTGGGCAATTGCTCGTTTACAACCCGATGCCCAAAGAGAAATTGTCGCTCGCTTTCGCAGTCGTTCCGATGCTGATGGTTATATGCAGCGCCTCCGTCAAATGATGCCTGATGCGTCTTTTATGGTTGTTTTTGATTGCCTACGCGAAGAAATTGTAGCTTAAAGTGTCGATTTGTTATTTAATTTGAAATTTGAAGGATTAAGGGTGCGTAGACGCTTTGCAGCTTGTCGTAAGGCATCGCCATTATTATTTAGGTGCGTTATCTCCCTGTTAACGCACCAATATTAAATATTTATGAATATAGGGAATAGGGAGTAGAGAAAAATCGTTCAAGTTTTTTTCAGCATCCCTAATCTCTAACCCCTAACCCCGGCTAAAACTATTTAGGCAAAACTTGCCCCAAGGCTTCTATTAATCGGTCAACATTTTCTTTACGGCTATTAAAGCCCATTAGCCCAACGCGCCAAACTTTACCAGCCAGTTCTCCTAGTCCACCGCCAACTTCAATTCCGTGTTCTGTTAATAGCTGTCGGGCAATCGCCTTGCCATCAACCCCTTCAGGAATGCGGACTGTAGTCAGAGTTGGCAAACGATACTCCCTTTCAACGTGCAAACTCAGTCCGACATCTTCTAGCCTGTCCCAGAAATATTCCACGTTCTTTTGATGACGTTGCCAGCAGTTAGCTAGTCCTTCCTCGGCAACTAACCGCAGTGCTTCCCGCAGAGCATAATACAAGTTGATTGGGGCTGTATGATGATAGACCCGTTCACTACCCCAATACTTACTCAGCAAAGTCATATCTAAATACCAGTTTGCCACCTTCGTGTTGCGACGCTGCAATTTCTCCAAAGCACGAGGACTCATGGTAAAAGGTGAAGCCCCAGGCGGACAACCCAAGCCTTTTTGACTACAGCTATAGGCTAAATCTACTCCCCACTCATCTAAAAATATCGGCACACCACCAAGACTAGTTACAGTATCGACTAATAACAGCGTGCCAAATTCTCGACACAATTCACTAACACCCTCCAAAGGTTGACGCGCACCTGTAGAAGTTTCGGCGTGAACCAAAGCCAAAATTGTCGGGCGATGGGTTTCCATTGCCTTACGGAGTTCATCTAAAGAGAAAACTTGTCCCCAAGGTTTGGTAATGCTGCGGACATCAGCACCATATCGCCCAGCCATATCAACAAGGCGATTACCAAAGTATCCCGCCACACCAATTAAAACAACATCGCCGGGTTCTACAGCATTGGCGATAGTTGCTTCCATTGCAGCAGAACCCGTACCACTGACAGCGATAGTTAAAGGATTTTCAGTTTGCCAGACGTAGCGCAGTAAGGACTGAATTTCATCCATCAGCCCTAAGAAATCTGGGTCAAGATGTCCCAGAGGTGGGGTATTCATTGCCTGGAGAACTGTCGGATGGGCATTGGAGGGGCCTGGCCCTAACAGTAACTTGGAGGGGATTTCTAGAGGTTTGAGTTGTAAGCGCTGACTATCGTTAATCGAGATTGTTGGCGACATAACTTGTTGTTGTCTAGACAGTACTTACCGGATCATAGAGCGATCGCATCACCGTTGTATCCTCTGGGGAATAACACATTTCCACCATGAATCAGCAAGTATTAATTACTGCGTGTAAATTAGGGATGTAACAGCTACTTCCCCATCAGCCAACAAAACTATGATATTTGCAGGTAAACGTCCGAATAACTTGGGTGTAAGCAATGGCAAATTAGCAGCTTGCCCTAATTCGCCTAATTGTGTATCTAGCCAAAGTACAGATACAGTTCACCAAATTGCACCACTAACTTTTAATACTAGTCCAGAACAAGCGATCGCTAATCTCAAAAGTATCATTCAGTCCTTACCTAGAACCACAATTATTACTGAAAGTCAGGACTATATATATGCCGAATTTAAAAGTGCTTTGATGGGATTTGTTGATGATGTAGAGTTTTATCTAGACCGGAATGCTAATGTCATTCAAGTCCGTTCCGCTTCTCGTTTAGGTCAAAGTGATTTAGGTGTTAACCGCAAAAGAATTGAAACCATCCGCGCTCAACTCTAGGATTTAATCGAAATATGTAATGTTTTGTAAAGGGTAAAACTGAAAATCTTTACCCTTTCTTGTGCATCAGAAGATTCCTGACTTGTTTGAAAAATCGGGAATTTTAGCTGGGCAATTATTTATGAAGCATATCTTCATCAAAAGATGAGTATAAACGCGAATCCTGAAATTAATTAACGTAGCAAATAATAGTTGCAACACACCAAAATGTGTTGTAGTCACCACCTAATCTTATTAGGAAATAATATGTTAAAAGTAGATTTTAAAAGAAGCTTATTGACAGCGATCGCAGTTATCTCGATGTTACCTGCAATCACCCAGAATGCCCAAGCTGGTTCTGCCAAAATTGTATTTGGAGCTATTTCTTATTCTCCATCTACTAGAATTTACTCGTCAGGAACTGCTAAAACAAAGCAAGCAGCAATAAATGCAGCCTTAAATAAATGTATTCGTGAAAGTGGGGCTAAAGATTGTACAACACCATTGTGGTTTAAAAATGCTTGGGGAGCTTTAGCTGTCGGTTCTGATGGTAGTTATGGCACAGGCTGGGGTAGTGAACAATCTCTCGCTAAAAAATTTGCTTTAGAAACTTGTCAGAAATACGGTGGTGAAGATTGTCAAGTCGTTTTTCTGAAACAAGCTAGATAATAGGCTTTTTAATTTTCAAATAGACAGGCAAACGCATTCTTAAAAAGAGGATGCGATTTTTTTGTATCTCGCACCCTATCAAAAAATGATTTATTTCTTGATAATTCCAGAAGTCAGATGACTGCGGACATGACCATTTTTAGCAAATTTCTTTTCGAGAATTTGCCGATAAACCTCTTCATAACCATCCGTCATCCGCTGAAGGCTAAAATGATTTTCGACATACTGACGGCAAGTATATCTGTCTAACTCTGCGATTTTGTTTATTGCATTCACACACTCTGTCACACTATTACAGAGAAAACCCGTTTCTCCCTCGGCAATTACCTCACTTGTCGAACCTAATTTCATGGCAATTACTGGTGTTCCTGCTGCCATTGATTCCACCATCACTAAACCAAAGGGTTCTCGCCAAGTAATAGGAAATAAAGTAGCTACTGCACCACCCATGAGAGCATTTTTTTGTTGATGATTTGCTTCACCTAAATACTCTATTTGTTCGCCATCAATTAAAGGCTTAATTTCTCTTTCAAAGTAATCTACATCAACCACATCTACTTTACCAGCCATTTTTAATCGCCAACCCGATTGTTTTGCAATGGCAATTGCTAAATGTGGCCCTTTCTCTGGCGATATCCGACCTAAAAATGCTAAATAAGGCGGTTCTTCCGGTTCGGGATGAAATTTGTAACTACTAACATCTATACCGTTGTAAACTGTGGCTGCATAGTTCAAACCTAGTGAATTTTCCCTTTGAGTATGAGAAATACTGACAAAAGGTTGACGTTTCGCATATTGAAACATCTTTTGATTATCAGGGGTAAAAATTCCATGTAAAGTATGGACTGTCGGGGTATGAACAAGATTTGCATAAGGCAAGGCGGCACAACCCATGTGAGAGTGAATAATATCAAACTCACCTGCCCTGTCGTAGACAGAAGCTAACTGCAACATTTCATAAATATTATATTCCTTGATATCCTTATCGAGTCGCAAGGCACGAGGATGCACTGATTCTAGCTTGGCTAAACTAATAGAATCACCCGATGCGAATAGAGTAACTTCATGTCCGCGTCGAACTAATTCATCTGTCAGTAGCCCCACTACTAATTCAATACCCCCGTAAGCTGGAGGTGGTACTCTCTCCCATAGTGGAGCAACTTGAGCTATTTTCATTGCAAACCTCCTAAAAGATTAATTGGAATTAATAGTGTCTATTTCTCAACACTAATGCGTTAAAACTCAGCATTTTTTCTTAGCACTATCAACTCACTTTGAAAACCAATTTTATAAATAAGCACATGAAAATATTAGGCTCTTATTACTTTAAAAGTTGTCTACCTTTGTAGTGAAATTTCACTCTCCTCAAGAGGTAAATTTGGTGCATAGAAAAAATTTGTTTGCAGTAGTGTTGATGGTATGTACCAGGAAACAGGGTAGATTTTGCATTCAATTCTGGATCTCATTCAAGTGCATACCGCGATAACGACATCATCCAAAATATCTTGCACTATTCTCAATCAACCAGGACTTACGCACAAAGATTGTCTGTGAAAATAGGGTGTAAGGGTTTGGAATAAGTACACCCATATACCCCTACACCCTTGCCTGACAAGTATAAGTTTTTTACATTCTGCCCCAAAATCATTGATTTAGGGTGTGGGGGTGTAAGGGTGATGGAACCCTGATTAAATTGTGATTTTTAGAGTAATGACTCATCACTCTGTTAAAAACCTCAACTTGTGAGTACACCCTTGCACCCTTCCCAAAACCCTTGATTTTTCGTATCCGGCAATGTCCACAACATAAAAATCAGGTTTTGACCGACTTTTCCCCATTGTCCATCTGAGTTTAATTGCCATAACCTGATTTCAGCGCCCACAATCAATGCGTTCTCTTCCCGTACACCCCTATTTTTTAAACTTTTGAGTTAAATTAGATACGCTAGGAAAATATAGAAAATAAATACACTGTAAACATGAATATTTCTCCAACACAAAAAAAACCGCGTGTCGCATGGCAGGCGGTTTTATCAATAATTATGTTTATTTTCATGTATCTGCCTATACTGGTACTCGGTTTTTATAGTTTTAACCAGTCTCCTTACAGTGCAACTTGGCAAGGATTTACATTCGATTGGTATCGCAAACTCTTCAGTGACGATCGCATTTTATCCGCTTTGAACAATAGTTTGATAGTTGCCTTTGGCGCTGTGGGAATTTCCGCAGTGTTAGGAACCTTAATGGCGGTGGGATTGGCGCGTTATCAATTTCCTGGCAAGAGTTTGTATCGTGGTGTAGCTTACCTACCCTTAATTATTCCTGATATTGCGATCGCAGTTGCCACCTTGGTATTTCTCGCCGCCTTCGCTATTCCTTTGAGTTTATGGACAATTATCGCCGCGCACATAGTATTTTGCCTAGCTTATGTAGGGCTGGTAGTTGCATCACGATTAAATAACTTAGATCCGCACTTAGAAGAAGCTGCATTAGATTTAGGTGCAACACCAATACAAGCTTTTATTAAAGTATTATTGCCACAGTTAATGCCGGGAATTGTGGCAGGTTGTCTGCTGGCTTTTGTTCTCAGCTTAGATGATTTTCTGATTGCCAGTTTTACTGCTGGTAGCGGTTACAACACCTTGCCGATGGAAATTTTTAGTCGGATTAAAGGTGGCGTAAAACCTGATATTAATGCTCTCAGTATGTTACTAATTATTGTATCAGCGATTGTAGCTTTTGTAGCTGAATTAATGCGGATTCTAGGAGAGCGCAAGTAGTTACTGTAAAAATAGATCACCAACTGATTAAAAATAATTCAGCAACAATTAGTACAGGAAAAGAAGCACCGATCATTGTTTTGCTGCGGATTTTCAGCTTAGGATGTTACTTCACTGTTTATTTATCTGTTATTTCGTACATAATTTATACTAAATTCTAGTTTTCTCCGCTGGATTCTCTTCAGGTAAATAAATCACAATATATCAATTATTACCAAATCTATTCGGCGTTAATTTGTACTTACATCTATCATCAAATACCCTTGACAATGGCAATATTTCCGTCTTATGATTCCTGTTGGAATGGAAATTAGTGCTATCATTAATTCTCAAATTTCAAGAGTACCCAAAACAGAGGGGCAAATAAATTAATCTCATCTGTATTTTTTCATCCTGGTATCTATGCAGAGCAGATGAAATATAGTTTATATTTATTTGTCTAGAAATCGGTTTTCAATTCGATAATATTGGGGCTAACTTTGGACAAGTTGCTACCTCCTCCTCGTTATGCAAATCTGCCAAAATCCCAATTGTTCAAATCCCTTCAATGCTGACGGCAATAGATTTTGCATAAGTTGCGGACACAGTAGTTTTGGCGAACTGCTGAGAAACCGTTACCGCGTATTAAAACTATTAGGCGAAGGCGGATTTAGTAAAACCTACGCAGCTGAAGATGCAGATAGACTAGATGCACCTTGCGTCATTAAACAGTTCTTTCCGCAAATTCAAGGAACCGGACAACGTACTAAAGCAGCGGAATTCTTCAAAGAAGAAGCATTTCGACTGTATGAACTAGGAGAAAATCATAGTCAAATTCCCAGATTATTAGCTTACTTTGCCCAAGCTTCTAGTTTATATTTAGTGCAAGAATTTATCCAAGGTAAAACACTATTAGAAGAAGTTCAAGAGCAATCTTTTAACGAAGAGAAAATTCGTAAAATATTAACTGATTTATTGCCAGTATTAGAATTTATTCATGCTTGTAACTTTGTCCATCGAGATATCAAACCAGAGAACATTATCCGGCGTGATAGCGATGGCAAATTAGTATTAATTGACTTTGGTGGGGCAAAACAAGTAACCCAAACCAGTATAGCTAGACAAGCTACAGTAATTTACACAATGGGTTATGCTCCCAGTGAGCAGATGGCTGGGTTTGCTTGCCCCGCCAGTGATTTATATGCTTTGGGTGTAACTTGTGTCCGGTTACTAACGCAATGTTTACCCATTCAAGATGCTTATGGACAAATTAAAGATCCCCTTTATGATGCTATGAACGGTCAGTGGTTATGGCAAGAATATTTAGAACCCCAAGGTATTTATATTAGTGAAGACTTAAGGAAAATCCTCGATAAATTACTGCAACATTTAGCGAGTGATAGATATCAATCAGCAACAGAAGTTCTCAATGATTTAAAATCTGCTAAAACAGTAATTATTGAACCACAAATAACACAAGCGACATTTATAAAATTACCAATAGAACCAAAAATTATTAAACCATTACCGCCTTTACAAACCTGTGAATTTGCAGTCGTCACAGTAGACACAGGTGGTAGAGAAGTTAACCGCGATCGCACTACAGCCGAGTTCTTTGTGGAAGAATTGAGCAAAGGTGTAACCCTAGAAATGGTAGCGGTTCCCGGTGGTACTTATTTAATGGGTTCACCCACCTTTGAAGGTGATGCAGATGAACGTCCCCAACATCGAGTAGCGATCGCACCCTTTTTTATGGGTAAATATCCTATAACCCAAGCACAGTGGCGTGCTATTACCGCCTTACCCAAAGTCAAACAAACCTTAAATCCCTACCCTTCTAAATTTAAAGGACTGAATCGACCAGTAGAAAACGTTTCTTGGCACGAAGCTATAGAATTTTGCGTGAGGCTATCGCAACAAACCGGACGGGAATATCGCCTCCCCAGCGAAGCCGAATGGGAATATGCTTGTCGCGCCAGTACTACCACATCCTTTCACTTTGGCGAAAAAATCACCACAGAACTAGTCAACTACAGCGACAGCGATACCTATTTAATGGAAGGCAAAACCAGATATCGCAAAGAAACCACCGATGTAGGGAATTTTCAGGTAGCCAACGCCTTTGGATTGTATGATATGCACGGGTTAGTTTGGGAATGGTGTGCAGACCCTTGGCACAACAATTATCAAGGCGCACCTTCAGATGGAAGAGTTTGGGAAGAGGGTGGTGATATCAACCGCCGAGTGCTACGCGGTGGTTCCTGGAACTTCGGTGCAGAATTGTGTCGCAGCGCCAGCCGCAGTTGGAATGAATCAGATGGCGGTTTAAGGATTTGCGGTTTTCGCGTCGTCTTTTCTGTCGGATAACTCGTAAATTCCTAACTCATGTTTTATGGGTTTTGGGATGTGCTGGTATCCTAGGTTTGTTCTTGTTCGGAGACAACAACAACGCGACCATTTTTGACCACTGTAGAGTTTTTACAATTAGTCTGACTATGGTTTACTGGCTCATCTTGGCACTGTTGTTGGTGAGAGATATTTTGTTCCTGTTGTTGGTTGAGAACCACGACACAACTAGTGCAGGAAACTGTAGACATAAGTTAAGTATTAAATTGAATTCCATATCCATTATCGCTCTTATTTTTCCAGCATAGACGCTTTTAGCTACCAAACTTTTAAAAAGCTTCGTGAGCTTTTCAGCAATTTATCATGGGTGCTTTATTTACGGTGTCATTACTTACGCACAAAGATGAGTCACTGAGATTGGGTGTAAAGGTGAGTGCCTAGACCACTATACCCCTGCACTCTTCCGCAAACATTGATTTTTTGTTTTCATCCGTAACTCCTAGGGAAAATAATCCCAGATTTTCAAACAGAGATACCACCAAAGTATTATTTCTTTTGAGGTTTAACTTTTGTCCTGCAAAACCTTTTATATTAACGATCGCATCCCTATATAACCTTGATAATTCTGGATTTATCAATAACTTATGAAAAAATTGCTGAAATACCTGAGTTTGGGCTTGCTATCTACACTTTTATCAGCCGCTCCTAGCTGGGGAGCCGAACGCATTAGCTTCTTTTATCCTCCTTTTGGAGAATTTTCTTTATCGACAGATGCTCTAGAAGCCTTTGCCAAAGAAGGGAAAATTACTGGGGAGTTAGACACTTATGCTCAACGTGCCACACCGCAACAACTGGCGCAACTCAGGGAACTATTACAGCAGAGATTTAGTGCCACACCTACTTTAGTATCACAGTTTACTTATTCACCCATAGGAGAACAAGTAGTAAAACGGTTAGGAGAACTATTATTAACTGAATCTCGCCAAAATGGTTTTTATGCCCTACGGGCTGCTTTTATTTTAGCTGCGGCAGATCCTCAAGAGGGCTTGACTGTTGTCAATATTATGCGTAAGTTTCCTTCGCCAACTATTAAATTAAATTTTGAGGAAGGAATCAAGATAGTCAATAATTTATCAGAATTATTGAAAGATCGAGATGCCGCTGTGGCATATTTGCAAAAACAGGCGATCGCCGAAACCAGCAACGCAAACATAGATTTTTCCCAAAAGCCAGATTTGCGCCAGCCAGGAAAATTGCAGTTTCAAAAACTTTACTTTGAGTTAAATGATGCTAAACGCGATCGTCGTCTGCCGGTAGATGTTTATGTCCCAGAAAGCACAGCCCAAACTTCCTTTCCCTTAATTGTGATTTCTCATGGTTTAGCCTCAGATCGCTATGCTTTAGCTTATCTGGCGCAACATTTAGTTTCTTATGGTTTTGCCGTAGCTGTCTTGGAACACCCCGGTAGTAATGCCGAACGCTTTCAGCAATACTTTGCCGGGTTAGCCGGGCCACCACAACCCAGAGAATTCATCGATAGACCTTTAGATGTCAAGTTTGTCCTTGATGAACTCCAACGTTTAGAGACATCTAATTCTAGCCTCAAAGGCAAACTCAACTTTCAACAAATCGGACTGATTGGACATTCTTTTGGTGGCTACACGGTGTTGACTTTAGCCGGAGCTAAACTAAATTTTTCCCAGCTACGTCGAGATTGTTATCCCAATAACTCTTTAAATTTATCTCTATTGTTGCAATGTCAAGCCGCTGAGTTGCCACCAGCAGACTATACTCTACAAGATCCACGCATTAAAGCCGTCATGGCCATTAATCCAATTAACAGTTCTGTCTTGGGTGAAAGTGGTATCAGTCAAATCAAAGTACCCACTATGTTAGTCACAGGTAGCCAAGATATTTTTGCCCCAGCAATCCCAGAACAAATTCGCCCCTTTACTTGGCTAGATGAATCTAACAAATATTTAGTATTAATTGAGAATGCTACCCATTTTTCTGCTTTACAAGAGTCCACGCCTGAAAATAATGTTTTGCCAGTACCATCTGGGTTATTAGGGCCAGATCCTGCTCCAGTTTATTCCTACCTGAAAGCCTTAAGTGTAGCTTTCATGGAAACAAATCTCTTAAACAATGCTGAATACCGTCCCTATTTGCAGCCATCCTATGCTCAATATATTAGTCAAACTCCACTGAATATGACTCTGTTAAATTTCCTCAGTACAGAGCAATTGGCGCAAGCATTAAAAAATGGTACAAACAAAAAATCAAAATAATCTTAACTGCAAATTCTATCTAGGTAAAGCATATTTAGGTCTAGCAACCAATTCTTTAAATCTATGTTGACTAGCAAATTGCATTAGCCCATCCATACATTCTGTAAAGCTATCAAAAACATAGTCAATTAACACTAATGCTCTAGCCTTTTGCTCTGCATTCAATTCAATATTGAGCAGAAAATTTTCATTTTGGTTTTCTTCTATGCCAAATTGAAGATGTGCATTTTCTACCTTCAAATGATTTGGACTAACATACAAGTACTTTTTATTAGTTATAGCGCGCAATTCTTCCCCAACTTGTGCCATTGCACCCTGGGCAGTAATTCCTGTGGCTTCAATTGCTTCAATAATCACTATTTTGAGTACTATGTCAGTTTCATAGCGACACAGCGCCACTAAATTATTCGAGAGACGGCGAGTTTTCAGGGTTTTCTCACTCCACATAAATTTGAGGAAGTCACTAAATCGCATTACCTGATCAATCCCTAATAATTCGAGATCTCTGAGATACCATTTCCAGTGACTACCATCTTCAAGTGCGTGCTGATTAATGATTTTTTGTAGAGGATGATTACTCAATTCATCTTTGAGGATGTCATTGTTCAAATCTTTAAAACTCATTGCAAAATGAGCTAAACAAGGAAACCAAGCTAATCGCTGATAAGGGTCAATACTGCTATCTGTTAAGAATTGAAAAAAAGGTAATTGAGAAAAAATTTTTTCTTGTTGTTTAATATATTCTAGGATATCTTGCATTTTCTTTTCCTATTTATGAGAATTGAGAATTTTGGCAGCAAAAATTTAGCTTAGACTTGACTAAGTTCACCAATATTGCCATATAGCAATTAGTTGAGAGATAACAAGTATTGCATCTCTGCGATATTTATCACATCCCTATTTCTCTCTGGAGTTAGATATAGAAATTTAGGTGATTGTTTGAATAAACTTTATACAGTTAAGCGGAATTAGATCTGGAAAAGATGGAATTTTGATGAATAATAAAGTCATCATTCACAGTCTATAGTCAATATAAATAATGGCTGTGAGAAAAAGCAACCGTGTTCTAGTAAATTCATATAGTTTTTACAAAGGCTTGTAGGGATTTACTTAAGTAAATCGCACAGCCAATATCCCTGATGTGGTAAAAGCGCCCCTGTATAAACAAAACCTGAATTTTTTGTGAGTTTGTCTGTATGCTCTCAGGTTATGTAAAGGTTGTGTAAAAATATATCCGTGTATGATGTCAGATGAATAAGCACCAATTAATTTATAACCATTAAAGTTAGGTGAGCAATGCTGATTTTTACTTCGTGGATATTGCCCACCCTACAAGATATAGTTACCCAGTTCATTAAATGTAATCAATCTAATGATATGTCTGCTGCTAAACCATGTATAATCTCTAGCAATGCAAGCTAATCAATCATCAAAACGACTAGTTTAGTTTTACTACTGAAAATTTTAAATAAATTTAAGGCTATGATTTCTCAAGATTATGATTCAATCTATGCTGTAGATGAACTGCTTAGAAAAATCAGAATTAAGGAAAGTCAATTAAAAATCGCCCAAGAATCTCAGATGCTTTATACATCTGAAGCATTAAATAATCAAATATTAGACTTACGCCGTCAGCTATCTGAGGCACAAGACCCAGAAATGCAGTCATTAATGAGTTTGTTAGATGATTAACTTGACAAATTTTCATAATTATGTATAGAGACCCGATCAGATGCGTCTCTATACATAAAAAATCTCAGCTTTGAAACTGATTAGACTTTTTTCAACCAGCTGAACATTGCCCGTAAGTCTTTACCAACTACTTCAATGGGGTGTTCGGCTTCTTGACGACGCATTGCCGTAAATCCTGGTTTACCAGATTGATTCTCTAAAACGAATTCACGGGCAAATTGTCCTGATTGAATTTCGCGGAGAATTTTCCGCATTTCCGCTTTGGTTTGTTCGTTAACAACTCTAGGGCCGCGAGTGTAATCACCATATTCTGCGGTGTTGGAAATGCTATCACGCATTGTCGCTAAACCACCTTCTACAACCAAGTCAACAATTAATTTGACTTCGTGCAGACATTCAAAATAAGCTAATTCTGGCTGATAACCAGCTTCGACTAAAGTTTCAAAACCAGCTTTGATTAAGGCGCTTAAGCCGCCACACAATACTGCTTGTTCGCCGAATAAATCAGTTTCGGTTTCTTCACGGAAAGTTGTTTCGAGGACACCAGCACGAGTGCCACCGATACCTCTAGCATAAGCCATAGCGCGATCGCGTGCCTGACCACTAGCATTTTGATAAACAGCAAACAACGCAGGTACGCCTTGTCCTTGTTCATAAGTCCGGCGCACTAAATGACCAGGGCCTTTGGGTGCTACCATCACCACATCTACCTCAGCCGGTGGGACAACTTGTCCAAAATGAATATTAAAGCCGTGGGCAAAAGCTACCACATTTCCAGCTTCTAAATTAGGTTCAATTTCGTTTTTGTAAACTGTTTTTTGCACTTCATCGGGTAGCAAAATCATGATGAAGTCAGCCGCTTTAGCTGCATCGGCAACATTTTTCACGGTTAAGCCAGCGGCTTCGGCTTTTTGTGCTGACTTGCTTCCTGGATATAGCCCGACAATCACATTCAAACCGCTATCTTTTAGATTCAGGGCATGAGCATGACCTTGGGAACCATAGCCGATAATAGCAATAGTTTTTCCAGCCAAAAGGTCTAAATTGGCATCTTCGTCATAGTACATCCGGGCCATAGAAGCATCTCCTGTCAGCAAGCATCATGATTATTTATAGGCAGGTTTTTGATCTTACCTTAAATTGTGTAACGAAAGATAAGCTATGGAAGTCTGCTTTAATTTCTTAACTGAATTGGCTAGGAAAGAAGGCTTTTCGGAATGTCCTGAATTTTTTGCGGCAATCAACTATGAAAATTAGCGATAGTTATTCATCTGCTGCCATAGTCCTAGTCGTTTATTTTTAGCATTGGCTTGGGCGATTAAATATTGCGTTTTAGTTTCACTCTAGTTAGTTATTGGTCATTGGTCATTGGTCATTGGTCATTGGTCATTGGTTAACTCCTTTACTAATTCTCGAAATAGCAGTCGTGTACCAATCCCTGCAATCTTCATTCTGACTAGTTTGATTGGGCGGCCTGCTTCTTTTTCAGCTACCAGCTTCTCACCCAAAAATTCACCAATCTCATTTTTCAAGCGCGATCGCTTAGGTTCAAGTCGGGTGTAAACCCACTGCCACAACGACAGTCGGCACAGGTCGGAACCGCCAACAACTTTGGTTTTTCGCTTGTCGCCAGATGCCTCCAAGCTGGGCGCAACTCCTAAAGCCTTTTGAAATCTCCTCAGCGAAAGGTGGCGTTTAGTTGGTTTTTTTGAGTTTCGCCCCTGGCGTATGCAAACTTCTGGATTACCATCTTCATCTAGGAAGCCAGACAGCGGGTAAATTTGCGAAATCAAAACAGCTTTCAAGCGATCGCCAAAACCGAACCTGTGGAAAACTTCGACGTATGGCTGAAATCTATCATCGGTAAGCAGTTGAGCTAATTCTCTCTCAATAATGATTTCTTCGCGTTGCAAGTCACACAATCGCTTGGCGTGAAAGCGAACTGTGCTTGTAATGCCTAGCCCCGCACTGTCTTTGTAGAGTAGGTCATATCGTTTGGCCTTGCGCTCCTCAGCTAACCAACCCCACAACAAAGGCACTTCATCTCCGTCAAGCCGCCGCTTTGATTTAACGTGAGCAACTTCGGGAAACTGCCACGCCAAATCCTGACGCAACCTATTAATAATGGGATTTTGGACGCGGTTAAGGTGTGCCAGCCTTAACACCAACTCTCTGACTCTGACAATTTTACGATCACGAATTTGTACAAATCGTTTCTTGTCGTTGCAGTAGTCCAAGTAGTAACAGGCCAAAGCCAGTGAATCAGCATCATCATCTTTATCTGGTAATGCCAGGTGATGCGCTCGGTAGTTTTTCAATTCTTTATGACCGACCAAGCGCACTTCTACTCCTGCACGGGCAAGGTGCGTACCCCATAGACGTGAGTAGTTGGTTCCTGTGGGTTCCATGATTGCAACATCCGCGTTTAGTGCCAGCAGTGCCTTGATTCCAGCACTGTTGGCACTGAACCGATAGAACGGACACTCATAGTAGAATTGACGTGGTGAATCGGGCTTAGTCTCTAGAAGACAAGCCGAAATTGAGGACTTGCTGACATCAAGTCCCAAAACTTTAATCATTTTGTTTTCTTCTGGGTGGTGTTTGTTGTCCTGTAGTCAATGCCTATGAATCACCCGTAAGCCCTAGCAGCTTGCTTCACTCTCAAGGCAATGCCAGCAGCTGTAACTGCTGGCGACACAGGGAAGGGAACAGTACACAACCAGTAACCGAGCTTACGAAACTAAAAAAGCCATACAGCTTGATTCTGAGCAAAAGCCCTAAGTTGCTGGCTGTCGTGCTGTGCGTTCTGATTTGGACTCAGACCGCGACCCCTTAAAAAGGGGTTTCGCCGGGGAGTCAAGCCGGCTCATCAGACGGTTATTCAAACGGCACAGTTAAATCAAAATCAATAATTTCTTCTAGCTTCCCGACTGTATCCATAAGCATTCCTTTGAGTTCTTGATCAGTGGCAGGAGTGGATTTTTCTTGATCAGCTATAAACTTCAACCCGGCATCAATTTTATTTTTAATACTGTGTAATGATTGCCACACTTCGTAATAGTCCCAATTTGCATCGGGTTGGGGAATATTGTTAGTTATTTCTGTTTCAGTCATATCTATGAATGTGTTATTTTTGACAACGTAAAACTCCAAACTGATAATTGTGTTGAGCGATCGCAATTCCTGATGCCTGCGATCGCTTTTCAAATTAATTACCGAATTCCCTCCTGAGTCGTTCTAGTAAGTCCTTGCCCTTGCCGTAGCGTTGCCCGGTAAAGCCCAAAATCTCGGTAACTATGCCTGAGTCGCTTTTTCCCTCCCCAAATCGCTGAATCATCTGCCAAAGCACCCGGTCGTTTTCCGAAAAGGAATCGCTGAAATCGGCTCCAGAAGCGGTTTTGAGGTCATTTTCAGCCCGTTTTTTGTCGCTGATCACGTTGTTGGGGAATGGTTGAACTATGGTTGAACCACCGCGCAGCGCTGCGGCCTTCATCTCGCGGTATGGGGGGAGTTTACACGGTTGATCATCAAGCAAGCAGTGACTCTGGTCGAGTTTTAGCCAATCGATGAGCTGTTGATTTTTCAAGCTTTTGGCGTGTGCAAGTGCCTTTTTACCTAGCCGAATGCGATAAAAAGCATCGGCTAAATCTGATTTACCTTCAATTCCCCAGGCGGCTACCCGGTCATACTGGCTGA
>NZ_JADEWI010000041.1 GCF_015207705.1 Nostoc sp. LEGE 06077
TTTCTGCAATGTGCTGCGCTTAACCGCATGATCCAGTTAGGTAAGCCCGACTCTTATAAAGTCGAAGACTAATTCCTCTCCTTACTTCGGATTGGTGTGTCCTTTTTTCCTTTCATGCAACAAAGCCACTGCGAGTTGGTTTGGTGGGTTTGCGGATTTGGGGCAGTACGACTGCGCTGAGTATGAGTTGCTTGAGTCGTTGCAAAGCTTCTTCCCGATTTTGTTCTTGGCTACGGTGTTCTTGAGCTTTGATGACAACAACCCCATCCTGGGTTATGCGTCGGTCGTTTAGCTTGAGAAGTTGCTGTTTATAGAAAGCAGGTAGTGATGAAGCTTCAATGTCAAAGCGTAAGTGAATGGCTGTAGCAACTTTGTTGACGTTTTGACCCCCTGCTCCTTGAGAACGAATCGCGCTAATTTCGAGTTCGTTATCGGGGATGATGATTTTATTCTTAATTTGCAGCATAATTTATATATAGCTTACCCCGTGCGATCGCCTGTTCACCAATTACTTCTCCTTTGAGGAGAGTTTGATAAAACAAGGGTAGAGTTTGAGCTACCACTAATGACTACCACCAAAATTCATTCAGTTGTCGGCATTCATAACGTTACTCTGTTGGTGTTTTACACAGAGGCCGATTGCTGGCAATTTCGGTTGATTAGTTCTGGTGGTGCAGTGAATGGTTACGCGCAAACTTTACTATACGCCCGAAGCTGCGGAGAAAGCAGGGCGTGAGTGGATTGGATAGGGTAATTAACGTTAACGTTGCGTGTCTACTGCTCTAAGTCCACTCTTAGAGGTACTGCCCCTCCTCTAACTGTGTTATCAGCACAGCGCCTCACTTTTCGGCTTCTGGTGGAAGGCGGAAGCTAAGAGAATCGAACTCTTGACGGTGTTAACCGCAGCCGCTTTCAAGGCGGTTTCCTCGTCCATGCCGGACAGCTTCCTTAAAGGGGTGTCTGAGGAGGCTTGAACTCCCTAATGACTGGTTCCACAAACCAGCGCCGCGACCGCTTTGGCTTCAGACACCATCAGTGGATACTGGTCGGATTTGAACCGACATCTTTCTGCTTGCAAGGCAGACGCTTTCCCAGTTAAGCTACAGACCCATAAGCAGGAGTGGTAGGACTTGAACCTACATCGGTCGATTTAGAAGATCGATGCCTTATCCATTAGGCAACACTCCCATAAATTGGTAGCCCTGACAGGATTTGAACCTGTAACCCTCTGTTTGTAGGACAGTTGCTCCACCATTGAGCTACAGGGCTAAAAGAGCGATCGACGAGACTCGAACTCGTACCGTGAGTTTGGAAGACTCTGATGCTGCCTTTACACCACGATCGCATTAAGCTGGGGACAGGAATTGAACCTGCAACCTACTGATTACAAGTCAGTTGCTCTGCCACATTGAGCTACACCAGCATTTGGTAGCGGAGCCGGGATTTGAACCCGGTACGTGAAGGCTTATGAGACCCCAGAGCGCACCATAGCTCCATCTCCGCGAGTACCCCTGACAGGACTTGAACCTGCAACAAACCCGGTTTAAGCGGGCTACGTCTGCCAATTGCGTCACAGGGGTTTGATTTGGTGGGCTGTGTAGGGGTTGAACCTACGCACTTCTGCTTAAGAGGCAGTTGCTCTGCCAACTGAGCTAACAGCCCAAGGTGGGTCGCCCAGGGGTTGAACCTGGATAAGTCCGCTTAAAAGGCGGCTGCATACCCGCTCTGCCAACGACCCAAGTTGGTACTCCCGACAGGAGTTGAACCTGTAACAATTCCGTCCCTCAAACGGAAGCGTTTACCAATTTCGCCACGGGAGCATCAGTACCCTTGACAGGACTCGAACCTGCAAAACACTCGGTCTAGACGAGCGACGGTTTCCAATTACGTCACAAGGGCAAAGGTCGGGATGGCAGGATTAGAAAGAGCAACCTTCAGCTCCCAAAGCTGCCGCGCTACCAAGTTGCGCCACACCCCGTTGGTACTCCCGATGGGATTTGAACCCACACACAGACTGTTTTTGAGACAGCCGCCTCTTCCAATTGGGCTACAGGAGTATAAGCTGGGAAGGAAGGAATCGAACCCTCAAACTTCGCATTCAAAGTGCGACGGCTTTGCCTGTTTGCCTACTTCCCAATAAATGGCTGCCCCAGCAAGAGTCGAACTTGCAACCTCGCGGTTAACAGCCGCTTGCTCTGCCATTGAGCTATGGGGCAATGTGCCAGTCCCCCAGGTCAGAATCGAACTGACGACCTTCTGTTATTCAGACAGACGCTACTACCAAAACTGAGCTACCAGGGGATAAGGCGAGAACGGAGGGACTTGAACCCCCACTCTTGGCTACGCCACGCTACGCGAACAGGTTCGTAATCTGAGATGTTATCCAGTTACACCACGTTCTCATAAAGCGGAGAAGGAGGGATTTGAACCCGCTAATTACAAGCTTGAAAGACTTGCCGCTCGACCACTTCGCTTCTGCACCATATATGCCATGTAAGTTGAAAAAGCTGTTGATTCATAAACAGGAATTGAACCTGCTAACGACTGTTTAAGAGACAGTTGCCTTACCATTAGGCGAATATGTAAGCTTTTTCGGTCAGGACACAGCAACGCAGAGACTAGGACTTGAACCCAGAACAACAGTTTTGGAGACTGTGGTGTTGCCAATTACACCATCCCTGCATTTGGTAGCAGTGGTGGGATTTGAACCCACATTTACCAAGTTATGAGCTTGGGGCTTTGCCATTAAGCTACACTGCAATGTTTGGAAGCCTTGACGGGAGTTGCACCCGCTTCTCTCTGACTGAGAATCAGAACGACTTATCTATTCGTCCACAAGGCTACACGGGGATGATGGGATTTGAACCCACGGTCTTTCGCTCGACAGGCGACTGCTTTAAACCAGACTAAGCTACACCCCCACGTTGGGTGGCAATCTATGAAGTTTTCAAGGTTCAGAAGTGTTTGCTCTATGCCTTTTTGAGGGGCTGTAGTGCTTTACTACATATATACTACATAATGTATTACAAGGTGTCAAGGGCATACTACAAAATTTTTAAAAGAAGTGAGAGGACAGTGTTATGTAATCGCGGTATTGCCCTCTCTGACTAGGATTGAGTAAATTACTCAGATTCACTCAGGCGTTGTGCATTCCAAAATTGTTCGGCAAATGCAACTGCTGGGTGAATTGGGGCTTTGGGCTTGGTTTTCAGTACCATTCCTGCTTCATGTGGCAGACGGTTGCTCTTTCTTGGTTGAGTTGCATTTTTCGCACGCTGTTACAACGTTGTCCCAAGTATGCTGTCCACCTTTTGAGCGGGGTATTACATGGTCAAGCGTTAGATGCTTGGTGCTACCGCAGTATTGGCAGGTGTGGTTGTCTCGTCTCAATACTTCACGACGGTTTACAGGCGGTACTTTCCAGTACCGTTCAGGATTGCCAACAGTCAAGCGGATGTGTTCAGGCACTTGTAGTACAACGCTGGGAGAGCGAACTTGCCACAGCTTAGTGCTATTAAAATCCAACGATTCTGCCTGACCCGTGACTAATAGCACAATTGCTCGTTTGATATTGATACGTGAAGCGTGGTAAGTAGTTCTTGGAGAAAACTACAACTGAATTTTGTAGTATATGTGGCTGCCCAAAAGGTGGTTGAGCTTCCATAAGTTGATTCACTCCTAAAATAAAAAAATAACCCCCGCCAAAGAGTGAAAAGAAGCGGGGGTCACGTAGTTGATACTTTTTGCCCTATATCGGTGCTGTGAGACATTTGCACCTCCCGCTCTGGATAAGTTGATCCGGATTCAGCCAACAGGCTAACGCTCCCTCTTGGCCAACGCTTGCAGATAGGCAAACAGCACAATTGCTCTGCCTGAACCCCTGGCAGGTTTGCAATGCACTTTTGAGGAAGAAGAGAATCTGCGGCTCATCAATTTTTTGTAGTATCTGTAATTTTGAGGAATATTTATATACTACAACTGTAATATATATCTGTCCACTACCAGTGTTAGAGGATATAGGCAGGCAACGAATTTTCCGAAATAGTTAAGCTAGGCGGTGTAGTCCTTATTAGGAAAGCAACTTATAAATAACTTCTATAAATAACTAGGGGAAAATTACCCCAACAAAAGCCCAGTCATCCCGGCTGGGTTTTTGGTTTAAGGCGATGTCTGACGAAAATCCGCTTGCCTTTTGTAATTATTTTAATACATTTGTATTGTTAAACTTGATTAAGGGGATGTTTGCGGAACTAATTGGTTTATTCAGGTTCAGTATCTCCAGACTCTAGATTATCTGAAGATACTGCGCTATCACCTTGCACAGTTTTAAGTGCTGATTCCAGACGATAACCAGCTTCCCGAAGATAATATCCAGCCGCGCCCAGGTCTTCAAACACGTTGTCAAATTGCGGATGCGTTTGCCCAAATATCTTGCTGAAGCGTGAGCTAATTCGCTCCAGTTCTTCTTTGATAGCAATTAGGGATTGAGTATCATCGTCCATACCTACCTACCATAAATATCTTTTAATACAGCTTCTAGCCCCGCATTTAAATCTTGCAGTGCTGCATCCACACTGTCATAACTTTCTTTTCCCTCCCACAGCATTCCACCACAATCGAGTGCGCGTACAAAAGAATTGAGAGGACTATCTACGTCATAACCAATTTCAATCCAACCTTCATGTTCATTCACCCAACGATCAATATTTGGGTAAGTTTTTTCAAATGAAACTTTCATATTTTCCTTAAGAACTAATCACCACATCACTCATCATCGGGTAAATACAACCCAACCCACTGCTCTGCAATCTGTTGGTATCAAAACCTCGGCAGCACTGTACCCGTGCCAGCATCCTTTTTAGAGCGAACATACCCCTTGGTAGTATCGCTTTTTTTCTGCCCCAACTGGTCTTGCACCTCAAACAGTGGCTTAATTTCCACCGCCCTCGTTGCATGAGAATGTCGCAACCAGTGACATGAAAACTTCACCTTCGCTACCTCAGATATATCCTGAATCAATCTTTTAATCGAGCGATCGCTCAATGGCAAACCCCGCTTTTTTGGGTCAGGTGACATATTGGGAAAAACTGGCATCTTGTCACTAGCCATCCCTCGGTACTTTTTGAGCAACTTTGATGTCTTGTGGTCTAAGCCAATCTCCCGGTACTTGCCACCTTTGCCCCGAAACTTAATTGTGTAATACCCGCGCTGTCTATCTTCTGGTAACGGGTCAAATTGCCATTTAAAGTTATGCCAATACAACCCCGGATAATCTTCTTTGGGTTGGCCTGGTTCATCACCGGGAACAGTTACACGTCCTACTTCACCAACCCGCATTCCACTATAAAACAGCAAACTAAAAATTAGCCAGTGCTTACCCCCCAACTGCTTGGCAGCTTGAGCTAGTTTCTCCATCTCCCAATCTTCTAAATACCGTTCTGCCTTCGGTAATTCACTAAAGTTATCGTAATTTATGGTACTGGCTATATTCCGCAAGAAATAGCCACAATTCTCAGCCGAACCATAACTCCACAGAGAGCGCAACATCAAAATCTGGTTTGATTTAGTATAAGGGGAAACCTCACCCCAAGAAGCAACAAATTCAAGTAACAATGGTAGCTGGATTAATCTTAAATCGGGTATGCCTTCATTTCGTACCCATAAGAGTAATTTTTGACCAAACCGATAGTATTTTCGCTTAGTTTGCTCCCGATTTTGACTGCCAGCCCAAGCTAAAATTAACTCTTCATCGTGACTAACAGCAGGTGTGCGGTAATAATACTGTCGAATTACCTCCTCTACCAATTCTGGAGTTACTTGTGGCGAAGTGTTGGGCTTGACAACGTTTCCTGACTTAGCAGGGAGAACTTCTACGGAGCTAACCTCAATATTAGTAACATCCATAAAGGAAATAAGAGTTACGCGACCATCAACATATAGCTTCCTGGAAGTGCGGTTTCAGGAAGCTTTTATTTTATTCTAAGGCTTAAGTGGATGTGCGGGGACTGCCTATTCCAGTATTGGTGGTCAAGCAATGTCGCGTTTTTTGTGAATAGGTGTAGCATTTGGATTTTGAATATGTAGTTTATTAATTGGCGATGCCTGCGGCGGGCGAGTACGCCATCGCCTACTTTGTGCGCTCATCATGATAATGTCAAGGTAAGTATCAAGATAGATGACGCGCTCACTCGGTCGCGGACAATCCGGGTTTACCTAGACATTACCTAGATATGAGCAATACAGGGAAAACAAAGAAGCTGGCATCTTTTAACTGTGACCAAAAGATGTGGGAGGAGTTTATCGCTCATTGCAACTCGAAAGGCACGACAGCAACAGCCACACTCACGCAATTTATTGAGCTATACCTAGATGGTTCTCTAGATGACCTTGATGTAATTGCTGGTAATGAAGATAAACGTCTGGACTCTTTAGAACAAAAAATTGAAGAGATAACAGCCCGAATGACACAGTTGGCTGAGGCGATTATGAAAATTCAAAATTATTTAAATAATCAACCGAAGCGGCAAAATAAATCGTACAACAACAATTCATACTATCAAGGGCAAACTCCAAGAATCCAACCGCTAACGGCAGAAAATTTAGCTGTCAGACTTAATGTAAATGCAGAAACTGTACGTGAGCAGCGAGTTAATCTACCACCACCGCTTTTTGTGGCATGGTGCAAGGGCAAGGATAGAGGAGGGTTAGGCTGGGAATTTAACGAAAGTACAGGACTATATCATCCTGTAAGGTAGTATTTTGAATTTACAGATTCCGTGCGAGGAAACGTAAGCCATCATTTGCGAGCGCATACTTCAAAAGTTGAAATACAAATTAGTGTAAGTCTGAAGTGAGATAAATAAGAGAACGGAAATTTATGATAAACCGCCGTTTTTGGGGTGTAGCTACTTTACTTGCGCTCTTTGTTGGGTGTTCACCAGCCCAATCCCAATTACCACCTAGCACTGAACTTTCCCCATCAATCAGTGTGCATTTGCTCTTGGGAAATCCCAGCAGTGCTACTCCAACAAGCATTACACCCGACAATTACCTGATGGTCAAAAATCAATATGCACTTTCCTACAACAACAGTAAGGGAACTGCTAATTGGGTAGCTTGGCAGTTAAATAAGTCATGGCTGGGAGATGCAGACAGGCAAAATAATTTCCGTCCTGATAATACTTTGCCGAATGGTTGGGTGCGGATAACTCCTTCTATGTATTCTGGCTCTGGTTATGACAGAGGCCATATTGCACCATCGGGCGATCGCACCAAGACAACAGAAGATAATGCGGCCACTTTTTTAATGACAAACATGATGCCCCAGACACCCGATAACAATAGAAATACATGGGGCAATTTAGAAGATTATTGTCGAGAATTGGTAAGCCTTGGAAAAGAACTTTATATTGTTGCTGGGCCTAGTGGTAGTCAAGGCGAACCCCTCAAGGGTAAGGTAACAATTCCTCAAACCACTTGGAAGATTGTTGTGGTTTTAGACACTCCCGGCGCTGGGCTTAATGGTATTACTGCTAATACTCGTGTTATCGCAGTTAATATTCCTAATGAGCAAGAACTAAATAATGACTGGAGAACTTATAAAGTGAGTGTTGATGAATTAGAACAACTGACTGGCTACGATTTTCTCTCCTTAGTTTCGCCAAATATTCAGTCCGTTATTGAAAGCAAGGTAGAAAAGTAAATAACTCAAGTTTCTACAATTTTGGTAGCAATACCTGCCAAATTTTCTGTTGGGGGTTTCACCTACAACATAAACATCAATCTCTATATCACCGAGGCGATAAACCTGCAAATTGCTCAGTTTTTCTTTGAGCGTCTGCACAAGAGATTGAAATCGTTTAACAATTTTTTCTCTTCTTCACCATGCCAATATTCTTCTGTTGTTGCTACTTGAAAAAAATCATCAAACCCTACGATTTTTACGGGTGTGTCTATTGGATGGTTGGTTTGTTGTGAGATTTTCTCTGGTGTGGCAGGACGTGTAATTTCCCACAAGAATACTGAGAATGGGTAATCAGACTCACTCATAAATAATAAGCCGTCAATTGCCAGTTTTAGCTGTTCTAAAATTTCAGAATTAGTTTTAGTCATAATGTCCGCTTGCTGCAAGATTAATATTAATCTCTAGGAAAAATCAAATTAAATATGACAAATTTAGTTATATTAAGGATTTAAACGTAGTTTAAAATAATATAAATAGTAAAATCCCAACCTGTAAGAACTAATACTAAATAACAGTAAAAAATCTTGATTATTATCATACGTAATCGTGCCACGCCAGAACAAATAGAACAGATGCTTGAGGAGCAAAAATTTTATATTAAACTGGCTGTAGACATAGAACGCCGTATTCTGGCTGGCGGCGGTGAAATGCACTACTTTTGTGAACAAGCTTTGCTTGAGGATGGAAGCTCTCAAAAAAATATCTGGGGAGCAGGTTTTATGCCTATTACTCAAAAAATTAGCTATGATTCACTAATCAATATTCGCCCCAGTCAAGGTAATCGTTCAATGGAGATACTTGACGCTACCATTAGAGAACAAGTTGCCCAAATTATTACTGAGTTGCTAGGTAACGTATGACTGACTGGACTAAAAAACAAGAACGCTTCCTGCAATATAATATCCCTACTCGCTTGGGTCACTTAGCTACAAATTTAGCCCAAATTAAATCTTTTTGTGACGATGTAACGCCTGAAGATGTAGTAGCCAGTCTTTTTAAAGAAAGCTTGTATTTTATCGAGTGGACTGTTCCTAACATGATGCAGATAGACATTGACCAAGCATCTGAGATAGTGGATTTGGGAAGGACTCTAACACGTTGGCTATTTAACTGGGAAAAAATTAGGTCTGATGCTACAGCTTTAACTCAAGTTCATACTGAAGTTAGCTTGTGGTCGCAACGTGTTATGGATATGTCGGGATTGTTATCAGAATCAACGGCGATTAGCTACAGTGGGGTGTAGCAAAGTAGGTCTATGGTCGGACGCATCGCTCTTTCTCGCTCAGGTATAGTTGCAGTTTGTCAAAAGTGAGAGCGCAATCATTGTGACGCTACTTGAATTAACCTCTGCTGCAATCGGGTATATCGCTCCTGGGACTTTGTAGAACGAACGCACATACTGATTGCCTTCTGGCTGCCAATAATAATCGCCAGCTTCTTAGCACGGGTTAACCCTGTATAAAGTAAATTCCGAGTCAGCATCATATAATGTTGCGTGTACAAAGGCAAAATCACTACTGGGTATTCAGAACCCTGCGACTTATGTATGCTAACGCTCCAGGCTAAAGCAAGCTCATTCATATCAGCATAATCATAAGTAACTTCGCGCTCCTGGTACTGTACGATTACCTCCTGTTCTTCGGTATCAATAGTAGTAATAAATCCCACATCACCATTAAACACTTCCCTTTGATAATCGTTGGTGAGTTGGATAATGCGATCGCCTGTTCTAAAAATAGTCCCACCCCTGGTTACTTCAATTTTTTCAGGGCTAGGTGGATTAATTAACTGTTGCAGTACGTTATTGAGATTGCGTGTACCCACTAATCCCCGTGACATTGGGCAAAGCACTTGTACGTCAGTAGCAGGATTAAAACCAAGTTGGGGAATGAAATCAGCAATTAACTCGCTAATTGCCTGTACTCCATGTTCTGGCTCAAACCCTCCACCATGCCACAGACAATCAGATTGAGGAGTGTTGGAAATTGATTCAATATTGGGATATTGCCCCCGGTTAATTAGATGCGATGCAGTAATGATTTTGCTAGTAGCAGCTTGGCGAAATACTTGGGTGAGTCTCACTACAGGCACTTTTCCCGAATTTATTAAATCTGCCAGCACGTTACCCGCACCTACCGATGGCAATTGGTCAATATCTCCCACCAACAGGAGTTGGGCATTGTCTGCCACAGCTTGAACTAAAGAATACGCTAGAAACAAGTCGAGCATACTAGCTTCGTCTACAATAATTGCACTATGGGGTAATGGATTAGTGCGATCGCGTTTAAAACTGCGAGTTCTGGGGTCAAATTCCAAAAGGCGATGTATCGTTTTTGCCTCCAACCCTGTCATCTCGCCTAACCTTTGCGCTGCCCGTCCAGTTGGTGCAGCCAGGGCGATTGATTTACCCATTGCCTTCCACAAACTGACTATGGTGCTAGTGCAGAATGTCTTACCGACACCAGGGCCACCTGTAATGACGGTGAATCGAGAGTAAGCAGCCGTTTCTACTGCTTGTTGCTGTTCGGGTGATAGTGAAACTTGGCGGCTACTGCTAAAACGCTCCAACCAAGTGCGGACGCGAGGAATATCAGAACTGATGGGGTAGGTGAGGCGATGGCGTACCAATTGGGCTAAGTTTTGTTCGGTGTAGAAGTAAGTAGGCTTATAACAATTGAGCGTTTTATCAGCATCACGTTCTCTAATTAGCTCATCTTTCAAAGCCATATCTTTAATAGTCTGTGTGATGGCATCTGCTGTTGGTTGATGGTCAGCAGTAGTGAGCAGTTTAGTCACCGATTCAATTAATTCTGTTTGAGGTAAGTAGCAATGTCCATCTTCTGCTGCTTCACTCAAAGCATGAACAAGTCCAGCACAGTAACGAAACTCTGAATCTGCGGGAACTCCCAAATTACGAGCTATTTTATCAGCAGTTAAAAAACCAATGCCGTAAATGTCAGTTGCCAACTGGTAGGGGTTTTCGGTGACGGTGGCGATCGCTTTGTCTTGGTATTGCTTATAAATCTTGACTGCGTATGTTGTAGAGACACCATGACTTTGCAGAAATACCATCACTTCCTTGATGGCTTTTTGGGTTTCCCAGGCGTTTTTAATTAACTTGATGCGTTTTTTGGCAATGCCGTTGACTTCAATTAGTCGTTCGATTTGGGTTTCAATAATATCTAAAGTCTCTATCCCAAAGTGAGTAACAATGCGTTTGGCTGTGACTGGCCCCACACCTTTAATTAGACCACTACCTAAATACTTTTCAATGCCTGTGAGGGTGGCTGGTTTGGTTTCTTTATAATTAACAACTTGAAACTGTAAACCATACTGGGGATGTTCGCGCCAAAAACCAGTTAATTGCAGCGTTTGTCCTGGTTGGATATCTGCAAAGCTGCCAGTAATTGTAGTTAATTCCTTGGCACCAGGGCGTTGTAACCGCGCCACGGTATAACCTGACTCTTGAGAATAATAGGTTAGGCGTTCTACCACTCCCGTAATTGATTCATGTTTGGGAGTAGCGTTGACTTGTTGCTGGCTTGGTAGGGGCGTGGTGGACATCACTTTTAGGAGACGGCGCAATACGGTTCGGTTAACAAATTTATCTGTTGAGGTGAGCAGGGGGGCGGAGGAGCTTCAGGGGCAGGGGAGAGTTACTTGTCAATTCCCCCTTTCACCCCTGCACCCCTGCACCCTTGCTTGCCTACACGAGTAAGTTTCTTATCCGAACCGTATTAGGATACGGCGCAGCCATTATACTCGATGCTCACTGTTTTAGAAGTCATCGAGTTAGCTTTGTATAGTATTTATGTACTATATAGTAAATTATGGAGAATAGCGATGGCTGTGCCAACATTAAGGGCAAACTTAGCGTACAATGCAACCCGTTTTGGTATGGTGATGCCAATATTATGTGTCATAGTCAAACAGGTGTTTCTTAAACGCTATCTATTCTCATGTTTACTCTCAATAAAAAGTATTTTTACTTCACAGTCATTCTATTTTCAATAGAAGTATTTATTGCTATTTTTGTCAATGAAAGTTTTATCCGTCCTTTTATCGGCGATGTTTTAGTAGTTATCCTAATTTATTGTTTTGTCAAAACTTTTCTGAAGATACATTCATCCATTGTCATTTCAGCAGTTTTGGCATTTTCTTGCACTATCGAAATTCTCCAATATTTCAATTTTGTCAAGATTTTAGGATTACAAAAGTATAAAATTATGGCTATTGCATTAGGAAGTACATTTGATGGGAAAGACATAATTGCTTATACCATAGGTGCGATAACAGTCTTATTATGGGAAAATCAAACAAATAGAAAAGTAAAAGATTAATTTCTGACTGGATTTGAGATAGTATCTACTAGCATTTATTGTTGGAGTAAGACACATCATTTTCTCAGGATGATCGAGGTATTTTCTCAGAATTATAGAAACGATTACTCTTATACTTATTTTCAGGATAAACATAACTTTAAAGTTTAGTGTTCTATTATGTTTAGGTTAAAAAAATTCACAGTAATCGCAATTTTAGTCTTTGCAGTTATAATTTTAGGATTTCCAGGCCAGACTCAAGCTGCATTTTCCCGTTCAAGTTGGATAGAAAATCAAATTTATCAATATAATCATCCCTTTGCCTCACAATTACCGCAAGAACTAGCGACAAAAATGCAAAAGATGGCAGTTAGTCCTTTCGCCTTTTATCGAGGAACTGCTCACATCTTCTATAGTGATATGCAGACATTACCAAGTTCAGCATTTGTCAATTCTTCAACAAGAGCTATTTGGTTAGAAGGTGATATGCACCTACAAAATCTTGGGGGGATGCGGGATGCCAATGGTAACAATGTTTTTGATACCAGCGATTTTGATGAAGGTTATCTCGGCCCCTACGTCTGGGATTTGCGCCGGATGGCAGTTTCAATTCTTTTAGCCGCGAAAGAAAATGGACTGAGTTCTAATGATGCTCAGGATGTTGTACGGAATTTTCTGGATACCTACCTCAACAAAATGGGGGATTTTAAGGGAACCAATGACGAATTATCTTACCGTTTAGAATCGAGTAATACAAATGGTGTTGTTAACGATTTAATTCAAAAGACTGCCGCCAACAGTCGTTCTAACTTTTTAAGCAAGTATACGCTAATTAATACTAGTGGCAATCGCCTCTTCCAGACCACTGCTGAACTTCAACCTTTATCTAGCAGTACCTATTCAGCTATTACTACTGGGATGAGTAGCTACATTACTTCAATTGCTAGTAGTAAGCGTTACAGCAATAGTTATTATATTGTCAAAGATATTCGTCTCAAATTAGGCTCAGGAACTGGTAGCCTCGGCAGATATCGATATTACTTGCTAATTGAAGGCCCAACTTCTGCAACCAGTGACGATGTGATTTTAGAAATGAAGCAAGAAACTAGCAGCACCGTAGCTATAGCTGCGCCAGAGTTGTTGCCAAGTTCTGTTTATAGTAACCATCAAAGTGCAAGAGTGAGCATTGCCACGAAAGCGATGCTTGCCAACACTGATCCTTTGGTTGGCTACACTACAGTCAACAATCTCTTTTTCTTTCTACGTGAAAAATCGCCCTACCAAGAGGATTTTGATTACAAGTTGCTCACAAGCAAATCAAAATTCCTGGATGCAATGGGATATGCCGGGAAAGTGGTAGCTAAAAACCATGCTATCTCTGACAAAGATTACAATAGTGCAATTGTTTCCTACAGTGTGGATAAAGAAGTCACAGATGTTGTCGGTAGTAACACTTCTGCATTTAAAAATGAGATTGTCAACTTTGCCTTAGACTATGCCACTCAAGTTGAGTATGACTATGCCAGTTTTGTTAGTGCTTTAAACCGAGGAGTCATACTCTACTAAAGTAGTAGTCTGCCAAGAGAACTTTGCGTGGTGGACAGCAGAGGGGCTTCGGGGCAGAGGGGCAGGGGAGAAAGTACCTTCATTCCCCCCTGCTCCCCTGCTCCCTTGCTGGGTCTACACGGCAATATTGGGTTGGTGAACTAGTAGTTTGCCGCCGCTCTCCTCGCGCCTCTTTTGGTAACTTTTCCTCTCTGCGTTCGCGTAGCGTGTCGGAGACAGACGCTACGCGAACGCTTGAATTTCAGGAGACAGGCGTTAGCGGAGCTTATCGTAGATATCGCTCTTGTATGAGAATTATTAAATGCTGTTGGCGTAGTCGTATTTGCCTCCACGTTCAAGGGCGCGTTTATAGGCAGGTCGCGCATGGATGCGTTCGATAAAATCCTGAATCTTTGGTCGGCTTGAGATAAGTTCGGCTTGTAGCGCAACCAATTCCAGAGGAAAGCTCATTTGGATATCGGCGGCGGTGAATTCTGAGCCGACAAACCACGTACTCTTACCAAGTTCAGCTTCTATATAATCAAAGTGAAGTTTGATTTGGGGCGCGATGAATGCGTCGTTTGCCCTGCTGTCTCCTGTTCCAAAACGGTTAAAGATGAGGTTCATTACCAGAGGTGGCATTGCCGAGCCTTCGGCGTAATGCAGCCAATAGGTGTACCGCAGACGCTCTGGCGTACCGGATTCTGGAATTAGCCGACCATTGCCGTATCGCTCTACTATGTATTCGATAATAGCGCCGGACTCAGCAACAGTCACTTCTGCATCTGTAATTACTGGTGACTTGCCGAGCGGATGAACTTCTCGCAACGATGTCGGAGCCAGCATCGTCTTTGAGTCACGTTCGTAGAACTTGATATCGTATTCGATGCCTAATTCTTCAAGTAGCCATAGCACACGCTGCGATCGCGAGTTGTTGAGATGATGGACAATGATCATAATAGCTAGTTTCTACCTCGCTGTTGCATTTCTTGTTGACGCATGGGCATAGCATCAATTTGCTCAAAAATTGCTGTTGCCTGAACTGGTATAGTGTCACTGCGCTTAACACCACCATCTTTGCCTACCAAAATAACGCGGAAATTATCTTTGTCAACTCCAAAGCGATTTCGCAAATTAGCAGCAGAAGATTCATCTATTAACTGTCCGTTGGCATAGCTTTTATCTGTTGCCAAAACCTGAACCAGAACTAAATCCCGGTCTGTAAAACCACTATTATGCTGTTGAAATAACTGCATCTGCTGTTGATAGATATGGTGATCAACAGACGGTGCAAACACTAGTAGCACGCGGTTTTGCCATTTTTGAGAACTGAGGTTAAATGAAGACATTTTGATGGCATGGGTTGAACCTTGGGCAGTATCAGCAATGCTGACTGGTGATAGAACTATAGACGCGGTGAGAATCAGGTTGATTAATACTAAGTTATTCACTTCGGCGGTTGATATGAGCGTTCCAACAACTCAAACTACCATTAGTTTCCCCGCTCTGACTCTATCTGATGATTGAATAAGTGTGATGCTTACCCCCTCTCTGCTTTGGTGTTTTTCCTCTCTTGATTTTATGGGAGGCGATCGCTCCTCAAAATTTACAATCAATTCAAGCGAGGAAACCCAAGCTTAGGCGTAATCTGTCGCTTTATGCTTTTACATAGATGTTGTAGTGATCGCTCTGGCTGTCTTTATAGTTACCCGTTGATCTAACGAAGTGTGTAAGCTCTCAGTTAACTGGTATCTTAAATTAAGAGCTTGCATTCTTGCAAGAATGCACCTGTTTCGGACAGATATTTTCAACCCAATAACTACAGGGATTGCAGGCATGACAAAACTAGAGGGAAAAGTCGCAGTTGTTACAGGTGCGTCTAAAGGCATCGGTGCGTCGATTGCCAAACATCTGGCAGCCGAAGGTGCAGCAGTGGTTGTCAATTACGCCTCTAGCAAAGAAGGGGCTGATCAGGTAGTAGATGAGATTATTAGCGTCGGTGGAAAGGCGATAAGCCTACGGCATAGCTTCGCTTACCGCAGTTCAGGCAAATGTTGCCAAAAAAGCAGAGATTGAACATCTGTTTACAGAAACACAGCAAGCATTCGGCAGGGTTGATATTTTGGTTAACAATGCGGGAATTTATGAATTTTCCCCAATCGATGACATCACCGAACAGCACTTCCATAAGCAATTCGATCTAAATGTTCTGGGATTGATCCTCACCTCGCAACAAGCCGTAAAACACTTCGACTCGGCAGGCGGCAGCATTATCAATATCAGTTCCATCGTCAGCACCCTCGCGCCCCCGAATGCTTCAATCTATAGCGCAACCAAAGCAGCTGTTGATGCCATCACAAAGTCCCTCGCCAAAGAGTTGGGTTCCCGTCATATCCGGGTCAATTCCATCAATCCTGGTATGGTAGAAACCGAGGGTACGCACACAGCAGGAATTACTGAGAGCGAAGGTCGCAAACAGACGGAAGCGCAAACACCACTAGGTCGCATTGGACAGCCACAGGACATCGCCCCTGCTGTTGTCTTCCTTGCTTCCTCTGATTCCGCCTGGATCACTGGCGAAACGCTGTACATCACGGGTGGACTTCGCTAGTTTTAAAGTTTAGTTGTAGTAATAAAGGTATGGTCATTCAAGGGTGCGTAGTTTACCGCCGCCGGCATCGCTCCTCTTGTGATAACTTTTCCTCTAAGAATTTTTTGGAGAGCGATCGCCACTAACTTTGTGTCAGTTGTTCTATAAGTTGCAGTATATGTTTTTCAATTTCCTCAAGGGCTTCAGTAGCAGAGGTTTTATCGATATCGTGAACTAGCCAGTAGTCAATTGTCTCTGCCCAGTGGGGAAAGCGTTCATTCATTAGTGGACGGTGTTCTAATTCATCTAATGCAATAACTCTAGTAGCTGACTCGAAATCTTGCTCACTTGCTGGCATTGGAAACCGTTCATCATCTGGTAGGTTTACTAAGCGCACTGCTAAAGCCTCAGCCGCATACTGGGAAATTGCCCCCACATTGTTTACACCGCGCTCAAGTGCTAACCCTCTGGAGTCAGCCTGCCAATCTAAACCTTGTTTGGTAGCCAACCAATTAAATAGGTTTTCCGCAAAGCGGCTGCGGTAGTAGTTGCCTGTACACAAGAATAAAATTTTATTCATTTGACCAAATTTTACTAAGCCTACGGGCTTTGTACTGGTAAATCGGGTTATATGCAAGATATCTAGGCTACTTTTCACATGGTTGCGATTGGGGTTTCCTCGCTTGATTGGGAGGGGCGATGTCTGCGACGGCAAACTACGCACTCTTGCACAACTCACAGTATGAGTTCTGGGAATTACCTTAGATGCTCACTCACCATCATTCACCCGACCAACTTTCTTAGTAGGAAAAGTCATCAGACATTATGAAGTTTCGTTGCAATTGGTACAGCTACAGACTTGGTATTGAGCCGAGATACGGATACCGTTGGCGAAACATTACTTAACATAAAAACGCCGATTTTACCGCGTAATACATGGAAAGGTTGGCCCCACTTTTCCGCGTAATACACGGAAGAGAAAAAGTTAAGTTAGCTGCCTCAATTATCAATAAACTAGAAGAAATACCTGTGGAGGTAGTATATGTGCTTACATCCTGAAGAAATTCCTCCTATTCCTGATGAAACGGTACGTGTAGCCAAAGCCGCGTTCGCCAAAGGTAATTTATATATGCGACTGCGTGATGAACTTGGGGTCTTTTACCAGGATGAAGACTTCGCATCACTTTATCCACAACGCGGTCAGCCAGCGCAAGCACCTTGGCGGTTGGCGATGATACGAACTGCCCTCACGCAGATGTCCAGCGCGGGGATACCTTTGAGAACTATTCAGGAAATCTCTGGTCACAGTGACCTGGGGACTTTACAGCGTTATCTGGAGGTCACGCCAGAGCAGAAGCGAAAAGCGGTTTCGGTGATTTGGTTTTAAGTGTGGCGAATTCAGATAAGTCTTTCCGTTTATGGATGCGCTCGCTTATTGGTATTGAGCCGAGATTTGAGCATTTTTCTGCAAGATGGTCGAGAAACCCTTGCCCTGTCTGATTTTGATAACTTCTAAGCAGAAGGACGAAAGGTCATAACCCCGGCGTTGCATAATAAGGTATGAGTATAGGGTGCTAAAACATGAATTGTCCTGAATGTTGCTCTCATCTAGCAATCAGATCAAAGAAGAATGTATTCGGATGTATCTCAAAGGTATGGGTTTTCGAGCTATTGAAAGAGTTAAAGGAGTCCATCACACAACAATTATTATTTGGGTAAAACAACTGGGTCAAAATTTACCAGATGCACCACTGAGCGAAAACATAGTGTTTGATTAATTCATACCGCACTCAGCAACGCCGTCTAAATATTAATTATTTTCCGCAAATTATCATTCATATTTATATAGATTTATATAGTTCTCTCTACTTTAAAACTTTTTCCCCTGATACCTTGTTTTTTATATAGAAATCACCACTCTTCTTATCAAAGCTACAGATAGTATCATCAGCCCAGAGTAAAACTATACTCAAAACTCATAAATATTAGGCTTCATAACCTATTCATAAACAATCTGTTATGGACAATCCGCTAGTCTAAATTGCTGACTATGGCGTGGGCAAAAGCTACTCGCTCAATATGCACTCACGGATTCCAAAAATATGATGAAGAAGCTGGGCTATTTAATATTTCAATGCTTTACAACTGCACATTTGCTGCGAAAAATGTGTTTACTAGGGTTGACTTTACCGTTTTTGCTATCCGTAACCAGCAGTTTGGTTATGGCTAGAGAAAATGAAAACTTTAGAGAGAATGAGAACGCCAATGCAACTTACGAAATCGGTCTTTGGGGTGATTTGCCATACTCACAAGAGCAGGAAATTGGTGTAACACGACTCATCGAGGACATGAATTCGCAAAAACTTTCTTTTACTGTCCATGATGGTGATCTCAAAGCTGGTTCAAATAGTCTTTGTGATAATTCACTGTATGCCAAAGCACTGGGATACTTTAATGAGCTGGAAGCACCAGCAGCCTTTACACCAGGTGACAACGATTGGACAGACTGCGATCGCGCTTCCAATGGTGGATATAACTCACTAGAGCGCCTCGACTATGAGCGTCAGTTATTCTTCAGCACGCCTTTTTCTTTGGGACAACGTCGGTTAAGACAGGAAGTCCAGACAGCGCCGCTATGCCTCGGTGTCAATGGTGCAGTACCCTGTGTCGAGAACCGACGCTGGACTGTGGGTAGGGTGACTTATGCGACACTCAACGTCCAAGGTTCTTGTAATAACCTCTGCGATACTGCACCTAACCCAGCAGAATACGCAGCGCGAAACGCGGCCAATATTGTATGGCTGAAAGAAACCTTTAGAGTGGCAAAAGAACGTAACTCGGCGGCGGTGATGTTGATCTCCCAAGCTGATCCAGGGTGGGATCTGAGTGATTCAACCAGAGCGCCTTTGCGTAATCCGAGAACACTCATGGAAACTGATGGACAACCTGATGGCTTCCAGAGCTTCTTATTAGCGTTGCGTGATGAAGTGATTGCTTTTCGTAAACCAGTGGCCTACGTGCATGGTGATTCTCACTACTTCCGTATCGATAAGCCATTTCTAGATGCTCAAGGCAGACGACTAGAGAACTTCACTCGTGTTGAAACATTTGGTGACAATCAAGGGAATGGCACTAACGATGTACAGTGGCTCAAAGTGAGTGTTGATCCTCGTAGCCGCGAAGTGTTTTCTTATCAACCACAAATTGTTCCTGGTAATCGAGTAGCAGTTCCAACTCCCTAATGTTAGGGGGTGGATCTAGCGAAGACACTGTTGGCGAATTCAGAAACGCCTATGCTCGGTTAGTTAATTCAGCAATGAAACGATTAAAAGCTTTAAGTGCCGTTTTGTATCCAGTGGCTTGCTTACCTTCTCCTAAAGGAGACGCTACGCGAACACGAGTGAATTCCTTATCCGAAAAGTATTGGGTGATGATGCACCTTTCACAGCCGAAGAAGGAGCCGAAACCGCTGTCTACTTAGCAACCCTAGCAGATGGAGGAGCGCAAGGACTGTTTTTTGCACAGATGCGGAAGTTTCGTGTCCCGATTCAATTGCAGTGGTAGATTTATATGGAAAATATACTCATGTTACCTCCGATTTACGCCGATACACCCATAGAATTGGCTCCTGCCAAAATTATTACCTCGTTTCCAGCCAATACTTTTTTAGAAAATCTGGCGATCGCCGCTGATGGCACAATATTTGTAACTAATCATGAGGCTGGCAAAATTGTTCGCATTACCCCAGATGGAAATCAGCAACTTCATGCCAGTGTAGAAGGCAAAGTCAGCGGTTTGGCTTTCACTCTTGACGGGGGTTTGGTAGTCACTGGATGGAATGCTGATTCTCTACCAGTGGTTTCACTAGTTGCCGCGGATGGTGCAGTGGAAACTTTGCTAACATTACCAGATTCGATATTCCTTAATGGTATTACTCCTGTTTCTGACACTCAGTATTTAGCAGCAGATTCTTACCGAGGTGCAATTTGGTTGATTGATATTGATCAGCGTCGTAGTACCATCTGGCTCGAACATCCTTTACTAGCTCGTAGCAATCCAGAAAACGTCATTCCTGCTGCTAATGGTTTGAAGCGTTTTGGTAATTTCCTTTACGTTTCAAATACGGAAAAAATGTTGCTATTACGAATTGGGCTTGGTGTGGACAATGAACCTGGTGAACCAGAAATTTTTGTAGAGCAAACTAATATTGATGACTTTGCATTTGACGTGGAAGGCAACCTTTACGGAGCAACCCACATTTATAACAGCGTGGTGAAGATTGCACCAGATGGTAGTACAACCATTATTGCTCAAGCCGAACAGGGCGTAATTGGTAGTACAGCAGTTGCTTTTGGTCAAACACCGAGTGATCTCACGGCCATCTATGTTGTGATGAATGGCGGAATGTTTTTACCACCGCCTACCGGCGTGGTTGCTTCTAACATTGTCCGAATTGAAGTGAGTAAAGCTGGATATCCCTTAGTAGGAAAATGACTCAAGCATTCACCAACAAGTGCTGAGGAGTTAGTTGGATATGGAACAAGAAGATCAATCTGTAACGGTAGTCATTTCACAAAATGTTAAACCAGGATGCGAAAGTGCTTATGAGGCTTGGTTAAAAGACATTACTAGTGTTTCTAGAACTTATCTTGGTCACTTAGGAACAAATGTGATTCGACCACAACTAGGTGTGCGTTCAGAATATGTGATTATCTTTCGGTTTGACAACTATGAACATCTCTTGGTGTGGATGGAGTCACGCGATCGCCAATATTGGCTGTCTCAAGCTCAACATTTGGTTCATTCTGAACCTCATGTTCAACAACTGAGTGGGTTAGAAGCATGGTTTTCCCTTCCAGGTCAACCATTAAAGACTCCACTGCGCTATAAAACAGCATTACTCACTTGGGCAGTTGTTTATGTCTTGATTAACTTATTGAATAGACTTTTAGCACCCTTGCTTGGCATATTACCTCCTTTGATGATTTCATTCATTATTTCCGCTACTATGGTTGTACTGCTGACCTATGTTGTTATGCCGAGGGTGACTCGTCTGTTTAGCTCTTGGCTATACGCAAAATCCTGAGAAGTTTTTTAGGTTAAAATCTAGAGATTCCATTTTTGAGGATCATAGTGGAATCTCTAGATAATCCAACTCAGATTTTTCCCGTAGACTTCCTCAAACCTCTCTCGGCTTTCAAAGGCTCCGAGCGTGAATAAGTGCTTGTCACGCAAACCTCTAAATTGGGGTATGAGTAGCATTCGCGCAGAAAACCGGGTGAAGAGACATGACACCAGTAATACAAACATATTTCAAAGCTGAAATCCCTATTTTCTCGTTGAGTAGTGACTCGATTATAAGCAGAGCGTCAATAACTTCAGTTCTGGATAAAATCCTTATCTAATAAGACTTTCAAGCTTATCCCAGTTTTCGGTTCGCCTGCTACTCAAGCCCCTAACACTTTGTTTATATTGGTATGAGTATAGGATTAGATACATCACCCCTTTTCCCGACATCACCGGCCACAGCATACAACGTTTTTGACACTGCGATATTGAAAACGGCTCATCGCATCAATTCCTAGCGCGTAGCTTTCGGAATTACTGCTCAAAGAGAAGGTGTGTGTTCCGGGTCTGGTAACTCTGCTAACTCAATCCCTCGGCTTTGAAGTGCTTCAACTATCTGTGATACAGATTTATTTCCCAGATTTTTCAGCGTTCGCAAGCCTGTGACACCATATTTATTTAAATCTTCTATTGTGTTAACTTGTGCATCTTTAAGCACCGTATAAGTATTTCTTTTCAAATTCAATGACTCAATACTGTTTTCATCAACAACGCCATTCGGTTTATTATCCCCATTGATTTCCTCTACGGAATGTACATTACTGTTGGCAACCTCTACAAGCTGATTATCTGGCGAGATTGAGTCTACGCTTTCAGGGAGGCTAATTTTGTCAACACTGTCTACATTGTTATCAATAACGCCATTTGGCTTATTGTCCTCAAGTATTTCTAGAACTCTATCTATTTTTGCTAGTTGCTCATAAACTGTATTATCAATAACGACGCTGTGAGTAGTTATGCCTAACGAGCCAATATTTGGAGAGCTAGTTAAAGTGGAGTTAGAGGCGTGTTTAGCTGCGCCGATAACTAGGTATTTTGACGCAGAGCTTCAGGGCGACCCGGATGTGTTGGCGCAGCTGTTGGCAGATAAACGCAACCCCAATACTCGGCGTGCTTACGAGAAGGATTTGAAGGATTTTTTTATCAAGATGACGGGCTTACCGCCCACTGGGGATAGTGTGCTGGAGTTTCTGCATTTGCAGCGAGAGCAAGCGGTAATGGTGGTGTTGAAATATAAAGCGAAATTGATTACATCCGGGTTGCGGGAGGCAACCATTAATCGGCGGTTGGCGGCGATTAAGTCGTTGGCCAAGATGGGGCGGAAGCTGGGGGTGTGCAACTATTCCCTGGAAGATGTCGAGGGGGAGAAGGTTAAGGCTTATCGAGATACGCGGGGTGTTGATAGCAAGACGATAGCACTTGTACTTGGGCAGTTTGACCGGGAGACTTTGATTGGTAAACGCAACTATGCAATTTTTTTGGTGCTGTGGGGTTTAGCTTTGCGCCGTCAGGAGATATGTCAGTTAAATGTGGGTGACTTTGATTTTTATGGGCGCAAGTTGAGAGTTTTGGGGAAGGGGAAGGGAACTAATGAAGAATATTTGGATATGTCAAAAGATGTGGCGGCGGCGATTGCTGATTGGTTGATTTCTAGGGGGGATTTGAATACAGATTTACCAATTTTTACGGCGTTAGATTTTCATAATAGGGGGCATAGATTGACTACGGATGCTATCTATAAAATAGTGGCGACAGCTTTTAAGAAAGCAGGGGTGAAGAAACCGATGTCACCACACAGGGTCAGGCATTCGGCAATTACGGCGGCGCTGGATGCGACGGATGGGAATATCAGAAAGGTGCAGAAGTTGAGCCGCCATGCTGACCCCAGAACGCTGATGATTTATGACGATAACCGCAATAAAGATTTGTGGGAGATGTCGGAGTTGTTAACGGGGATGTTGAAGAATGCGGGTCAATAAAAATTAAAAATTGTTAACAAGATACTTTAGATGGTGGAAATTTAAATATGAATATCAATTTAATAGAAGCGCGAGTAGAGGAATTAGATGAAAATCTAGAATTAACCACAGATGAGATTTTTGAGATTGTGTGTCGGGAACATCACCTAAATGCTGATTCTCTTGCAAAAGAATTAAGTTGTAAATGTCCCTTTGCATTAACTGGCTTTTTAAGTGAGTTAGAACTGACAAAAATTGCTGATTATTTAACAATTGAATGAATTAATCTTTTTGATCACCGATAGGCTCAAATAGCTAACAGACAAACTTCTTTATGTCCAGCTACAGCTTGTGACCAAGTTGAATATCTCCAGAATTTACCACTGTATTCGCCTCCAAAAATCATAGTTTCAATGTTACCAACGACCGTTGGTGCGAGCGTTAACAAGCATTGCTGTTGCTCCTGTGAAAAAGCAACACTCTTCTGGTAAATCAGGATTGTCTCGACCCTGAATCAGTTGTAAAATTCGCACAGCAACAGACAAAGCGAATAAAGTTAGTCGTTGGATAGCAGCGATTGACTCTAACTTGTCAAGTCAAAAATTTTCCGAAGAAATCCGCGCCATATCTCATAGTGTAAGTGGCGCTACGAGCCAAGGCAAGTATCTTAGAATCAAAGCTATTTTATCTAGCTGTTATTGATAACAACATCTGCGGAGATACAACGCCTCATGCAATTTCTAGTATTTATGAAAACTGAAGAAGGAGAGAGGCACTGGAAAGGATAAGCCAACTCAGTTCAGGAAGCAGAAGAACTTGCCATTGCCTCAATTAATATACGTATCAAAACAATAAGTGACACATCTCTACGCTGCAATTGGTACTGGCAAAATAATTTAGGATATGGCGATACTGAGCATTGCAATAGTTGTGGTAATCCTGTCTGCGGGGATGGCGAAGAGTGTTATTGCTCTTATTGCGCTCGCCAATTGCGGCACTCCGAGGACTCTGGACAACTCTACTCGCACTCTTAAATATGTCTTGACACTTGATCAACGATTATATTGTTTCTCTAATCTTATAATAATAACTAGCTGCAAAATTATTGGTGTCTCTGCCGTGACTGTCCGCGCTGCCGGAACCTTGCCGTAGGCTACGACCTATACAGGATATAGATTGCCGTGATTTATGCCGTATGCCGTGTCCACCCAGAAAAGCCCGTTTTACATCCCTCCTGCTCACTACGGCAGTACGGCAACACGTTCACCAATCGAGTAGGAAGTAGCTATCATTGCCGTCAGAATTTATCTTATTCCTCTCAATTAATTCAGATAACCCATCAAGTAATTCTGCGTCTGAGTAGCCTGATAACCTGTCAGCTTTCTTCAAATCGCGTAATGTCTTTGGCGTTTTATTTTTCACATTCTGGAAGTATTCATAAATCTTTTTAGCTACCTCGGACAATGGTTTTGGTTGAGGAAGGTGAGCAGCAGTTAAATTAAATTCAAGCTCATATACTCTATCTAGATATTCATGATCATTTGCAATTGAATTGGCTTGATTAGATAGATTTGGCATTAATGCAACTACAAAACCACCAACAGAAGCAATCATTACCGGACGTAAGTTTTGATAAGAGGCGGTTTTAATTTCTAGATATTTAGATTTAATTTGCTCCCTTTCTTGCTTACCTGGGATAATGTCACCTCTATTTAAAATCAATTCCAGCACTCCATAAGATTCTTGCTCCCTTCCATTCTTAATGTACTTGTTACCTAACAGCAGTAAGTTGAGGCACATTCGGGTTTGAGCGTCCATTTTTTCAATGCCCAATGCTGCTAAATTAAAAGACTGTAGAGAAGCAATAAACTTAGTATTAAACTCTCGACCAATCAGCAGAACATCAAGTAATTTACTGCCATAATTCCAATCAGAGTAAAGCTTGCTTAAAGAGTCAGCAATTACTAACCAATCATCCAAAATTAGAATCAATGGTGGTAGGGAATCGCGCTTTGACTCTGGTAACTGTTTTCTTAATTTGTAGCTCAGGTAAAAGTTGTCAATTACGTCTTTTGCTAGGTCTGGGTTTTCCTGATCAAAAACAATTACCCTTTCTTTCTCCCGTAAACCGCAGAAACTATCATTCTTAGCACTAATCACCCAGATGTCCGCGTTGGGGCAATCTGCAAGGATTTTCTCAATCAAATAATTGAGGGTGACTGATTTACCGCTTCCTGGTGCAGCGACTAAAGCGGTAGAACTATCGGCTTTGGCTAAGGCTTGCAAAGTGTTAAGGGCAAGAGATTCTGAAGGGTGAAGACTTCCACCGCTATTTTGTTGTAATGTCTGCTGTTCAGTGCCAGTAACTTTATCGTCACCCCTGGCGATATCCTGCATTGACTGCCCCGGCAATGCTCCGGCTGGCTGTGCGGTTGCCTGCTGTAGTTGCGCCCGTGCTTCGGCTTCTGCCTTTAAACGTACCTGCTCTTGAAAAAGGGCTAATTCTTGGGGTGTCATTTTTGACAATTGTGCGGATTTTAGCCGTCGATTCTCAGCCCATTGATGGAATTCGTAATCTAGCTGTGCGGTGTAACTTTCCTTGTGTAGTCTTAAACCTTGCTTGAGTCTGGCAATCAACCAATTGGTGCGGGTTTCTTCTCTGACTTTTGGCAACATCTGCACCAATCGCCATTCCCTAGCTTTGGACAAAGTGTAAGCTCCACATATTAAGGAAACTGATATCAATCCCCACCAAGACTTATCCGGGTTACTTGGGGGGATTGTTCTTAGACGGGTAGCTTTGGCAGGCACAAAACTATCACGTTGAAACTCCGGGTTAGCTGGGGCGTATACTTCGGCGTTAAACTCGCTCTCTGGCATGATGTACCGCTTAGAGGGTGTACAGTACCGCAAACGGTTCACTGGGTTTTTTAGTGTTTCGGGGATAAAGCAATATTCCACCAAACTGATTTGAGTGCCAGTAAATGACTTTGCCCCACAAATTAACCCAATGGCCGCTAGCACCCCGACAGTAATATTGTTGGCTGTTCCCGAACGCAAGTAGTCTTCAAATTGCTTACGTTTCATTGGTTTTTCCCCCTGACGATTGCTGCCAACACCAACAATCCAAAACCAGCTAACCCAATCAACCCCCAAGGCGTTTCATTCTTAGGAGTTGGCTTAATTTCGTAGCTTTTTACCTCCTGATAGAACCGTGTTTTACCTGTTTTAGAGGCATTAGACACTGCCCGATATTCGTCAAAGGCAATCCACAGAGAAGCCCCTACGCTTACAGTTTGGGCAGTCGCTACCAAAAAATCTTTGTCAATGTGAATTTGTCCATCATATTGAAGCTTGGTCAGGGTATTGGCGAAAAACAGCCCCAGTACAATGCTGCCCAGTGTGCCAGAAGCGATCGCCCCAATCCCCAGACTCGTTAGTAGGCTGACTCCAGCATTGGCGGTGAACACTCCCAAAAATGTGGACAAGGCTTTGTTGAGCAGTTGCTTGTTAGCGAAGACATCACGAATGGATTGCTCAAGGCGATCGCCGTCTTCCGATTCTGGGGTCGGTTTTTTTTCTGGAGTTTCACCCCAAATCAGAGGTGTGGACTGTTCGCCGGGGTGGAACTGCGATAGTAGGAATTCCATTTCGTTCATACTTACCTCGCTTGGGGTGAAACAAAAAAAGCCAGAGTCTACCTGTACTCTGGCGCAAGCACAAACTAGAGCTTAAATGCCCATAAAATTGCGGAACCACTGCCCTACACGGCTAATGCCAGCAGTGCGGGAGTAGTTAGGTTTGGGTATGCGGTCAGTTTTCGCTTCACTACCGTTTGTCCACAGTGCGCCAGTTACGGCATTTTCATAAGCGCGATCTGCTGCGTCTTGAGCTTCAGGGACTTTATTAGAAGCTCTAATTAAATCAGCCTCATATTTTGCTAGAGCCATTAGGTCAGCCGTCGCCCCCGATATTTGAATCAGGCTTGACCGTTGAGCGTGTCGGGTAGCCTCGGCAGTAGTCGCGTTAACGTGTTCCGACTGCATCTCGGTCACTTCGTTTTTGAAACGCTGCTCACCAATTTTCGATGTGTTGATAGCTTTAAGTGTTTGCGTTCCGTGCTTCTGGGTCAGTTGCACCAACTCCGCATAGGCTTGATTCACATCCCCAGTTATCTCGATAATTTTCCGATATGCCTCCAATGCCTTGGGTAAATTGGCTTTGGCAGTGTCCGACAGTCGCGCCATATCTGCAATTTTGGTGATTACCGTTTGGTCGCCCTGCACGGCTTTGTTGAAGTCTTCTGCTGACACGTCAAACAAACTGCCCATTGCGTTGAGCGTACCAGGGGCATTATTGGGAATGTGATTTTTCAGTTTGGCGGTTCCATAATTACGAGCCATGTTTCACCCCTAGCGTTGGTATTTGAGTTGATTAATTAATGCTTCCGCCAATCCCAAGTGTTCGCCTATTTTGACTCGTTTATGAATACCTTGAACAATTGGAGAGACGGTTGAAAGTGCCTCTAATGCTGCTGAACCGCCAGAGACATTTATCTCTGCGCTCAAAAGATTTTGGACAACCCCATGTAACAGCAACAGTTTTTCTACCTTGCCCAGTTGTTCAAATGTGCTGCCATATTGTTGCTGAAGCTCGTCTAGGTAGGAACCATCAGAAGGCAGGACACTTGTAAAATAGCCAATGGGTTTATTCATTCTTGGTATGATCCTTGTGGTGACGTGTGCTTAATACGTACATGAGGGGCGCTCGCCATGTTGGTCAGGCAATGCGATCGCTCCTCCATCACTGAAAAAAGCCTTCTCTGGAAACATCAACAGTAGAAGCTGTGGACTCCCATTGCAGAGTATTGAAAAATTGAGTGACATCCCCAAGCGTTACGTCACAATCAAAGTTCAACCTTTGATATTGTGGATGCTGCCGAATTTGGGTTACTAATTGTTGGGCTTGTGCAATCAATTCTGGTAGTGGTTGAGTGTTCATAATTCACCTCAATATCCTTGAAAACTTCAGTTTTGTTTCAGAGCCTACACTGCTACAAAGAGGTAAGTTTTTCATCTCGATATTTGGAGATTGCTTCAGATTTTTAGTTTGCTGCCAACTGGTATATAAATAGCTGCCAACAAATGCAGGAATTACAATGCAAACCATCAGCATTAGGGGATGAACTTTTAATGCTTGCCACTTATAAGCAACTTCTAATCTCTCTCTGTTAGCGTCGATTTTGGCTGACATACATTGCTAAACCTACTGCAAATAAACCCACTCCTAGAGGTGAAATAACTGCTGCTACACCACCGATTAGAGACAGAGTAGCCACACCGGAATAAAAACAAGTCTCAGTAATTAAGTGCATCTTTCTTTCTCTTGAAACCTTCAACAACAACGATAAGAAACGACTGTCTGACAGTGCTAAGGAGTAGGCAACGTCTAGATATTTGCTGCCAGATTCAGGATTTCTTCTAGTGATTTCTGAGCAGTTCGTTGTTTCGGGGTAATCCCCCGTTGAGCTAAAAAATCGTTAGCATCAACTCCTTTGATGGAGTGAGCAGCAGCAGTTAACTCACCCGCCAATTCATCTAAGTAATCTTCTAAGCCACTTCTAATTGTGTTGGAGTGGATGTGAACGAAGTTATTAACAACTGATTGACCACTGATAAATGCCAGAGTGGAAGTAATTTTATCAATGGTCAATGTGTAGTTTCCAGCAAACTCGCTCAGAGCATTCAAAGCTCCATTAATGATTTTTTGTTGTTCGGTAACTGGCAGAGTATTGTTAGTTGATGGAGCAATCGCGGCTATTTCTCCAGTTTGTTCTTGTGAGGCTTTCTGTTTGAGGACTTGGGCTAAAGTTTCAAACTCAGCGAAACTGATTTCTTTGAGACTATCAAAATCATCTGGATGCGATTCTTGCAAGGAGAATCTAATAATTTCCTCTGGCATCTCTAGCCGTTCACAAACTTCTTTGATAGCAATCATGTATGAAGTATTCATGCTGCATTACCTCTAGTTACTTGATGAAATTGGCTAGTAAATTTCGCCGGACTAAAATCTTCGGGATGCTTTTTGATATAGTTCTTGACTCGTTCAGCCGATTTGAGATTTTGCATGACTCGGCCAATACGGGACAAACACCAAGATTGATAGGGTGACAACGGGCAAGAGCGGTCTGTACTGCCATCGGCTTTGACTGGGTAGGCTTGGCGATAGCTATCTATGCGGTATAGTGCAATGCCGTCCCAACTGACTAAAGTTGAACGAGCAACGTTAAGAATTCTTGCGAGTTCAGATTTTGTAACATAACTTTCGCAAAACAGACCAGGGGAATCTAAATCAAGTCCCCGTGCAGAGTTTGACGCTTTCATAGAGCATCTATTGGTTAATGGGCAAATAGTGATTGATAGTCAATAACAAATGCTGACAAGTAGTCAACAGGTATTGGCAACTAACGGTAAATTTGGAGTGTCCACACGCTAAAAGGATTGATTTCTCAGGTTTTTCCTTACTCGGCAGACACGAATTGGTTAACGGCTGTTGTTGTTTCTCTGTCTTGTCTGTTATCATAACGTATATCGCGCAATCGCGCAATACGTGGTAGACGGAGATGCAGGGGGTGATGCGAGAATACTAGATATCGCGCAAATAGAGAAAATGCCTAAGAAAATTCCAGAGGGAATGACTGAGCTAAGTGTCTATGTGGACAAGGATGTGAAACTGAAATTTAAAGTGGCTTGTACTAAGCAAGGTAAGCCTATGGGCGAAGTAATAAACACATTACTCAAGGATTGGCTTAAGACAAATGAGTAAAGACGCGATCGCAGAGGGGAAACTAACCTATCACTCAAGCTATAGCCAAACTAGTAAGATTTAATGGATTTATTAATTGGTATCTATATAAGGATTTCTGATTTTTTACTGACTGTTAGCCAAATGACAATATGTGCCTAGCGTTACTCAATGATATGCTGACAAGCAAACAACACCTTAACCCCAACCAACTAAATTCTATTTATGCTTTTAAATCTTTAAGAAATTGAGCTAATAAGCCAAAAAGTCTGCGAGGTACGAACTCACAGACTTAGGCTCAAATTACTCATTTGATTTTGCTCATTTTTTGTGGATTCGGTGCGTCCAACACCTACCACGCGTCCACCCCACCAGGAAAGACAGAGTGTAAAACCCCCACAGGAATTGAATCAAGTGGAGCCTTTCTTTGATTATAAGTGTCTATCACTTTATTTCCAACAGATTGAGATGAAAAAATAGGCATGAAAAGTTTAGGGCAACTACTTGATTCTTAACCATCTACCGCACAAGTTACGCCAACTGTTCTGTAGATAAAAGTTTAACAACAGTCTTTTCTGAGCGAGGGCAATGTCAACCCAGCTTGGAGAAAGAAATTGAAAAGTTTATCAAGTGTTCTACCATCTGCTCAAAACTTATTGCCAGTCGAGAGCATCGAGGAGTTTACTAGCCGAATTGAGAAAGAATTTATTGCCGGGAGCGCGATCGCCCCAGAACTCTACACAGAAAATATCCGCATCATCAGCGACTTAGAAATCAGTGCAGGCGGGGAGGTCGCCACCCCAATACACGATGCACTTAACTGGAAATACACCAGATTTGGACATCAAGCCAAACCCACACTTTACGCCGCACTACTGCTAAACGAAGATGGCAGCCCTTGGCAAGCCAAACTCAGTACCCCCAGGACTGACACGAAAAAAGGCAAACTGCAAAAATACGAAACCCCAACTGGCAACGGTTCACGCGCCTATCTCCCCACCATTAACCGAGAAACTCGACGCTTAATTGCCCTACGCTACAACGTCGAAGTGCCACCAGCAGGCGAAAGTTTTTGGAACTGGCTAGAACTTCACCCAGAAATCGAGATCATCATGACAGAAGGTGGTAAAAAATCCTTATGCCTGTTGTCAGAGGGATACGTTGCCATTGCCCTTTATGGTGTTAACGGTGGCTACCGCACCAAGGACTCACTAGGCAACCCGATCACTCCCTATCTCATCCCTGACATAGCGCGGTTTGCTGTTAAAGACAGACACATTACCCTAGCCTTTGACCAGGACACAAACACAGCCACCCAGAAACGGGTAAACGCTGCCATATATCGCTTTAGCCGATTACTGATGGCAGCAGGCAGCAAGATTGATATCGCCATTTGGAACGGTCAACAAGGATTGTGTAAAGGTGTTGATGACCTAATAGTTAACGCAGGAATGAAGGCTTGGTCAACCTCCTTAAATCAAGCCCTACCACTTACACATTGGCAACTGTGGCAACGCTTAGAACATCGTTTAACTTACGAACCCTCATTACAACTGACCACAGTTGACTTATCCACCTTGTCAATCAAAGATTTACCCCAGTCAGGAATTATTGCCATCGATTCGGGCAAGGGGACAGGTAAAACTAAGTTTATCGCCCTAACCACGGCTAAATCAGAGAAAGTCTTATCTGCTAGTCACAGAATTGCCCTGTCACAAAATTTATGTGCCAGGGCTAACTTAGATTACCGTGGCGATTTAGATAAATTCAACGGCAATTTTATTAAAGGCGCAGCTTACACCCTGAGAATTGGTTTTTGTGTTGATTCCCTCTTAGCGATCGACCCACAAAAATTTGTTGGCTGTGACTTAATCATTGATGAAATTGTCCAGGTAGTACGTCACTTACTCACCTCTAGCACCTGCGACCGCAACGGCAAACGCCCCGCATTACTGGCCAGGTTTGGCGAATTAATTAAAGTGGCCAGGAGGATTATTGTTGCTGATGCCGATTTAAATAACCAGACCCTACACTACCTCAAAGAACTCAGGGGAGATGGTACACCCATTTTCTTAATTCGCAACGACTATCAGCCGCAACCGTACCATGTAACTTTTATTCAAGCTAAAGATAAATCAGCGATCATTAACGATTTAATTGCTGATGCCCGTCAACTAAAAGCAGGCAAGACGCTGTATGTTACTACAGATAGCAAAGCCACCAGCAAGACAACAGCGCGACTGCTGCAAAAAGCCATCCCAGAAATCAGAATCCTGTTAATTAACTCCGAAACTAGCGGCAATACCGTTGAAAAACGGTTTATGAAAACACCCGATGCTGTCATTGCCCAAGGATTATATGACGTGATTATTTGTACGCCCACAATTGCCACGGGAGTCAGCATTGAACTAAAAGATGTCATTGAAAAAGTCTATGGCATTTTCACAGGCGCATCATCCACCGACGCGGATATGTCCCAATCTTTAATTCGTGTCCGCGACACAGTAGAACGTGTGGTTTGGTGTGCCAAACGTGGTACAAATTACTGTAAAGTTTCCCGCTCAACCAATTCTCTCGAAATTAAAAACCAATTAAAACAAAGAACTGATGCCACCGTTAGCTTAGTTCGTTCCAACCTCAGACCTGACGTTGTGGGAGAAATTGCCAATTACAACTGGCAAGATAACCCCCATATTAATCTCTATGCCCGGATTAGTGCCGAGCAGAATTATTCGATGATGAATCTTGCTGATGCGCTATTAATTCGACTCAAACACGAAGGGCATCACATCAAAATCGATCAGCGACAATCCCAATCAGCAGTCAAAGTGTTATTAAAAGAAGCCAAAGATGAAATTCAATTGCAGGAAGCTCAAAATCTTGTAAACGCCGCCGATTTAACTTATGCAGAGGTGGTAGTTTTGGAATCCCTTGAAGCCATCTCACCAGAAGATACACTAGCGGTAACAAAATTTTATCTCAAAGACTTTTACTCTCTAGACCAGCTAACAGTAGAAGATGTGCTGTGGGATAAAAACGGCCAACGACGCGGAGAACTGCTCAACTTAGAGGCGCAACTCAATCCCGAATTATCACTCGATAAAACAGCCAAATCATTAGAAAAACAAGCCTCTTGGAATCAAGGTGTTTGCCCGTGGGATATCTCCGGTACAGCACTGCGGCGACAAATTCGAGAAGCAATAGGATTAAACGATTTTTTAGATCCTCATAAAGAATGGACGAAAGCCGACCTCAAACCCTACGCCGATAAAATACGCCTTTATGCCCCGGAAATACTCACTCACCTCAACCGCACCATCAGCGAAAAAATGAGTGATATGCAGGTTGTACATCAGCTGCTCTCGCAGTTCGGAATTAAAATTGCATTTCGTTGGTCGAGGTTTGAGCCGGGTTTTGAAAAGCAAAAAATCAAAGTCTGCCGACTTGATGCTGAAGTTTGGCACAGCCTAATGTCCGTTTTAGAGAGACGTGCCACACGACGCGAACAGCTTCATGAGCATGGTGAATTGTCTGGATCTGGTATGCCTTTTAATACTAAAAACACTCTGGGAGATCCAAACCTACAAAGACCCGAATCTATTGCAAATAAACTAATTGGCTGTGTTGTGACAGTTGCTGGAGTTGACGACCAATTTCAGGTTCAGAGCTTGACTCTAGACAATAGAGCTAGATGCCATAACTTAACTAACAATGCTGTCATTTTGCATGACATTTCTGAACTTATACCAGTCGATTGAATGTGAAAGAAACCCTAGAAATTGTGGAATTAATATAGGCACTCAAGATTTAATTGCAGTGCTGTTCATTGTCGTCTTTAATTTAGCTCATTCCCCGGTTATTATAATTTTTGCGCTATGGCATACAAGACATCTACTGACAGTGAATGAACGTTATTAGTCCGCAGATATTCTAAATTTGCTTGTCGAACACGTTCTCTTGCCGTAGGCTCAAGTTGGTCGATTGTACCTCGGAATCCCCCACCTAAAACGATTGTCCACCAATCTTCTGCGCTAGTCAGTTCATGAGTGCCTAGTTCTTCAAAAACCTCAACCTGTGTCGCGCCACCTGCTTCTAGTAGTGCTTGCAGCGAAGCCGGATCTGCAATCCTATCCCACGGTGTAAAACTCCGATATAAATCCGGGCGTTCAGTCTTAATCGCATCCCAGAATATTTGATTACCCGGTTCAAAAACCTTCTTTCCCCAAGAGGTAATCGCTAGTTTTCCACCAGGGCGAACCATCCGCCAAAGTTCTTGAACTGCTGCCACCATATCAGGAACAAAGAAAATCCCGAAAACACAAACAACCGCGTCAAAGCTTGAAGATGTTAAACCTAAATTCTCAAAATCCCCAGAGCGAAACTCGATATTATCAAGACCTTGAAGTTGTGACTTATGACGCGCCAGTTCCAGCAGAGATTCAGCAATATCTATCCCTAAAACTCGACCATTAGAGCCTACACTTACTGCTGCTGGAATTGCAGAAGCACCAGTTCCACAACAAACATCCAATACGAAATTGCCTTTATTCAATGAGATCCGCTCAATAGTTTTTCGACCAAAACGATTCCAGAAAGATAAAGCCGGAGCATCAAAATAATCAGAAGCAGTATTAAAAATTGTTTTTGTCTTCTCTAGTGCCTCTTCTCTACTAACCATTAATTGCAATTACTCCTTGTCTGAAATAGTTATTCGTTTATATTTTGTCAACACTGCAAATTGCCTGCTGTTATTTCTTCTTGCCCTTCGTACTTTTTACAGGGGCTTCTTCAGCTTCGCTGCTTTCAATAACTGCTGACTGATTTTCAGTAGCCTCATTCTCTGACGTACTACTGTTGCTGCTTGGCTCTGCCTTGTGACGGCGACGGCTGCTTTTCTTCAACTCGCCTACTAAATATTTGATTCTGCTGCCAGTCAAATTAATCCCCAGACCCTTCAACATTTCCGACACTTCATCGTAAGTGTAGCCATACTTGTCAGAAGTCAATTTCTCAATGTACCGCCTCATCTGACGAATTGCTTCTCTGTCAGAGATATCTTCTCGCTCTTTTGGCTTCTGTCCTTTTAGCAGTTCGATGGCCTTATCAATCTTGCCCTTAGTGATTGCTTCTGAATTCTGATGCTCACTCATGGTTATTTCATGACTATCAATTAACTGATAATTATCTCTTGTTTGAAAATATCTGATTCAAAATCCTCAAAAAAATTGACTTACCGCTACGCCGAACTAGCTTTTAGTTTGACGGCTACGCCTTTATTTTTACCCAACCTAATGCTTTAAAAAAATCGACTGTTACGGCTACGCCGAATTATCAATTTGTATTACAGCTTCGCTCTCACTATTTTTCTGTGTGCCAGCTTCGCTGTTATTATCCTTCAATCTAAGCCAAAAAATCTAACTATTACAGCTACGCTGAATCTAGAATTTTCATATAGCAGCTTCGCTGTATTTACTTCCCTGTAGCGGCTACGCCGAACCAGAACTTACCTCCTGTTCGATTTTTGAAAATTCCGGCTACGCCGTTGATATATCTCTCTGTACGTTGTAGCATTGACAGCAGCACGGCTACGCCGCCCCTCGGCTCCTGGGGGCTGGCAACCTCACCCCCAAAATCTGGCCAGAAGCAAGCCGTGTCTTTTGCCTGCGGCAAACCTCGCTACGCTCGGACGACAGACTTGCCAAAGGGGGAAGTGTCCCCGCTTTGGAAACCCCCTCTAGTTGTTGCAGTTATGCGCCCAAAACTGTCAAAAAACCTGCTTCGTACTAAGACATTGGAAGCTCGTGTCAACGCAATCGAACACGAGATGATTAAGCAAAAAGCACAAGACGCGGGACTGAGTGTGGCAGAGTTCACAAGACGCAGCGCATTACTAAAACCACTACCAAGACGACTGAGTAAAATAACCCTGGCAACTTATAGAGAATTAGTCCACATCGGCAACAACATTAATCAACTCACCAGAGCAACAAACGCTGCCCTAAAAATGGGATTGCGACCACCAGCAGATCTGCAACAATTACAACAACTACATTTACTCCTACAACAAATTGGTCGGGAATTATCTTCTATTGAAACTGAAGTCACTGATGACGATGACATTGACGATGAAGATAACGAGGAGTGGAAGTAAAAATGATTGGCAACCAAACCAAAGGTAAAAGCTTTCGCGGACTCTTAGAATATCTCTCAAATCGAGAAGAGTCATCTTTAATCGGTGGCAATATGTTTGGGAGAAATGCTCGTGAATTAGCCAAAGAATTCCGACTATCTCGACAACTAAATCCAGAAGCTATGAAAGTAGTTCACCATGTTTCGCTTTCACTATCCCCAGGTGAAAGGCTAGACAATGATACTTGGTGCGAGATTGCCGATAAGTATATGGTGGCAATGGGTTATACATCTAATCAATATGCCATCTATCGCCACAACGACCACGACCATGATCATATACACATTTGCGCCAGCAGAATTAGTTTAGATGACGGCAAAATTACCAGTGATAGTTGGGAGTATGTACGCTCAGAAAAAATCATTCGCCAGCTTGAGATGGAGTACGGTTTACAGCAGACTATTAGTAGTAAAGAGAAACTGAACCGCGCACCAAGTATAGGGCAACAGCAACGAGTTGAAAGAGAACAACGCGAGTATGAACAGGGTTTAAGAGAAACAGTTCCCCAAAAGCCAATTAAAAGCCAACTAATTGAACTAATCGACCGAGCCGCAATAGACAAGCCAACCATGCCCCAACTGATAGAACGATTGCAACTGTTGGGTGTAGAAGTACGTCACGGTGTAACACGCAATGGGAAAAGTAAAGGCATCTCTTATTCGTGGAATGACCAAAAATTTAGCGGTACTTCCTTGGGGCCTGCCTACACCTTCCCAGGATTACAAAAGCATAAAGAAATTGACTACCAGCCAGAACGTGATGATGAGCGCATTAACGTAGTTCTGTTGATTCCTTCTGTTCCACTGCCAATTGAGCAGGTAGAAAAGTTTCTTCAAGAGATTGAACTTAAACAAACTCAATGGGAGCCACCACCAGAAGATGAAAGTTTACGCCCAGTATTGCAAAATTACCTCACTCAAAAACGCGGTTTAACCAATTTTCTTGTAGAGCCATTACAACGCCAGGGCTTAGGTTACATCGACCAACAGCAGCAGCATCGTGTGGTATTTATTAAGCGTTTACTCAATGGTGAAAAGTCAGGCGCACTGGTTTGGGATACCCATCGAGAAGACAATCGCTGCATAGAGTACCCTGAAAATAGCGATCGCTCAAAGGGATGGTTTTACCTAAAATTGGGTGGAGAGCCTGACTCCCAAATCGAGAGAGTTATTTTGTGCGATTCTCCAATTGAGGCACTGTCAATTGCACATATTGATAGGGATGCACACAAAGGACAACCACCAGTCAGAACAATGTATATGGCTGTTGATGATCCGAACTCGTTGCCCCTTGAATTGCTCAAGAATGTGAACAGAATTTCTTTGGCATTTAATAACGATGAACACGGCAATGAAACAGCGCAAGTCGTTCAAAAAATGCTACCGCAGGCTAAAAGAGTTGAACCGTCTGGGATGACTTGGAATGAGATTTTGATTGAAGCGAAGCAGCGAGAAATCGAACAGCAGAAACAACGTTCTAGGGGTTTTAGTCGATGAGTCGTGTTGCGCCGACGAACTCGTTGCCGCTATCGCTCGACTCATGCGGTCTTCTGGACGGGCAGAGTTATCAATCGTTGGGCTGACTAGTCCCGCAAGCCCGCCCCGAAGACTCCGCGTTGCCGCATGATTCGCAACGAGTTCTTAAATCTTGGAGTTGACAGAACTATAAACGGGGTCATTGTGCTATATTGCACCTTACTCATGCAACCCAGCTAAAGCAGTTGAGGGTAGTTCAAAGCTAATTGCAAGAACTAATCGACCCGTTACTTCATTCCTCACCTTCCTTTTGATCTGTGCTAAACAAGTTAGTTGCCTTACTTCCCAAAAGCCCAAAAATAGCACCAATGCCCATATTCCATGTAGTGTTGCAAATTTCAAATACGCGAGTTTGCTCAGGAGAGAGTTCCTTTTGAAAGGCTAACAAAACTGAAGAACCACCAGAGAGGATAGTGAGAAAGATGACTGCAAAAAAGACCTGCTGGAAAGGATGTATAGTTTTGTTGTTCATCCTACGCATAACCTCATTAATGACAATGCGTCTATCTTATAGAATGTGAATTAGAAGTTCAGTCTATGTAAGCATTCTAAGCGGTATCACTTATGCTGATTTTTGATATGAGTTGAGTTTGAGAATTGCTATAACAGGTGTAATGTCTCAATCAGATTATGGTAGGACGATCACTCAAAGCTACTGAAGCAGGTATTACAAAAGCAGAGACGGCACTAACCAGTAAGGGTTGGAGCCGCCAAGAATTAGCTGAGTGTACTACTGTTGCTGGAAAAGTAGCAACTCAGGGCATCGACATTCAGGTAATTCACAAATTCTTTACAGGTAAACCAGTTGATCGGCGATATTTTGTAGCAATCTGCAAAGCCTTAGAACTAAGTTGGGAAGAGATTTCAGGACTGCCTCCAGCCCCTACGGGTTCAAGTCAAACAGATAGCAATGATCTGTTAGAAATTGAAAATCTGGTAGTAAGGATTCGGCTTAGACTTCGACCTGATATTCAAGAACAATGTGGCAAGATGCGAGTGCTAGACATGAACCAACCAATTGGTTTAGAAGATATTTATACCGATGTCAATATCCTAGATACAATTACAGGAAATAGGCGACTAGAACTTAGTGAATTACTCAGGGATTTTGATCCAGAATCAGAAGATTTTGAACGTTGTGGGTTGAGTAGAGTTGTTGAAAAACGAGTACCAGGTTTGGATGTGGTAAGGCGATATCCTAAGTTAATGGTTTTAGGAAAGCCTGGTGCTGGAAAGACAACATTCCTGAAGTATTTAGCAATTCAATGTATTCGAGGAGAATTTCAAGCTCAAAAAATTCCAATTTTTATTACTCTTAAAGACTTTGCTGAAACAATAAATAAACCTACACTGCTTGAATATATTAAAAAAATGTTTACCTTCTATGAGGTAACTGAGGAAGAATTCAATAAATTATTAGTCAATCGTAGGTTGTTAATATTACTCGACGGCTTAGATGAAGTAAGGGAAGAAGATAGAAAAAGAATTTCAAAGGATGTTGAAGAATTTTCTCGTCAGTACTTCTTCTCTGAAGATTTCAGAATTGATCAAAGAAACTTCCTGGCTGAAAGAACAGCAAAATTCAGTAAATTAGAAGAAATACAGACTGAAAGGAGATTATCTAGAACAAGTAAAGATTCTCTTTTCATTCTATTGGAAGAAATTAACTGTTCAATTATCTTTGAGGACATAGTAGCCCTGAAATATTTAGATAAAAAAGGATTGGATAAGGATCTTAATGGTAGAAGCAGAGATCAAATAAAAAACAAAATAAGTGAAAATTTTAATAAAGTTTACCCAGATTTATCAGAACAAATAGATCAAGGGCTAAATTTTTTATCAGATCGAAATTCAAATAAAAATTATAGCAATAACTTCATCATTACTTGTCGTATCGCAGCAAGAGAGTTTTACTTTAAAGAATTTACAGAAGTCGAGGTTGCGGATTTTGATGATAAACAAATTAAAATTTTCTCTCAAAAATGGTTTCAGCGCAAGAACCCTTTAAGAGGGAAAGATTTTATTCAGAAACTAGACAATCAAAGATCAGTTAAAGAATTAGCCATTAATCCTTTGCTGTTAACTTTATTTTGTTTGGTATTTGAAACATCTTCTGATTTTCCCACAAATCGTTCTGAACTTTATGAAGAAGGTGTTTCAGTTTTATTAAAAAAATGGGATGCCGAACGTAGTATTGAACGAGATATTGTTTATAGAAGGCTATCTACAGCTCGTAAAGAAGATTTACTAAGCCATATCGCTTGGATAACTTTTAACAAGAAAGATTATTTCTTTAAGCAAAAACAAGCCGAGCTATATATAGCTGAATACATTCAAAATTTGCCTGGAGCTAGAACAAATTCACAAGCTTTACATTTTGACAGTGAAGTGGTTTTGAAATCAATTGAAGCACAGCATGGTTTGTTAGTAGAAAGAGCAAAAGGAATATATTCTTTCTCGCATTTGACTTTTCATGAGTATTTTACTGCTAGGAGAACTGTTACTATATCAGATCCGAAAGCTTTGGAAGATTTCTTAGGATATTTAGTGGAACACATGACGGAAAAACGATGGAGAGAGGTTATTCTACTTGCAGTTGGAATGCTACCCAGTGCAGATCGTCTGTTTCAATTAATGAAACAACGAACAGATGAGAAGATAAAAAATCATAAAAATAGCGATAAGCTATGTGCTTTCTTGACGCAGATAAAACAAAAATCTCTTCCTGCGGATGTACCTTACCAAGCAGCACTGAAAGCCTTATATTTTTCTCTTTTTCAAGATTCTAAAACCTCTTGTGAGCAAGGTTTTACAAGTGAGGAGATGGAATTACTTAAAGAGTATCACGAAGCCAATAGGCTTTTGATGACGTTTATTAATAGTGATTGCTACGTTACGCTTAAAGTGCGGCAAGATATTGAAAAAAATCTATTGTTGCCTAGATAAGTCAAATAGAATGACTCTTACAGAAATTCCACCACCTGTAGCGTAAACAGCATAACAATCGTAAAATCAGCCTTGACCGTAGTTAGAGATTTAACTGCGGATGAATTGTATATTGGTGGTGAGATTTACCCAATATAAAAATAAACATTGCAAATTTACATATCACCGTTATCTTAGGTTGTAACGGTGCAGTAAACCAACTCACTTATGAGCCGAATCATCGCAGTTTTTAATCAGGCGGGAGGTGTTGCCAAAACCACCCTTACCCAAAACCTGGGCTACCAACTAGCACAACTGAATCATCGTGTGCTGCTGATCGACATCGACCCCCAAGCCAGCTTAACTATCTTTATGGGCTTGGTTCCAAGAGACATAGAGCGAACTGTCAACAATGCCATTGTGGATGAACAACCCTTGCCAATTCATGAAGGGATTCATGGCATGGATTTAGCCCCGGCTAACATCTCTCTGGCTACGGCAGAAATGCAATTGGTTAGTGCTTCCATGCGGGATTTCCGCCTCAGAGAAGCCATCGAACCAATTGAACCAGATTACGATTTTATCTTAATAGATTGCCCTCCAAGTTTAGGTTTACTCTCTTACATATCTCTGGTTGCTGCCACCCATGTTCTCGTTCCTCTAGAAACCCATTTCAAAGCTTTTGAGGGTACAGGCGAATTATTAAAAACTGTCGCTACCGTCCGCAATAAGCCCAACCGTAAATTACAAATCGCTGGGTTTGTACCCACAAAATATGATGCCCGTAACTCTCAAGACACTCGTACCTTAGCAGCCATCACCGAACAACTAGCAAGCGCCGGAACAGTCTTTGCCCCAATTCCTCGCTCTACCGCTTTTGTTGATGCTTCAGAGGAACGAATGCCTTTGGCAGTTTATGACCCAAAGCACCCATCTGTTGCCATCTTGAAAAAAATAGCCCTTAGCTTAGAATCATTAAAATGACACGCACCAAAACCACCCGACCCCTCAAAAGCAAAATTGAAGTACCTTGGGACACCACAGGCGGATTGAATGCTGGTTCTCCCCAAGCCATGCCGTTAGACCAGATTGTTCTGCCCCCGAATCAACCGCGCCGTTACTTTGACGCAGAAGCGTTAAAGCAGTTAACAGAATCCATCAAGCAGCATGGCATCCTGCAACCTCTGTTAGTCCGCCCCCTGGATGGAGAAAAACACGAATTAGTTGCAGGAGAACGTCGCTATCGTGCCGCCCAAGAGATTGGTTTAAAAGAAGTCCCCGTTGTCATTAGGCAATTAGACGACAATGCAGCTTTTCAACTGGCACTGATAGAAAACTTGCTGCGGGAAGACCTGAACCCAGTTGAAGAAACCGAAGGCATCCTGCATTTGCTGGCTCTTAAACTAGGTCGAAGCGTTGAGGATATACCCCCATTATTACGCCGCTTGCAACACGAACGTAAAGAAGCTGCCTTGTCTTCCAATAACGTTATTGGAAAACCAGAATCAGCTTCAGATGATGCGAGTTCGGATGATGTTGTCAAAGATGAATCCGAGAAATTAGATGATGACAATAATGTTATTGGGGAACAGGAATCGAACTCAGAAAAAACTTCCAATAACGTTATTGGAAAAGGCGGAGACCATGAACAGCAAGGCTCACCCTCAGTAAATTCAGACCTCAAAGTTGTTGAGGCAGTGTTTGAAGGCTTAGGTTTAATGACTTGGGAATCATTTGCTAATAACCGCCTGCCACTGCTCAACCTTCCAGAAGATATCCTTGATGCACTAAGGGAAGGTTCACTTGAGTACACCAAAGCCAAAGCCATTGCCCAAATTACCCAGTTGAATGAGCGTGTTGAGTTTTTAGAACAAGCTATTGCTAACAAATGGTCATTAAGCGAAATCAGACAGCGCATTAGTGAGAAGAAAGCCGCCACGTCTACCGAAAACACCGAGCCGAAAAATTATAAAGAGCGTTTTACTGCTGCGACCACCAAGTTAAGAAAATCACGCATTTGGTCAGACCCTAAAAAACGCAAGCAAATAGAAAAATTGTTGGCGCAACTGGAAACGCTCACAAATGTTGAGTGACATTACCTACCCATAGCATGATGCAGAAAACAGAAGATTGAAATATTTTTGATACTTAGCTTGTGTTCCTTTTTAAGTTTAAGTCCCTATGCTAGAGTCAGAAAAACTGCTCCAGATAGTAAAAGCTTGGTTAGGCTACATTAGGTTAGAGGAACTGACTCAAGCTGAAGTCGAGCGTTCTTCTGATATTTATTCAAAGGTAGTAGATAAGGGAGTCCAGCTTGTTGGCAACAAGTTACTCCTCGATAGTGAAGTATTTACACAATTTCAGCAACAGCAACAAGCAGCCACTAGAGGTAACAAAAATGATGTGCAGGTGGCTGTTGCTTTCCCACAAATCTATATAATCAACGGCAAGGGCAAAGACCAAAAGCTGAAATACCTGCCTCTGTTCACTATCGATATTTCAACTATTTTAAAAGGGAATTACCGCAAAACTGGCTGGGACTTAACCGAATACGAGTTTCAGCCAGTGATTGTTAATTTAATGCGGCTATACAAACTAGAGGAAGAACAAGCAGAATCACTGATTGTTGCATCAGGGATTTTAAAATTCTTAGAAGACACATTTAAAGGAAGATTCCCAACGCTGCGAGACTTTCTCGAACTGGTAGACTTACCAGGAGGAAACTACAAAACATCTCGACAACCTTATTTGCTACGCTGCGACTTTACACCCTATAACGCCTTACTTAAGCAAGACATACAAGAAATATTCAAGGAACTGCAACAACCTGACTCTAAGGCACAATGGCTAACTGAAACTCACCCAGCCATGCAGTACCTTTGTGGTCAGCCACAATCGCCCAGAGATGAGGTCATATTCTGCGGTGCTTTCCCCTCCCATCCGCCTGATGAATTTCAAGCTTCTGTCCTCAAACACACCCAGGAGAACTTATTAACTGCTGTTTGTGGGCCACCGGGGAATGGAAAAACCGAGGTGTTTCTGCACCTCATAGCCCAACAAGTAGCAAATCGAGCGTTACGGCTTGTTCACGGTCTTGATGATGCAAATAATTTAATCTTCTTTGTCGGCGCTAATAACAGCACCGTTAAAAAATTCCAACAACGACTGAGTATAAATTCTCCGGCTCACCAGTTTTATCTTTCAGGTGGCAATCAAGCTAATATCCGTAAGGAAACCTTACCCAAACTGCAATCAACCCAAGATTGGCTGCGTCATACTCAATTTAATCAAGATTCTTGGCAACAAGCCAAACTTGAATTACTACAAGCAGAAAATGAAATTCAACAACTCCAAGAGCAAGACCGCTTGAATACTGCTCAAAAAGTTATTGACATTGAACAGCGATCGCAATTGAATGGAGAAATCCAATCTCTCAATAACGAGATTGCAGCTAAGTCTGCCGAGTTAGAAGCCCAAACTGAACAGCTATCAAGTTTGGCTGCTTACGAAAATTTTCCCATTGATGCCTACCAGCAAATACAAGAAGCGTTATTCCAAGCAGAACGCGAACTGCCAAAAGATTCTGACTCTATTACAAAACGCGCTTTGGACTGGCTCAATGCTACTACCGACAGGCGAATTTTTCAGCGTTTGGCGAATCGGATAAACGCGGCTGTTTTAAACACCTTAGCTACAGCGCATCCCTTTCAAATACCCGTTGACCCCTCTAGTTTAAGCACAGCAATCACCAGCATTAACCAAAAAATTGATTTGTCCCGCCAATGGCGCAATCAAAACCTGGAAGTAACTGAAATTCAAAACCAAATAGCGGTTTTAACTAAGGAACTAGAGCTAAAACAGGCTCAACAGCAACAAATCCAAAAACAACTTGATAGTTATCCTCAAGCGGATTTTTACAGTCGTTTTTACCGTGACTACCACCAATTGCAGCTAGAACTATTTCAATGTGCCTGGGCGTTTCTGTTACAAGAAACTCTCCGACGCAAAGATAGCGTAATGAGGGGATTAGAAACTTATGGCAGTGTATTAGCAGGAGATGGAGAGTCATTGCTAAAACTGTCAACTGATAGTGATGCCATCTACCGTGACTTGAGCTTGATTTTCCCGGTCATTACCTCCACCCTTCAATCAATGCGTAATATGTTGCCAATTCTTCAGCCTAATATCATCAAGCTGGCACTGGTGGATGAAGCGGGGACAACTCTTATACACCAATTATTTCCTTTGCTAGTGCGATCGCAACGGGCAGTAGTGGCAGGCGACCCCCAACAGATTGAGCCAATCGTTAATATGAGCGACGATAGCATCAAGCAATATTTCAAAACTGCCTTTCTGGAGCGGGGCATGAGGAATGAAGATTATTATCGCTATGCCCCCACTGCCAAATACACAGCTACGGCTTATCATCGCGCTGCTGGCTCTAGTGGTACAGAAGGCGATTTAGGCAATGGCATTATTCTGAGAAATCATTACCGTTGCACCCCAGATATTATTCAGTTTTGCAGTTCCAATTATCCCGGTGGTCTGCAAATTCTTTCTGATGCTCACCGGACGGCAACAGAACCGCATCTATTGGCTTACCATGTCGAGGGAAGCCACACCCATAACACTAATCCAGAAGAAATCGATGCTGTAGAAGCTGTAATTACATCCTTGCTTCAGCAAGGTTACTCTATTAGCTCGGATGACAACTCAAAGACTATTGGGGTAATGTCGCCGTTTTTGCAGCAAGCTAATGCGCTCAGGTATCGACTTTCTTCCCGATGGCGAAACTTTTCTTGGGATGATATTGGCACGGTTCACACTTTTCAGGGAGGAGAGAAAGCAGCTATTATCTTTTCTGCTTACCAGTGTCACCAAGAGCATAGTTTTTGGTTCCTCAACCGCAAACCCAATTTACTGAATACAGCCGTTAGTAGGGCAAAGGAAATGTTTATTTTGGTGGGTAATATTAGGGAATTAGAATTGGCAGGCGGTGAAACTAAGCGGTTAGTTGAACACATTCGGCAATATGGGGAAATTCGCACTTGAGTGAGTCTTGAAACCCCATGAATTCGGTCAAGGATGCTTGGGGGGTGTCGGTTGACCTGTGTAGTAGGCAGTTAATTCTTACTGTGAGCCTGTTTCACTGCTATGTCGGGATAGTTGTAAAAAACTCTATATTTTACTTCATCAGAGGCTTAATATCATTTAATTGAAGAGTTTCTCCTGATATCTCAATAACTAATTTATTTACAACATTTTCAATCTCTTGAGAAGACTTACAAAACATTAATTTTTTATTCATTTCGGTTAGTTGATTCTGAAGACTATCTTTTTCTTCTCCGTCCTTAATTTTTTTTTGTAGTTCTTCTCTTAGCTCATAATGAATATCTTTGTATTCGGGATTAATGTGGGCAGACTCAGAACTTCCTAAGTGATGCCCAGCTAAATGGTCAATTTCCCGAATCCAAAATTCTAATTCTGGTTCTGTTAGACATCTATAAAGTATTTCTTCCACATTTTCTTTGTCTTTTTTTTGTAGATAAGCTAAGGAGCATAACTGATAATATCTCATTTTATATTCTTGTAGCATATTCACTGATTCTTCAGAATCTTGTGTGTTGGATTCTTTATCAATTTCTACTTCTACAATTTCTTTATGAAAATAGAAACGTAGTTGATATGTAGCTTGTCTTGCTTCTCGTCTGATTTCGGCTTCAGTAAAGTGTTTTTGAGTGTGTAATCTTTTGTACTTGGCGATTTGAGCGTAACTCATTTTGCCGTTCATAATCATTTCTAAAATTTCATAGTAAGATACAGAAAAATTTTGTAAAACTTTCAAAGAAATTTGAATATTTTTGATGTCTTTCTCTATCTGTTGTTCTGAAATAAATACTTCACTCTCTGAAGTAAACTTTTTTTGTTTTGGTGCTTCAGATACCATCATTTTAAAGCTAATCCACCTTAAAAGACTTGTTATGCTATTAACATCTAATTTAGGAATACCGTAATTAATAATGGCAATAATCAGCATGGCACGCCAAAGATAGTTACGAACAATATTTTTCTGTTTCAAAACCCTATCTTCAATCTCATCTTTTCTAAGACCTCTCTCTAAAGAAGATTCTACGAAAGATAATTGCACTGCAAACCGTCTTATGACTTCTGATAGTGACCAAAAGATAGGGATAGGAGGTTCTAAAAAACTTTTGAGACGCGAATTTAGTGGAGTTTCAAGTACTGAGGCATCGCGTCCTACTCTTTCTATAAATTCCGAAGCTGATACTCCTTCAGCATCTGCTTTTTCCTTGATAGCATCCCAGGCTTTGTCCGTGACAGACAAACTTCGCACTACTTTTTTTTCATTAGGATTTTTCTTTGGTTCCCGTGCCGAGTTTGTTTTATTTTTTACTGACATAAACAAATAAAATTGTGAGTGGATTAAACAATATTTTACACATATTCTATTAAGTTACTAATTTATATAAGTTATTAAATTACTAAATTACAAATATATTTTTTATATATTTGTAAGTGTTTCATTTTATTAAGTACTAAACAAATACATAAACTTTTTGCTAAGTTAAAAATATAACTAATTATGAGGTTTAATTAGCCATTACGCTAAAAGGTAGTTTAAAGCTTAAAACCTTACGGTATATGTATTTCAACTACCAAGATTTAGTAAAGTACTCAAAGTGCTAAATAATTTATGAATTATTTAGCACAGTAAGAATTTTAAATCTTTAATTTTAACTGTATAAATTAATGCAGTGATTGTTCTGGCGATTGCTTTCCCCCTGCCCCCTGCCTTATCCCAACGATAATTATTCACGCCTAGTTACTTACGATAAACACAATAAATAAGAAAAACATGTCGATAAGTATTTGGAAGCGCACTACCGACTTTTTCAACAAAAACTGGCCCATACTTGCATCAGGTGGGGCTGGAATAATCGTAGGTATGTTCATACTTGGTCAGCTTGTTAGTGGTATTAAAGTCAGCACAAAAGATGGATTTGAGGTTGTTATTGACAGGACAACGCTGCCAACCGAGTTGGACATAGATGGCGATTGGTACTACAAAGCTGAGACGAATGAAGCTGAAACTCGCTTTACTGAGGACAAATGCAGAATACGAGTTGGAACTGTCGGAATAAAGCACAAGTTTGGAACTTCCGAAGTAATTTTATCAGGACATAGAATCGTTCGTACAGAATGTGGCAAGGATAAACCTACTATTGTTGGCACTGCGATTCGTTGGAAAGGTAATGATGCAGCAGTGAAACAGAAAGAAGGGGAACTGTTTTTCTGGTTAGATACCGACGACAATGAACCAAGATATGGATATGTCTCTACTACTATTAAAACTGAAGACGGAAAAAAACCTTCTAAGATGAATGGAACGATGTTTTATTTATCTTATTTAGAGAATGGCAAAAAAACATGGTTTAAAGCAAAAATTGACTTTTATCGAATTGATACGCCTCAAGCGATCCAACTTAAGACTATTTATCCAGATTTACAAAAGTATTAGTCAATAATTAATTTTTCGATTCTCACTGCCGTTTAACCCTAACCCCTCGAAACCGTTTCTGTGTTAGGCTTCGGGTCTACGTCAACAAAGTCTGTTTTTCTGACAACATTGCGGTATCTTATGTTCAGGAAACCATAGTTAGCCTGTGTAGTACGCTCCTAACCTTTACTGTGAGGCTGTTTCACCGCAATGTCGTCAAAACCCTATTTACCGACCTTGTTCAAAAATCCAAAGCTGATATCGCGTTCTGCTTCTGCTTCTCAGTTACCCCCAGATAACGCTCCAAAGCTGCCAAAGTCCGATGCCCCGATATCTCCTGTATGTGCCGCAACGGTATCCGGGTAGCCACCGAGATACGCGCAAAATGGGACACGTTGTAAAGTTTTGTAAAGTTAATCGTCAAAAACCTTGATTTACCGTTGTTTCAGCCTCAACCATTACTTAACTATTCAAATGAAGACATTCCCAAAAAGAGTCATTTATGGGCAAGTGCAAGGGACGAAGAAACGTAAAAGCTTGGTTTTGAGTAGTAAATTTTTATTCATCCCCTATCATTTTTGGGCAAGTTAGTAAATCAACAAGAGCTTCTCTACAATATTTATTTACAACGTGTCCCATTTTGCAGGTATCTCGGCGGCCACCCATTTACATTCACCCATCCAATCTTTCCTTTGCCCGGTTACATTTTTAGGCTAAATGCTTCCTTGGGCTTTACTTTCCGCTTCACACACCGCCGTTACCAGTGGTGCATGGGAAGGTTAGGAACAGTCTTGGACACCAGACTGGAGGAATCGGTTCCTCACTCATCTTTTGGAAGCTTTATATATAGGGGCTTCCAACCCTTCGTGCGCCATCGTGTCGCACCCAAAAAAAGGAAAATCTTACGTAGTAAACCACAACCGCGCAAGTTGTTTGCCCAGCATTGGCTCCCAAAACCCTTGCTATTCGAGCTTTTTAGCAGAGCTATCAATTTTTTTCTTACTTCTGTTTCTTACTTTTAGATTTATTATCAGTAAAAGACTCATAAATTTTAAATACCATTGATTTAAATCTATATTTGAATTGATTCTCTTTAGCCGTGAAAAAATTCAGGTTTAGACAACACAAACTTGGTCAATCGGCTGATGTCTGCAATCATTCGTTACATAATTAGCAGCCTTGACAGCGATCGCTCTTGATTTTTACTTTGAGTAAATACTCAAATGCTCAGATGAGGTTTTACTCAATCTTTGGGGGCTGGGGTATCAAGATATGCCTCTAGTGCCTTGATCACAATGTTAGTGATGCTGCTGCCTTTGCCTTCCTCTATGGCCCGCATCTTAACTTTGTTGTGTAAGCTGACTGGAATTTCTGCATTGAGGCGGGTGGTTTCTTCCTTGCTGGCTTCCTCAATCGCCAAGTTTTTCTGCTCGTGGTCTCGTCGTGTTTTCTTTGCTTTAAGCACCATGCTTGAGTACCTCCAACACTTCCTTTTTAAGTGCATTAATTTCTCTAGCTGCATCACTGCTTGGGTCACTGAAAACAGTTAATCCCTCTGCTGCCGTTGTTGGGTAGACTACCCGTTGAGTTGTGCCTGCCTTCAACACAGGTAAACCATAATCTTTTAGTGCTTGATTAATTTCCCCACTTAGCTTTGTATTTTTAATTGCTCTGCTAATGACAAAAGCGGCTTGTGGTTTACCGTTGGTAACTTCTCGACGTGCGGCGATTATGTCAACCAAATCAGCACAAGCCCAAATATCGTAAGGGCTAGGCTGTACAGGAATAAGAACCAAGTCAGCGGCTTTGACCGCAGCTGCACTAAGCTTGGCGATTTGCGGCGCACCGTCAATTACAATCCAGTCGTACCCTTGCGAAATAGCTTGCAAGTCCTTAGCTAGTGTTTCCCGGTCTAGCCCAACAACCGGGATTATGTTACCCCCACTTGCCTCGTTCCAATCCCTAGCACTACCTTGTGGATCGGAATCTATCAGTAAGACTGTGTAATTATCTAGCTTCAGTGCATGAGCAAGATTAGTAGCAATGGTTGTTTTACCTGAGCCTCCTTTCTGGTTCAGGACGGCGATAACTGTTGGCATTTCTTGACCTCAGCATTTTGAGTAAACGCTCATTTGAGTATTTACTCAAATCATCAAAGCATTAATTCTGGGTAATGGCAAGTTAAAAACATAACAAAAGATTATTCTGCTTCTGGGACAGCTTTCTTTTTTATAGGCTTTGGTAATGGGGTTTTTGATTCCTGTTTAGCTTCTGGTTTCTTATTGGGATTACTTTTTCTTTTCTCAGCCGCCACTGTAGCCTTATCTGTTTTTGATGCCTTGAGAAAATGCGGTAATTCTTCAGTAGGTAATCCCATCAATGAATCAAAGATAAAAATATTTTTATCAGGATTAAATTTGGCTTTTAACTGTACGAAATAACGCTTACCTTGTTCTTCTTTAGGTACTTTAGGATTAAATCGAAAGGGCGGAACAATAGCATCTTTCCAAACGATTGGTAAGTGAGATGCTTTCATAAATTTTACTTTTAATGAAGTCTCAGCAGATTTAATAAAATCTAATCTTTCGGGGTTAAAATTTTTGAAAATTGAAATGCAAGGAGTTCGACATACAGGGATAAACTGCCATACTCCAGATAGCTTAAATTCTTCGTTGTTGAGTTCTTCAAATAATCCCGAAGCGGTTTCTTGGTGTGCCACTAATTGAAAGTAGATTTGATGTGGTTGGTCGGGCTTAGGAAAGTGAATTACTTTTGGATAAACCAACAAAGTAGCTTCGTTAGTATCTTTTTTCTTGAGACACATTTTCAGCGCCTCAAATGGCTTAGGTTTAGAGAAGATTGGATATTCTTGTTTACCAATTTCAATCTTTAGTTTCTTGTCTTCAGTGAAATTTATCTTTCCTGAAATCATCCCAATTGCTTGGAAGTAATTCTGTTGTGATTGCTGTTGTGATTGCTCAACTTGCTCTGACATTTTTCTTTCTCCTGTATTAACATCACGCTATTTCGGGCATCAGCTTGAGGCAAGATGAGCGTGATGGGATTACGGGTAACACGGTGTAACTGTATAGCTTTAGTGTATGACCAAGATTAATAGCAATGGTTGGTTTATCTGAGCCTCTCTTTTGGTTCTGTATGGCGATAAGTATTGGCATTCCTAAACTCCCGGAATTTGAGTAAATACTCAAATGAGCTTTTACTCAAATTATCAAAGCATCTATTCTGCGTAATAGCAAGTTAAAAATAAAACAAGTTTTAGAATTGCTAAGAGCGAGTTTTAGTTAATGCGATAGCTCCTGTATTTTGAGTAAACCTTCATTTCAGTAATCATTCATTTAAGTAAATGCTCAAAGTTATTTAATAGGAACATTGTTACAGACTCAGCAGGCTATGCTTAATCCAGTGAAAAAGCCTACTGCCAATGTCCTAAATGAATCCTATTCCTGAATTTCCCATTATTTTTGTTACCAAAGCCGATTATGAGCTTTCCAGTAACGAAGCGATGGGCAGCAAGTATAAATTTTGGTTTCAGCATGAACAATTTGGTCGCTGCCTCTATAAACAAGCGCGACAAAATTTAGGAGAAGATTGGGCCGAGAAAGTAGCATCAGAGTTATCTGAACTTCTAGGATTACCCCATGCCACTTATCATCTAGCAGAAACTTGGGAGGGTAATCGGGGTGTAGTTTCACCCAACTTTTTACCACTAGGAGGGACACTTGTTCATGGCAATGAAATTCTCACGCCAATTGTGCTAAATTACCCTACTTTCGCCACCTACGGCGCATCCCAACATACAATAGATATTGTTTTGCAAGTAATAGAAGCAGATCATGTGGGTTTACCAATAGCTTGGACACCACCGAGCGGTATCCAAAAAGCAGTAGAAGTGTTTGTTGGCTACATTCTGTTAGATGCTTGGATTGGCAACGGAGATCGTCACCACGAAAACTGGGGTTTTATAAGAAATAAGGTAGCATCCACAGAAACTATACACTTAGCACCCACCTATGACCATGCCTCTTGTCTAGGACGTGACCTCCCTGACGAACAGAGACAGAAACGCTCAGTCGAGGCTTATGCAAATAAATGTTATTCTGCTTTTTATAACAGTGTTGAAGACAAAAAGCCCCTAAAAACTTTTGATGTATTTCACCGAGTTGCTTTCCGTTACCCCCAAGCTGCCCATATCTGGCTGGCTCGTCTTGAGCGCATCTCAAGCGCGAATACGCGCTTGATTTTTAATCGCATTGACAAATCGCGTATCTCAACTGTTGCCATTGAGTTTGCACAGAAGATTTTGTCAGTCAACCAAAATAGGCTACTTGATTTAAGGAAATCGCTCCAGTGAAGACACAAAAAACACTATTTTTAGCTTGGCAAGACCCGGAGAGCCGCTCTTGGTTTCCCATTGGTCGGTTAACATTTGACGGTGCAAGATACAAGTTTGTCTACACCCAAGGTGTAAAAGAGGCACAACAGATGTGCAGTTTTTCACCTTTATCTTCATTTCCTCACTTAGAACAAGTATATACATCAACCCACTTATTTCCAGTTTTCTCTAATCGGCTGATGTCCCGTTCCCGTCCAGATTACGCCAATTTTCTGCAATGGCTGAATATTTCAGAGCATGAAGTAGATCCACTGGCAATTTTAGCCCGTAGTGGTGGACAACGGGAAACAGACAGTCTCGCCGTCTTCCCCTGTCCAGAGCCAGATGCAGCAGGCCAGTATCAGTTACACTTTTTCGCCCACGGACTAAGACATCTACCTGAATCTGCAATTGAGCGGATTAATCACTTGGAGCCATTCGAGAAGTTATGGTTAGCTCATGAATTTCAAAACCCTCATGATTCCCTGGCATTAACTCTCCATACTGAGAATCACTATATCGTAGGTTACTGCCCACGGTATTTACGGAGTGAAGTTTTTGAGCTTCTTCGGAAAGATCCTACTTCAGTAGACCTGCGTGTAGAGCGTGTCAATTTACCGCCCACACCATTCCAGTTCCGTCTATTGTGTAGGATAACTACTTTATGCAATCAGGACTTTCTCCCCTTTTCTGGTGAAGAGTATCAACCGCTCATCAAGGAAGATTTTGCTACAGCATCCTTAATTTCTCCTGCTTAAATTATTTTCAAAGCATGAATTTAAGCATCATACTTTAACAGTAATACTATGTAACTAAATTGCTTCAGTGTACGAGAAATATCTGTATCAATAAGTGTTGTCTCCAAGCTTATGTTTTGCTTTAAAACCGCTATAGCTCCTGTTAGTTAAATATTCTAGCATTTTGAGTAAAGACTCATTTGAGTAATTACTCAAATAATTACCAAATTTATCTAAGTAATAATAAGTAAAAAATAAAACGAAATTGAATTAGCTTTTCGGCTTGTCTCAAATTAAGAAACTCTAGTAATTAATTTCTTACTAAGGATTTTCATAACTTACAAATATTAAGGTGTTTAAGAAGCAATGCGGCGCAGCTTTATTGCTCGGTATTGGCAGTTAAAGTTTTATAGGAATAGATTTCAAATCTTTATCTTCAATTACAAATTTATCTACCTTGATACCTTTAGGTGTGTCAAACAGTAAATCTTCAGAACGAGCTTCACCTGGAGAGAAGGGTTTACTTAACAAATCAGTATCATATTTTATTTCCTTATCTTTAATATCGTATTCGTTGCCTTTTGAGTCAACTAATTTTGAGAATGAAAGTAAGAACCATCCGTCATCATCTCGTTGTCTTTTGGCACTTGTATTTTTAACAGTTATAGAAACTACTGTCCAAACTTCAGCTGCTTCATACGTCGTGTACTTTCCTTGGATTTTCTGTCCTGCATATTTAACGCCTGTGACGCTAACTTCCCAACCTTTGCTATTAACTTTACCGTTAACTGCTTTTGAAACTGGTTCAATATTAGTAGTATCGGCAGCATTTGCTTGAGATGATGAAGGCTCTAATTTGGCTTGTTGCGAAGATGTACAGGCTGAAATGACAAATAATAATGCTGCGATAGATAAGTATTTAAATTTATTCATATTGCACTCTGGTTATATAGCCAAACCTCTTTAACGCTTTTTAGAGGTTCGTTATTATAATTCCCAAAAATTACTATTCAATTTCACATCGAATGCGGATATATATTCTCTAATACTATTCATTTACCCGCTAGTGAATAGATGTCGTCATAATCCTATAAACCGACATCTGACCACAAACATCAAATATTTCTGCAAGCCTACGAAACTGTAAAATAAAGTAGGTAAGCTTTTTAGAAGCTAGGAGTTAGGTTTATCTGGATAAATTTCCCAAAGTTCGTTTTGAAAATCAAACGTCAATTCTGTCTTATCTCTCAATTCAGAGAGCTTGTTATAAATTTTTTCTAACCCATCTTTGATAGAGGACAAAGAATACTTAAGAGCCGAAACTCTAGGCTTTCCATCTCTCTCATCGCTTTCACCATAGAACATAAGTGGATAATACGAGTCAGTTTGATCGACTAGGACAAACCCTTTGGGTATTTTATTGGTTCCCTTTGCAAGGGAGGTTCCCGCAAATGGGTACAACTCAATAAAACCTTTGCATTGGTAGTAATTATCCTCCTCCAGCGTTTTGATAAGGTTATCTACCTGTTGAGCCATCCAATCATGCTTTTCACCCTTGATGATATTTATGGCAATTGAATAAGTGATAGCGTGTCTGTAATAAATAGGGTATCCAACATTCCCATCACCTCTCATACCTTCACGCAAAAACCAATCGTCTCGATCAAGAATCTCTAAATTGCGAGGCATAAGCCACTTATCCTTTGAAGAACTAATTATCATAGTTCCCCTAATTTGTGCCATTGCTTTTGATCAGGATAATCTGAGATTGAATGCTTTACTGTTGGCACTTTTAATCCCATATCGGTCTCTAACTCTACAAATCAGCATTGAGTAGGCTGAATTCGCTGCTAAAGGCTGTACCATTTAAACCCTACTGAATTTTGTAGCCTGAAACCCTTGTGGTTACGTTACCAAATCCTGAACTACGCCCTAATATTAACTGGCTCTGTCGGGCTGCTTACTGGGCATGATAGCCCCTGGACTAACATGGCGATGATTATTTCCTGGTTGATTTTCGCTTCCAGCTTCTCGCCCAACTCCCCAAGATGGGTGCGCCCTCCCACCTCAGCACATCTTTCCTGAAATGAGCGCACATCCAATAAAAAGCGAATCAGACAGGAAACTTCACTATCCAATGCGCTGAATTCCTGCAAAAGATGGAACAAACATTCATCGCTTACTGAGCGTAAATAAATACTTTCCATTTGGTTGATTCTGGTTGCTTAATACTTTTTTAACAATTTTGGCATCACTCGTGGAGAGTAAAAATAAAATAATATCCAAACTTTTTATTGCGTAAAATTACATAAATTATTGAAGATATTTTTACCATTAGCTTGACCGCTGGCACTTAAAGCCCGAAAATACTTATGTGAATTGCTTTTCCAATCAGTAATTATCAAAAATTCCTTTATATGGAAGCGTGAGCGACTATCTTTGGCTCACAACGTTCAATCTATTTCCAGTTCTAAACCATCAATCCAACCCATCCATTAACAACTCAGACATTTCCAGCTGATCACGGTTACGGTTATCGTCGTAAATCTGAAGCGTATTTAGTTTGGCGTGTCTGCTGAGTTTTTGAGCTTTGCGGACATTGCCATCAGTTTTTTCAAGTACAGCAGTGATAGCACTGTGACGGCAACGGTGCGGACTCATGTGCTTTTCAACACCAGCCCGTTTAAATAAACGCTTGACTATTTTATAGATGCCATCCCCCGTTAACCTGTGACCTTCTGCATAAAAATCAACCGAAGTAAACAACGGGCGGGACAAAGACATATCACCACCACGCGCAATCAACCAGTCAGTAATAGCTGTCACAGTGACTTTTGGCAGGTTAATTGTCTCTCGGATTTGTTTGCCCTTACCCAAAATTGATAGCTTGCCTTTAGTACCGTCAAAATGTCTCAAGTCTAAGGTGCTAATCTCATTTCGCCTTAAAGCATTGCCCCACAACAGCAGCAACAAAGCATAGTCTCGTTTCCCAGCCAGCGTGGAGCGATCGCACTGCCGGATCACACTCAAAAATTCCTCGCCTGTACAACCGCTAGTGTCGCGGTAAGCCTGCACTGGGATACTGTCAACATCCACTGCATAGTTGCACACCCCCAGCTTTCGCCCGTAGGCCACCAGTGATTTAATTGCAGCCAGTCTGCGGTTAATCGTGTTGGGAGATAACCCAGCTTCATTAAGTATGGCTCTATATTTAGTCACTACCAGCGTGGCTTTGTGACCTTCCAGGTGTAAAAACTCCAAGATAGAATCGCGGTTAGGGCGCTGGCCAGTCATGCGGACAAAGAAATCTGTGATGTCGCGGCGGTATCCTTTACGGGTTCCCTCACTATTTTTTGACCGAAGCAACTCCTCTAGCACGTCCGGCTCAGAATCCACGACCGAAGCAAAGTATGCCTCAATTTTGGCATTGAGGGCATTTTCTAATTTTTGGACTACAACTAACTCAACGGATTCTGTATCTTCGCTCATGACCCCATCCCGGCTAGGTATTGAAAACGGCACTTTCCAATACCACACACCATTATCTAGCACCGGGGGTCACAATGTTGGGGTTTTTCTCTTGTTGCGGCTGGATCAACTGTCTATACTCGCGTCTATACCCTCGGTTGATAAATCGTTGCTATCAATGCGTGATATCAACTGATTATTTTATGTATTCAGTGGAATAAATTTGGAATATCGACACAAAGTGATGATTTAACCTATAAAGTTTTTATTTATCCTATTTACTGATTTTTATCTAAAGTCCAAACGTAGCAAGGTGCTTATATTTAATGAGGTTAATTGAAAATGACATCTCCATAGTTATGCCCATTGAAAATTCTGAAGGTGGGACATAAGGAGAACCCGCAGTGGTAAATTCTGCTACAAAGCTAGATAATATGAATTGCCAGTACGTCTATTTGAAAAGTGACAAACAAGAACGCCGTCCTAGCTGTGGAGAGTTTACCAAGCTATTTCAGAAAGCTTTAGAAACAGTTAACTTAATTTTTACTGATGGCATTGACTGGAAAAATCCTTTGATTAATATTTTATTGGCATCAATAAAAGGATGGCAGGAAGCAGAATAGCTCACGCATTAGACAAGCTAAATGCGCCAAAATTTTAGTTAGATTAATTGGTTTAAAATCTCGGTTTATTTTGCTAATAATATTTATTAATTAAAAACATCAAATACTCTTTTATGCCTAACAAAAAACACATGTATCAACTTAATTTAGGAAAAGATAATTGGTTGTCTTGGAGAATAAAAAATCCTGGCATAAAACCAGATATGAGTTTCTCTAAAAGAAGTGATTCATTTATATTTTCTGTAAGCCGGGAAGACTTTGAAGGAAGAGGATTAGGATGGGCATACAGGGTTTGGGAGCTAATCTTAAACAGAATCATTGAGCCGATATTATCTAATAAAGGAGTTATTCGCATCAAAGATTTAACTGAAATTGATTTCAGTAATGCAGATTTGACAGGAGCCAACTTGAGTGGTGAAAATCTTACAAAAGCCTGCTTGAGTGGAGCTATTCTTCAGGGTGTAAATTTAGATAGTGCAATTCTGGAAGGAGCTACTTTAGATAGAGCATATCTTAATAATGCTTATCTTAGCAAAGCAAACTTTAAAAATGCTTCTCTTGAACGGGTCGATTTTAGATTAACAGTTCTCTATGGTACAAATTTCAGAAATGCGCGATTGTCTGGAGCGGATTTTACAGGAGCAGATATTATTAGGGCAGATTTTACAGAAGCTAATCTTGAGAGAGCCAAACTTAATGAAGTTCATCTTAGTTATGCTAATTTTACAAATGCGAATCTTAGTTATGCAGAACTTATTAAAGCTGATTTAAAAGAGGCTAACTTACAGAATGCTTGTTTAGTAAATGCTAATCTAGCAGTAACACAAGTTTTAGATGCTAATCTTGAAGGAGCTAATTTAACTGGAGCTTGTCTAAAGGATTGGATTATAAATAAAAATACAAAGTTTGTAAATGTAATCTGTCAATATTTCTATTTGCAATCAGGACAACGAGAACGCTGCCCAAACAGAGGAGAGTTTGCGCCAGGGGAGTTTACCAAGCTGTTCCAGAAAGCTTTAGAAACAGTTAACTTAATTTTTGCTGATGGCATTGACTGGAAAGCATTCCTTCTTTCATTTCAAGAACTACAGGCTGAATATGGTGAAGAAAACTTATCAGTCCAAGCTATTGAAAAGAAAAGCGGTGGTGCGTTTGTAATTCGGCTAGAAGTTCCACCAGAAGCCAATAAAGCAGATATTGAGTTTAGGGGAAAAGAACTATATCAACGACATATATCATTGCTGGAAGGACAATTAAAGGATAAAGAAAATTTATTAAATGATTATAAAAAAATAGTAAATGATACTTGTCAAGACAATACTGATTTCAAAAAACTCATTAAAACGTTAGCTGACAATAGACCGACCATCAATATTAATATGGAAGCTAAAGCTGAAAGTAACTCTATGTCAGAATCTTATCAATCCAAGTACGATCAAATATACTCTAATAGCCAGTTTGTAGATACAGCACAATCTGGTAGTAACCCAACGTTTAATCAATATAATTACACACCTGAACAGAGACAAAATCTTGTAGAAGCTGCCAAAGAAATTGAAGCACTGTTACAGCATTTACAACAAAGTTACCCCACTACAACGACTTCTGAAAAGATGTCAGTTGTGGCTAAGGCTGTTGATGAGATTGAGAGAAATCCTACTTTAAAAGCACGAGTGATAGGTGCATTAAAAGCAGGGGGAACAGAAGCTTTCAAGGAGCTAGTTGACAATCCTTTGATTAATATTCTATTGGCATCAATAGAAGGATGGCAGGAAGCAGAATAGCTCACGTATTTGACAAGCTAAATGCAACAAAAATCTGATTTGGTGGCGTTGAGGGGGTATGTGCTGTGATTTCGTCAAATCACAATCTAAGCGACCAAAAAGCCTATGATTTCGTCAGCGATGACACACCCTTAACTCAGACTTATCAATCAGCCTGACAGCACGAACGCTACAACCCGCATTTTTTCGTTGGCTGATAAAAATAGCTTATGCTTGCAGCACGATGACCACTTCCTGGTATCATCCACACCAATAGGATTCGCTGATGTTGGGGCTGGCATGAGTTGTCTATACTCGCTTCTACACCCCTGGTTGCTCCATCGTTGCTATCAAAACCGATATCATTTTTCTCTGCCGCAGCGTCTACACAATGTCTAGACGGAAATCAACTGTAAATAAAACTTACCTCTCTAATGGTGCGGGGGACATTTCGGGGTCATGACGAAATACGTGTAAAGTGAGACACGTTGTAAAGAAAAATTACAGAAAGCACTTTCTCGATTTACTAACTTGCCCAAAAATGATAAAGAAGCTTTTTACATTCATGACCGTAGAATCGACTTTTCACCCTTGCTACTCCATCAAACTTGCCCATAAATGATTGTTTAGGGAATGTTTTGCAAGGAAGACAATGTAACTGCCGCAAAAGCCTATTATCTCGTGAGCGATGACACACCCTTAACCAAGACTTATCAATCAGCCCAACACCGTGAACGCTACAACCCGCATTATTCCGTTGGCTGATAAAACCTGCTTATGGTTGCAGCATGATTACCACTTGCAGGTATGATCTCTGCTCATAAGCAACTGCACCCTATTGGAGATTTTATTCACTCACCACCGTTGCTGTACCCTTTGGTGCTGTGTCTACAACTGCCAAAATTTTAGGAATCAGCACTTGTATATCTGCTAATCGATTCGACGGTACTTGCAACACCAAAACAGCTAAATCTAGAACTGTCAAATTTTGCTGAAACGGCAGATTCCGATCCACCGTAATAAATACATCAAACTCAGTTTCAGCTAAACGCAAGAGTTCTGCATCTTTGATCCCAGCCCAACCCATCTGTGGCACTGTTTTTACAGTATGCTCAGACAACTGCCTTGCCAGTCTTCGGTCAATACACTCATCAATCAAAATATTCACACTATGCAACCAGCTTGAGAATCTGCGCTTGTGCGGCTTCCAGAAAAGCAATCACAATTTCTCGCTTGACTGTGGGGAATCCCTCTAGAAAATCATCAATGGACTCTCCCGCCTTCAAATAATCCAGCAGGGTTTGTACAGGTACTCGCGTTCCGGCGAAGACTGGCGTACCACTCATCACATCTGGCGATACGGTAATAATTGGTGACTGACTCATTATCCCCCTTATAAAACCATTGCGAGTAGGCTATTTCATTCTAATAACTGTGCTGTCGGGAGTGGTAGTGACACAGAGAGCCGGCCCTCTCTCTTTTGTTGTGCTACCGCCCACTTATGAGATAACACCCAAAAGGGCTATGAAAGAATTTAGCTTTGCATGGCATTGACATACAGTGCCATGCAAAGCTAAAACAGTAATCGATTTACAAAAAATAAAAATATGCAGAAAGAAGACAGTCTTAACTACGAAAAAGAAATTATTTGGCTCTTTGACCCTAATGATTATCCTTGGGTGCGAGAAGGATTCACAGATTTTTCTACAAGACAAGGAATTTCTCAATCCCGGAAAAGAGAGATTGACGAGGTACATAAACTTATTGGCTATGCAGACCTAGAAGATAATACGCCTCCTAGTTCAAGGAATGGAGATCCAGAGTATTTTTATCGAAGATACTTTACGATTGGTTACAGGGATTATGAAGCATATACAAATAATAATTGCCCTACAGAAGCCGTAGATCCATTAACGGTAGAACCAAAAATTAAAGGCTCATCACCTAAAAGAAAAGCTCAGATTGCTGTAAGAGTTCCACTATTTATTTTACGGAAGCTCAATACTCATATCCAAAAAACAGGTATGTCTCAAACGGATGTTGTAGTTAGTGCTTTAGCTAAATACCTTGATTCAACTTCCGATATACCACTAATTCAAAGGATAGTTGCTCTTGAGGAAAGAGTAGCAATCTTAGAAGCTAAAGGTTGATTTATTATTGGTGCTTCTGCCATAACTGTCTGTGCTGCCGTAGCTATGCCGTAGACTACGACCTATACAGGGTAGGGATTGCCGTGATTGTGCCGTATGCCGTAAACACCCAGAAAAGCCCCTTTTGCATCCCTCCTGCTTGCTCTCTACGGCATCACGGCAATACGTTCACCAATCAGGCAGGGAGTAGCTATCATTGCCGACAGAATTTATTTTATCCCTCTCAACTAATTCAGATAATCCATCCATTAATTCTTGGTCTGAATAACCAGATAACCTATCAGCCTTCTTCAAATCGCGTAATGTCTTAAGCGTTTTATTCTTGACATTCTGGAAGTATTCATAAATCTTTCTCGCTACCTCTGATAATGGTTTCGTGTGAGGAGAGTGAGCAGCAGTTAAATTAAATTCAAGCTCATATACTCTATCAAGATATTCCTGCTCCGAAGCAATTGAATTGGCTTTATTAGATAGATTTGGCATTAATGCAACTACAAAACCACCAACGGAAGCAATCATCACTGGGCGTAAATTTTGATAAGAAACTGTTTTAACTTCTAGATATTTAGATTTAATTTGCTCCCGTTCTTGCTTACCTGGAATAATGTCACCTCTATTTAAAATTAGTTCCAGTACTCCATAAGATTCTTGTTCCCTGCCGTTCTTAATGTACTTGTTACCTAACAGCAATAAATTGAGACACATCCTTGTTTGTGCATCCATCTTTTCGATGCCCAATGCTGCCAGATTAAAAGACTGTAAGGAAGCAATAAATTTAGTATTAAACTCTCGACCAATCAGCAGAACATCAAGTAATTTACTGCCATAATTCCAATCAGAGTAAAGCTTGCTTAATTGGTCAGCAATTACTAACCAATCATCCAAAATTAGAATTAATGGCGGTAACGATTCGCGCTTTGATTCTGGTAGCTGTTTTCTTAGTTTGTAGGTCAGGTAAAAGTTATCAATTACGTCTTTGGCTAAGTCTGGGTTTTCCTGATCAAAAACAATTACCCTTTCTTTCTCCCGTAAACCGCAGAAACTATCATTCTTAGCACTAATCACCCAGATATCCGCACTTGGGCAATCTGCAAGGATTTTCTCAATCAAATAATTGAGGGTGACTGATTTACCGCTTCCTGGTGCAGCGACTAAAGCAGTGGAACTATCGGCTTTGGCTAGGGCTTGCAAAGTATTGAGGGCAAGAGCTTCTGATGGGTGAAGGCTTCCACCGCTATTGTGTTGTAACGTCGGCTGTTCACTGCCAGTCACTTTATCGTCACCCCTGGCAACATCCTGCATCGACTGTCCCGGTAATGCTCCGGCTGGCTGTCCCGTTGCCTGCTGTAGTTGCGCCCGTGCTTCTGCCTCAGCCTTTAACCTTACCTGCTGCTGAAAGATGGCTAATTCTTCGGGTGTCATTTTTGACAATTGTGCTGCTCTAGCCCGTCGATTCTCTGACCATTGATGGAATTCGTAATCTAGCTGTGCAGTGTAACTTTCCTTGTAAAGTCTTAGACCTTCCCTAAGCTTGGCGATTAGCCAATTAGTGCGTGTTTCTTCCCTAACTTCTGGTATTAGTTGCACTAATCGCCATTCCCTAGCTTTGGATAACCCATAAGCTCCACCAACGAATAGCACTGAAGCTAATCCCCAAATCGGCTTATGAGGGTTGCTTGGTGGAATAATTCTTAATCTGGTAGCTTTGGTAGGCAGGAAAGCATCACGTTGAAACTCCGGGTTAGCTGGGGCGTATACTTCGGCATTAAACTCGCTTTCAGGCATAATGTACCGTTTATCCGGTGTGCAGTACCGCAAACGGTTAACTGGATTTTTTAGCGTTTCGGGTATGAAACAATACTCAACCAAACTAATTTGAGTGCCAGTAAATGACTTTGCCCCACAAATTAACCCGATAGCCGCCAGCACCCCGACAGTAATATTGTTGGCTGTTCCCGAACGCAAGTAGTCTTCAAATTGCTTACGTTTCATTGGTTTTTCCCCCTGACGATTGCTGCCAACACCAACAACCCAAAACCAGCTAACCCAAT
>NZ_JADEWI010000107.1 GCF_015207705.1 Nostoc sp. LEGE 06077
CTCCAATATTGAATGACCATTAAAACTTGGTCTTCAATAACTAATTTAGGACTGCGACCAGGCTTCTTTTTGTTTTGAGCATCAGCTTTAACTACATCAACCATTAATTCAAAAGTTTTACGGCTTACTCCAGTCATTCGCTTAAATTTTTTGCAGTAAGCTGTTTGGCTTTCTCTATTTTCACGGCTCCTCAAAGTCCTAATCGCAAATTGCCAAGCCTCTAATTTTACCACAAAACATTTTTGCAAGCGTTCTACTGCATCAGTACCCCACTTGGGTTTGAGGATGAGAATCTTTTCTAAAATGGGGTCATCTTGAAAGTGCAAGCAGACTCCTAAATCGTGCAGATAACCACTTAACTGCAATTTGTCTTTTTGTTCAGTAAAACCATTTTGCTGGCAGATGTTGAAATATTCATCTAAGCTGATGTAGTTGCGCGGATCATTTTCTAAAGTTTCTCTAACTTTTACCCACGTTTTAGGTAATGGTGTACCCACGAGAGGTAAAGACCTAATACAATGCTTGATTTCTTGGATGACATTCTCTAAACGTTGGTCGTTTTTAGCCAGGTTGGTTGCGAAGGTTTCTTTGAGGTTATTAAATTGCCCTTTCAATTGCGGTTCATTAATTTCACGCGCTCTATCGTCCTTCTCATTTTTAATTATTAGCACTGGGCTGCTTTCACTGAGCAATTCCACCACATTTAGCAAGTAGTAAAAATCAGTGTCTTCTTTGCGATTATCTGCAACTAAAGCATAGAGAGAACGTTTAGTGAGAAAAAATTGGTGGGTGGTATGGGAAATTTCTTGTCCGCCAAAATCCCAGATGTTGACCCGAAATTCTTGCTTGTTATCCATTGGGAAACCCCACTGGATAACCTCAATTCCCTTGGTAGAGTCGTCTTTTTGAAGTTGATAATTTTGGTCTTTAATCTTATTGGCTAGAGTTGTCTTACCTGCACCTGCCTCACCAACTATGAGTAACTTGGCTTCGTACAGGTAATCTGTGCCTTCTGCTTGCAGTTGCCGGAAGTAATCTCTAATTGCCTCAATACCTTGGGCAACAATTTCTAGTGGCGGCTTTTCGATGGGGTTGTCGCTTAAATCTAGGGTAGTGAGTTGTTGGAGACGGGCAATCGTTTCTGGCAGTGTCGTGATTTGGTTGCGGCTTAAATTCAGGGTAGTGAGTTGTTGGAGACGGGCAATCGCTTCTGGCAGTGTGGTGATTTGGTTGTAGCTTAGATACAGGTATGTGAGTTGTTGCAGACGGTTGATTGCTTCTGGCAGTGTGGTGATTTCGTTGTAGCGTAAATCCAGGGTAGTGAGTTGTTGCAGACGGTTGATTGCTTCTGGCAGTGTGGTGATTTCGTTGTAGCGTAAATCCAGGGTAGTGAGTTGTTGCAGACGGTTGATTGCTTCTGGCAGTGTGGTGATTTCGTTGTAGCGTAAATCCAGGGTAGTGAGTTGTTGCAGACGGTTGATTGCTTCTGGCAGTGTGGTGATTTGGTTGTCGCTTAAATTCAGGGTGGTGAGTTGTGGCAGACTGGCGAGCGCTTCTGGCAGTGTGGTGATTTTGTTGTCGCTTAAATCCAAAACCTCCAACCATTCCAGTTGAAACACCTCCGATGGAATCTCTGTTAATTTTTCCTTGTCATTAGTACGCCAATCATTACTTAAATCTAATTCTTTAAGCTGCTGCTTTTTCGCTTCTCGGATTTTCGCAAGGAAACGTTGAGGCGTTTCTGCCATACTGAGGTTCACCTATGAACGATAATTATGATTTAATGCCCCTGATTGGCTGAACAATCTCAGAGCAATTCTCCATGTCATATCACACTATATGAGTAGTAGTAGATTCTACGTAATTGTGATAAAGAATTTATCATTGTAAATTTGCAAATGGCATGGCAGTAGTTACAACTCATGAATGAGTCTTTGATACTCGTGGGCGAGTCTTTGATATTCGTGAACGAGTATATTTTGCTCATGAATGAGTCTTTGATACTCGCTGGCGAGTCTTTGATATTCGTGAATGAGTCTTTAATACTAGTGGACGAGTCTTTGATACTCGTGAACGAGTATATTTTGCTCATGAATGAGTCTTTAATATTCGCGCGAGAGTCTTTAATACTAGTGGACGAGTCTTTGATATTCGCGCGAGAGTCTTTGATACTCGTGAACAACTCCCGCCTCGGAATTTATTCCGAGTCTCATGGCTAAAATGAATATAGCGTCACAAGACCGCCCCAGAGTAAAATCTGAGTGTCTGCGTCTATTAGCTACATTAAAGTTAGATCCAGCACGGATGCAGTTAATTTCTGGGTTTATTGACACCTATCTAAGGCTAAATGCCCAAGAAAAAGAAATATTCCAGGCGGAAATTGCCCAATTTGAACCAACTCAACAAGAGGTAGTTATGCAAATTGTCACCAGTTGGATGGAGGAAGGGATAGAACAAGGTTTGCAACAAGGAGAGTTGAAAATCATTCAACGTCTATTAACAAGGCGCATTGGTGCAATCACTCCAGAATTACAAGAGCAAGTGCGGGGATTACCTTTAACTCAATTAGAAGATTTAGCAGAAGCTTTACTAGATTTCTCCTCGGAAGCTGATTTAGTGGCTTGGTTACAACAGCAGTTATAAGATTTTATTCTAACAAGCGATCGCTCCCTTTCTTAGCGAACTTTGCGAACTTTGTGGTTTATTAAAAGCGATCGCACTCCAGCCTGAAAATGTATTACTTCACACTTCAGAATTAAGATTGCACACTTTATACTTTCTTCGTCCCTGCTTGTAACTCACTAAATTGGTTAAGGTTGTTGTCACTGGTATTGGTTTAGTTTCCGCTTTAGGCGAAGGTTTGGAGAATAGCTGGCAAAATTTGTTAGCAAGTAAAACAGGAATTAAATTACAGCAACCATTTCCAGAACTTGAACCAGTTCCCCTAGGCTTGATGGGTAAACAGCCATCTGAGTTAAAAAGACTTACTGAACTGGTTGTGACTTCTGCGTTAAAAGATGCTGGTTTGTCTCCCCCTCTACCTGATTGTGCTGTAGTGATTGGATCGAGTCGCAGCTATCAAGGTGCTTGGGAATCGTTGGCTAGACAAATGTATGAGAAAGATCCTCATTTGAAAGGGGAAATAGGTTTAGAAAATTGGCTTGATGTTTTACCCCATATAAATGCGATCGCATCTGCTAGACAAATTGGCGCAATGGGGATAGTTGCAGCACCGATGGCGGCTTGTGCTACAGGAATTTGGGCAATTTCCCAAGCGGCTTTATTAATTCAAACTGGACAATGTGAACGGGTAATTGCTGGAGCGGTGGAAGCGCCAATCACACCTTTAACTATCTGCGGATTTCAGCAGATGAATGCTTTAGCCAAGACTGGTGCTTATCCTTTTGATGTGCAGCGAGAAGGCTTAGTCTTGGGTGAAGGTGGCGCAGTGTTGGTTTTAGAGTCAGCAGAGTTAGCCAAGCAGCGCCAAGCGAGAGTTTATGGTGAAATTCTCGCCTTTGGTTTGACAGCCGATGCTTATCATACCAATCAGCCAGAACCTTATGGCAAAAGTGCGATCGCTGCAATTAAACAATGTCTAGAACGCAGCAATTTAACTCCAAATGATATTGATTATATTCACACTCACGGTACAGCTACGCAGCTAAATGACCGCATTGAAAGCAAAGTTATACAACAGTTATTTCCTAAAAAAGTAGCTGTAAGTTCCACCAAAGGCGCGACAGGCCACACTCTAGGCGCTTCAGGTGCGTTAGGGATTGCTTTTTCTCTCAAAGCTTTACAAGAAAAAGTTTTACCTCCATGTGTCGGCTTGCAAAAACCAGAATTTGATTTAAATTTTGTGATGACTGCACAACAAAAGGCCGTTAAAAATATCTTGTGTTTTAGCTTTGGCTTTGGTGGTCAAAATGCAGTCATAGCGTTGGGTAATTCATTTTCTTGGTAAACTGGCTAATACAGGTTGCTGCTTTACAGGCTCAAAGTTCCAATTAGAAAAATTATTGATTTCTAATTGCTTACCTTTTAGATTAGCTAACATCAACTCATCTTGTTGATACCAAATAGCAAATATTTTTTCTCTACCATCATAGAAAGTTTCCTGGTCTAGTTGATAACCTTCATTAACTGATTTCAACTTTAATCCTAATAACTTGAGTAATTTGCTAAGTATTTTAATGGGTGAAGTTGTTTCGTCTTCTCTAACTAAGTCAATACCCAAAACTCGTTTGATATGTTTACTGTGCTGATAAACAACATCTTGCAACCAGAGTAAATCAGCATCATCTTCAGTAAATTTTCTAGCTGTGTCTAGGAAATCCAGTATTCCCAAAGCTTTCATTGCTTCAACTTTGCAAGTATAAGTTTTAATATCCGGGAGAAAAACTTTGCCTTCACCCCAAAATAATTGCTGTTGCCATTCATTTTGATCTCTCACATGAAAATAATCACTTTCGTGGGTTAAATAATAGTGAATTAATAATTGGGCATAATAGCCTTGATCATCTTTTATTTTTAGTAAAGGCGTAACTTCTACCCCATACTTTTGTCTGAGGGTATATTTATGTATTTGATTCCGTTCTGTATCTGTGAGAGAATTTTTAGATGTTAGTTGTTGATATTCAACATAATCAATATCTTGAGCTTGGGCAATAATATTGGCAGTAACTAATTGATTCTTCTGTTTAATTTCCTGCATCTGATGTTTAATATCTTTGGCCTTTTGGCGCTTATCTGACCAATCTCTTTGGACTTTCACAATTTCTAAAATTAACCTTTTGCGCGTTGCTAAATCACTAGAGTCAGTTGCTAAAAATGCTAAACGTAAATCTCGAATAATATTATTATGTACTGCATTACTCCGCAACCAAATTTGATGTCCGTCATTAGTTAATCCATCTTGCATTGATTGACGGTAAAGGCGAATAGAAGCATTGACTCTCGCAGATAATTTAGCCCAAGTACGTAAATGAATCGGGTCATATACTAAAGGTAAATCCACATCTATTTTATGCAGTGGGCTAAGTAATGCTAAATTTTCTTTTTGATTGGCTTGATACCAATCAGAGAGTAAGCGATAATTTGTACTACCACTACCAATCAAACCAATTCCTCGTTTAGCACACCACACAATTCGAGGTATATTATCTCTAACTCTGGCTAATGCTTGTCGTGCTTCAGAATCGGGGATTACACCTTGAAAAATACCATAAACTCTATCAAAATGTTGTACATCAATACTAATACCAGTTCCTAAGCTGGGAGTGACAAAAATTGTGTCGTAATTTTCTATTTGCTGGTTAATAGTTGCAACGAAATCTGCTGCTGGATGATCGGGTGTGTTTGTAGTTCTGCTACTAATAACTAAGCTTTTAGGAAATTGATAACGTAATTTTTCTAAACGTTCTTTGAGATAATTTTCAATGGTTTCACAGCTATAGCGCCCAGAGCGACTATCGGTAGTGACATAGCATTTACGCCCTGCTAATAAGTCTAATTCTAATTGATGAATTAAAGGTGTGGGGTTAGGTGAATCATAAAAAGTTATTTCCCAACCGCGTTCTGGTTTCCATTGATTTGCCAATACCCAAGGCGTAATTTTAATTCCTGATAAACCTTGTAAATATTCTAAAGATACATCTGATAAGTCAGCGTCTTGAGCGATTACTAAACCACCAGTTTTTAAAACTGTCGTAATTAATTTCTGGAAATTTTTTAAAATTTTGACGCGTTTACTTTTACAAGTATCACTATTTAATAAATGCCATAATAATTGCTCTACTTCATCTAAGATAATTATTCCCCCTTGCCAATTATCTGAGTTTATTTTCCAAATAGAGTCAATACATAAACCAAGAGATGCGCTATTTTGGCGTTCAAAATAAGATAACAAATTAGGATGATTATTATTTAAACCCCATTGAATCCCAACTTTGTCACATAAAAATTTTCCTAGCTGGATTCTATGGGTAATTAACAATACAGGCTGATTTTTAGTTTTAGCTTGTTTGACAATATTTTGTAGTGCTGTGGTTTTACCTGTACCTTTGGCTGATTTAACTCCTACTAAACCTGAGTTAGGAAAAGCTATTTCACCTAAATAAGGACGGTTGATTGTGAGTGCAGCCGGAATAGTTAATTCTGTGTGTGGTTTGGTGTGTGCTAGGTAAATTTCTAAATCAACACTTTGGCGATAAACTTTATCGAAAGCAATACTATTTTTGGCAACTATTAACTCATCAACGCCTTTTTCGGGGCCGGGAAGTTCGAGAACTTTGACGAGACAATTTTTTTCTTGGAATAAGCAGCCAAGTTGCGCGATCGCATTATTCACCGCTGCTATGGTCTTGGGTTGAGTTTCAAAATCAAAACATACATATATAGTGCGTTTTGCAGTCGCAAACAAACCTAAGTCGGGAATTAGCTGGCGACTGGTAACTTTGCCAAAACCATCTTTGACAACTCGATAACCGCTGGTAATTCCCGGAACTGCGATCGCTGCGTATCCTTGCGTTAACAGTGCAGCTGCCTTTTTTGCACCTTCGCAGATAATCACGGGTATGTTCTGTTCCATTACCCATTGCCAAAAACCGACAGCTTCGCCGTTAGCGTCAATGTTGATATTCTCAGGTAAGTTGAGGTTATAACGCCGTGCAGCTTCTTGCCACACTTCCAGCGTCACCCGCAAACAAAATACCCTGGTTGGTGTGCTGGGTGGATGTTCATATTTAATTAATTTGCCATTATCTTTAATGCGCGGTTGGTTTGGCTTAAAGCATCCCCATTCCATTGGTTGCCAATTATTTAGCGGATCTAGTCCCGCACACCACCAACCGCCAGCGGTGATATGACTGTAACGCTGCAACCAACCACTTTTTACCATACCTGTGTTTGTCCGGGGGAGTAGTTCGGAAATTAACAGGTATTCGTAGGCGATCGCACCTTGAAAAGATTTAAAATTTAGTTGCGCTAGGTGTAAATCTATACTACTGCCCTTGACTAATTCTTCAAGGTGTTTTGGTTCTAAATAGTGTAGATGCATGATGAGAAGCGCGAACAGAATGGGTTGGATTTAAACCTTATCATGCCTATCCCAGTTTTTTTGATCAGCAACTACTATGTTTTTTTGATAGTTTTTTATACCTCGTTGCTGTAAATACAATGGTGAATCAGTAGGTGAGCTATTTTAGCTTGCGGGATCGCTGAACTAATAAGCTTGTATTGTAATAATTGATGAATATGAAATTTTGTTTATCAGTATTAATTCGTAAGTAGCTGGTAATAGCTTCCGCTTGTATCGTAAAATCTTTGCTATGTCAAGGTGTGGAGACAAGCTATTGCTTGTCATTAAATACTGCTTGTTAGGAAAATGTAATAAAAATAGCTGGAAGTAAATTCATTAGACTTGTCCACAAAAGATAAAAAGCTTACTGTGAAAGCGTCAAACGAACTATAACTGGGATGAAACACTAATTATGGCTGAACGCAAGAATAAGGTTTTGGGGATGAAAATATCAAACTTATTAAAAGTTTTCAGAAACATAGCTTTCTAAATAATAAAATCTAAAGGCTGATAATTCAAGTTTCATTACTTAGTATAAACGAATAATTTAGATGTAACCTAACTAATCCACATACAGCCATTATTACCTGATTATAACGATGTCGAGCTAAACGAAATCTCTCACTAGCTACTCGAAAAGTTTTAACT
>NZ_JADEWI010000108.1 GCF_015207705.1 Nostoc sp. LEGE 06077
TGCCTAAAATGAGACGAACTAGGCAAAGTTATCATTTGTATTTCTTATCAATCAAGGCTAAAAAATGGGTCATTTTTACAGAAATTTACAAGGTTGCCCCTGGTTGCACGAACCTTCTATTTACGCCTACTCGTAGCAATTTTGCAGAAACAGCAACTATCTTTCACACCCACGGAAACGATTTCCTCTCACACCCTCCAAAGTTCCACTTTCGGTAATACTAGCTTTTCAGAAGCCCTCGATCTGGCAAGCATTCTCAAAGCTGTTCAATCTCTCTCTAGTGAAATTGAGTTGGAGAAATTACTCTCGACCGTACTTCAGGTCATACTTGAAATTGCTGGTGCTGATAAATGTGCGTTGCTGATGCCAAAAGGTTCATGCTGGGTAATTGAGGCATTATCCCAACTCGGACAGCCTGCGATTATCTTGCGTTCGCTACCCGATGATAATGGTCAAACAGTACCTGTTGCCCTAATCAATCGGGTGAAAAATACTCTCACCTTGACTGTAATTGAGAATGCAGTAGTTGAGCCAACCCTGGCGGCTGACCCCTATATTCTGCGCCATTCACCTAAGAGTATTCTCTGTGCGCCAATTCTCAACCAAGGCAAGCTGATTGGCATTTTGTACCTGGAAAATAACCTAACGGTGGGAGTATTTACTAGCGATCGCCTACAAGTTCTCAAACTTCTCACTACTCAAGTAGCTATTTCTCTAGAAAACGCCCAACTATATCACAAATTAGATAACTATTCCCATACTTTGGAGCAAAAAGTAGAAGAACGCACCCAGGAAATAACAGAAAAAGCAACTCAGCTAGAATTAACATTAGAGAAACTCTACTCGGCTCAAGCCCAACTCATTCAATCAGAAAAAATGTCCGGTTTGGGACAGCTAGTTGCTGGAATTGCTCATGAAATTAATAATCCAATTAATTTTATCTCTGGCAACTTAGAACCAGCGAGTGAATACGTTGCATCCTTAATTGAATTAAATAACTTATATAAGCAACTTTATCCGCAACCATTGCCAGAGATTGCCGAAAAAATCGCCGAGATTGAATTAGAATTTCTGGTGGAGGATTTACAAAAGCTCCTGTCATCGATGAGGGTAGGAGCAAAGCGCATCTGTCAAATTGTGTTGTCACTGCGAAATTTTTCCCGCTTGGATGAATCAGAAATCAAACCAGTAGACATTCACTCTGGTATTGATAGCACGCTGTTAATTTTGCAGCATCGACTTCAGAATAATAGTAAACATCCAGAAATTGCAGTTATTCAAAAATATGGTCAATTACCTTTAGTTAATTGCTATGCATCTGCTCTGAATCAGGTATTTATGAATATTATCAATAATGCCATTGATGCCTTAGAAGAATCAGATAAAAGTCGCCAACCAACTATTATTATTCAGACGGAATCAAAAGAACAAAAAAAGGTAATAATTCGCATTGCAGACAACGGTGTAGGGATGAGTGAGTCCGTGAAAAATAATATATTTAATCCATTTTTTACGACGAAATCCGTAGGTAGTGGTACAGGCTTGGGATTATCAACTAGCTATTCGATTGTCGTAGAAAAACATGGAGGTCAGTTAAGCTGCATTTCTGCACCAGGAGAGGGTACAGAATTTATCATCGAAATTCCGGTGTAAATTTTTGCTATGTTAAAAAATAACTTGATATATCTGGGAATACTAAATCTGTAAATCATTAGGATTTAGCAGTATGTTTAATAGCACGATCAATATTCCCGGATATCGCATCAGCGAAGAACTCTACAATGGTTCCAGAACCGTAGTTTATAGAGGATATCGAGAGGCTAACTTATTACCTGTAGCAATTAAACTGCTGAAAAATCCATATCCGGATTTTAACGAACTCTTGTCGTTTCGGAATCAGTACACCATTGCTAAAAATCTCAACTCTCCTCTGATCGTTCAAACCTACAGCCTAGAACCATACCAAAATGGCTATGCGCTGGTGATGGAAGACTTTGGGGGGATTTCTCTGAAAGATTATTTCATCGCTGACCAGATGCAATATATCGCGTCTAGTGAAGAGTTTTTACGAATTGCGATCGCACTATGCAATACCTTAGATATACTCTACCGAGAACGGATTATTCATAAAGATATTAAACCCAGCAATATCTTAATTAATCCCGAAACCAAACAAATTAAATTAATCGATTTTAGTATTGCCTCTTTACTTCCACGAGAAACACAAACTTTAATAAATCCCAATGGATTAGAAGGGACACTCGTTTATATTTCCCCCGAACAAACAGGTCGAATGAATCGGGGGATTGACTATCGAAGTGACTTTTATTCTTTGGGAGTAACTTTCTACGAATTACTGGCAGGAAAGTTACCTTTTGAATCCAAAGATCCAATGGAGTTAGTCCATTGTCATATTGCCAAAAATCCACCGAACTTAAGTGAGATAAAGGGGAGAGAAATTCCTCAAGTTTTGTGTGATATCGTGATGAAACTGATGGCGAAAAACGCAGAATCCAGATATCAGAGCGCCTTGGGGCTGAAATTTGATTTAGAAAAATGTTTAGTTCAACTTCAAGAAATTGGTGAAATTCAGAGTTTTGAAATTGCGTCTAGGGATGTGTGCGATCGCTTCATCATCCCCGACAAACTTTATGGACGAGAAACCGAAGCAGAAACCCTGCTCCAAGCTTTTGAGCGAGTCAGCTTAGGCGCAACAGAAATGATGCTAGTTGCAGGTTTTTCTGGGATTGGCAAAACCGCCGTCGTCAACGAAGTTCATAAACCGATTGTGCGGCAACGCGGCTACTTCATCAAAGGGAAATATGACCAGTTCAACCGCAACATCCCGTTGAGCGCCTTTGTGCAAACCTTCCGGGACTTGATGGCACAACTATTGAGTGAAAGCGATACTCAGGTGGCGCAGTGGAAAGACAAAATCCTCTCAGCTTTGGGTGAGAACGGGCAAGTCCTAATTGAAGTCATTCCCGAACTCGAACAGATTATCGGCAAACAACCTGCTGCTCCTGAGCTTTCAGGTAGTGCTGCCCAGAACCGCTTCAACTTGCTATTCCAGAAATTCATTGCCGTATTCGCTACAGCAGAACATCCGTTAGTGATATTCCTCGATGACTTGCAGTGGGCAGATTCAGCCTCATTGAGCTTGATGCAAGTGCTGATGAGTCAAAGCGAAGTGGGCTATCTGCTGACTATTGGGGCATACCGAGATAACGAAGTCTTCCCCACTCATCCACTAATGCTGACATTGGAGGAGATGAAGAAAGCCTCAGCAACTATCAGCACCCTTACCCTCACCCCATTAAGTCAATCTCACATCAATCGTTTGGTTGCCGACACCCTCAGTTGTACAACTGTTCTAGCGCAACCCTTGAGTGAGTTAATCTATCAAAAAACCAAAGGCAACCCTTTCTTTGCCACGCAGTTTCTCAAAACCCTGCATCAGGAGGGCTACATTGCCTACGATCTGCAAGTTGGACATTGGCAGTGCGATATGGTAGCAGTGCGATCGCTCTCGCTTACTGATGATGTGGTGGAGTTCATGGCGCTGCAATTGCAAAAGTTGCCCGATGAAACCCAAAATGTCCTCAAACTAGCTGCCTGTATTGGCGCTCAATTTGATTTAGAGACATTGGCTATAGTTTCAGAAAAATCAATAACCGATGCCGCAACAGCATTGTGGAAAGCCTTGCAGGAAGGCTTGGTTTTACCCACAAGTCAGATTTACAAGTTTTATCAGGGTGCAGAACAGTCCCAGGCAGAAGATACAGTTAATCCGACCTATCGATTTTTGCACGATCGCGTCCAGCAAGCCGCCTATTCTTTAATTCCTGATGACCAAAAGCAGGCAACTCACCTCAAGATTGGACAGTTGCTTCAGCAAAACTCTTCAGAAATAGAACAAGAAGAAAAACTATTTGATATTGTCAGACATTTGAACTTAGGAATTAAGTTAATCACTCAACCAAGTGTTCGGGAAACATTAGCGCAATTAAATTTAAAGACCGGACGCAGGGCAAAAAATTCTACAGCCTATGGTGCAGCAAAAGTCTATCTACAAACCGGGATTGAGCTACTACAGACAAATTGCTGGCATAATCAGTATGAATTGACCCTCAAGCTCTATATTGCGGCTACCGAGACTGCCTATTTAAATGGCGAATTCGATACGATGGAACATCTCGCAGCACAGGCGTTGCAGGGATCGCAGACAATTTTCGACAAAATTAAAATTTATGATTTAAAGATTCAATGCTTGGCGATACAAAACCAATTGGCAAATTCTCTAGAATTAGGTTTGCAAATTTTAGATGAATTAGATGTTCAGATCGCCAGCCCAGAATCAGTAAAGAAAGGTGTGAATTTACCTACACTTTCTCAGATTGAAAATATGGGAGAAATGACCAATCCCTATAAAATAGCAGCTATGCAAATGTTGATCAGTGTTCTGCCAGCAGTATTTTTGAGTACTAACAGATTTGGAGAATTTGTACTCACCCTGATTAACCTATCCTTAGAATTTGGCAGGTCAGAACTTGCTTGTTATGCCTATGCTGCTTACGGTTGGCTCAAGTGTGGTCAAGGAGAGATCAAAGATGGGTATCATGCTGGGAAAATTTCGTTAAAACTCTTAGAAGTTTATGATAGTCGTCAGTTTAAATGTAAAGTTAATCTCCTCTTTGCAGCCCATGTGCAATGTTGGAGAGAACATTTAAAAAATACAATACCATCATTATTAGAAGCATTAAAACAGGGATTAGATAATGGTGATATTGAATATGCAGGTTATGCCACAATGCATTTATGTCATCATCTCTTATGGGTAGGCGAATACTTACCAGAAGTCAATCGAAAACAAGAGAGATACATTCAAATTTCTGGGAAAGAAATTGCACAGGAGTTTAGTAGAGAATTAGGTAGTATTTGGAAACAGTTCACCGACAATTTACTGAATCCAGGGAAAAACTTAGTAACTTTGAACGGTGAGAGTTTTAATGAACATCAGAGACTACCTCAACTAATCCAGGACAACAGTCATAATCCTCTGGTTGCAGTTTATGTATCGAAATTAATTCTTCACTATTTTTATGGTGAATATAGTCAAGCTCTTGAAAATGGCAATTTAGCATATCCACATACCTTGGCAATTCCTGGGGTATTTTCAGTGTTCATACACAATTTCTTTTGGTCATTGTCATTATTGAAATGTTGCGAAAACGTTGATACAAATACACAAAGTAATTACTTTCAGCAGATAGAGAATAATCAGCAAAACCTCCGCCTTTGGGCAGATCAGTCCCCTATTAACTTCCTGCACAAATTTCATTTGGTAGAAGCAGAACGCTACCGAGTGCTAGGACAAAAAGCCGAAGCAATGGAAATGTACGATTGCGCCATAACTCTAGCCAAAGAAAACGAATATATCCAAGAAGAAGCACTTGCCAACGAACTCGCCGCCAAATTTTACCTGAAATGGGGCAAACAGCGGATAGCCCAAGAATATATGACCGAAGCCTACTACGGCTATGCTCGTTGGGGTGCTAAAGCCAAGGTCGCTGACTTAGAAAGATGCTATCCCCAACTGCTGGCTCCCATATTACAGCAAACCCGTTCTCCTCTCTCCGCTCACGAAACTCTCTTCACCTTGGGGAGCGTCACCTATACTAGTTCCGCCACTTCCACCAGTAGCAGTGTTTCTCATTCCCTTGATTTAGCTACCATTCTCAAAGCTTCCCAAACTATCTCCAGCGAAATCGAACTGGAAAAACTACTTTCATCGTTGCTTGAGATCGTCATCGAAAATGCGGGGGCTGATAAATGTGTGTTGATGCTTTTGCAAGACAATGATTTACTAATTCAAGGTGCAATTACTCAAGGAACACAACCCATTGTGTTGCAAAGTCTTGCGATTGAAGACAGCCAAGATATTCCCCACAAGCTGATTTACAAAGTCAAGCATAGTCAACAAACTGTTGTCTTATTGGATGCAAACGCAGATATCACTTTCGCCAACGACCCCTATATTATCCGTCAAGAGCCAAAGAGTATTTTGTGTAGTCCGATTTTACATCAAGGCAAATTACTGGGGATTTTATATTTGGAAAATAATTTAGTAACAGGAGCGTTTACAAGCGAACGCGTCGAATTACTGAATGTCATCTGCGCTCAAGCCGCCATTTCCCTAGAAAATGCCCAACTTTATCAACGTTCTCAGGAATCTGCCCAAGAATTAAAGCGATCGCTCACTGAGTTAAAAACTGCTCAATCCCGCTTTCATAATTTAGTAGATAATGTTCCTGGGGTGGTGTATCAATTCCTAATGGCAATTGATGGTTCGGTGTCAATGGCGTACATTAGTAATGACTGTTATGACCTCTATGAAATCACCGCCGAACAAGCGATCGCCAATGTGCAGATCATCATGGATCTGACGCATCCTCTGGATGCTGAATCTCATCGTCAGTCCGTAGCATATTCAGTTCAAACCTTGACTCCTTGGCTGTGGGAGGGACGAATTGTTACCCCCTCTGGAATTACTAAATGGATTCACGGTGAAGCGCGAATAGAAAAACTAGTTGATGGCACCTTAGTGTGGGATGGCTTGTTACTAGATATTAGCGAACGCAAACAAGCTGAACTGGATTTACAACAAGCAAATTTACAAATTATCCAAAGTGAAAAAATGTCGGCGTTAGGTAACTTAGTTGCTGGTGTCGCCCACGAAATGAATAATCCTCTGGGCTTTATTGCGGCTACTCTCAAACAAGCCAAACCCACCTTTGCCGATATTATTGAACATTTGAAAATCTATCAAGAAACTTTACCTGATAAAACTGAAGAAATCCTCGGCCACGAGTCAGAAATTGATTTAGACTATACCATAGAAGACCTGCCTAAAATGCTCGATTCTATGACAATGGCGTGCGATAGATTAAAAAACATCAGCACTTCCCTACGCACTTTCTCTCGTACTGATAGAGATTACAAAGTACCATTTAATCTTCATGAAGGCATTGATAGTACTATTCTTATTCTCAAACATCGTCTCAAAGCTAACGAACAACGTCCCGCCATTGAGGTAATTAATCACTACGGTAATTTACCACAAATAGAATGTTTCCCTGGGCAATTAAATCAGGTATTCATGAATATTTTGGCGAATGCTATTGACGCATTAGAGGAATCGAATCACGGACGGAGTTTTGAGGAAATTCAATCTCATCCTAACTCTATTATAATTACCACATCAATAGTAGATAAATCCGTGCAAATCTCCATTGCTGATAATGGTAAGGGGATGAGCGAAGAGGTAAAACAAAAAATATTTGACCATTTATTTACTACCAAAGCTGTAGGGAAAGGTACTGGGTTAGGTTTGGCGATCGCCCGTCAAATTGTCGAAGAAAAACACGGTGGTAAAATCACAGTTAATTCTGTTCTGAGTGAGAGGACAGAGTTTATAATTTCTCTTCCCATATGGCGTAAATAGAAGGTTCGTGCAACCAGGGGCAACCTTGTAAATTTCTGTAAAAATGACCCATTTTTTAGCCTTGATTGATAAGAAATACAAATGATAACTTTGCCTAGTTCGTCTCATTTTAGGCA
>NZ_JADEWI010000109.1 GCF_015207705.1 Nostoc sp. LEGE 06077
GTAAACGTGCAGTAATTGAATCAGTTAATGACCATCTGAAAAATATTTGTCAAATCGAACACTCTCGTCATCGTAGTCCATTTAACTTTTTGGTCAACTTGATGGCTGGTTTAGCCGCTTACACCTAATTTACCCAAAAAACCTAGCATTGACATTTACCCAAAAGATTTGCCTGCTCTACCTCCTGCAATTTTTTAGTTTCATTGAACTCACGTTAAATTAGAACTCTTGAATAAATATTCTCTGGTATAATAAAGTGTTATTTTTCTTCACTTTAGAGAGGTTAAAATAGGCACAATTTACAAAGTTTCTAAGATTAACTTTTGCTGGAAAATTCGTAAGGATTCAGGTGACAGAGTATTGACAAAGGGGATACTTGAGTAGGAGTATCACAAATATGAACCAAAACCTGCCTCAAGATTTAGACCGAGAAAGCTTGAACCAGTTATCAAAAGAACAACTGGTAGAGATAATTCTTGAGCAGAATAAGGTAATCCGTGAATTACAGAAAACAATCTTACAACTACAGCAAGAAGTAGAACGTTTAAAAGTCAGCCGAGATTTAGATAGCTCGAATTCATCGAAACCACCATCTGGAGATATTCACAAAAAGAGTGAAAACAAAAAAGCTCCTCCACAAGAGGAATCAAATCAGCCGAAAAAGAAGCCAGGCGATCAGCCAGGACATCAGGGAAAAACCCGTAAAGGCTTTGGCAGAGTAGACCGTTATGAAATCTTACGCCTTCTTAATTGTGATTACTGCGGTCAAAAAGCATTTGCACCCCTAGCAGTAAAAGTAGAAAAACACGCGGTAGCGCAATTAGTGGAACGACCTTCAAGGGGCGACAAGCGAGTTAAAGAGCTTGCTGTATAAGCTTCATAGCCCTTAAACCTCGCTGATAATATGCTTGCTTATTGCGACTGAAACCGAGCAGTTCCTCGACCCATGCTTGACACTCATGCCAAGCGACTATCCAATTTTGACCATATAAACCTATCCAGAAATTACTGTGACGTTTCTCATTTCTATTTTTTTCTTGACTACGACAAATATATGATTCTTGTTTTTGAAATTTAGTCCTTTGTCCATGTAACCAAGCACTGGTCATAGCTAAAGCAATTAAAAATATTATTCGTACAAGTCTATCAGGATTAGCTTGAGAACTTTCCAAATTGTAACCACCAGTTTTACAATCTTTGAACATGGCTTCAATCCCAAAGCGTTGAGTATATATTTTCAGAGCAGTATTTAAATCAGGCAAATTAGTTAATAAATACCAAGCTTCCTTTTCTTGTTTACTTTTATACTTTCTTTTCCAGTAGACTGCTAAATTAAACCGACCAAAACCTTTTTTCTGAGTCAACTTAACATTGGGATAAAATTGACGAATCCCAGGGTAAATCTCAATGCTACTTAAAGGCTTAAATTTTTGTCTTTTTTCTTGAAAAGTCGTATCCTTTTTTTGACGAAATATAAAACTCTGGTTCTGCTTGTGGAGCCAATGCGCCAGTTCTACGCTATGAAATTCTCTATCCCCGATAATCACTAATTTGTACTTTTTTAATAAGCGGATTACTGGACGTAATACTTTTTGCTGTTCTTCTAAGTTACTGCTACCATCTTTCTCTAATAAGCACCAATATATTGGCCATGCTCTTTTTTGGTAAATCACACTCACCATTAACACATTATTTTCTCTCCACTGCGTTCTATCCATCGCAATAGTTAATTGTGACCCTACCTTAAAATGTTGATTAATTATTGCTTCAATGATAGGAAACCACAACAATACTACACTTAAGGCATTCAATGTTAAAAACCTTTGTATATGCCGTCTACGACTGTTTTGTTGTATTGGTAGAGGTAAGGTTGCTGCCAGTCAATAATCTTCACCTGTTTCTGATTTTGTAACAACCACACCAACATTTTCAGAGTGATTAACTGTGCTTTATTTAGGTATTTTTCTAAAAAGTTTTGGTTATTGATGCCAACATTATGACGACGGTCTTAATCAAATTACGAGACCGTTCTTTTTTACCATTAAACTGTACCCTACAGGTAGCCGCTTAATAACTGTACAGTTCATTCTCAATAAGTACCCACATTTGTTAAGGGGTCTGTGCCTCTCAAACCTTTATCTGGCTAAGTTTAGAGGCGTTTGTCGCCCCTTGAACGTTTAGAGTCTGACTACGATGCTGTGAAAGCAGGTGTAACTATGTCAGTCAGCAATGGCCCCGTTGAAGGACATATTAATCGACTGAAAATGTTAAAGCGGCAGTCCCCTATTAAATGAAGTTGAGGAAATGCAAAGTATATTAGTTGCCAGTTTAAATAAACTCAAAGTTTGAATCTATAATTTCCTTCTGACTCCTTCTGCCTTCTGCCCTCTGCTTTCCCTCAACTTAGATCACCAAAAGTTGCCAAGAACCACTTTATGCTTTAAAAAATACTTGTATAGCAGTTTTCGCTGTGTTCGTATAGGGGCAAAAACAATTTTAGATTGGGGATTATGGATTTTAGCTCGAAAGTAAACTGATATTTTTCCTATTTTCAATAAGCGTAGGACGGGCAATTTCCACAGCGTAAAAATTAGGTTTTGATGAGCGATCGCACTTCTTTGCAGGATACAGAGGAGGGTGACAGTAGGTGATGGGGTTGTTTCTATGGGTCTTGATAACGAATTGGTATCAACTGAAATTCATCAAATTTCACAACTTCCGCGTCAGGTTTGCGCGTGTCAAAACGGTAGCTGCTGACTTTACCTGTGCCTGTATCAAAGATACTAAAAACAGTAATGTTATTACTAGCAAGATAAGGCATTGGTTTGCCATCTTTACTCAATAGCGGTGCAATGGTTGGCACTACTGGTTCTAAACCATTGGGGTCGCCGAGGGCAATATATTTTTCTTGATAACCTGTAGGAATTTCTCGTGTTCTTTCACCCCAAGCTGCACCATAAGTATTGCCCACATTTGATGTTTCTAAAAAGTGCATTCCTCTAGAACTAATAAAACGATTCCATAAATGGGAATGTCCGTAAAAGACTAATTGCACGTTGGCTTTTTCTAATAAGGGGACAACATCACGAATAATATAATCAGCATTGTGAGGATATTCGTAACGCACAGATGTAATTTTGTTCTGCTGATTGCTTTCAATAATTTGTACAGGATTGGTGTAAGCGGGGACAATATTATCACCGAGGGTGTGAGGTGGATGATGGAACATCACTACTTTATATTTAGCTTGTTGAAATTCTGGGCTATTGAGTTCGGCTGCTAACCAATTGTACTGTGTACTACCTTGGGCAATTAGCTCATAAATTATCTGTCCATAACCCCAATTTTCCGGGTTATCTAAATCTTGATCGGCTTCCCGATATCTACCTGTATATTTTTCGTCTAACTTGGGAGTGCGCCACATATTTGTGATGTACAAAACTACCAAACGCACATCACCAAAACTAACTGCATAATATTTTTTTCCGCCTGCTTGACTTTGGGGTAAAGTCAAAATTTCTTCGTAGGTATTTGTATTAAAAGAATTATCGATTAGGGATTTACCGCTATAAAGTTTTTGAGCAACAGCACGGGGAAATGTATCATCAAATTCATCGTTTAAACTGTTCTTTCTGGCAAAGCGTCCCATGACTTCATGATTGCCAATGCAACTATACATGGGGGCGTGTTGAATGATTTCCCCGCCAGTGTAGATAAATTTAACACCATCATGCTGCATTTCATATTTAGCACGACCTTGCAAACCGGGAAATAAAGCATTGCCCCGATTATCATCAAACCATTCCGAGGCGCGATCGCTCACATTAATTAAATCACCAGCAAACCAGACTGCATCAACTCTTCCCACAGTTTCTACGACTTTTTGCAGGTTTGCGGCGGTCATCGGCTTGAGTTGATGGTCGGAAGTTAAGAGAATTTTGAGTGGTGTACCCGGTTCAGGTTTAGCAGCCAGGGTAAATATCTCACTGCTAACAGATACGCCGTCTTCTCTCTCGCTGGTAACGCGATAATTTACCCGCACCCCTGGCGTTAACTTTATTACCTCAGCTTCGTGTCGCCAAATATCACGTTTTGTTGGTTGTTGATAAACTTGTCCGTCTTGCGTTTGCTGACCAACTCTCGATTTTTGGTCTTCTCGCGTACGGCTAAGTTTTGTAGTAGTTGCTTTGGCAGTTTGCTGTAAATCTTCACCATAAGCAACTGTGTGTTTATTGCCGACAAACTCAGTAAACCACACAACTCGGACTGAGTTGGCAGTTGGTAGTTGTAAAAATGGATCTGTTAACAGTTGCGGCGCTGCGGTCATAATGGTTTGCCCAAATGAATGCACGCTTACCAAGGTAAAGCATAGAACAAACAGAAGTACAGGTATGAGCAATTTCATGATTTGTCCTGGTTGGAATGTTCTGCGACAAATGCAGGTGCGCGGTGATTCGCTTTGTGATCATAATTCGCGCAATTTGATGGGATCAGGACTTACTTACGCACGAGTTACGGAATAACGTAGACGCGATAGCGGCTTGCCGCAGGCTACCACAGAGACGCAGAGGACACGGAGGAATGAGAATTTGAGAGGTTTTTTGCGTAAGTTCTAGGGATGTCAGCGAGTAAAAACCAGTTTGATCAATTATCTGTTTTAATTCTGCTGCCCACTGAGCATAATGAGAACCCCCGATAGTTCCTTGGGATAATTGAATTATCATTCTTATGCAGAGATATTTATTTACAAAGATGTCTTGACAAAATTTACTTATTCTTAACTTGTTACGGATGATGTTAAATAACCTTATGATGAAAAACAAGTTGTTAGCTCAAAATTTGCAGAGAAATCTGTAGAATGACAAAAGAGATGCATAAATTCTCTGGCGTAGGTGCAGTGTTATGAGAAGTTTAATTATATTCATCAATCTACTGTTAGTATCAGAGTTGCTTGGGGTGTTTCCTTTAATTGCTTTAGCACAGTCATCATCTCAACCATCTCCTAGTACGCAACCAAAGCCACCAAAAGAAGCAGAAACACAGGTACTTGTCTCAGAAGTAGTAGTAAAAGGCGCACCAGAAAATTTAGAAGATTTAGTTTACAAAACAATTAAGACTAAACCAGGTAAAACAAGTACGCGATCGCAATTACAAGAAGACATCAACGCCATTTTCGCTACAGGATGGTTTTCTAACGTCAGAGCCGAACCAGCCGATACTCCATTAGGCGTACGTGTAACTTTTATTGTCAAAACTAACCCCGTTTTAAAAAAAGTAGAAGTAACTGCTGTACCTCAAGCTTCTACGATACTATCGCCACAAGTCGTTAATAGCATTTTTAGTAAAGATTACGGTAGCACTTTAAATTTAAATAAATTGCAAAATAATATCGCGCAGTTAAATAAATGGTATCAAGATAAAGGCTATATCTTGGCGAGTGTAATTGGCCCACCACAAGTTGATGATAATGGTGTTGTCAAACTAGAAATTGCTGAAGGGGTGATTGAAAATATTCAAGTTAAATTTGTTACAGATGATGATAAAGAAATAGATAAAGATGGTAAGCCTATTGAAGGAAAGATTCCTGCGAAATTAATTATAGAAGAGTTTAATATTAAACCGGGACAAATATTTCTAAAATCGGTAACACAGCAACAAATCAAGCATTTATTTGATTTTGGCTTATTTAAAGATGTAGAAGTTGCCTTTGACACAGGCAAAGATAAAAACAAATTCATTGCAATTATTAAAGTTAAAGAAAATGAACTAGCTGAGAAGCTAGGTGAGAAATTTTTTGTTAATCAACAAGCATTAAATAAAGCCCAGGCTAACAAGGATGAATTAGGAATTGCAAATGCTACCAACAATATTGCTAATATTTATGCTGACTTAAAAGAAAAAGATGACCAAAAAAAAGCTATTCCTAAATATCAAGAAGCCCTGAAGATTTTTCAGCAGAAGCAAGATTTAATTGGACAAGCTAAAGTTTTTAATAACTTAGGTAATACATATAATAAAATTCAAGAATATAAACAGGCGATTGAAAATTACAATCAATCACTCATTCTATTTCAGATGCGCGGGCAGTTGAATTAGCTAAACCAGTAGAAATTAAGCAAATTCAAAAACAAATTTTAGATGATGATACATTACTTTTAGAATATCTATTAGGAGAAGAGCATAGTTACTTATGGTTAGTTAGTAAAACTGGTGTTAGTAGTTATCAACTACCCAAGCTTTCAGAAATAGAACCTTTAGCCAGAAAATTTTATACAGCAGTTTCTTCACCCAATCCATCATTGCCCGATCGCCAATCATCCCAACAGTTGAGTCAAATACTTTTGGGACAAGTTGTGAGTCAACTAGGAAAAAAACGCTTATTAATTGTTGCTGATGGCATCCTCCAATATATTCCTTTCAACGCTCTCCCTCATCCCAACTCTCCAGCAGACAAACCCGAACCTTTACTGCTGAAACATGAAATCGTTGGTTTACCCTCAGTTTCTACTCTGGCTGTGATTAGAAATAAGCAAAATTTTCGCAACCCCAGTAAGAGTTTAGCTATATTTGCTGACCCAGTTTTTAGCCGCAACGACGAACGATTAAAATCGCGCATAACTAACTCTAACGATGAAGAACTCTATGAGCGATTAACTGGTACACGCCAAGAAGCTGACGAAATTCTGTCGTTGTTTCCAAATTCGCAAAAATTGATCAAATTCGACTTTGCAGCGAACCGTCTAGCAGCTATCAGCCCAGAACTTAGTCAGTATCGCTTTGTGCATTTCGCTTCTCACGGGATTCTCGATAGCCAAAGACCAGAAAGATCGGGTATGGTCATGTCTGTAGTGAACGAAGTAGGGGATGTCCAAAGAAGCTTATTATCTATCCCTGATACTTTTAACCTCAAATTATCTGCTGACTTGGTAATATTAAGCGGTTGTCGTACTGGACTAGGAAAAACTGTTAAAGGCGAAGGTTTAGTCGGACTCACAGGCGGTTTGATGTATGCCGGTAGTAAAAGTGTTGTGTCTAGTTTGTGGAACGTAGCTGATGATGGTACGGCATTGCTGATGTCCAAGCTTTACTCGGCAATGCTGCAAAAAGGCATAAAACCCTCATCTGCACTTCGACAAGCCCAACTAGAGATGTGGCGAGATCCTCAATGGAATGCACCTTATTATTGGTCTGCGTTTGTCTTTCAAGGGGAATGGAATTGAGAGACTAGTGCAACAAGGCAAAAGATAACACAAGCCTTTTAGCAATTCCAGATGGTCTGTTTATTTACGCTGATCTGTACTAGGGAAATCAGAGGAGATAGGGTACTTGTACATTTGCACTAAGTTTCTTCGCTGGAATTAAGTAAAGCGATCACAATTTGCACTTAACTGACAAGTCTTCGATTGAGCGGGGGTCTGAAAACAGAAGAACTCTTGCATAAATATTTTCTGGTATAATGAAGGGTTATTTTCTTTTAGGTTAGAGAAGTTAAAATAGCCACAATTTACAAAGTTTCTAATATTAACTATTGCTGGAGAATCTTTACCTAAAAA